>CBFIIO010000005.1:0-188936 GCA_965662465.1 Planctomycetota bacterium | reverse complement strand
AGGATGCATCTACGGGTTCCTTGGCCAAAACGGAGCTGGCAAAACGACCACGATCCGCATGGTGATGAGCATCTTTCATCCAGATGAGGGCAACATCTCTGTGCTTGGTCACCCTGATGCTTCTCAGGTCAAAGACCGCCTCGGGTATTTGCCGGAGGAAAAGGGTCTCTACAAGAAGATGCGGACGGCTGAGATCGTCGCTTACTTTGGCAAGTTAAAAGGCATGGACTCGTCCACGGCCAACTTGAAGGCGAGAGAATTGCTGACCCAGTACGGGCTCGAAGAGTGGATGGACAAAAAGTGTGAAGCAATGTCGAAGGGCATGGGCCAAAAAGTCCAAATCCTCGGCACCATCATCCACAATCCAGACTTGGTAATTCTTGACGAGCCCTTTAGCGGCCTTGACCCCGTCAATCGCGACATGATGCGCGACACCATTCTTGAGATGAAGCGCGAAGGTCGCACGGTGATCTTCTCGACGCACGTTATGGAACAAGCCGAACAACTGTGTGACGCGATGATGATGCTTCACAAAAGCGAGCTAGCATTTGAAGGCACAGTATCCGAGATCAAGCAAGGCCTAGATAAGGGCATCCGCATCAGCTACGACGGCGATGGCTCGATCCTGCAACAGATGCCGAATCAACTCCGCATCAACGACAACAACAAGTCGGCCGAGATCTTCCTAAAGCCGGGGAGCAACCCACAGGAGGCGCTTCGCTGGCTCGTTGATCACTTGGAGATTCGCAATTTTGACATCAGCGAGCCATCGCTGCATGAGGTCTTCGTCCGCACTGTCGAAGAACGCGATGCTGCGGCCGGACTGGCTGCAACGGAACTTTCCGCTACTGGAGGGAACTCCTGATGGTCAGCAAAGCCCTTCTCGTTGCGCAACGTGAGTATCTCGAGAACGTTCGAACCAAAACGTTCTGGCTGGGAATTCTCGCGGTGCCGGTGTTGATCATCATCTCGCTAGGAGCCGGTTGGGTCCTCAACAAGCTCAAGGAAGTCAAAACCTACGCGGTCGTAGATTACTCCGAACCGGCGATCGGACGACGTGTCGAAATGACCGCCCGCCAAGGCGACTTGCGCGCTTTCCAGCAGGCCATGAGCGAGGTTGGCAAGGCCTTTAGCGCCATCCCTGAAGACGGCGAGTTGCCCGACGACCAGAACACCGACAAGCTGTACGAGGCCATGCTGGAAATGCCTGCTTCGGACATGAAGGCGATGGTGGAAGCCAGCAAGGGCTTCGACAAGGCTAAAAAGTATGAACGGGTCAGCCTGTCTGAATTGGAGCTGGACCACCTTGACCCCGCAGAACAAGAGGTGGCGCTCGCGAAACTCGTTGAAGACGAGCAGCTGTTCGCGTTCTTCACTCTGGGCCCAAACCCAAAAACTGACCTAGAGGGGTTCAACTACGTTTCCAACAACCTCACGGACGATGCTCTGCGAGACTGGTACGAAGGCGCCGCAACCCGAGTCGTGCAAAGCCTCCGAATTCGCGACGCAAAGATTCCGCGAGACGTTGCACAGCGGTTGCAGCAAAAGGTCCAGTTCCGCGAAAAGCGCATCGACGAAACAGGCGCGACCTCTGACGTCAAGGTCAGCGAAAAGGCCAATAAGTATGCGCCAGTGGCATTTGTCTACCTGCTGTGGATAGCGGTCTTCTCGATCGCCCAGATGCTGCTCACCAATACAGTCGAAGAGAAGAGCATCCGCATCATGGAGGTGCTGCTGTCATCTGTAAGCCCCAACCAACTCATGTCCGGCAAGATTTGGGGGATTGCTGCCACGGGCCTGACCATGGTGTTGTCTTGGGTCGGCTTCGCTTTGCTAGGGGTCTGGCTGGCCCCGATCATCATTAGCGGCTTTGACTTCCCACTGATGGCCGTCATCGGCGACCCGCGCTACCTGATCTCGTTCGTTGCCTACTTCATGGCTGGCTACCTACTGTATGCCGCGGTGTTGGTTGCGATTGGATCCGTATGCAACACGCTCAAAGAAGCCCAAAACCTGATGCAGCCAGTGCTCATTCTGCTGATTGTGCCGCTGGTCGCGATGATCCCCATCGTCCAGGAACCAAACGGTTTGGTCGCAAAGGTGATGAGCTACATTCCGCTGTTTACGCCATTCACGATGATGAATCGTGCCGGCGGCCCCCCGGAAACCTATGAGTATGTCATCACCGGGATCCTACTGATTGCGACGGTCATCTTTGCCTTCAAGGCAGCGGGCAAGATCTTCCGGGTCGGAGTCCTGATGACGGGCAAACCACCTAAGCTGAGAGAAATCCTCGGCTGGCTCCGCCAGTCGTAGAATGCTTGTGCCAAACCCACTTGAAATCCCTGACGGGCAAATCCTCCTGGTTGGCGGCGGCCAGGGCATTGGCCGCGCCATTGCTGCGGAGTTCCCTGAACGCAGCACCATCTGGTCACGAAAGTCAGGGGTCGACGCTACCGACGATTCTGCAGTGCGAGACGCTTACGCGTCCCTTGAGGCTTCGTCTGGCGTTCCTTACGCACTAATTCACACAATCGGCGATTTCGTCGAGGAGCCGCTGCTGGAAACCAGCGAGTTCACCTACCACCACCTATTCGCCAGCAACGTCGACACCGTGTTTCAGACGATTCAGGCGGTAGTTCCAGACATGGTCAAGCGAGGGTCTGGTCGCGTCATCCTCTTCGCTGCTGCCGGGGCCGATAAGCAGCGCGCGATGCTGCGCGCACCCGTCTATTTTGCCGCGAAGGCGGCGGTCATCCAGCTCGCAAGGTCGCTGGCAGCGGAAGTAGCATCATCCGGTGTCACCGTAAACGTCATTGCTCCAGGGCTAATTGATCACGATCATAGCCACCGTGAAAGCCAATCGAGAATGTTGCCACGAGTGCCTGCTGGGCGCCTTGGCCACCCGCAAGACGTCACTGCCATGGTGCGCTATCTCCTTTCTACAGAAGCTAGCTACATCACCGGTCAAGTGCTAACAATTGATGGCGGACTGCAGGCCTGAGGCCCCCTCCAAGCTAGTCTCTTACACATCTTGCAGTAAGAGGCTCAGAATCGCCTTGTCAGCCACCCCGCCGCAACGGTAAACCGTTGTCTCTCAAAACGGTTATCTAACCAGGACCACAACGATCGAACCTACGATCCTATCCCCGACCGGCCACGACTTGTCCGTATTGGACATCGATGCTGTACGCGCAGTTACGCGCTTAATTGACAAGGGGTTCGAAGCCTACCTCGTCGGAGGTTGCGTACGCGATCTCTTGCTTGGTCGCACACCGAAAGACTACGACATCGCGACAGAGGCACGCCCTCCACAGGTCAAGCGTACGTTCCCACGAAATTGCCGGATCATCGGCCGCCGCTTCAAGCTGGCGCACCTGCACTTTCACGGCAACACCAAGATCCTCGAGTGCTCGACGTTTCGACGCACCCCCCAGGAGCGCCCGGAAGGCGAAGGTGATGATGCGGACCTATTGATCACTCGCGACAATGAGTTCGGCACGGCAGAGGAAGATGCGCTGCGGCGTGACTTCACGATCAATGCGCTGTTTCTGGATCCAACGCGAGATTTGATCGTCGACCACGTCAACGGCCTCGAAGACATCGAAGCTCGCGTGATCCGAACAATTGGAGATCCCGTCGTTCGATTCCGCGAAGACCCAGTCCGGATTCTGCGCGCGGCAAAGTTTGCGGGGCGCCTCGGCTTCACAATCGAAAAGAAAACGCTCGCAGCAATGGCGGAAACCGCCGAGGACCTAAAACGCGCGGCACCGCCGCGAGTGCTTGAAGAAATCCTGCGACTGCTGCGCTCGGGCCACGCACACAGCAGCTTCAAACTGCTTCAGGACATTGGCGCTATCGAACACCTGATCCCAGTTGTCGGAACGTTCCTGGTAGAGGCCTCAAAGGAACAATTAGACACCTTCTGGGACCTGCTCGAGGCACTCGACAGCCGAATGCAATCGCAGCCAGATGGCAGCGAGCCACCGCCCAACGGCGTGCTGCTCGCGGTCATGATGTATGGCGCTGTCGCGTCTGGTCGCGAACGCAATCCAACGCGTAGCCCATCCTCAATTGCGGAAAGCCTACTAGGCTCTCTGGCCATCGACCTGCGATTGCCACGTCGCGATGCCGGTTGCCTGAAGCGCATCTGCGGGGTGCAGCACCGCTTTGAGCAACCGGAAGGTAAGCGTCGCTTCGGAGTTGAGGCGTTCCTGCACAGCCCCTATTTCGAAGAAGCTCTACAGCTGTATGCCCTTCGAACGCTAGCTGCTGGCGGCGAGCGCACCAACATCGACCATTGGTATGACCTCTCGGACAACCATGCGATCGAAGCCCAGCCCGAACAAGCGGAGCCGGCACACAAGCAACCGGCACACAAGCAACCGGCACACAAGCCAAAGAAGAATCCCGCTGACCGTAGCGGCGGCAAGCGCGACAGCGACAAAGCGGCTAATGATCGCAGCGCCGAAGTAAGCGAAGACTCCGCCGCTGGAGATCCCGCTACTGGCGATTCCGCTACTGGCGATCCGGCTACGGGCGATCCGGCTACGGGCGATCCGGCTACTGGCGATCCGGCTACTGGCCCACGCAAAAAGCGTCGTCGCCGGACCCGCCGACGCGCTGACGACAAAGAAGAAGCGAGCAACATGAAAGTTGACGATGCATCAGCAGAATCCTCTTCGTCTGAGCCTCCAGCCAACGAGATGGATCAGGCTGACGAGCAAGCGGAAGGGAACAATCCCAGCGTAGATAGCGACCTAGAATCAGAGGTTCACGAGCCCGAAGCTGTCGAGCCCAAGGCTGCCGCAAGGAAAAGAAAGCCACGCAAACGCACTCCTCGCGTCAAACGCTCCGTCGAAGACGAAGAAGATCTTAGCGACGTAACGTTCCCAAGCTTCGAACCAGCCAAGCCGCAGGAAGAGCCGGTCGATGAGCCTTCGGAACCGATGCGGGCGAAAAAGAAGCGGGGTTCGCGCAGACAAACCAACAGCGAGCAAGAGACTTCGCAACAAGATCGCAGAGATCAACACCGTAGCGCACAACGCAGAGCAGAGGACGATCATGACCACCGTGACGCCGAGCACGAAGAAGAGCGTCCCCGCGAATACTCGGACCAGGAGACAACGCCTGAGCGTGACTCGCGCGAGTCAGACCGTAGCGAATCGGACCGTAGCGAACCGCAACGGACGCGAAGTAGGCGACCGCGGCGAAGTCGTTCACGCTCAAAAGCAGACCGGGAAGGTGCGGACACACATGCCGAATACGGGGATCGTGAATACGGGGATCGTGAAAGCGACGCACGCGAACACGATCCTGTAGATGATGACCACGAACCTCGCGTAGATGTACGTGAGTCAGAAGATCAGGATGCCGATCACAAGCCGGCAGCCAAACGCCGTCGTGGCCAACGAGGACGCCGACGCGGCCGTAAGGACCCGCACAGCGCAGAAGGCGACAGGGCGGAGACCGATTCACGCGAACGCGTGGACGAAGGTCATGACGACGAGCACAAGTCTGAGGCCCGCAAGGCGCCGGCGAAGTCTAGAGGCAAGAAAGCTGCGAATGGTCGCGACAAAGAGCAGCGTTCGCGCAACCCAAAGCACCGTAACTCTCCTAAAGATTCGAAGCGCGGGTCACGACGGGACTCCAAGCGCGGCCAAGCCCCCCGCTCGACCGGCGGTCGCGACGTAGATGTTGTTCCTCGCTACCGAGATCGACGAGGCAAGGTGGAGGTAATCGAACCAGCGAGCCTCGATCTATCAGCATTCGATGTCGAACTCGATCCTAAGCGCGTGCCCACTTTCGGCAGCATCGTCGAAGGTAAGGGACGACCCAAGCGCCGTGGTCCAAGGATCATGGACGAACAAAACGATAGCTACCGACCACCACCGCCCCCGAGCGATGGCAGCTCTAGCCCTAACTCGCCACCACCTGCACCTCCAACTGATGGTCCAGACACTTTTGGAGACTGGTAATGGTGGCTAAAGGAAAGGTCACTACTGCGACCCTGCAACAGCGCAAAGCCGACGGCGATCGCATCGCTGCCTTGACTGCCTACGACCACTTGTTTGCGAACCTTCTCGATGCGGCAGGCATTGATGTCATCTTGGTCGGTGACTCTGTCGCAACGGTGATGCAAGGCCGTGACACAACCGTGCCGGTCACCATGGACCAGATGGTCTATCACTGCGAATTGGTCAGCCGAGGCTGCGAGCGCGCACTGCTAGTCGGCGACCTGCCGTTTCTAAGCTACCAGGTTGGCATTGAAGACGCGCTGCGCAACGCCGGCCGCCTGCTCAAAGAAGGCCACGTTGAAGCGGTGAAACTCGAGGGCGGCCGCGATTTTGTGCCAACCGTACAGCGCTTGGTCGCAGCTGGAATACCGGTAATGGGACACCTCGGCCTAACCCCGCAGAGCATCAACCAATTTGGCTCATACAAAACGCGCGGAACGGACGCCTTAGAACAGCAACAATTGATCGACGACGCCAAGGCGCTCGAGCAAGCTGGAGCATTCGCAATCGTGCTCGAAAAGGTTCCTAGTGAACTAGGGAAACGCATGTCGGAAGCCACATCTGTGCCAATCATAGGCATCGGATCCGGCCAGCACACCGACGGCCAAATCTTGGTAACCCAAGACATGCTTGGCATGTTCACGAGGTTCAAGCCGCGCTTCGTGCGCCGCTACCTTGAGCTAGCCACCGAGATCGGCGGCGCGATAGAGAGCTACTGCGACGATGTGCGCCAAGGCACATTCCCGAACCAAGACGAGAGCTACTAGCTCCCCGCTTGGCCGTTGCTCGGCTGGAGCGGCTTGCTGCTCCGACAGCGGCGAATAGTCGACCGGCAGAGCGAACGCCGTTGCCGCAAAGCAGTAGCCAACTTTCGATCTCCCCGACGCTCAGCATTGCTACAAGCCGAGCCAACTACAAGCCACGAAGAAAACTCGCCTCCACGGCCAAAGTGGGACGCATTTACGCCAAAAATAAGCTCAGGAAACAAATCGAGTTCCACGCTTTGCATTTCCTTTCATGGCGCAGAACGAACAGGGCGACTGCAAAAGAAACGCGCCAACGTGAAGGTTGAGCAAACAAATCTTTGCACCCCGACCAGATGCTCCAGCGGCAGTCGTCGCAGCAAGCACCGAGTACGACTAGCTATAGCACCTCATAGCGTTCCCAAATAAGGGCTCGGCAAGCCAAGGTAGACGGGCAATGGCGGCCGCGCAGACAGAACCTAAAGAATCCCCATTACGACATCTTGATGTGGAAAGATGTTGAGGAAGCCAGATCCAGCCGCCAACTTGCAAAAGGTATCGCAACACGCGTTCGTCGGCTATTGCAAGGCTCGCACATGACCGGCATCGTGGTCGCCAACAATGCAGGCGTGGCGAATCGATGTTTTGGCCCAACAAGGCCAATTGGACCCGATCGGAGATGCCGCGCAGCGAACGCTGACGGCTGCCGGTCTTCACGGTGTCACGGATGTTCGCTCGCGACGCGGATACCTGCTGAGCGCCGAGCTCTCCGAACAACAAGTCGACAGCTTCGCTCGAGCGGTGTTGTGCGACCCGGTAATCGAAGAGTTCGTCCTGCACGCGCCGACGAAGAGCGTTCAGAACGCAGCGGACGTGCACACCTTGACGATCGTGCCGAAGCCAGGTGTCACCGACCCAGTGGCACACTCAGTGCAAAAGTCGCTCGCCGACATGGATCTACCAGTCGTCGCGGCCGGCACCTACCAGACCTACGACGTGCACGGAGATGTCGCTAGCGAACAACTGCTGGCCATCGCCAAGAAAGATCTCGCCAACGACACCGTGCAACAGATCCTCGTCGATGCGTTGCCCGATGGCTTGCCCAGTGAATCTCCGAAACCAGATCTGGCCGTACACGAAGTACCGCTAACCGGCCTTGACGAAGACGCGCTGATCGAATTGTCGAAGGACGGCGGCCTCGCTCTCGACGGCCACGAGATGAAAACGATCCAAGCGCACTTCGAAGAACAGAAGCGCGCGCCGACGCGACTCGAGCTCGAGACGTTGGCCCAGACTTGGAGTGAGCACTGCAAGCACAAGACGCTGACCGGCACGGTGAGCTTCGAAGGCCGCACGATCGACAACCTGCTGAAGAGCACGATCGCGAACGTTACACACACACTCGACCGCGACTTCTGCGTCAGTGTCTTTGTCGACAACGCCGGCATCATCAAGTTCGACGACGTCGACTCGGTTTGCATCAAGGTTGAGACACACAACCGACCGTCCGCGATCGAACCGTTCGGCGGTGCCGGCACCGGTGTTGGCGGCGTCATCCGCGACGTGATCGGCACCGGGCTCGGTGCGCGACCGATCGCCAACTCCGACGTGTTCTGCTTCGCGCCGCCAGACCTCAAGCAAGAAGACTTGCCGCAAGGCTGCCTGCACCCACTGACAGTGATGAAGGGCGTCGTTTCGGGTGTGCGAGACTACGGCAACCCTATGGGGATCCCAACGGTCAACGGCAGCGTGCACTTCGACGACAACTTCGTCGGTAACCCGCTCGTCTACGTTGGCAACGTCGGCATCCTGCCAACCGCGCGCGGACTCAAGAAGGCCAACCCAGGCGACATCATCGTCGCACTCGGTGGCCGCACCGGACGCGATGGCATCCACGGCGCGACGTTCAGCTCGCTCGAGCTCAACACTAAGAGTGAGTCGCTCAGCGGCGGTGCCGTGCAGATCGGTGACCCGATCACCGAACGCAAAGCAATGGACGCCGTCATGGCGTGCGCCGACGAAGACCTGTTCTCGGCGATTACCGATTGCGGTGCCGGCGGCTTCAGCTCTGCAGTTGGCGAGATGGCCGAAGGCCTCGGCGCCATCGTCAACCTCGAAGCATCGCCACTGAAGTATGCGGGCCTGACGCCGTGGGAAATCTGGATCAGCGAGGCACAAGAACGCATGGTGCTCGCCGTTCCGCCGGAGAAGCTCGACCGCGTGCTGGCCGTCTGTGAGGCCGAAGCATCCGAGGCCTTCGTGCTCGGCAAGTTCACCGACGACAACCGGCTGATCGTCAAGCACAACGACGACGTGCACTGCGACATGGACCTCGCGTTCATGCACGACGGCTTGCCGTCACGAGTGCTCGAAGCGAGTTATAAAGCTCCCGACCTCAGCGAACCCAAGCTGCCCGCCGAAGCCAATCACAAGCAAGCCTTGCTCGACGTGATGGCCGACTTTGGCGTCTGTAGCAAGGAATGGATCATTCGCCAATACGACCACGAAGTGCAGGCAGCCTCGGCTGGCAAGCCACTGTGTGGTGTGCGCGAAGACGGCCCAGCCGACGCCGCAGTGCTCGCGCCGAAGCTCGGCTCGATGCGTGGAGTCGTCCTGTCGAACGGGCTTAACCCGCGCTACAGCAAGATTGATCCGGCATCGATGGCCGAATGCGCTCTCGACGAAGCGATGCGCAACTCGGTCGCCGCTGGTGGCGATCCCGACTACACGGTCATCCTCGACAACTACTGCTGGGGCAACACACGCGACCCGCAATGCCTCGGCGAGCTAGTGCGCGCAACCGAAGCACTGTGTGACTTGGCGATGACCTACCGCACACCGTTCGTCTCGGGCAAGGACTCGCTGCACAACGAGTTCAATACCGGCGAGAAGACGATCCGCATCCCGGGCTGCATCCTGGTCTCCGCGATGAGCGTCATCCCCGACGTAACCCGCACGATGACCAGCGACTTCAAGCGCGCCGGTAGCAAGATTGTTCTCATCGGCACGACCAAGGACGAGCTCGGCGGCAGCGTCTACTACAAGACCAAAGGCGAGCTTGGCAAGAACGCTCCTCGCGTACTCAAGGACTCGGCACTCGCAACGCTCAACGGCGTGCACCGCGCAATCCAAGCTGGCTGCGTGCTCGCCGCCCACGATCTCAGTGAAGGCGGCGTCTCTGCAGCCGCGACCGAGATGTCGATCGGTGGCCGCCTAGGCGCCAACGTGCAACTCGATGCGATGCTGGTCGAAGGCGACCTCGATGCCACCAAACGCATGTTCAGCGAATCGCAGAGTCGGTTCTTACTCGAAATACCACCGGATCGACTCGACGACCTCAAGGCCAACCTGCACGAAGTACCCTTCGCAGTCATCGGCGAAGTCCGCAGCGATGACCAACTAACGTTCACCAACAACAACGAGGCGATCGCTAACTTGACGATCGCCGAGGCAGAACACGCCTGGAAGCACCCGCTCGACCTCGACGGCACGCTAACTGGGGAGGCAACCCGATGAGCAACCCTAAGGCCCTAATCCTTCGTGCGCCCGGCATCAACTGCGAACGCGAGACGCACCACGCATTCGAACGCGCCGGTGGCACGAGTGAGTATCTGCACATCAAAAAGCTTCTGGAGCAACCCGATCAACTCGACCAATTCCAGATTCTCGCGGTTCCCGGCGGCTTCTCCTACGGCGATGACATCAGTTCGGGCCGCGTACTCGCGCAGGAAATGAAGGCCCAGCTGGGCGAACGCATCCTCAACTTCGTCGACCGCGGTGGTCTCGTCGTCGGCATCTGCAATGGCTTCCAAGTTCTTGTCCGTCTCGGCCTGCTGCCATGCACCAAAGGCACGCTCGAAGAAGAAGTGACGCTGACGCACAACCTCAGCAACCACTATGAGTGTCGTTGGGTCACGGTGAAGACGCAGAAGTCACGCTGCTCCTTCTTGCCCGAAGGTCTGACGCTGCGCTGGCCGGCCGCCCACGGCGAAGGCCGTCTGGTTGCGACCAGCCCAGCAGCACAGCAGACGCTTGTCGATGAAGGCTTCGCAGCTGTCGTCTACGTCGACGAGAACGGCGCGGCGACGGAGCAATACCCGGCGAACCCCAACGGTGCCCCGCTCGGCATCGCCGGCCTAACCAACCACAATGGCCGCGTACTCGGCGTCATGCCCCACCCGGATCGCAGCTATCTACCGATCCACATGCCCAACTGGCGCCGCACGCAACTCGAGAACGGCGAACTACCGCTCGATGGAGACGGCATGGTGGTATTTCGCGAAATGGTCAAGGCCGCCAAAGCAGAAGCCTGAGACATCGCGCTGACTGTATCAAGACTGACTGGGTAACAGCGCTCAATCAAGCGCGATAGTCAGCACTACGAATCCCATACTTCTGCATGATCTTCTGGAAGGCACTTCGTGCCATCCCGGCATCTTCAGAACAATGAGTCACGTTACCCTTGTGCTTCTTCAGCAGACTTTCGACGTAACTCTGCTCCATCGCGGCGATCCGACGAGCCTTCATCTCTTGGAAGGTGCCAACATCTGAGTTCCCCGCCTCCAAGCGCGATAACGACTGATCAGCGAGTAGCTCAGGCGACAAATCGCCAATGCAGAGTTCAGGAGAGTTACCGAGCGCACACGCGCGCTCAATCGCATTTCGCAACTGACGGACGTTGCCAGGCCAATGGTAGTCGCGCAGCTTTTCAGCAACGTCTGTCGACACACTTGTGATTCCGACAGCATCTCCAAACTGTTTCAGAAAGTGTTCGATCAGCACATCGACATCACCTTGCCGATCGCGAAGAGGTGGCACGGCAATACGAACGACATCAATCCGATAAAATAGATCCGAACGGAAGTTGCCTGCCTCTACTTCCTTCTGCAGGTCGCGATTAGTAGCCGCGACAATACGCACGTCCACCTCACGCTCCGCGCTACTGCCAACTGGCCGCACCCGACGCTCTTGGATTGCACGCAATAGCTTCGACTGAAACTCGAGAGGCAACTCACCTAATTCATCGAGGAATAGCGTGCCACCATCTGCGACCTGGAATAAGCCCGACTTGTCGGTCGCCGCGCCGGTAAATGCGCCCTTCTTGTGGCCAAATAGCTCGCTCTCAAACAAGTCTGCTGGGATCGAAGCGCAATCAACAGGCACAAACGGCTTGTCAGCCCGATCACTTGAATCATGGAGATGATGCGCGAGCAGTTCCTTGCCAGTGCCACTCTCACCGATCAACAATACCGACGCCGCTGTGCGAGCAGCGCGCTCGAGCATCGCAATAGATTCACCAAACGCTTTCGAGGTGTGGATCAAACGACGACCAGAAACACCCGAACGCAATCGCTCACGGAGCTCTTCGTTCTGCTGCTTCATGCGACGGTGAGCCATAGCTTTCGCTACGCGCTCAATCAGATCTTCTTCACCATAGGGCTTCGCAAGATAGTCAAAGGCCCCTTGCTTGATCGCCGACACAGCCATTTGCAGGTCCGGATAGCCGGTCAACAACAAGACCTCTATATCAGGATCAAGTAGACGAATAGCCGAGAGCAACTCCATGCCACTCATGCGTGGCATTCGCACATCACTGATCACTACCGAGAAAGACTCCTGCTTGAGCAGGTCAAGGGCCTCGGTCGCAGAAGCGACACAATGAGCCTCATAACCGGCTCTATCAAGAAAGTAAGCGCAGGATTCAGCCAAGTCGGTCTCGTCATCAACGACGAGCACACGTTCCATTATCGACGTCACTTGGAGTTCTTTACTTTCTGACACTGCTTGCAAACACCGTAGAGATGCAAGCTGTGACGCGTGATCTTAAAGCCAACACGCTTCGCAGCCATGTCTTGACGCAGCTCTAACTCATCGTCGCGAAATTCGATTATCTTTTCGCACTTCAGACACACCATGTGGTCATGGTGCTCGTGACCAAGAACATGCTCGAAACGACGGCCACCATCGCCGGTCTCAAGGCCCTCGACAAACCCGGCTTCTTCGAGCACGGATAGTGTTCGGTAGACGGTCGCTCGAGAAACTTTGGGATCTTTCTTACGACACAGATCAAGCAGCATTTCTGCTGTGAAGTGATCGTGCGTCGCCAAGGCTTCACGAACAATCAGAGCCCGCTGGTTGGTCCAGCGAAAGCCGCTATTACGAAGAGCGTCCTCAACGACTACGGCTTCTTTGTCTTGCTGTAGGACCATTTTGGATGAACTACTCATTAAGAATCTCGGGGCACCGACTCAGACGCTGGAAGTCACTTTAGTGATCCCGATGTCTTGACGAAAGTGCATACCCTCAAACTCGACCGCTGAGAGGGCGTCGTAACAACGTTTTCTGGCCTCATGGACATCCTTGCCGAGCGCTGTCACAGCAAAGACCCGGCCACCATCGGTCACAAGATCACGTCCAGCCATGCGCGTTCCCGCGTGAAACACCTGCAGATCAGGACCAGTCTCAATCCGGTCGAGCCCGAAGATTGGAACGCCCTTTTTATACTTACCTGGATAGCCACCGCTGCAGGCAACGACACAGACAGCGACACGTGAATCCCACTCAGGTGCTTCGACAGTATCTAGCTTGCCTTCGGCCGTAGCTAACAACAGCGGAACGATGTCACTCTTCAAACGCATCATTAGCGGCTGCGTTTCAGGATCCCCCATACGACAGTTGTATTCTAAAACGCGAGGACCTTGCTGGGTAAGCATCAAACCCGCATACAAGAACCCCTGGTAGCGACGCTTCTCGCGATTCATCGCGTGAACCGTTGGGAAAACAATCTGGGATTCGATCTGCTGCTCAATCCGCGGCAACAACGCAACTGGAGTGACAACGCCCATGCCACCTGTGTTGGGGCCGGTATCACCATCACTCATTGGTTTATGGTCACGCGCAGGTTCGAGAGGGACGATCGTCTCACCATCTGTAAGCGTGATTAGGGACACCTCAGGGCCTTCTAAAAACTCTTCGAAAACAATC
The DNA here is from genome assembly GCA_965662465.1 of Planctomycetota bacterium. GTDB lineage: Bacteria > Planctomycetota > UBA1135 > UBA1135 > UBA2386. The sequence goes on along the minus strand of CBFIIO010000005.1, from coordinate 175,192 downwards.
GCAGCGTCATCACCTGGACGTACTTGTCCAAGACAGTGCGTCACTGCAACACGAGCTTCCTCGTTGTTTTTACAAACGGCAACACCCTTACCAGCGGCCAGACCTGACGCCTTAACAACAATCGGCCCATCGGGTCGACCTTCTAAAAACGCCCGCGCTGTTGCGATGTTGTCGTAGTGCCAGTAGCCAGGACCGGGGATGCGATGATCCTTACAAAGGTCACGCGCAAACAACTTGGATCCTTCGATCACTGCTGCTGCCTTGTCTGGCCCAAAACAAAGGCGGCCCTTTTCGCGGAATAGGTCAACGATACCGTCGCACAAAGGTGCCTCCGGGCCGACAACCGTCAAATCGATATCATTATCGTCCGCAAACTGAACGAGCCCTTGTAGGTCACTCACTGCGATGTCGACGTTCTCGCCGACCTCCGCTGTGCCGGGATTTCCAGGAGCCACGAAAACGCGGTCTACCAGCGGTGACTGTTGGATCTTCCAAGCGAGGGCGTGTTCACGGCCGCCTTGGCCGACAACGAGGATTTTCATCAAGGCGTGCAGGTTAGCGGTACGATCTCCCTCGGGGAAAGGCTTTCGTTCAGCTCCGAAGAAGGGCACGATCCGGCAATGCACGGAACATGCCGCCAATGCGACCTAACTGCAAATAAGAGACCGATCTAGTGAATCCCAACTCAAAAATACCGGGCAAGAAACAGAGTATTGCGACAAACCCGTGGTCGGATCGCCTGCTGAGCCTTTGCCCACTTGCGATTTCCATACTTTGGGTCGCCGGCGTTGCCTTATTTCGTGGCCACAAACTTAAGCCATCAGAATGGCTAATACTGATTCTGGGAGGCTTCGCGCTGCATGTCATCTCCAGACTGACATGGTCGCGGCGTCCGCTACCACCACTCCCAGAGGGCGCCCGAGCGGTCCGGCTCTCGGCACTGGTGGCAATGATTGTAGCAGTCATGGCAAGTGTAGTCGGCGGCGTGCTGGAGTTTGCCGCGCAAGGATACTTTCCAAGCGATGTCCCCTGGGGACTTCGCATGCTATGGCACGCAGCCTGCGCATTTGGAGCAACCTACTGCGCCTTCTTACAACGACTTCTGCGGGTAATACCAGCCTGATAGCAACCCGTCCTCATCGCTCTATCCAAACTACTCAGCAAGTTCGAAGCCTACTCGGCAAGCAGCTTCATGCCGCCCTGGGCAACCCCGATCTGGCCGCTGGCACCGGTACGCTGCGCCAATTCATCTCCATCGATTTTACCCGCGAGCAAATCTTGCCAAGCAGCAAGAACCTGCCCCACTTCACGGCCATCTTCACGGACAAACTCGACGCGATAGCGCGTCACACCAGCTGCCATCAAACGATCCGTCCAACCAGCACTCTGCTGCGGAGCATGATGAAAAACCGTATTTCGACACCCGACATCAACAATCACCGGGTGCTCACGATCTAAGTGGTCGCGCAAAGCAACGCGATGTTCTTCGCATGGACGACCGCAAGAGCGGTAATCGCGGCCGTTGCTGAGCAAGTGAGAATACACACAATGCTCTGTGTGGAACGTCGGGATTCGATGATGCGCAACCACAGCGACCTGATTCGCAGGCACTTCCTGCAACATCGCGAACAGCTGCCTCTCGTCGAGATCAAACGACGCAGTGACACTATCCAGGCCAAGCTGTAGCAGATAGCGGGCTGTCAATGAGTTGCTTGCGTTCAACGAAAAGTCACCGTGCAACTTCGCTGCCAAACCACGATCCCGCTGCTGCAGACAGCGCATCAATGCACCGAAGTGGCGCACTAAAATTCCGTCGGGCTCCAACCTGAAGATCCGCTCAACCAAAGAGTCTTCACCCGGTTTGCCAATTCGCGTCGTAGCAACAGTTACGCGCAACCCAGCCGAACGCGCGCGGTCAAAGGCTTTGCCTAAGCCGACAAACTCCATCCAATCGAGCTCAACTTCGCCAACACCAGCAGCGATCGCTGCGTCCAACTGTTCCTCGCTACGCAGTAACGGCACAACAACTGCGGTCGTCTCGACCGCTGCAATCGAGTTAGAAAATTGCGCTGCCACTTGCGCAATCGCGGGGCGAGCACTGACTTCACGCACTGGACCGCGCTCTAAAAGCGGCTGCAGCTCAGCCACTAACCGCCGCCGCAAGTCTTTCAAATCGCTAGCGGGCAGATGCAAACCGCCGTCGAGTCCAGACAAGTCCAAACTGCCCAGCCGGAACGGTGTGCCGCCGAACCCTGCGAGCTTATCGGTCAAGATCTTTTCATCGACCCCGCCGCTCCGAGCTTCCTGTAAACAAGAATTGGTCTGCGCAGTTGCCTGATGCACCCCACAAGTTGCCGTCGCAGTAAGACGCACTCCCAACTGACCGGTAACAACCAAGTCGAGCAAATTGCGACCAAAAGGCTCATCAGAGTCATCCCGACTGCGGCGAACCGCAGCACTAGCCAACGCTGGATCGCTGGTCGCGAACACCCGATCACCAACCATTACGCGCGACAAGTCAGGTCCGGGACGACCAAATCCTAAATGCCATTCGTCGCCTCGCCTCGTCACCGCAAAGAGCGGTCCGCCCGGCTCGTTCTTATCTTCCGGATGACCCTGGTCGAACACAATCCCCATCCCAGGCACTAAAGACAGCGGAGCAGCATCACCAGCTCCTGGCAAATCCTGGGTGCGCTCTCCGACAGGGCCATCAGGCCTATTCGATAATGCAATCGCACCCGTCCATGGACGACCTTCACCGTCATCAACAATGACAACGCGGTTATCTTCTACGCGTACGACCCGACCTGCAAACACTCCGCGATGCTTAGGGAATCGTCCTTCAACTAACGTCTGATGATCACTACCACCAAAGAACCCGTCGGTGAACCCTCGTGTATAGGACAGCGACATCTTCAGTAGGTCATCGGCTAGCTGGCGTTCAACCGATTTACGATCGCTACCATCAGTCAAGCCATCTACCCATCGCCGATAACCAGCAGTAGCAGTCGCAACGTATTGCGGCCCCTTCTGCCGCCCTTCAATTTTGAGACCGTGAACTGGCACCTTCAGCAACTCAGGGACAGCCCGCGCACCAGACAAGTCTTTCGGACTCAATAAATATTCGACGTCACCCAGTGGCCGCAATTCGCCGTCGACGACCAGCTCATATGGCATGCGACAGCTTTGGGCACACTGGCCGCGATTCGCCGAGCGACCTCCCCAAGCTTCACTCGTGAGGCACTGACCACTCCAAGAAACACATAGAGCGCCATGCACGAAGACCTCGAGTTCCGCATCTGTGCCAGCGGCAAACTTCTCGATCTCGGCTACAGATAGTTCGCGCGGCACCACGATTCGAGTTACTCCAAGGCCAGTTGCGAATGATGCCGCCATAGGTTCAGCGATCGTCATCTGTGTACTAGCGTGCAGTTCTAGCTGAGGGCAAATCTCGCGTGCAATGAGACAAACAGCTGGGTCCTGCACAATCAAGGCATCGACTCCCGATTCGGCAATCGCACGCACGACTCGCTCGAGGGCGACAAGCTCTGGCTCAAAGACCAAAGTGTTAAGGGTGACATACGCTCTAGCACCCGCTCGATGAATACGCGCCACTGTATCGGGCAACGACTGCAGCGAAAAGTTAGCTGCCCTAGCCCGGGCGTTGAAGCCATCTGCCAAGCCGAAGTAAACGGAGTCAGCGCCGTTCCAAAGCGCAGCTCGCAAGGAATCGATCGAGCCTGCAGGCGCTAGGACTTCGGGTTTCTGCAGTTGCTGGCTCATTATTGCCAGCGTTCGTAACCGCAGAGGCCCTGACCCGCAATTGTGAGACAACATTCAGATGCGTAACTACGTCTGCTATTTATGATTCGGGACTCCGTCACACAGTGCAGACAACGCATAACGCGCAAGCAAACCTCATCGACAATACCTGCTGCGGCAGCGACCAAGCTGACCTGCAACAGGTCGCTTACCAAAAAGTTAGAGCCTCGACAGCAAAATCTATTACAGCCACCACTCTGGCTGCAGCACGTGCAATTACTGCCACTCTGAGGCTAGTCGTGATGGCGAATGCTGCCGACTGCGATCCTTAATAATGACTACTCGCCTACAGACGGCCTTAGACCACCGTAGTTTGCAGCGAATCTTCGCATATTGAACGATCGGCCATGCACGCTCGGATCGCGCTAAACGTCCAGCAAACAGATCTCGAATCAACCCCAGCGATTGCTTGCAGCAATGCTCTAACTCCTAGATCCTGTATGGATGCTTGCAAGCTTTATGGCGTGCGTGATGTTGCCACTATCTCTGGCACAGCTTGATCAGACTACCCCGCCAAACGGAGCGACAACGAAACCGGAGGTCTTGCTGCTCTGGCAAAGCGGCGCTCCAGGTGCTTTAGGAACCGAGGCAAAAGACAAACCCCGGGTGCAGATCTATCACGCTACGCATGATAAGGCGGCAGTGCCTGCAATCGTAATCTGCCCGGGAGGAGGATATGGCCATCTAGCCATGGACCACGAAGGGCATCAGATTGCCAGATGGCTCAATAGCATTGGCATTACTGGCGTCGTTCTAGAATACCGACATCGCGGTAAAGGCTATGGCCATCCGGCACCTTTACTGGACGTCCAGCGTGCCCTCCGACTAGTGCGCCATCACGCTAGCGATTGGCACATCAACGCCAACAAAGTGGGCGTCCTCGGGTTCTCCGCTGGAGGTCATCTAGCCTCAAGTGCAAGCGTGCACCACGACACTGGCAATCCTAATGCAACCGACTCAATCGACAGGCGAACCTGCCGGCCAGACTTCTCGATCCTGTGCTATGCGGTGATCGCATTCGAACAACCGTTTACCCATAAAGGTTCACAACGCAATTTACTCGGCAATCAGCCAAGCAAAGAACTCAGCATAAAGATGTCGAGTGATCGCCAAGTCACTGCGACGACACCGCCAGCCTTTTTATGGCACACAACTGCAGACCGCGTTGTTCCTCCCGAAAATAGCGTTGCCTACTACCTCGCCTTGCGAAAGCACAAGATCCCCTGCGAAATGCACTTGTTTGAGCAAGGAAACCACGGCGTCGGACTCGGCAAGGGTAAGGCCGCAGGACAATGGCCTGCTCTGTGCCACCGGTGGTTCATCACGCAAGAGATAATCGACCGGTGACCGAGAACTGCGAGCATCGCAATCCCCAGAGCAAAGTCATGACTCAGGACCGAGAACTAATCCGCCTGCGCCAGCGAATGGACGAACTAAACCACCGACTAGTGAACGTCCTACATGAACGCGCCCACCTGTCTTTCCTGATAGGTTCGCATAAGCACGCGAATGGTCTAAAAATTATAGACCCCGCACGAGAGCAATCGATGCAGCAAACGTTGATGCGCGAATTGCCGACCCAGGGATTCTCGGCAACGGCGCTTGAGACGATCCTCCAAGCCGTCTTCGCCGCTTCGCGAGACATCGTTGCCAAGCCATATGACACTCCACTGCCACCCTCCTAGAGATCGCTAGATTCGAACACCACAGGGAAGTCTGCGCCGGAGATGATTTCGCCGGTAGCCAACAGCGGAACCCCTCGTAACAGAGGTTTCCTACCGTCCTTGACACGCACCTCAGACCCCATGTAGTTGCAGACGACTGCTCGCCGCCAACGACGACTGCGATTCTGATCGCTTCCATGCAATGTATGACTGTGATGAAACGTCGCCTGGCCAGCGCGAACCGGTACTGAGACAGGTTTAAAATCTGCCCCTAACGGCAACCGATCGCGGATCGCTTCCAAGGGTGCATCAAAAGGCAGCTGCGGCAGCAATGGCCAACGATGACTGCCAGGCACAAACTGCATACATCCGCTGCCCTCGTCGCTGTCATCGAGCAACAAATTGCAGGTGATGTGACAGGCGGGATGCGTGCGCGTCCAATAGGAGTAATCCTGGTGCCATGGCACAACGCCAGGATGTCCGGGCGGCTTGGCGAAAACCTGGTCATGCCAAAAACGTAGCCTCGGCACACCAAGGAGTTCGGCCGAAAGCTTAGTGATTCGCTTGTGACGAATCAGCTCGGCCAGTACTGCACTTACGCGAAACCCGCCAAGGAAATGACATACGACTTCACCCGGACGGTCGGTGAAGGCCTGCTCAACTTCGTAAAGCTGTTCACGGTGCTGGTCGAGGTTAGCGATAACGCCAATCACAGCCTCACGAACACGCAGCAGCTCATCATTGGACAAGATGTCAACGGGACCAACAAACCCGTCGCGATCGAACTGGTGGCGCAGCGAATCCATCCATATGAGTCTACGCCACAAATGCGCGGGCGACTTACTGGAAGTATCATGGTGCGCGCTTTAAGCGCACAAGCATCCGGCTGACACCGAATTTGGTCAACCTCGTCAGCCGGCGCAAACCCTGCAGATATGCAAAACGGGGTGACCCTGACCGCCCGGCCAAGTCACACCCGCTAGCCAGCAACAGTTGTGCGACTATGAATCGCCGATTGCGGCGGCGACCAGACATCCCTTCGCGACTGCCGTCAAGGCATCTTCACTGCGGAAGATATGACGAACTGGTAGCGGGAAATCGATCTTGGCAAACTCTTCGCGGAAGACTTCGATGAAGCCTCCAATCATAGAAGTGCCGCCAGCACATGCGATGTCAATCGGCTCGTTAAAGTTCGGCATGTTTTGGCCGGACTCAAAACGCGTCTTGATGTTCGAGAGCACATAGCTGATCAAACTGCGATAGTAGATCGAGACTGCTTCCTCTTCACGGTTCTTAGGATCACGGATATCGATACCGCGCTCCTTGATATGAGTTGCCTTACTGCGCGGTACGCCCAGCACACTGGCCACATTCTTGTCAATCCAGTCACCACCGCGGGCAACCGAGAACGACAGGCAAGGAATTGATTTGTAAGTGATGCAAGCATTTGCCATGCCACCACCAAACGACAGACCAATGCCAGTGAAGTCATTTTCAGCTAGTTCCGAGAACACCACCGCGTGAGCTTCATTGATGGCATGCGCCGTGAAACCAAGCTTGGTGATCATGCTTTCGAAGAGTCCCTGGTGATAAACAACATTGTTGTCTACATCGAGGGATTCAGCAGGAACACAGAAGTAGCAATGCTCACCAGGAACTTGTGGTTCACCCAGAATCTTCTGAATGATCATCCTCATCATCGGCAAAGCATCTTGCTCATTTGGACTGACCAATCCGTCCGCCATTGGTCGGCGGGTCTCGCGGCCAAAGACGTTGGCCAACTCAAAGGCAGCCTCGCCAATTACAACCAGCTTGCTGTTGTGCACTACGTAAGGCACCTTCAGCTTGGTCAGCATATTCTTGCTGTAGACATCACTTGGGATATCTAGGAACGCGTTACGTTCGACATTTACGGTAATGCCACCTTCCTCGTTCTGCACAGCGGCAGCCAAGTTAGCGGTTCCGACATCTAGGCCGCGACCTAAACATGCCGCAGCCTCCGCGTTGGGCTCATTGTAAGTAACGTTATCGTCTTGCTCGGTCATTGCTTTCTGCCTTCAAATTCCTGGTCAAAAGGAGTTGTGTGTGTGTTGTTCGACTATGAGCCGCCGTCTTTGAGCTTCTTGAGTCGCGCCAAGTTCGCAGCGATGCCACCAGCAGACTTCTGCTTGATCTTGATGTTGTCCATATTGGACTCAAGCTGCACCTCATCGCCATCCTTCATCATGCTGCTGAAGTCTGGTGTTACATCGCCCTCGACAGCGCCACTGACGCCCATCTTCTTGCCTATCTTCTCTAGCTTGTCGCTGAGTCCACCTGAGATCTTCTCGAGTGCGGCAGTAAGGTCGGCTCCGCCGACAGGAGCTGCTGGCTGCTGTTGCTGAGTAGCTACGCTAGCTTTCAAGTTCGTAAGCTCTTCCATGATCGACATCATCATGTCGCTTGAAACCGTTGCTTGGGGAGGATCCGCAAGCTTGCTTTCAAGATTATCTCGTATCTCACGAAGCTCTTCGAGTTGACTATTCGCCTCCTCTAGCTGGCTGTTCGCTTCGACGACTTCACGGTTAGATTGTTCGAGCTTGTCGTTCGACTCTCGGAGTTCGCTGCTGGCGCGATCTAACTTACTGTTAGCCTCAGCGACTTCACGATTAGACCTTTGGAGTTTATCGTTCGACTCTCGGAGTTCGCTACTGGCATGATCTAGCTGGCTATTCGCTTGCTTAATCCCGCTATTTGCTCGCTCGCGTTCCTGATTGATTCGTGAGAGTTCGCCTGTTGCCTGGCTCAGATCAGCACTTGCTTTCTGGAGCCTGTGATTTGCTTGCTCTAGCTTGGCACGTTCCCCCGCGAGTTCATCACTTATGGACCTGAAGCGCGACTTGGTCTCTGTGAGGTCAAGTTCGGTTTGCTCCAATCGCTCTGCGATGTCGCGTGATCCCTGCAACTCCTGCTCGCGCTCGCCCAAGATCTTCTTGAACTCCGTGCGGCTCTTCTCCACCAGGTCGTCGACTTCACCGGGCTTTATTAAGCCCGATTGCTTTATGGCCTGATGCACTGCCTGACTAATCATCTGCGCCACGTGCTCAGCGCGGATTAGCCGGACACGTTTGCGACCTTCATTCCGCAACTGATCCAACGTCGCTGTTCGCGAGCGCTGCGATAGTGCTTCTTTGATCTTGTTGACAGATTCCATTTGCCTCGTCCCGTTACGACGCTTAAGCGGTCGACCTAACCTCTTTCGAATCTCTCCCTCCTCAACTTGAGACCACCCGACTCTGTTGCTCTGAATCATGACTGGATTACCCGATGGCCAAAGCCTGGAAGTTGGCAAGTAATGTATTCACAAGCCACCCCCAAAATACCTTTAGCTTCGCCGCAAATCCATCCGCAACAAAGGCTTGCGTCACCCCAGGAGCTCAACCAAGCATCTCCAGGCAGGGCCAAATCCCCATGCCACCAGGGCTACAATGCCGACGGCAATTGCAGTCAATTACTGGCCAGAGATTGCTTCCTGAACCCGCAATGCATCCCGCAAAGCTTTGACATCGTGAGTCCGCAAGTAGCCGGCACCATGGCGAGCAGCCCACAGTTCGGCTGACAGAGTAGCTGGCCCACGTTGCTGCACTCCAGAGCCAGTAACCTCGCCAAGGAAAGACTTTCGAGACACGGACACCAGCATCGGCCCCGCTTCGACAGTCAACTCGCGCAGATTTCGCAAGACCAGCAGACTTGGTTTCGCATCGTTACCGAGGAAAAATCCCATCCCGGGGTCAAAAACAATCCGTTCTGGCGCGACTCCGACCTCTGCAAATGCACGTCGACGCTCAGTGAAGAAGTCGCTTAACTCCGCGATCAGACCAACTGTGCCTGATGACTGGCGATCTGCTCGCGCACTCTTGCTACGCGAATACATGACCACAAAGCGCACGTGATCATCACACTGGCCGGCAACCCTCAAGGCGTCGGCATCACGAAAGCCATTGACATCATTAAGCCACTGCGCCCCCACGCCGACCATCTCACGCATCACGTCTGCCTTAGTGGTGTCAATGCTAACGACTGCGCCCTGCTCAACCAGTGCAGCGACTACAGGCTCCAGTCGCATAATCTCCTCACTAGCAGCAACATCCTCGGCGTCTGGATGCGTAGATTCAGCACCAATATCTAGAACATCTGCACCGGATTCACGCAGTTGTTCAGCGTGAGCAACCGCATTCTCTGCGTTCAAATACCGACCACCATCACTGAACGAATCAATCGTTACGTTGACAATGCCAAAGATCTTCGGAGACGCCATGATCCTTAGATCATCGCACCCAACGACTACGGACGCACGACTCGCATTTTCCGCACGGCTGCTTTCCGCCCTCGTAACAAGACCAAAAGTCTGTAGCCGAGAAACCTAGGCGCTGGGCTTCTGCCACGATTTCGCTCTTATCCCATCTGATCGTTGGACTGACAACCTGCATTCCTGAACGCGTACCCAGCTGCAAAAACGCAGTTGCTGCCGATAAAAACGCCTGCGAGTTATCAGGAAAAGTCGCAGCTTCTTCACGGTTGAAGCCCGCAACAACACAATCTGCCTGCGACGCCTCCGCAAGTGCCGCCGCAATGCTAACGAACACTGCATTGCGCGCTGGCACCCATACTGCCGCAGCACTGCTCTCATCACCGGGGTCTGCTTTCGTCGCTGCAGGCAATTCGCCAGAACCTGGAACCAATCGAGAGCATGACAGGCGCGCAAGATCGGCCAGCCAAGGTAGCTCGTAACGATGCAGTGGTATGGAGAAGTGTTCTGCTAATCGCTTCGCAGCCCGAAACTCCTGATCAGCAGCGCGCTGACCATAGTCGCAATACAACGCTGCGCGGAGTTGGTTGCCAGGTTCAGACACAAAGCTGGCCGTAGCCACACCTGAGTCGAGCCCTCCGGACAACAACGCAATGCCAATCACAGCTTGGGTTCGATCAGTTGACCGTAAACGTGACGTTCTCGGATCGTGAGTAATAGACCTCTTGACGGAAGCGCTCGGTCAGCACGAAGTCGTCGGGAGTGGACTCAGTAAAGGACAAGATCAAGCGCCCTTCCGCGGCCAAAGTCCATACACCAGGCGTCAATCCAGCTACGTTTGGCGTGACCAAATCTGGGAACTGGAATGATTTGAGTCTGCCTGTGCCATCACGGTCCGCAGCAATCAAATGCCAACTTCGCCCGACTGAGTCTGTTGCAGTGATGTCGAGAACTGCCAGCCCAAGATTTATCGATGCAGCATCAAGACCATCCGAAACCGTCAACGATGGTGATCCGGTAAATGGCGCCGACGGTGGCGTGATCACCGGAATCGCAATGGGACCAGGACCAGGCAACTTCGTTCCAACCAACGGATCCAAGAACACCCTGCTGCGGCTGATGCGACCGGTGATGTCTGCGGCTTCGGTAACCAACCAGGTCACCGGAGTAAAGCATGCTAGACCTGTGACAATTGGTAGCGAGTAGTTCGCATCAACCTCATAGACCGTTGGGCCGGTCGACGTCACCGTACCAACACCTATCAAGACTTGACCCTCAAAGCCGATCAGGGAAGACACGACTCTCGCACGTGGATAACCGGGTTCGATATTGCCGGTGTCCAAGCCAACAGCAGAAAGAAAGTCCTCTGAGTGCGGAGAGACTAGTGAAGCCAACGGCGTGATCGCTGGACTTAAAATCAACGTAGGGGCAACCTCCCCACCCGGTTCCGCTGGTGCCGGCGGCGCAGTCGGCGTCACCAGATCTACGCCACAGACTTGGCATGCCTGGAACGCATAGGTTGGCTTGACGGTCGCTTCGAACTCACCACCAAAGGCAGTCAATATTTGGGGACGGTTTGGCCAAATCGGAGTCGCTGGAATCTCAGAGGCTGCAGCGCTCGTCGAGCGAACACCCAAAACTTGGTGTTCGGAGAAAGCACTACTACTGGTAAGGACTGTCGCTCCTGGCGTCGGCGCCAAGATTGTGGTGCCGCGCAAAGTCGCCGTAGCATCAGTCAAAGGCGCAAGCGGCAGGCTCACGTGTGCAGCACGTGTGCCGTAGAGAGTCACGAGATCATATTCGCTGCGAATGATCGTAATCGTGTGCTCAGGACTCAAACCACTGGTGAATGAGACACGGCCATCTAGGCCAGTAGTGCCAATCAGTTGACCTGAAGCGGGATTCGTAGGGTTTGCTGGGTCAACTAGAACAGTAGCCCCAACGATCGGCTCTAGCGTAGCTTGATCAAATGCCTCAACCGTGAGCATGCCTGCAAGAACACCTGTAATCTGACCTCTCTGACGAATGCTTCCAGCGATCGCGGTAGACGAGATATTGCCGACTAGATCCGTCAACGTGACGGTGTAATCACGTGCGAACGGCAAGCGACCCAGCACTACCGGCTCGATAAGGAATCGGCCAGAATTGTCTGACCCAAACAAAGGTGCGTTCGGGGAGAAACCATCGGCGAAGCTGGCTTCTGCAAGAGGTTCGCTTGCTAGGCCATAGTAAGCCACTGATTCGGTATCGATAATTAGGTCAGTGCCGTTGCTAGGAGGCCCTGCTTGCAACAACGTTGGCGCGGTGATGTCGAACCGCGGTTCATCAACACTAATGCCTCGGATAAAACCAGTCGACTGATTGCCGCGCAGGATTTGCGCACAAAAGATCACCGCACCTTCATCGAGAACAGGCTGCTCCAGCGTGCCGAGCTGCGCACCAAAATCGACCATCACGGTTTGCGCGCCAGCAGCTGCCACGACCGCTGTGCGCTCGACAAAATCAATGTCGAACGTCTCGTTCGTCGACGCGTTGCCGCCATAGATACGAGCGACAACGGTATCACCAACGAGCGTGCTGCCAGGCGTGTCAATGTTCATCATCACGCTGAGTGCGTTTTGACGGTTGATCTGATTCGGAAAGCCGACTGCAGAATTACCAAGTTCGATAGCGACCGGTTCCGAGGGCCCAATAGTCGTGAACCTAGAAAATGGCGTCGCACCGTTAAAATCTAGATTGCCATCAACCCCAAAAGTAATGTCCTCAGTAACAATGATCTCATGCGTCTGCGAAGCCTCCAGGGCAACACCTGTATCAAGCAAGACGACGCGCGGATCATCAATACCAACAGTCGACACCGGAGTTTCGATGTCAACTAAGATGGGTGCGCTACCTGACGGCTGCAACACGATGTTGGTTGGCGTAAGTGAACTTGCGTTTGCTGGACGATCGAACACCAGGATGACATCACCTTCGCGCTCTTGCTCGGAATAATTATCCCGCGGAAAGACAGCAAGGATCGAACCGTCAGCGATGGAGGTATCCTGGTTGACCTGGAACTCGCTGAGGATCTTCTCGCCACCGATAACCTGAAAGCGCAAGCCATCGGAATCGCGCCCCTCCGGGAACATCACGACTTCATAGATTACTCCGCCTTGATCTAGCAACCCGTTGATCGGCCTGATGATCAGCAACCGACCCTGCGCCAAAAAATCATACTGGGCGGGAAGCAACTGCTGCGTGCCTTGTGCCCGGACACCGATACGCGCATCAAGGCCGGCCGGGGATGTGGGCAGAATCGACTCTTGGTTCAAACTCTCGCTAAACTCGACCACAATCGGAACCGTGGACGGCCAACCCGACCCTTCCGGGTAAGTCTCCCTTACTAGCGGCCGGCCGGAGCTGACGTTGCCGCCAACCGGCACAACCTGGACATTCGAGATCCCCAGATCGGCACTGGGATCGGATGGATCGACATTAGGATCGAATGCACGACCGACGTTGTCGCAGGCAGCGGCGCCAAACAGCAGCCCAATCAGCAGCACGAGATATATCAGTCGGTTACACAACATCTTGAGTTCGGTATCTAACGGTTTCAGCAAGACGTGCTGACGACCGCTATTATTCCCGCGAACCACCTTCGCAACCAGAGTTGCGACAGGCTTCCTGACGATCAATTCCGTTATCTACGCCTCAGCGAAGCGCCTGAACCATGCGAAAGCCACCCACCGGAGCAGATGCGGCCGTCACTTTCCGGGTTCGTATAGCGGTAAAAAATGGGTGCCGAGGCCACTGGCAACCCGCCTGCAAACAACGCCAGCCAATGCCAAACCTCACAGGTGCCATGGCAACGAGCCAATCAGCGGTCTTCTGCTAGTGAAAACATCGTGGTATCGAACCCAGGCTGCAGCATGACGCAACTGCCACCAACCGGTATGGTGTTTGCCCCAATGTCCATGTCCGAATTGCGCAATCTAATTGGCCCCAAGGCCGAGTTGGCCGACGAGCTCCTCGCTGGCCTACGCTCCGACCGGAGTCGTTTGCCAGTAGTATTTCCAGGAATTCCGAGGCGCTTTGGCAAGGACCCGATCGGGGGCGGCAAACAAACTATCGGCGAGGCCATCGTTGACTTGGACGCAATTCGGGTTTGCGACGTTGTTGCTGCATACCTCGTAACTTCTCTTGAAGCCACCGAAGAAGAGGTCGTGGATGTTTACATGCACGGCGACATTGAGGAGCGCGCCATGCTTCTGCGCAGTCTCAATTTCTTACCGCTAGGCAGCACCACGGACCGCCTTCTCGGCGAAGTACTTCGCACAAATATCGTGCTACACATGGAAGCGGCTCTGTGTGACACCGATTTGCTTGCAAGGTCCATCAGCAACAAAACAATCGACAACGACACTGCCAACCGACTCTTGCTCAAGTTCGCATTCCTCGACATGGACCTGACACGCGCCTTAGGCGCATGCATCCATGCCAACATCACGCTGTCGACAATGCTGCAAGACCTCGCGACCGAACGCGAAGCCGCCGGCCGCTCGGTTTGGCGCCACACCTACCTTATGCTTGGTCACGCCGCTTGCCCTGGTGCTATCGCCCGCCTAGTCGGAGGCCTGGAGCACGGTGATGACGGCGTGCGACATGCCGCTGCCGAGGGCCTCATTGCACTCCGCAGCACGGAAACTGGAATCAATCAAAGCCTTATTGCTCAGTTCGCCAACGAACGATTACCGCGCGAACCGCGCGCCACCGTAACGAAGCTGCTTAAGCAACTCGCAACTATCTAGCCCCGACAAATCACGATGCTCATCTTTGAACCTCACATCCACATGTTTAGTCGGGTCACCGACGACTACGAGCAACTCAGCCTCGCAGGGGTCCGAGCGATCCTAGAACCCGCTTTTTGGCTCGGTCAAAACCGCACTTCGGTCGGAACATTCATCGATTACTATGAAACACTGATCGGATGGGAACGACACCGGGCCCAGCAGTTCGGCATCCACCACTTCTGCACGATGGGCCTCAACCCACGCGAAGCTAACGACAACAGCATCAATAGAGATGTCCTGGCAATTCTACCTCGCTACTGCGAAAAGGATTCCTGCGTTGGCATCGGTGAAATTGGTCTGGATGACCAAACGAAAACCGAAGAGATCATGATGGCGGAACAGCTCGAGCTGGCCCGGAAGCATGAACTACCAGTTTTGGTACACACCCCACACCGCGACAAGAAGAAAGGGTTTGAGCGATGCATTGACATCGTAAAGGAAGCAAACTTCCCGATGGAGCGGGTGCTCCTAGACCACGGCAACGAAGAGACCATCAAGATCACGCGCGATCTCGGCTGCTGGTCAGGATTCTCGATCTACCCACATACGAAAATGGACCCAGCGCGCATGGTTTCGATCGTGCTCGAATATGGAATCGAACGGTTCGTAATCAACAGTGCCGCCGATTGGGGTGTCAGCGATCCGATGATGGTGCCAAAAACATGCGTCAAGCTTGAACAAGCTGGGGTCGAAAGAGAGAGAGTCGAACAACTGGTCTGGTCTAACCCGATCAACTTCTTCGCCCAGAGCGGCCGCCTCAATGCAGAGATGCTGGCACAGCCCGCCAGCGCCAATCTCCGAGAAACCTTCGAGGGGAACTCAGTCCTACGCGGGCAAGATCCAGACAAAATGTAGCGGCATGGTTGCTGCCGCAATGGCACGACAGCCTGCAAGCCAAGTGCATTTGCGAACGCGACCCAGCGACTGAGAAGGTGATCGCTCGACAACGGAGCGCGTCCTTGGCACAGCAACAGGCACAGAGTGACACCGACCTCAGCAAAAGGCTGAGTCGGCCCCAACAGCCAAGGCCACACTGAACCAGAACATCTCAGGGCCAGTGCCAGTCGCCCCTACAAACGACAAAGGGAGCGGCACAGAATGCCGCTCCCTTTGCGAGCCAGGCCAAAAGGCCGGCAGCACGACTTAACCACCGAAATGGTTAAGTGACTTTCATCGACTAGTTACCGATGACTCCAGCTTGGGCATTCGAGAACGAGAACCCGAGACCGTTTGCCGTGACATCCAAGATGGCGGCTTGGTTGAAGAGCTTGAAGCACTGCAACGCTGGGTTATTCGGAATCGCGAGCGAGAAGTTGGCAACTGGTGCGCCAACGATCGTCGAGGTCACAGCGACGTCCTGCAGCAAGTTACAGCCAGGCGCACCAATGACACCAAGGTCGAAAGGCAGTGGCAGACCGTTCCAAACGGTGTTGGTGAGGCCAGTCATCATGATGCCGATCCCAGGAACCGGGATGTTATTGACATCAAGCGAGTAAGTGCCGCCAATCGTTGGCATAGACAGCACATCGATCGTAGACGTGGCACCGAGGGTGCCAGGGCATCCTGCACCGTAGTAACCGGTCGCTGCGCTACCGCTAACACTGCAGACATCGTAGTAGAAGCCACCGTTGAACAAACGTGGCGTGAAGGCTACTGGACCCAACTCGCTCGTTGCCGACGATCCAACACCATTCGGGTGGATGATCAGATCAGTGCCAACGTATGGCGCCGTTGCCGGACCATTCGTGTAAGCGATGTTGGCCGTGCCGCCACCAGGGATGCTGATGAACACACCAACACCGTAGTTGCCAGGCGGCAAGTAGAAGGGCGAGCCCATTCCCACACCAGCAATCTCCGGTGCACCGAATGCAGCGCCAACGCCAACACCTTGACCTGAGCCAACCAACTGCCATGCGTTTGCATTGCCTTCAACACCTAGATGGGTGCCACTGGTGATGTAAACGTTGCAATCAAACACACCCGAGAAGGAATACGGCGCGCAGCCTATGCCACAAACGTTGATGCCTTCAGGATTGGTGACTTCGATGTCAAAGTAGTTGCCTACACCATTTGCACTTGAAGTGCCGTTACCGCCACCCGACTCACCGATGAACGAGTTAGTCGCAGCAAAGACCGGACCAGTCTTGGTGTCCGAGTTACATGCCAGCGTCGCCGTGTAGGAAACGTCGGGGAGGTTCAGGCAAGCGCCCGCGGTTGGCGACACGTAGAAAGCTGGGTTGTTCGTATCATCAACCGTGCCGTCGTTGTCGAAGTCCCATGCCCAGGAAGTTGCCGGAGGAACTGAGGCGTCCGTGAACTCCCAAACCTGCGGTGCAAGCGAAGAGACCGTGAAGTCTGCGACGATGGCGTCCGTGGAGACAAGCCCAAAGGAAGTCGTGCTGTTCGAGCCGTTGATGGCATCGGTCACCGTAAGAGTAACGTCGAACACACCACAGGTGGTGTAAGTGTGCGTTGGGTTTTGGAGGGTGCTATCAACAACGCCGTCGTTTTCAAAGTCCCACTCGTAAAGCAGGATGCCAGCTGGGTCATCCGAGAAGGATGCGTCAGCAAAGTCGACGGTTAGTGGCGATGCGCCTGTCGTCGGGGTGGTCGTCGAAATGCCAGCAAAGATACCTGCAGGCGGAGTCACGTAGATCGTGCTGCGGCCGTAGGATCCTGTGCCAGTCGCAAGAACGGTAGCGTTGATATAGGCCGGATCGCCAATGTCCCACTGCCAACCGCTGCGGTTAAGCACGATGGGCTGACCCAGTAGGGTGGTCGCATACGGAGCGCCAGTTCCGTAGGAGTTGTGTGCGGAAAAGTTGTTGGTAACGGCGGCAGACCAGTGAGCAATCACAACAACGCTATCGCCAGGCGCGGCCTGAACAGGCGGAGCCACCGGAACGATGTTGTTCGACGGGGTCGTGCCGACGCTGAAGAAAGCCTGAACTCCATTCACC
This sequence comes from Planctomycetota bacterium, assembly GCA_965662465.1. Lineage (GTDB taxonomy): Bacteria > Planctomycetota > UBA1135 > UBA1135 > UBA2386. Next base: position 157,626 of record CBFIIO010000005.1, on the reverse strand, counting down.
AGGATCATGCAGCTAGCCGTATCACCAACTTGCAATGCATCGGTTGGCAACTCGACTTGCTGAATGAAGTGGTCGCTCGGCGCGGTGTATTCGTAGCCACGGCTAAAGCCGTTGTAGACGCTGGCATGCGGCCCAATTGGAACAGCGGTTCCTTGGCCGATGGCCGGAGCAGAAACTGCGGCGATCGCCGCTAGGGAGCCACTTAGCAGGGAGAGTTGTTTCATCATGATGTAATCAAAGCAGGGAAACGTGAATCTGACTCGGGACGAGGTATCCGGAGGCACGATGCCTAAACCGCACGTGGTAACGGGCATGGCACTGAGGGAGATCTTACCTCATTGACGACAGAATCAATCCGCCCTAAGCACTGATCAATAAACTGTCTACCGAATACTAAACGTCCCGAATGTCAAAAATCCCGATCGCAATGGAGATGTGGGAGGAAAGTCCTAACCCCTCTAAAAAATAGACTTAGATTCGATTTTGAAGACTCCGCTGTCAGTGGCTTGGCCGTCATGTCTCATTATGGCAATCATTAAAAATCACCAGATTGACAGACCTCCGCAAAGCCCGCTTCTAGGCAGCCCAACGGACCTCTCGCGAGTCACCATCACGTCACCAAACAGCAATCCACTTCGACGCATCTACGAAGCCGTTCCAACCAATCGCCACGGCATCAAGCTGGACTTCTCGACAAGCTGTCGGACGCATCACCCGCAGGCAGAAGCCGCCCCAATGCGTAGGCTCAGTGCGGCTTGTATTCGCGCTTCTTCAACTTCGCCAGCAACGGATTGTCACGCTCGGTGACCAAGTTAACCACCACACCTTTGCGGCCGGCCCTCGCGGTGCGACCAACTCGATGCAGGTAGTTATCAATGTCCGTCGGAAGGTGGACATTCACGACACGATCGATCCGCTCAATATCGAGTCCTCGCCCACCCAGATCTGTGGTTAGCAACACGGAAACATCGCCTTCACGGAAGCTCGTGAGGTTTCGCCGCCGCTCCGTGCGGTCCATCTCCCCCATATACCTGACGTATTCAACCCCTTCGGTATCCAACCACTCCGCAATGACCTCACACTGGGCACGCGTATTTGCAAACAACAGCGTTCCTTGATTTGGCTTTTCGCGAAGAACACGGCGCAATACATCAATGCGCCTACCGTGCTCCACTCTGCGATTGTCGGTCTTGAGCGTTCTGACGACTTTGTGGCTGCCGTGGGTCTCGATCTGCAGCGGCTTCTCACCGAATACATCTCTCACCACGGCCCGCAGTGACTCCGGCATCGTCGCCGAGAACATCACAAGCTGAACTGCCGCAGGACAACTTCGCACAACCTTCGAAGCGATCGGTAAAAATCCAGAATCAAGTAACTGGTCTGCTTCATCAAAGACCAGCACGCGCAAGTCATCGAGACGTAGCTTGCGACCAGCAAGCAACTGCTGCAAACGACCCGGCGTCGCGACAAGGATCTCGAAGTCCCCAGATACATTTTGACGAGCCACCTGCTTCGCAGTGCCGCCAATCGCGTAACGAACCCGCAGACGAGTTCCGTGAGTCAGACCCTTAAAAACACGTCCAACCTGCTCGCCAAGCTCTCGTCCCGGCACCAATACTAGCCCACGAGGCCGACTAGAATCTGCGACCGGTGAATCAGCTGATTCGAGCTCCTTGATCGCATGCAGCATTGGCAATACGTATGCCAGAGTCTTGCCGCTACCAGTCTCGGCAACTCCAACCAACGATCGCTTTTTCAGCAGCTCGGGAATCGCACGTGCCTGGATATCCGTTGGCGTAGTCAGCTTCTGCTCAGTGAGGCTGGCCTTTAGGGAAGGAAGAAGCGGATAGTCAGAAAATGACGGCACGGAACTCAGGGGCAGCGGATTCGAACAAAAAGCGATAGCGCCCATTTTGGCGCCAAATCTCGCCAAGCATGATACGGGCAGACAGCACCCGAATGGACACAATCATGAAGCTACTTGGACTAAGGTTAGGAAACAGGCTGCCAACACGCTGAGAGTCGCGGGAATCCGCTGTTGAGATCGGCGCAATCAGCAGCCAACGACTGCCGGCAGCATCAGCATGGGGCTACGCAGCACCGACCAGCCAACACGGTCAGATCCTGCAGCCAGGTGGTGCCCAAGCCTCAACCTGCCAAAACGTGCTATTGCACCCTAGCATGGGAGGTAGGAATCAGCACACGAACCATTAGTCTCGCGCCACCATGTTCATTCAGAACATCAGCACCGATCCTCACTACTTCGTCTACGTGATCGTAACGATGGTCTTCAGCGTAGTGCTGCATGAATTAGCTCACGGTTGGGCTGCTATCTGGCAAGGCGACCGCACGCCGATCGAGCAGGGTCACATGACCATGGACCCTCGCGTCCATATGGGAGCGGTATCTCTTCTGATGCTTGCCTTTGTAGGCATGTGCTTTGGTGCCATGCCTGTCAACCCACGCCGTTTCCGCAGTCGTTATGGCGATGCAATGGTCTCCATTGCTGGACCACTAATGAACCTAGTGCTGGCTTTCCTCGCACTAACCGCCCTCGCTATTTGGTACGTCATGACCCCAACAACACGCGATGTCAGCTTGGAGACAGACAACCTACGACAGTTCCTGTGGGTGTTCGGCTACTCGAATATCACACTTTGCCTGTTCAACCTGATCCCAATACCGCCTTTAGACGGGTCCACCGTGCTGCGCAGCATCAACAAGGGTTACCGGCGCCTGCTAGATCGCGTCAACGACCCGCGGGTGTTCCTAGTGGCATTCATGGTCCTGTTTCTGGTGCTGTCATCTGACTCCCACAACCTCCACACGTTTTCCGCTGGGCTAGCCAAAAGTTACCTCTCCTGGGTGATCTCTTGGTCGATGTGAGCCAAGCGGGCTCTGCCTAAGCATCCGCGAGACCCGACGGCCCTCGCATTCCAGCGCTCCGGCGCTACTCTGTTTGCCCCAAACCGCGATGGCAGACCTGAATCATGAAATCCGCCGCCGCCGCACGTTTGCGATCATTTCGCACCCGGACGCCGGCAAGACGACACTGACCGAAAAACTCCTCCTTTACGGCGGAGCAATTCGTGAAGCAGGCTCCGTGAAAGCACGTCGTGGTGGCCAAAGTGCAACATCCGACTGGATGGACATCGAAAAGAAGCGTGGCATCTCCATCAGCAGTTCCGCGCTGCAGTTCGAGTATGGAGATTTCTGCGTCAACCTGCTCGACACGCCCGGTCACCAAGACTTTTCCGAGGACACCTACCGCACTCTCGTCGCAGCCGACGCAGCCTTGATGCTGATCGACGGGGCCAAGGGGGTTGAGCCGCAAACGATCAAGCTGTTCAAAGTCTGTCGTGATCGCGGCATCCCAATCGTCACCGTCGTCAACAAGATGGACCGCCCATCTCGTGACCCACTCGATCTAATGGATGAGGTCGAAAAGACCCTGGGCATCACGATTGTGCCTGCTTCATGGCCGATTGGATCTGGCGACGGCTTCCGTGGCGTCTACTCACTCCGCGACAAAAACGTCCTGCTATTCGAGCGTACTGCCCACAACGCAACCCGTGCGGCCGTCGAAACCACAGGCCCAAACGATCCGAATCTCCGCGAGGCTCTTGGTGAGCGAGCCCATGGCAAATTGATCGAAGACCTCGACATGGTGGAAAGCTGTGTCCAACCGTTCGAACAAGACCTGTTCTTACAACAGAAGATCAGCCCCATGTTCTTCTGCAGTGCGCTATCTAACTTCGGCGTAGAGACGATCCTTCAAAGCTTCATTGACATCGCGCCGCAACCCGGACCATTGCCAACACTCAGTGGCGAAATCCAGCCAAACGAACCGTTCTTCTCCGGCTTCGTTTACAAGGTCGCTGCGAACATGGACAAGATGCATCGCGACCGCATCGCCTTCTTGAGGGTGACTTCGGGCCGATTCGAACGCGGTATGGCTGCCAAGCATCTACGCATGGGCCGCGATGTGAGACTTTCTCACCCCCACCGCTTCTTTGGTCAGGAGCGCGTGTCGATCGAAGAAGCATTCCCCGGCGACGTCATTGGCCTCATCAATCCTGGCATGTTTCGGGTTGGTGACGTGCTCAGTGCTGGGCCAACGTTTGACGTTCGCAACTTCCCGCGCTTTCCGCCTGAGATCTTCGCCCAAGTAGCACCACGCGAACCATCCATGGCAAAAGGATTTGGTAAAGGGCTAACGCAACTAGGCGAAGAAGGCGTTGTACAGGTTTTCTGGCCGCGTCATGGCGCCCGTGAGCCAGTACTCGGTGCCGTTGGTGAACTGCAATTACAGGTATTTCAAGCGCGCCTAGAAACCGAATACAACGTCGAACTGCGCCTCGACCGCAAAGGTTGGACTCGAGCAAGGTGGATCAAAGACGTCACCGATGAAGTCCTCGAGATTCTTCCTATGGTCGTCAAGGACGAGGCCAATCGTTATGTGGCGCTGTTCAACTCGGACTTCGAAATCGATTACGCCAAGTCGCGCTACAGTGGCCTTGAGTTGCTTGAGACGCCACCTAGCGAAGAAGACTTAGGCTGAAGGCCTTCACTAGATCTACGACAAGGTCCAGAGGCCGTAACCTTCTAGTTACTTCTTCGATGGCTTGCGACTACTGTCACCGCCGCGAACAGCTCCTTGGGCCTTTTCCTTTTCGCGACCAGCATCTCGATTGCGTAGCTGCCGCGGCGACAAATCTCCATCCTTAGCCTTGGCTTCTGCGCTAGTGATCGCGTCCTCAATCTGCTCATACATCGGGGCATAACCACGGACGTTGCGGATGCGTTCGCCATGACCGTCCACGGTAAAGTCTGCGTCGACAAACTCGACCCCGACCGCAAGGCTCTCAACCTTGACTTCCTGAACAACATCCGCCCCGACATAGAAGCGGGTTAGCAATACTGCATGATCACGATCGCGAACGAACACCTCGACACGATCAGCTAGTGGCAGGTCTGGATCTTGCGCGTCGATACCAGCACGACGAGGACCACGTAACCACGCGCCTTGGTCACCCGCAAACTCATGCGAATCTGCAACGGTGAGGTCGAACGTGCGCAACAAATCCTTCACCATGCCGCTACCCAGCGGCGACTGAGACCGACTATCCGACATACCGGGTAAGTCACTCTTCTGAAGAATTACAGAAGCCCACTCGAGGTCAGCAACGAGATCTGGCGGAATCAGCAAGAACACCGCGCCAAACGCTGGGTCCTTCTCAAAAATCGTTATCCCAGCCGCTGCACGACTTGATTCCATCTCGCCGCTAAGGCCGTCCCCGAAAGTGTATTCCACCTTGCTGAAAATCCGGGCTTCCGCGTCACCATGTGTCGTTCGCAGGACACGAAGTTCGCCTTTGGTCACGACATCCAGACCACCAGGCAGTCGACCGATCGTAGAAATGCTCACTCTGAGACTAGTCAGAGCAGCTTCAGCTTTCTCAACAGACGCCACAACAGACTCGACTGCAGCTACTTGCGGATCTTGAACAGCCTTATCGCCGCTGGCCTGGGGGACTGCTGAACCGCATAGGTAGGCAAGGCAAAATAAGAAGTTGACCGCGGTACGGTTCGTGCACATTTCACCATCATAACGGGGCCCCCCGCTCGCCCCACCCATCGATCATCCACTACCGATGAGACTAGCATGGCTTTTTGCACGGCAACCAGCATCGCAGCCCTTGCCAGGGCAACTCAAGTCCTACATTTGAATCACCTTCTGCCAATTGGAGGGGCGATCCTCGCACTCGCTCTACCGACGATGGCACAAAGTCTAAAAGAACTACGCCTGAAGGACGGGCGTGTTCTGGTCGGCAAGGTCAGCGTCAAAGGCGACAAACTTGATGTCAGCACAGGCTCTGGCAACTTCACCGTCGCACAAACAGATGTCGCCGCCACCCGCAGCGGCGAGCAACTCTTACGGGATTTGCGCAAGAAGGCAAAAACCAGCGGCAACAGTGCCTTTGCCCACCTAAACCTTGCAAAGTTGGCGCGCGAATACGGGCTCACAAATGAGATGTGGCGGCATCTAGATCAAGCGATCGCGAAGCTAGCCGCCGCTAGCAAGGCCTCAACACAGCCCAACAACCCAACCGCAAAGCGCCTGCAAGACTTCCTATCCCAACTCGGGCCCGAAGTTCTACCGCGCAAGCTTCATCAAGCACCCCTGACGAAGCGGATACAGAAATTACTGCGCCTAGTGCCAGCAAATACATCTGTAAGCCGGGCTGCAGCAATCGAAGAACTGATGGTCCGCGAACCAGGCGCCGATCAATACCTACGGCAAGAGGCACGTCGTAATTCCAACCAAAGGCAGCGCATCGCCGCGCTTTCCGCACTGCAGCGCCGCAAGAACAACGGCAACCATCGATTTGTTCTGCGCACGACCGTTCTAGACCCAAGCCAGAAAGTGCGCGACGCGACGATCAATCTGTGCAAACAAACCGTGCAAGCAGATGACATCCAATACATGGCCAGCGGGCTTGCACACTCGAGCCCCAAAGTCCGCATTCGAACCGCAGAGGCGCTCGGGAAAATAGGACACCAACAGGCAATCCCTCTGCTAGCAAAAGCTGCCCCTTATGCAGCAAGCGGCTTGGCGAAAAGCGACAATTCGCAAACGCGCGCTCACGTAGCCTTCATCAAACAGCAGGCATACATCCGTGATTTTGACGTTGAAGTCGCATCAGCTGCGTTCGTCGCAGACCCAAAGGTCGATGCCCTGATCAGCGGCAGCGTACTCGACGTCACTGTCACTGGCGTCTACGAGGTGCGCACGATCCTTACATCCTACCGGAAGGCGCTCAAACAACTGACGAAACGTGATCCAGGTCCAGATCCAAGCGTGTGGAGCCAATGGGTCGCGGCACTACCCAAACCGCCTAAGCCCGTCCAAACTGGCAAATGATCATTCCGCTGTAAGCAAGACGCCAAACTGACCGCAGTCCCACCAATCGGCGGCACTCTTCAGCAAGATCTCACCGGAGCAGCAGCCTAAACTTCGCTAACGACAAACCCATCGAGAACAAAGAACACTGTTGCAAGGAAATCTGCGGCTAGCATTAGGATCAAGCGAATACGACCTATGGAAGCCAACTCTCAAATCTGCGTTGTAGGCCTAGCCGTCATGGGCCAGAACCTCGCACTCAACATCGCCCGTAACGGATTCCCGATAACAGTCTTCAATCGGTCCTTCGACAAAACGGAGGCGACGCTCGCGCGCTGCGAAGAAGGCTACGAAATGGTCGGTGCAAAAACGCCTGAAGAGGCATGTGCGTCACTTGTCCGACCGCGAAAAGTACTCTTACTGGTAAAGGCCGGCGAACCAGTCGACCTGACGATCAAATCGTTTCTTCCGTTCCTTCAAGCTGGCGACATGATCATCGATGCCGGCAACTCGCACCCTGACGATACCGAGCGACGCGCGGCAGAATTGGCCGCAAAAGGATTTCGATTCGTCGGCATGGGCGTTTCCGGAGGCGAAGAAGGTGCCCTGAATGGGCCTAGCATGATGCCAGGGGGCGACCGCAGCGCGTATGACGAGCTGGCCCCAATCGTGAACAAGATATCTGCACAGGTCAAAGATGGCGCATGCGTTACCCACGTAGGCACCGGATCTGCCGGCCACTTTGTCAAGATGGTGCACAACGGCATCGAATATGGCGACATGCAGTTGATCGCCGAGTGCTACGACCTGATGAAGAACGTCCTCGGCATGTCGCATGACGATATGGCCAATACGTTTGAAGAGTGGAACCAGGGCTACCTCGAGTCATTCTTGATCGAAATCACCGCACGAATCTTGCGGGAAACCGATAGCGAAACTGGCCAACCACTCGTCGAGGTCATCCTTGACAAAGCTGGTCAAAAAGGCACCGGCAGGTGGACAAGTGAAATTGCACTACGTTACGGAACGCCCGTCCCGACGATGCAAGCCGCGGTCGAAGCTCGCTACTTAAGCGCAATGAAGACACAACGAGTGCATGCCAGCGAGCACCTATCGGGTCCTCCTGCACAAGCCCCCGCTACGGACATGATCGATGCCGTTCGCGACGCGCTCTACTGCAGCAAAATCTGCAGTTACGCGCAGGGACTCGACCTATTGGCAACTGCTGATGCCGACAAGAAATGGGGCCTGGACCTTGGAGATGTCGCACGAATATGGAAGGGCGGCTGCATCATTCGCGCGCGATTCCTAGAGAGCATCCAAGCTGCCTACGGAAACTCAAAGAGCCTCCCGAATCTGCTGCTTGATGCCAACCTGAGCGCTTTCATCCAGAAGCACCAGGGAGCTTGGCGTAAGGTTGTCGCTCTAGCTGCGGAACGCGGAATCCCAACTTTAGCGATGGCTGCAAGCCTTAGCTACTTTGACTCATACCGCCGCGCGTCACTGCCGCAAAATTTGACACAGGCGCAACGAGACCTGTTCGGGGCGCACACCTTTGAGCGCACGGACAAGCCAAACGGCGAGTTCTTCCACAACGAGTGGTCTTAACAAACTGCTGTTCGGACTATCCAGTTCGGACTTGAGGATGAGACAATACAGCTGTGCTCAATCGCCGATGCGGCGCCGCACATGTATGTAAAGATTCTCGACCTTGGTGCGGGCCCAATTAACAGTACGCAAGAACTTCAACGACGAATTGATACTTGGGTCATGAACGAAACAGTTGATCGGGATGGCATGCGCCATCTCAGCCCAACCGATGTTCTCAACCAGATACTCAAGGATCGCTTTTAACGTCACCCCATGTAGTGGATTGTTTGGCTGGTTGTTCACGGTGCGACGTCCTCTAAGCGCGCTGCCTCAGTCTCCCACTGCTGGGTTAGATCTGCTAACCGCTCTCGGCACGCATCCATTTCTTTTGTCAACGCGCCACTGCGCGAGGGGTCGTTCCAGGTATCGGGCAACTCCAACTCTCTTTTGGCCTGCTGCTGCTGAGCCTCGACCTGCTCGATCTGATCTTCGAGCTTCTGCACGACCTTTTTCTGTTTCTGCTGCTGCGCTCGAGGTGAAAGGTTCTTCGCTTCTTGCGCCTTGGCTTTCTTCCTAGCCTCTTTCTGCTGCTTCTTAGACTGCTTCTGGCCACCCGCAGTTAGCGCCGCACGCGCCGATTTAGACTGCGTCTTATGCAGATAGAACTCATAGTCCCCCATGTAGTTCGTCAACTTGCCGCCAGCTACATGGATGACTTTGTTGGCCAGAGATTTAATGAAATGGACGTCGTGGCTGATAAAGACCAACGTGCCCTCGAACTGCTTTAAGGCACCAACCAAAGCATCGATACTGGAGATATCGAGGTGCGTAGTAGGTTCATCCATCAACAACAGGTTTGGCGGGTCCAGCAATAGCTTGACCAATGCCAGCCGACTCTTCTCACCACCACTCAAGACAGAGACTTTCTTGAACACCGATTCGCCGGAGAACAAAAATGAGCCAAGCAACGTACGCACAGCTTGCTCTGTGACCTTGGCATCTGTGTCTAACGCCTCGTCAAGTACGGAGCGCTTAGGGTCGAGCATTTCGACGCGATACTGCGAGTAGTAGCCAGCAAATACGTTGTGGCCAAGGCCACGCTCCCCAGCACTGGGAACTAGCTTTTCTGCGAGCAACTTCAACAAGGTCGACTTACCAGCTCCGTTAGGTCCGACAAGCACAATGCGCTCGCCTCGCTCTACTTCAAGATCAACGCCACCGTAGACAACGTTGTCGCCATACGAGAAGTGAACCTGATCGAGCCACGTGACACGCTGACCTGATCGGATCGGCTGCGGAAAGCGGAAGCCAACCTTCTTGTCGTCTCCGGCCGGCGCCTGGATCTTATCCATACGCTCAATCTGCCTAAGCTTGCTCTGCGCTTGTGTCGCCTTACTCGCCTTTGCCTTGAAGCGATCCGCAAACGCTTGCAGGTGCGCGATCTCTTTCTGCTGCGTCTTAAACGAAGCGAGCAACTGCGCATCTGCCGCTTCACGCAGCACCAAAAACTTGCCGTAGTTGCCGGTGTAACGGGTCAAGCCTTGCTGACGAATCTCGACAATCGCGGTTACCAACGCGTTGAGAAACTCTCGATCGTGAGAGATCACCAGAATCGCACCGGGATAGCCCTTCAAGTAGCCCTGGAACCACATCAAGGACTCTAGGTCTAGATGGTTAGTAGGCTCATCGAGCATCAGCAAATCAGGCTCTTGCGTGAGCAACCTAGCAAGGTGCGCACGCATGACCCAACCACCACTTAACTCCTTTGCTGGTCGATCGAGATCCGAATCGCGAAACCCAAGTCCAGCAAGGATTTGCTTGGCCTTAGCCTCCACCAAGTAACCATTGAGCTCATTGTAGCGCTCGTGCACATCTTCTTGGCCAGCACTCAGTTCTTCGTAGTCACCATTTTCCCACGACTTAATGATGCGATGCAACTCAACGAAGTCTTCGGTAATCGCACACGCAATCTCGAGCACCGTTTCATCCCTGACTGGAGCGCTTTCTTGAGCTAAGTAACCAACCTGGGCATCACGCTCGAATGCAATCTGGCCATCATCAGCTGGTTCCTGGCGCAGTATCAGCGAGAACAGCGTGGACTTGCCGGCACCGTTCGGGCCAACCAGCCCGATGCGGTCGCCGCGATTAACTTGCAACGCTGCATCCGCAAATAAAACGCGGTCACCGTATGACTTCGAAACTCCTGACAGGGTCAACATTGGGGCGAACAGTATGCAGACTGATCACGCGCTTGGCTATCCCCCCGAGGGTCAGACCCGCCATATCGTCTACAAGACTGGCAGATAATGGCCACAGATGGCAAATAGAGTCTAATCCGCAGCTCGAACCGTCAACTTCACGAGCCAAAACGCGGGGACAGCAATTAGACCCCGGGCACACCGTTGCTACGAACGAGAGCAGCATTCTTCGCCACTACGCCAGTTCTGACGACAGCATCTACCTGCCTGACTTACTCAGGCAAAGGGTTGCCTTCGCCGAACAACTGGAGCTCGTGAACAGACCAATAGAGCCCCTCTTTCTTGCCTGTCTGGGTGATCCGCAAAAACTTAGTCGTGACAGACGACCAGCGAACGATCGCATCCTTGCGAGAGCCATCGCCAGTCGCGATCGGTTTGCTCCAGTTCTTGCCATCACTTGAGATGCAGACCTCATAGCTCTTAGGGAAATCATTTACCGACCCCTTCGTGTCAAGCTCGATGCCCGTGACCGGCACTGCTTCAGACAACTCAATTTGCAGCCAAGTGCCAGGCTGTTGTGGCCGACCGCTTGTCCAACGCGTGCCTGCATCACCGTCGACCGCATGCCGTAACTCGCTCCTTGAACGACTAGAACTCAGTCGCCACCGCTTGCGCGCCGTCAACACCGGATCGTAGCGTTTCAGCTGCGCGAGCGTCCACGGCTGGCGACGACGCTTTAATCCACCTCGAATCTCTTCGATCTGTGCTTGGGTGACAATGCCAGCATCGTTTCCCCAGCTGTTGCGAACAAAGGTCAACACATCCGCAATCCAGGCGTCGTCGTTACTCGCCATGGCTGCCATTACGCCAGGATAGGTTTTGCCATCAATCGGCCCTGCTAAACCTTGCATCACAATCCTCGCGACTCGTTCTTTCGACCCGAGCACGCGCGGAGACCCAATCAGAGTTGGGGCGAGGGTTGCATTAGCGACCCCCGGCACGGGCATACCTTCGCCGTCGTTACCGTGACACTCAAAGCACAATGTCTGATAGATCGTTGCACCACGGGTGACAGCTGCAGCCAACTCGGCGTTGGCTTTCGCAATCTCAGCGCGACGCGCAGCTTCCTTTTGCGCCTTTTCTATACGGTCGAAGTAGACCTTAGCCGTTTGCGTAATCGCACAGTTCTCAGCATGCGACGCCACAATGCCTTCAACTAACGGTTCTTGGCCTACAAGCTGCGTATACAAAGCTGATCGCAAAAGCTGCAAGAGAACACTTTCATCACGATCTGTTGCCATCGCAAAGAAGCTGTCCACTACACCCTGGTGAAACGATTCACTCAAGAACTGCTCTCCAGCACGGATCGCGGACACACGTACTTGAGAGTCTGTATCTGATAAGCGGGCGATTACATCAGTTGGCTCAAGCTTGCCAAGCCCGTCAAGCGTCCACATTGCATGATTGCGGGCTAACGATGCTTCATGATCGGTCATCATTGCGCGCAGCGCAGGAACGACACTCAGATCACCGCGCAACACGATCAATTTTTGCGCGGTATCCCGCCACCAACCGTTTGGATGCGCGAGATGCTCCACCAGTTGGGCTGTCGATTCATCGAGCATACGCGGACGCGGTCCCGGCTTAAAGTCGTCATGGACCAAGCGATAAATCCGACCACGCCCGACATTGCGATCTAGTCCATATTCCTGCACGACGCCGCGCAGATAACTACCTTCTCTGACCCAGTTGCCTTCCTGGATGATGCCTCGATACATGTCGACGATGTACAACGTGCCATCTGGCGCGGTGTACATATTGATGGGTCGGAAATTCGCATCTTTGGTTCGAAGAAACTCACTACCCTCGTGCGCATTTGTCAGCACTCGCATGCCGCCGTCATTGCTAACGATCGCACGGCGGATCAGCCGGCCGACGGGTTCTGGCACAAACAAGTTGCCATAGAGTTCTGACGGCAAACGGTCGCCACGAAACACGACCTGACCGCAACAACCAGTGAAGTGGTTGAGCGAGCCATTCTTCCGAACCCGACGCTTACCACCTTGAACATCCGGAATGCTGTCGATGGGCCAACACTCATTGAATCCATCCGCTAGCTGCCCCGGCAAATCGAGCTTGCCGTATTGCATGTTTTGCTGGAACGCCGTCGCAACGACTTCGCCACCAGCTCGCGAATAGTAGCACTGCCCCCAATCATCGTGCGTAATCCCCCACTGCCCATCCCCTGCCTGAAGGCTCTGCGCGGTGACCTTGCCATCGCGATAGCGGTAGCGCTTATTTGTGTAGGTTACATAGAGGTAGTTATCGATGTTCCAATCAAGACCACTGGGCTGGTGCTCAAGGTTGCCGCCTCGCCCCCCACCTTCGTAAACCAAAGTCTTTTCGTCGGCGACGCCATCGCCGTCGGTGTCCCGATACTCATGAAGATCCAGAGTATTGGTCTCGCGAACTAAAAGGCTGTCGCGCAACGGCAAGATCATTCTGGGCAACACAAGCTTGTCGATGAAGACCGAATGCTTGTCCATGCTTCCATCGCCATCAGTATCTTCGAGTAAGCTGACGCGACTGACAGGGTTGTGCGCCCCATTGCCGTCGATGTCCTGCATGTAGGTTCGCATTTCGGCGACATACATTCGGCCATTGCCGTCCCAAGCAACCGCTGCTGGCTCACGGATCATTGGCTCAGAAGCAACCAGTTCGAGATGGTAGCCAGCGGGCAACTCAATCGCGGCCATCGCTGCCGCAGGCGACAGCGGCTGCGAACTAGCCACCTTCTGCGGGTCCGGCTTTCGAATTGTCTCAACCTCGCCCTGAGCCGACAGCGAGGATGCCAAGATGATCAAGCAGAGTAGAGGACGTTGCATGTGGTCGTCTTATGGGAAGAAATCAGAAGGCAATCGCTTGCTAGTTACTTTTTGACTGGGGGTTTGGCCGGCGGTGCCAACACTTTCTGGGCCGAAGCAACCTTGGCCTCAGCTTCGGCAATCTGCACACCAACGACCTTCAAATCTGCGAGCCGCTTCTGCAAAGCAACCAACTTAGGCTTCAGGATTGCCTCCTGCGAGGATGCCTCGCCTTCGGCCTTCGCAACCTCAGCAGACAACGATTGGATTTGATCCTTAGCAGCCGAGATCAATTTGCCCTGGTCAGCCAACCGTTGCTCCAGCTTTTTGAGGGGCAAAAGTTGCTTCTGAATATCTGCGGCCCGCTTCTCGGCGGCGACTAACTGCTGCTCAATTCCTGCCAGCTCACGCCGTTCTCGGGCCAGCAGCCCACGCACCCCACGTAACTGCGAGCTGATTCTTACGGAGTCTAATCTAGCCTCACTGATATCGCGGTCTGCCTGCCCCCTGGTCGCCTGCCATAACTCCAGCTCACGCTCCTGCTGCTTGCGCTCAGAGCGCAATACACCGACGGCACGAGCCCTGCTAGATCGCATCATCGTACTCTCACGATCCGTGGCACAACCGGTCAGGATGGGAGCCGTAATCACAAGACACAGCAAAGCTACGACCGGCAACGCCGAAAATCTGTGCTGTCGAGGCTGGTAGATGGATATCATCTTTCCGCTCATTCAAGCACGAATACCCACCCAACTACTATGGAACGCACCCTGATTCTATTTAAGCCTGACGCTGTCCAGCGCGGGCTATCTGGCGAAATCCTCAGCCGCTTCGAAAGAAAAGGCCTCAAAATTGCTGGCATGAAGCTCATGCAGATTTCGCAAGAACTCGCCGCCAAGCACTACGAGGCCCATAAAGAACGCCCATTTTACCCTGGTCTCGTCCAATTTATGACGAGTTCGCCAGTCGTCGCCCTTGCGCTCGAAGGAATTGGCGCCATTGCCACTTGCCGCAAGCTCATGGGAGCCACCTTTGGTTCGGATGCCGAAGCCGGCACAATCCGGGGTGATTACGGCGTCAGCCGTAGCTTCAACCTCGTCCACGGCAGTGATTCGCCAGAAGCAGCCGAGCGCGAACTCGGTCTATTCTTCCCAGAAGGCCTCGTCGAATATGACTACGCCGCCTACAACTGGATCTACGATCCTGTTGAAGAACTGAAGAAGTAACGAATGTCGACACCCGCAGCGCGCGGCCTAACAGCTGCCGAATTGGCCCTCGCAATCGAGGATCTGCGGGTCTATCGCTCTGCCACTGTGCTCGACGCAGTGGCATTAAATGGCACCGGTGGTCACGATGATCTACTGCTAGTGCTGCAACCGGTGGACGAAAGCCGGAAAGCATTTTTGCAGATTGCTCTCGGCGGCCAGCGGGCACGCATCACGACGACAAAGCGTCGCTTTGGACGAACAGCGAGGCGACGTGGACCAGGTGCTGATCTTCTGCACCGCGAACTGCTGGATGCGACGCTCAGCGCCATCAATGCAACTTCGGGCGAGCGCAGTTGTGTGCTGGTGTTCTCGAGCCAGGCTGGCGAGCGGCGTCTGATCGTAGAGCTATTTGGCGCTCGAGGCCTCTGGGTACTTACCGACCAAGACAACCTAGCGTTAACAATGTCGCGATCAGTGCAAACAGCCGTAAGAACGCTTGGGCGCGGTGATATCTATTCACCGCCGCCGCAACTACCAACGTCGGCAAACGTCACCAAAACAGCTAAACTCGAAGTCGTATCGCGATTTCCTGCACCAGTGCTAACGAGTATCGACGACCACTTCACGACGCTCGACCTTGAAAAAGAACAGCTAGAGGTCGAGACCTCACTACGGCTCTTGGTGCAACGCAACCTCAAAAAGGCCGAGCACAAAGTCCAGGGCATGCACCGGCAACTTGACAATGTCGGACGTGCCACAGAAATGCGCTCGACAGCTGATTTGATGCTCGCATATGCGCACTCGGTCGCCCGTGGCGCGGAACAGATGGAAGTCCCAAATCTGAATGGTGATGGCACCATGAAGATCCCGCTCGACCCGAGCAAGCCCGTCGCGCTCCAAGCCAACAAGCTCTACGACAAAGCACGCCGCCTCGATGAAGGTCGCACAATGACCGTGTCACGACTCAAGGTCGCTGAAACGGAACTCGCTGCACTAAGCGCGGCCGCCGACCTACTGCAAGACCCCTCTGAGGCGAACCTTGACGCCGTCCGCACACGGCTAGATGGACTCGGCCTATTGCCAAAGCCAAAAGCCGACAAGAGCAATGCCAACACATCGAAGAAGAAGAAGAAGAAGAACGGCGAGGCGGTTCCATTTCGTCGCTTCACTTCAGCGGAGGGCTACCCGATATTTGTTGGACGGAATAACAACCAGAACGACGAATTGACGATGCGATACGCAAACGGCAATGATCTGTGGCTACACGTTGGGGGTGGCCGCCCTGGCTCTCACGTAGTCATTCGCATGCCAAAGCAGAAGACGGCAAGCCTTGAAACACTTCTCGATGCGGCAACTCTGGCGGTCTACTACAGCAAATCCCGCGGGGAAGAGCGGCTCGAGGTGGTCTACACGTTTCGCAAGAACATCAAGAAGCCGAAAGGCCTTCCACCGGGCGCCGTAGTGCCAGCGCAAACGAAGGCAATTACAGTATTTGCCGATAAGGACCGGCTCGCGCGCCTGCTCAACTCCTCAACAACGTCTCAGGATTGACCCGAGTCACAGATGGTTAAGCGCC
Organism: Planctomycetota bacterium; assembly: GCA_965662465.1. Classification (GTDB taxonomy): domain Bacteria; phylum Planctomycetota; class UBA1135; order UBA1135; family UBA2386. The sequence goes on along the minus strand of CBFIIO010000005.1, from coordinate 141,286 downwards.
GGATAAAAAACGCGCTACGCTTTCCGTCATGCGTCGTCTCACCAAGCTGGAAGCTACTCGCCTGCTCATCGTGCCCGCCTTGTCTGCAGCATGCTTTCTGCCAAGCGTCTGCGCAGCGCAAACTTCCGGGACTAAGCGCCCAGACATTGGAGTAGCAGCAGCTATCCCTGACGACGCGCCCGCAGGAATGGAACGGATTGATCGCGAAGACTTGCGCAATCACGCTTACTGGTTGGCCGACGATGCCAGGAACGGTCGCCAAACGGCAAGTCCAGGTCAAATTGACACAGCAGACTACGTCGCGAAACACTTCAAGTCACTGGGCCTAAAGCCACTGGGAGACCGTCGTTCCTTCATCCAAAAGTATCCGATTGAACGACTTGAGATCACGAAGTCGACCGGCATACGTTTCGGCAAGCATAAGATCACCAACGGATTCGCCGTGCTGCATGCCAGCCTCGAAGACAAGGTCAGCCTTTCGGCAGCACTGACCTATTGTGGCAACGGCACCAAGATCCCGGATAACATGAGCAACCGCATCCCTGTGGTGGTTCTAAGAGGCGGTGCAAGTAGCGGTGTCGGCGGCGACCTGCAGGCCATTCAGCGCTACACCCAGATCGCAGGTAAGCTACGCTCGTCGGGTGCCAAGGCTGGCATTGTCTGCCTGCTGGATGACAAAGGGTCACTGGCCAACACTCTTAACTATCGCGGTCTACTTAGAGACCACGGTGTGATGGCCTACAACAAGTTTGCGAGGCCGGTAGTGCGCTTGCCGTTGATGGTGCTCTCTGCAGATGTAAGCAAACGGTTGCTGGAGCACATGAAGATCGCGGTCGACACGAACGGCAACGTTCAGGCAGACGAGGCCAATGCTAAAGCAAAAGCCAAGCTCTCCCTTCAAGTCAAAGCGGTCAAAAAAGCCAGTGCCAGCAACGTCATTGCAGTGCTCGAGGGCACCAGCAAAAAGCTCGATGCCATCGTCATATCAGCGCACCACGACCACGTTGGCACGCGGATCGATGGCGATCGCTTCAACGGTGCTGACGACAATGCCAGTGGTACCGCCGGCCTGCTCGAGCTTGCGGAAGCATTCGCGAAGAGCAGCACACGCCCTGCACGCTCGATCATATTCTTATCAGTAAGCGGCGAAGAACTAGGACTATGGGGTTCGGCATACTACGCCGACCACCCAACATGGTCGAAAAGCCGCATCACTGCGAACATCAACATCGACATGATTGGACGTGCTGGTCGTGAAGCACAGGTGATCCAGATGCAGATCACGCCAAGCTACAAGCACGTCAAGTATTCCTCTATCGTTCGCGATGCGGTGACGCTGGGAAAACAGTTCGACATCGCTTTTACAAGCGGCGACACCTACTACCGAAGAAGCGATCACTACAACTTCGCCAAGATCGGTATCCCAGTAGTTTTCTTCTGCGACGGCGAGCACCCTGACTACCACCAAGTAACCGATCACGCGGACAAACTTGACTACGCAGCAATGGAATCGATCGTGCGACTTGCCTACTGGACAGCCTGGCAAACAGCCGACGACAAGTCTAAGCCACGAGAGCTAGGCAAGCAGACTGATTGGTAGACCAGCGATCGCTGGCAATCACCTGCTACTCAGCGCCGAGACTCAACGATCTTAATGTCATCATCGGTTCCGGGCTTCCTGTCTGGACCATCGCTGATGACTTGCCATCTGTCGCCATACTTTCGGCCCTGAACACGGAACTCGCTGCCCCATGGATCTACAATCGGACCGGTGTAGACCTTTGCCCCCTCAACCTCCAGAGCACAAACTTCCGAAACGTTCGCGGGCAAACTCTTATCTCCATGTGTGCGGCGGTAAGCAAAGCCAGCCTTAGCCAACTGCCGCAACTCGCGCTTACACCGACGAATTTGCTTGGCAGCGGCGGAATCCTTAATTGGGTCCAGGCGTTTCTCGCAGTCCCAGGCGACCAGCCATTCATGGGCAACCTTCTTAAAGCCCATACCCTGGACCAAGCGTTGCTCCATATGGGGCAAGTGGGCGGCCCCATAGTAGATGCCCAGACGCTTCTTGCCGTTAGCGATCTCGCGGCGCAGCACCCGCAGGCACTTCTCGTTACGACCTTCCAAGAGAGTCGATCCATCACCACCGGCTGCCATCATTTCCATTTGCTCAAGCTGTGCTGCAAATGTCACTCGCATCAAGTGCTGGCCTTCGCGATTACGAAAGGCCTTCACCAAATCGTAACTAGGTAACTTGCTACCACCGCCGCCAGTTTTTTGCTGAGTTCGCTGCATCTTCATGCCATTGACCATCATGTCAAACATGATCGACATCAGGCTCTCTCCGCGCTCAAGCATGCTCGACTGAAACTCTTCCTGAGTCATATCAGCGTGAACGAAGTTATCTGGCTGATAGTCAACCTCATCGAGCTGGAACGTTAGCCCCATGCTCTGCTTCATTCCCAACTGCAGCATTGCAACCGGATTGAAACCGCCTTGGTCACGATCCTTAGTAGGTCGATAGTCATCGGGGCCGACCAGCTCGTAGAGCAGTGCATCGCAAGTCGCGAAACGCTTGTTCATCTCCTGATAGATCGCCCTATCGGCGATGTGAACCGCGCCATAGAAGATGACCGTGATGCCATCTTTCTCATAGGTGGTGATCGCTGTGTCTAGATGCCCACCGTCACCAACCTTGACATAGCGAACGAAGTCACTGGGCACCCCAGTCTGGCTGTCACTGAGGACTTCACCCTGAGCTTGCGATTCCCTCGCTCCCCCATTCGCCTCTTGCGCACAAGCAGACCAAGAAAGCATCGAAAACACAGCGAACGTGAGCATACGCATAGACACATGATCGCCCTTATTGCTGCAGTTCTCAAGACGAGCATTCGTCAGCTCGAATGATGACCTCAAATTAGGACGATCGTCTGCGCAAAAATCCGGCGCAAATCATAACGATCCAGAGCAGCGCACCGTGACCGATAGCCCACTAGTCGACTTTCTTCGGCAAATATAGGTAGATGCTCTCGTTCTTCGGACCGATCCAAACCGGCAAATGCATCACCAGTTCAAAATCTCGCACCAGAACTGCCTCAAATTGCCCATTGAGATCCGGATTCTCCCAAGTGCGATCTAGCTCGCGCAGCTCCGGCAACGTCACTGCCACTGCAAACAGCTGGTCATTACGCTTAGCAATCTTCTGATGCCACTCAAAGTGAGGCTCAACCCCAGGCGCGTGCATGACCGAACCATTCTCTCGCCCTGTGCGGAACCGCCACGAGAGTAACGGCTGCACATTGATGTCAGGATACGGATCGGTGTCGCCGACGAACCAATGCCTTCGCCGCATGTAGTAAAGCGATGTCGGCGCATTGCCGGTCAATAAGCGTACGCCGCGGAAACCACGCGCCGCAGCTTCCTCTAACACAAAGTTCGACGCCTCCCGCCATTTGCCACGCTGGCCATTTTGCTCCGTAAAGTAGGCCACATCTAGCTGTATGTAGTCGGCAAACAACACAACAGGGAATGCCGCCGACAACAACCAAGCAGCCATCCGAGGCAACCCGGGCGCTTCGCGCAATCGATGTGCGAGATACGTAATGAGTAGCCCAGCAAGCAGGGTCACCGCTGGCAATACACAGATTGCATATCGAGCCGTGACCTTGACCAGCATGCTGCCGATCGCACTGAAAGCAATGACCGGAACTACCACCATGCATGTCAAATACAGCGCACGGTTAGCACCCAGCAAGCCTGGTGCAACGACCAAGCCGAGCAGCACCGCAACGATCATGGAAGGACGGAAGTAGTAACCAACAGTCTCCAACCAGTGCATCGGGGCCAAAGTACTCTTCGAGTCCAAGAAGTCGGAGAAAAGCTCACTTTGGCGAATCATCCACGGCACGGTCACAATCAACAGCAACGCCAGCACCACGATCATGAACGCTCCATAGCGTGTGCGGAGCACTGGACGAACGATCAGGAAGCACACAAAGCTGATCACCAAAGCAAATGCAGTCGGATGGCTACCAGCCGCAAGGACCACGAACGCTGTAGCCAATAACAAATCTTTGGCGCGGCCAGACTCAAACAACACGTGTAGGCGATGCATCACCAACACCGAGCCCAATACCACCATGCCGTAGAAGCGGGCGTTTTGGCTCCAGAAGATGTGCCACGGGTTGACTGCCAACAAACACGCAGCGATCACCGCAGACCAAGGACCAACAAATCTTCGGCCACAGATTGCCAGCAATGGAACTGTGAGGATGCCAATCAGCGCAAACGGCAAGCGTAAAGACCACTCATCGAAGCCCAGAACATCGACTCCAAAGAGGAATCTCAACAGCAGGAAGGATAGCGGGTAGAGCCGACGCTGCTCATCCATGAAGCCACCTTCACCAAAGAAGGGCATCGTGGCATCCCGCCAAGTGTGCGCCTCGTCAACCCATAGCGACCACTCCCCCAAGTTCCACATACGTAGCACTGCGGCTACAGCGGTAGTCAGCAAAATCACTTGCCAATGCTGCCGCTGAAACGGCTGGCGAATGAAACTGGGATCTGAAACGGAACCGGATGCCATCAATTCGATGCTACTGACGAACGGGAGAGTCAGACGATGGCTGGTCAGTACAGAGACAGGCACCGCGCACGACTAAGTCACGAGTTGGGTTATGTGCCTAGACTATGAGTTCCCACCTCCGTCTTAAAGCGCAATGGACAACAGCCTGCCCTTGGAGGCAACTCATATCAGAATTGCGAAATCTTCTAGAAGTCTGCCAAAGCCCAGATCTGGCCTGGAGCAGGCGCTCAGGCCGACCCAAAGGCCGCGCAAGACGTGACCTCAAATATTCGGGCATCTACGCGCCATCAATACGGAACGCCACTTGATGATCAACGGCATCACTAGCCGTAACCAAAGAACGACTTATCGGCAAAGCTGTAATATCGATCAGTGCCAACGACAACATGATCGAGAACATCGATCCCCAGCAGCACACCTGCGGATTTCAGTCGCGCCGTAACCTCATCATCTTGCTTACTGGGACTTGGATCACCCGACGGGTGATTATGGGCAACCACAACAGCAACCGCAGCATCGCGAACCGCCGGCCCAAACACTTCACGTGGGTGGACTGGCGCCGAGTCCACTACCCCGACACTGACTTGATGCAAGCCCATGATGCGGCTTCGAACGTCGAGCAGCACGACAAAGAAACTCTCGCGACGCATGCCGTGCGCAGCATGCCGAACGACTTGCGCAACATCTCCTCCATGGCGAACCAGCGTTCCTGGTCGGAATGCTTCCAGCGACAAACGCCGGGCCAATCCAAAAGCGGCGACTACAGCGCTCGCGCGCACTCCACCAACACCCTCACGCGCCAACTCGCGAACACTGCGCAAAGACAAACCGGCCAAACCACCAAACTGCCGCAACAACATATGCGCCAACTGCTCTGCGGACTCGAATCCTCGACCTGCCCGTAACACCAACGCCAAGCACTCCACATCGCTCAAACGCTGCTCCCCCATCTGCAAGATACGTTTACGCGATTCACTCGCATCAATCAGTCCCACGCCACACAAGTCACCCATGCCATCTACGGGCACAGCAGATCTCTGCAGTAACAAAGAAACTCAGAATTGCTGCCCCACAAATCCGTGGTCATGCCCGACGGAAACTAATGACTGCGTTGCGCGCGACGTGCCTCTTGTGCATCCGCCAGCAACTGCGTTCTGAGCTTGCCAGGCGACAGCATTCCCGCCGCAATTACGGCGTCATCGCAACGGCCACAGCGAATAGCTACCGCAACTGCAGCGGCTAGAATTTGCTCGGCGCTTTCCGTATCGGCAAGTGGATCAAAATCGACGACCTCTGCGATGAAATCGTGCAACTCTGGATCAACTCGCAGTAACTCAAATCGGGTGTGACCGTGGGTTGTCTCGCCGCCCGGCCGTTTCGCCAAGCTGACGTAAGCCTCAACTCCCTGAGCAAAGTATTCAGCCTCGTTGCTGGCTGCATAATAGTCCAGATAGAGGTGCTCCCTCATCGCAGTGCGATACAGCGAACGGACGCGAACACGCTGAAGCGGGGAGAAGGTGAAGAAATGCACCTGATGTGCGACTTCATGAGCAAACGTATCGAAACCAAAGGTTGCGGCCTCATCGAGCGCCTCGATTCCTGTCGCAGCTTGCATACCACCAACGCCACGCACATCATCCCAAACGCGACCGTCAAAGGTCCGGCGTCCACGAAGATTTGAGCGCGCGGACGCATCCGTTGTCCGCTCAAGTTCAGCAAGTAAGTCGTGACTGCCACCAACTGTTACCAGCTTGCCCAGCTGCTTACGGAATAGCGCTGCCGTCCGATCAACAACCAGCCGCCGAGAACTTGACAACTGTTCATAACCACCGACAAAGTCAGCTATCGGCAACCCTGCGACTTGCGGCTTGGGCAATGCAGCAGAGAGACGATGGAACGCCTCATCTTGCATCGCCATGCTGGCCAAAGTCCGCTTCGCATATAGTGTCTCGCCCAGCAAACGGTGTGCGATTGGATGATTCGCTTGCTCTTGCAGCACTTGATCAAGGAGTTTGATCGCGCGATCAGAATTGCCGTCAGTCAATGCCGCAACTGCTAAGCGCAACTCCTGCTGCACAACGACCTTGACTGGGTCAAGCAGCCCTGAGCCCAAACGGAGGTGCGCTTCCGCATGATGATTATCTAACGCGACCACTTGCTGATATGCCTTTGCGGAATCAGCAGTCCGTTGCACCCTAAACAATGCAGAGCCCCGCGCAGCCAAAAGGTCAGCAGTCAAGACTCCGACCCGCGAAGAGAAGGCGCCAGATCGCCTAACTGCCTCATCAAATTCCCGTGCCTTAATCAGTGCACGCACAGTCAACGCCATCGCATCCTGTCGCGCTGGTGCCGCAGCAATCGCATGTTCGCCATACACGCTTGCAAAGCCACTGTGACCGAGCATCAGGTGGGAACGACCCAATCCAATAGAACGATCCACGCCTAAAGGACTCGCTGCATCGATAGACAAGAACGCTCGCCACGCTCGAACAGGATCCTCTGCCTCCAACAGGCTCGCGCCAAGCTCAAGCCCGCGTAGTCCACTGCCGATCCCAATCGTCTCTAAGGCCGGTGCCGGATTCTGGTCATCAGCGAGCTGGGAGGCTTTCGACAGCTCCGTAAACGACGACTTAGCTCGACCAGACGAGCCTGGCTGGCTGGTCTCCTGAGCTGGCAAACACACCGCCCACACGAATGTGGCGAGAGTCACGCAAGTCATCAGCGCTGGAGGAGTTAAAGGCATCTGGATTGGCCCCCGCGAGCAGCGAGGACTCCATGCCTTTTCGGCATCAGGGCCGGTCAGCCCGATGCCACACCAACAATCGCCGCGAACCGTCGTTCGCAGCGGCCGTTCGTTACAAAAATTAGTTCCGCGCTGTGCCGAGAACTTCAATGCGCTCGACATCGAGCACACTCAACTGCTCGGCGATCGGCGTGCGGCGCGGTCCAATGACACCAACTTCACGACCGACAAACAGGGACAGATCGAAACGACCAGTGTTGCAAGACAACTCGTGCTGACGGCGACCACCCTTTTCTAGGTAGTAGATACCCGCGCCAGAGAGGCGACTTTCGTAGCGCAACCAGCCAATCGATTCGAACCGATCCATGCGATCTTTCACCTGCGGCTTGACCGTAGTCGCATCCACGACTGGGGGCTTCTCGCTCCGCGCGGCCGTCGCATCGACGATCCACTGCTGGGTCTCCAATCGCTTTTTCAAAGATGCCGACAATCTGCGCGCGGCACCGTCGCCAACCAAGCCAGCGGAAACCTTCGCCAACGTTGCTCGGAGTGGCCCAAACTGCTGCTTCCCGACCGGCTTGAGAAGTTCTTTGGAGAAGGCGTCCTCGACGACCTTGACGGCCTCAAGGTCTACCCGGTCTCGTTCTTGTTGCTTCAACTCAGCGGCGATCAAATCGAGGCGCGCTTGCACTGCTGCCCGCATTTGTTCTGCCAGTGCTTCGCTAGCGGCGATGACTTCAGGGTCACTAGGCACGACCTGAATTTGGGATTCAGCAACCCAAGCTTCCACACCCTGAATGCGTGCCTTGTACCAACCGTCTTCAAGGCCAACGACAAACATCTCCGTGCCGTTTGGCATTTGCGCGACGGGCGCTTCACTCGTGCGCGGTCGGTAACGGAAAGAAACCTTAGTTCCCTTGGTGGAAACCGCACCGTCATCGGCCTTTTCCGTGAAGCGCTTGCTGACGTATCCCATCGGCCCAAGCGGCAAGACCACTTCGCGATAGCCGTTCTCGCTGCGCCCTAGAACGACGACTTGGTCTTTCTGAAGGACATCCTCAAAAGCAGGCGGCGTTGCGACGACGCTCGACCAGCAGCGCAGGGGCGCGGCATCGGCAACAATCTTGCCGTAAACAACAACCCCATCTTGGACCAAATCGGCCGAAGACTGCTCGGGAGTTGCCGGCGCTGCAACTGGCTCAGCAGCGGGCTGCTGGCCTTCGAGCGTAGCCGGGTTGGGTGACGGAGCCTGCGCCAACCCGAGGGCCGGCGAGACAAGCATCGCTACCAACAAAGAGAAACGGGGCGAAAGCCCCCCCACAACGCAACGGATGACCATTTGACAGACCTAACCTTGGATTGACCGGATTCCAGCAGACGCAACGCGTGACCAAACGCGAAGCAGTCAGGACCTCGCTCTTACGGGCCCTATAACGTTGGCACGATACTACCGGATCAAGCCCAAAGAACGAAGCCCGAAGACTGTCAGGTAGTGCTGGGTTTCCGCAGGGCAATGTGCCGATAGGATCTACATCATGCTTCGGCGCTCCCAGATGTCTCTCTTGGCCTGCCTTTTTACATGCCTACCTGCCTGCACTTGGTGGCAAAGCAAAGAGAACGTGCTCATTTCCAGCCAACCCCTAGGGGCCCGAATCATCGTCGACGGCCTGGATACGGGTCGTACTACGCCTGCAAAGCTAGCAATTGGCGGCAACTTCGGTAGCGACCACCTGCTCGAGCTTGAAAAGCCAGGGTTCAGGACTGCTCGACGTAGGCTCTATCAGCACACGGAAGGTTACACATCACGCTGGAATGACGGCGTCTACGATCTGGTGATGCCACCATTGCCGATTTTTTGGACACCTGGCGACTTTGTGTTCCCATTTGGGGTCCGCGGCGCCCTGCTACCCGCAGAACTGCATGTGCGACTGGAGCAGAACGACGCTCCTCTGCTTGGTTTCGACTTGCTAGCCTCGCGTGCTTCAGCACAAGCTGCGAAGTCTGACACAAGCTCCAACAAGCCCGAAAATTAGCAGTGTCCAAAACGGCCTTCCTCGACCGCGACGGCACCATCAACTGCGAAGTCGATTTTCTCGGCAAACCTGAACAGCTGCAGCTAATCCCAGGCGCCCTAGAAGCATTGCGGCTGCTACACGAGGCTGGCTTTCGAATCGTTATCACAACCAATCAAAGCGGTATCGCTCGGGGATTCTACAATGAGCGCGACCTCGCACTCATTCACACACGGCTGCATCAACTAGTCGAAGGTTTGCCGCTCGCATACCTGCATTGCCCCCACCATCCGAATCCCGAAGAATCAAACCAACGCGACGCCGGATATTGCGGCGAATGCTCTTGTCGCAAGCCAAAGCCAGGCATGCTGCATGAAGCATGCGATATGCTCAGCGAGTTTGGCGTAGCAACCGATTCCGCCGTCGTCATCGGCGATACCGCTCGTGATTTACTTATGGCCGAAGGCCTGCCAATGACAAAGATCTTGGTCGCAAGCGGCAAGCCAATAGCAGAGCAAAGAGAAAAGCTTGCCGAAGCTGGGTGCGTCCCTGATCACGAAGCCAAGGACCTGCTCGCGGCGGTCGAATGGTTGCTCAGATAACCGCTTGATGCGAGACCGCAGTGGCCGCCGCAATTCGGCGGCTCGCTAATTCTCAGGAGGCCGACGTGCTGCCCGCAGCGAGTAATAGCATGTCACCGAGCTAACACTTGCCACAACCGAGCCGAAAATCAAACCGCCCTGCGACTCAAAGAAGAAGTAGCTGCCGAACCCAATGGCTGCACCGAGCGATGCACCAGCGCAGCTAAAATAGAACCCGATCAATCCAGGCGACCAACGGGTGTGTTCTGTATTCGGGGGCGGGCTATGTGACATTGCGACCTAAGGCTAACAAGCATTGCATGCTGAGCCAATTTTGCAGCACTCGATTCACCACTTGCCGCCTCAAACATGCACGCCGAGATGACCGGCGAACGCTGGGCCTGAGCCAGCAGGCTTGACCTCAGTGGTGCTATGGCAGGTAGCGCGAAAGTCTTGAGCCTAGGCGGTTGCAAATCGAGATTGGCAACTTCGACCAGATGCGACGCGGCAATGCCAGCTTTGGATTACTGGGATGAAATTGCGGCAACTCAGCCCCAGGGCCAACAAGCAGGTATTCGTAGTTCAAAGACTCCGACTCGAACCCCATGTTCTTCTTAAACTTTGCGGGCCCGGAATCGACTCTGCTACGACCAAAGTCAAAACGCCGGTAGCCGTTTTCAACGGCCCATTCCATGATCGCGCAGTAGATGTAGTTGTTGACGCCAGTCGCATTCACGTCGGCAAGTGCACCGGAGTAGTACGCGTAAACGGTGTCCTTAAACGTAAACGACATCACCGCCGCGATTGTGCGACCTGACGGATCAACCGCACGATGGATCACCGCGGCTTTGCCAAACTCATCACGCAAAGCTTGGAACCAGCGTAGCGGCAATGTTGGCGACCCTAGGCGGCGCTTGTTCTCAGCGAACAGTTCGAACAGCTCCTCGACAGAGCCATCATCGGTCACTTTGATGCCAAACGATTCACGCTTCTTCTCTGTAGATGGCGCCTTGGGCTCTCGGGCAGCGCGTACTTCGGCGCGACGCTTCTTTGGAATGCGCGCCATCACTTCCCCCGGATCTTCCGGTAAATCACAACGGAACGTCACATACAGATCCGACTGCGGGTGATCACAACTGCGCTGTTCAAGGTTGCGTAATTCAACGAAACCAATACCTAGCTCCTCGCCAAGTTGAGCAGCCTTTTCGGTCAACGCTTCTTGAGCAACCTCATTACTTGCCAGGATGCCTCCGTAGACGGAATACGGCACACTAACGAGGTTTTTCCCAAGGAAGGGTCCGTTGACCAAAAACATCGGCAATACGCCAAGCCAACGACGCCCCTGCTCGACAACGAAGTGATGCGGCTGGTGGCGGAAGATCTCTTGGACAACACGCGACCAACCAGTTCGGTGGAAGAAAGTACCCTGCGAATGACGGCTGACGTAGGCATCCCAGCGCGCATCCTCACCGGGCAACAACGCCCGAACCCTGATTGGCAACTGATCGTTCTTTAAAGAAGAACTGCTAGTCGGAGGCAGATCGACCGGGACACTTCTTCTTTCCTCAACGTTCGCATCAACGTTCGCATCCGCCAAACCTTCACTCGCAGACGCTCGGGCATCCTGATCAACGTCTTGCAAAAGAGAGTCGTGATCTGCCCTCGGCGCGGAATCAGCGCCATCAATCTCTTCACCAACCTTGTAGTCACGAAGATTTGGGGCCTGGGTAAAGATAATGATCTCTCCAACGAGACCAAATCCAATCAACTGCACGCCGAAGGCCGCGAGAATCGCTCCGAGAACAAACAACGGCCGTTCCGCCAGACTCTCATTCAGGAAAATCTTGCAGTAGAGCGGCAGAGCCGTCATGAGCACACCAAGGATACCGGCGGTGAAGCCTAGGTAGCCAAAGAAGCGTAGCGGGCGCTGAGTGAAGCGCGTCAAGAACGTGATTGCGACAATGTCTAGCAATCGACGCAGGTAAACTCCCACGCCATAGAAGCCCAAGCGCCCCATCTCTTCACGGTGGCGAACACGAACCTCAACGACACGAAATCCCTGACGGGCCGCGAGCACCGGCAAGAACCGGTAAAGCTCACCATAGACAGCAACCTCTTCGAGCACTTGGCGACGAAAGCCGCGAGTGCCCGAGTTCAGGTCGTGGAACGGCGTCTTCATGATCAGACGCAAGAACCTATTGAACAGATGCGATTGCATCTGATTCAACCATGGATCAACACGCCGATCGCGCCAAGTTGCAACGCAGTCGGCGCCGGCCTCGAGCGCTTTGACCACATCAACCACGTCTGCCGGTTCAATCTGCAGGTATGGCGGAGCGTTAACAACGAGTTCGCCGCTAGCTTTGGCAACTCCTGAAGACAGTGCAATCGACTCCCCAAGCCCGCTGCCCTCAAGCGACACGACATGAACGGTCAACGAGCTCCCTAGCTCGGCTAATTCATCGTCAAAACGAGTGATCGGGCCATCAATGACCACTACGAATTCACAAGGATAACCAGCGGCCTTGAGCGCCACCGCAAACCCTTCAATGACAGTACGAGGGTGGGCTTCCGCGTCTGTGATCGCGATGACCACAGAAACCAAGGGCTGACAGCTATTGGCTTTCGAAGCCACCTTCAACTCATCGGTGAGTTCACTCAACGGACTGCCTCCCGTGAAGTCACCGCAATACGATGACGGAAGAACTTCGAAACCTTGACCTGTAATTCGGCAAGAAACCCGAGCAAGAATACGTTCATCGCGACTAGTAACGCAACGGCACCAGCAGCTACCGCCGCCATGTCAGACGCACCAAACCAGACCCAAACATTGGGCTCCCCATCGATCGGATTACGTTCCAGCTTCACGAATGCGAGCAAGAACATAAACGGCGACAGCAGGAACAATGGCAAAGCCAACAATGAGAACCAACGGATGGGATGGGCTGCAAACTGGATCAGCATCTTGATGCCGACCAAATCTGCCAACACTCGAAAGACACGACCTAGGCCATACTTCGAAACTCCGGCTCGCCGTGCATGATGGCGCACTGGTAGTTCGGTGATGCGTGCCCCAAGTCCAACACCTAACGCAGCCAAGAAACGGTGCATGTCGGAGTAGAGATGCAGACTACGGATCACCCAACTGCGATAAACTTTCAGCGAGCAACCGGTGTCATGGATACGCGCACCAGTGACACGTGAGATCAAAAAGTTCGCGATCCGCGAGGGCAACAAACGAGTCGACACGCGGTCTTGACGACTGCGGCGCCAACCACAAACAACGTCATAGCCCTCCTCCAGCTTGTCGACCAACCTGCCGATGTCGGCCGGATCGTTTTGCAGGTCGCCGTCCATCGATACGATCGTGCGACCCCGGCAAGCTCGAAAGCCTGCTGCCATTGCTGGAGTCTGGCCATAATTTCGGCGGAAGAAGACCAAACGCAAATGACGGTCATTGGCCGCAAGGCGACGCATCACATCTTGCGTTCCATCCGAACTACCATCGTCGACAAAGATGATCTCGTAGCTACGCTCGAGCGCCTGCAGCGCATAACTCAATGCCTGATGCAAAGGCTCAACATTCTCGCGCTCGTTATAGATCGGTACGACGACACTGAGATTCGGCGTCTGAAGCGCAGACACCTTGGCTGCAGGTACGCCAACTTTCGAGCTCAGGTGTTGTTCGTTCGAATCACTCAAGTGTTTACGGTTGGATATAATGGGCGTCGAACGACACTTGTGCGAGGCTGATCTCAGTAGGTCAGCCAACTAGCGACGACAGTCGCTGCAACAACAGCCAGTCCCGCTAAGGCGGCCCGGAACCTCTGGTGATTACGGCGTCGATGACCGGGCCCAGCAAGGACATTCGCAAACTGTCCTGGCAGGGCGCGCTCGGCCGCATCAAGTTCGCCCCGCTCAATATGATTTAGAGCAGATCGGACTTGGCCGGGAAGATAGGTAGCTATTTCGCCATTATGAAGTTCTGCAACGGTAAGTCCTTTGAACTCTCGCCGCAGCCGCACGGTCGGCGCTGGCTCCACGGCCTCAGTCGAATCCGCGGATCTAGAAACGGCACGAAGGGGCGAAACTGCCTTCTCACCGGCGTCACTGATCTGCCCCATCTCGTCTTGGTCCTGCGTCACTTAGGAGATGTATCGTCCAATATCCCCCTAACGCTGGAGCCTGCCTGCTAGTTCGTGAGGAAGGACGAGACCAGAAGGCACGGTGACACCGGATGGCTCTTCCCGTATCCTATTGGCTTACGTTATTCACATGCCCTGTAGGCACTTGTGAAAACTACCGCTACCTATGGATCGGCCCGTTCGCATCGCTGTCGTTGGCTCCATCGACGAAAAGCTCATAGGCGAGCTTCGAAAGTTGCCACTGCAACCCGAAGTTCGCCCAGTGGCTTCGTTGCTCGACGACACCGAAGTTCTGACGCAATTTCAGCCAGAACTACTTCTCATACAACTCAATGCATCACCTGATGAAGATATCGGGGCGATCCGGTTGCTGCAGCGGCTCTGGCCAACCATTCGTGTCGCCATCGTCTCGAAATCTGCCCATGAAATTGCATCAGGATCGATTGCCTCCCGACTTTCGGCGCAACTAATCGTCTACCCGAACACGCCTGGCCACTTGGCAGCTGCTCTCGAACAGATGCTGCATGGCAGCGATCGCCCGCGCCCCGAACAGTTTGTTGAACTCGCGCACGGCGTAGCCGACGAGATCAACAACCCACTGATGTTTGTCTCTGGCCACCTACAATTACTGCGGGCTAGTCTGAACAATCCAACGGAGACTCGTCAACGCGATCAAATTGCTGCCGCCATGAATGGGCTGAAACGCATCGAAGCGGCAGTTGATCGGCTCCGCTTCCTATCGCAGTCCGCAGACGGTCCCCGCCAAACCGAAGCCGTCGATCTTGCCGCCCTAGTTGCGAACTCTGTCAGTCAACGACATCACGACTCTGAGGCAGCATCCGTGACCATGCCTCCAGGCCCCCAAATCGTGCAGGGTGATCGCGAGCAGCTTAGCCTCGCAGTAGCGGCAGTGGTCGAGTTCGCCGACGAAATGGCACAAGCCGTAGATGAAAGCAGCCTGCAGTTATCGGCAACAAATTGCGCGCAAAGATTGCGGGTTATCGCACGAGGACAAGGTCTCGCAACTTGGCAGCTGCCAAACACGTTCGAACCATTCTATCCACAGCGACTGTTCCGTGGACAAAGCCACGGATTAGGCCTTTTGCTAGCCCAAACCGTAGTCCAGGGCCATGGCGGCCAAGCAACCGCTTGCCGCCTTCAAGACGGCGCACTGCAACTCGACTTCTTGCTGCCCGGTTAGGTAGTTCTAGTCAGAAACTAACCCACCAAAGCAGCAGTAACCGCGGTTACATCGGCGTCGGCATCATGCCCGAGTTCGGATCCGCAGGACCAAGGATCTTCTTAACGATCGCACTTTCAATCAGCGACCAAGCCATCGAAGTCACCATGTAGAGCAGCAATGCCGAAGCGTAGGAATACAGCATCACCCCAAAGGTAAGCGGCATGATACGCATGATCTTTTGCGTCTGCCGCTGCTGCGGATCCGTCGGCAACGGTTGGCGCGACAACTGGAAGACCATCAACCCAATCCAGAGCAACGGCAGCAAGTTGAAGTCGTCTGGCCAGAAGCCCAACTGGAATAGCGCATCGCTATTGCTGAGGTCGTCAATCCAACTGATGAATGGTTGCTGGCGCAGGTCGTAGGCTGTGCGAAGGGCCGTGAACAAGCCGATATAAATCGGCATCGTCAAAAAGATTGGGAGACAGCCGCCGATCGGTGGGATGACCTTGTTTTCACGATTGAAGGCCATCATGGCCTGCTGGTATGCCTTTTGATCGTCGGCATACTTCGCCTTCATCGCGTCCATCTTCGGCTTCAGCTTCGACATCTTTGCGCCGTAAGCCCGCATCGACTTTTGCATGCGGAAGTTCAGCGGGAACATCGCACCGCGCACCAACACGGTGAGGAAGATGATAGCCACCCCCCAGTTGCCGAAGATGCCATAGAACCAACCGAGCAAACTGAGCAGCATGGTCGCCATGTAGCGACCGCCTGGAACAGAAATCCCACAGCAGGGCGGCTCAAGATCGTTATCGAGAATCGGCACAAACAGAGTCGGATCAGGCAGGGTCTCGAAGACTCGGTAGGACTTCGGGCCGAGGTAGAGACCATAGCTCAACGAGCTTGCCTGACCTTTCTGTGGAACGGCGAACTGCAACCCAAAGACCATCCGGGTGGTCAAGTTGTCTTCTTGACCTGCGCGCGCCGGAACCGTTTCCACCGTGTAGGCAGTCACGGCGCTGCGCGACTCCTCATCCTTTGGCCAAATGAAACCGCCGAAAAAGCGGTTCGTGCTGCCGGCGAACGACAACATGCCAGGACCAATCGCTAGCGGTTGATTGACGAACTGCGGACTGGCCTTGGCGGTAACGACCTCGCCGGTAATAGGCGCAACGATGGCGGTAGAAACGTCGCCAAACAGCGAACTGTTCTTAGGCGAGACCAATGCTGGCCCGCCCAACCAGAAGTCTTGAGTTTTTCCAACTAGGTCAGAGGACTCATTTGTCAGCTTTATGGTGACTTGGAAGCCACGCTGATCTTGGTCGTAGAGAAACACCTTCTCTAAGACCAAGCCTTTGCCGTCAGCCAGCGTGAACTTGACGCCGTCAGGTATGTCCTCCATATCCCATTGCTCATCGCTGGGATTCTTCGCGAACAAACTACCGGCAGGCTCGAACAAGCGCATCGAGTGCTGCGCGTCATCAATTAGCAGCAGGTAGTCCTTACCTTGATGGTCTTCTTTTCTGGCTGCCTCCACCGAAACATAGTGATCCTTGGCCTTTAACCAAATGATCCCAGCAGTTGTGCGAGAGAAGCGAGCTTCAAAGCTGCCAGCTTCTCCAGGCTGACCAAAAGACTTCGTGAGGCCGCTCTCCCCCTGCGCGAACAGCAGGGATGGGATAGCCAATACTAGAAACAGAATGCGAAGCACGTTCGACATGAGAGGTCAGGCGCCTACGTAATGCGCAGGCAACAATTCAGAAAAGTATGGTGGCCGCTCAGACGCTGTCGCAAGGACTACTAGCGGCCAACGCAGCGTCCCATAAATTCAGTCGCATCAACAATGCCGACGGCTAACGACCCTTGCCGAGACGGTCAGCCAAGTAATCCGGCAACTCTTCGATAGCGCGAATCTTTCCACTGGTTGCCTCGTGATCGTAGGCGACACGATGAAAGCGGACGGTGCCATCCGTTCCATCGCCGTCGTAGGTCACAAAGGACGAGCGTGTATCACCGTCCCGAGGCTGACCAACTGAGCCGACATTCACGATCGCCGGCTCGTCAACCTGCCACTCCATGCCAATCTCACTCGGCATCAAGAACTTGCCCGATTGCGTGTAGACGCCCGGAACGTGGCTATGACCAATAAAGCACAGTTTCGCTTCGCCCATTTTCGCGAAGCACTCGCTCATCTTGACCTGGTCTTCAATGTCGCGCGGCACCATATACTCACGCACAGGATCCCGCGGCGAGCCATGCACAAACAACATGCTGGCTTCCCGGTATTCCTTCTTCATGCCGTCCAGATAGTTCCAGAACTGCATATTCTCTTCGCGCGAGCAATCCCGCCTGTTGAGCTGGTCCCGAGTCCAATCGATCGCGGCACGAGCACGAGGGTTGAAGTCGGAGGCGTAGAACATCGCACCGTGCTCGTGGTTGCCCAAAAGCGAGAACTCACAGCGATCCATGATCGTGCGCAGCGTATCTCGCGGTTGAGGCCCATAGCCGATGACGTCACCAAGACAAATCAGGCGATCTGCACCAAGGCTGTCTACTTCTGCTAGGCAGTTGCTGAGAGCCTCGATGTTGCTGTGGATATCTGAAAGAAGCGCAATCATTCTAAAAGTTACCGCCTAAGGTACCGGGGAGGGGCGCGACGCGGAAGGGTAGAGCCGTTAACTTCGCACGGGTTGAGCCCCCATAATCACAAAGCCCCGCCCCTCGAAAGGAACAACGAGTCCCCTTTGTGGGTTGTGACCGGCCCAACAGCCTCTGGTAAGACGGCTTTGGCCATCGAATTGGCCGAACAAACGGGTCGTGAAATCCTGTCTATGGACTCAATGGCGGTCTACCGCCGCATGAACATTGGCACGGCGAAACCGACCACAGAAGATCTAGCCCGGGTGCCCCACCACTTGGTAGACCTGGTCGAACCCAACGAAACCTTCGATACGGCCCGCTGGTGCAGTTCCGCCGAGTCACTGCTGACCGACCTGCATGCAGCTGGAAAAAAGGCCCTGTTTGTCGGCGGCACGCCTCTATATCTGATGGCCTTCTTCAAGGGCATGATGGATGGACCGAACGCGCAACCCGAACTGCGCGCAGCGCTCGAAACGAGAGAAGCGGCCGAGCCTGGCTGCCTACACGAAGAATTGCTCAATCGAGACCCCGAGGCAGCTGATCGCATCCACCGCAATGACTTGCGACGCCTAGTACGCGCACTTGAGGTCCTAGAGACAACCGGCCAAACGATCTCAAGCATGCAAGACCAGTTCGAGCGACAGGGCTGGCTCAGAGATTGCCGCGTTGTCATGGTGACCCGTGAACGCGAAGAGTTGCATGAGCGCGTCAAGCAGCGCACCGAAATGATGCTCGACCAAGGTTTGGTCCAAGAAACAGAAACGATCGAAACGGCGTGCGGCTTCTCACGCACATCCGGGGCGGCGATTGGCTATGCCGAATGCAGAGACTTTTTGCGTGGCCGCTACAAAGACCGCACGGAGTTGCGCAACCGCATCCGTCGCAACACCCACAAATTGATCCGGCGACAAACAAGCTGGCTACGCCGCCTTCGAGAAATCGTTTTGGTGAAGCCTGATAGCGGAGCGGAAGGCTTGCTGCGGGCTCTCGAAGCCCCAACTGCTAGCGACTGAAGCCGACATCTCCAGCCGGTGCTTCTAAATGGCTGGCTTGCTGCCCTACTTTGACAAGCAGCAACGAGCATCCCGGCGATCACGAATTTCTTAACGGCAATCGACAAGCCTACCGAAAGCAGTGATTGCCCACGGGAAAGGGCGTGGTCTGAACATCCCTCGATGTAGCGACGCCCATCTCTGATTGGCGATACGCGCTGATGATGGTTGCGTCCGGCGCGATTCTGCCGAAGATCGGCGCGTGACCTCTCAGCCAGAACAAACGGATCCAGCGGCCCTGACTCGCAAGGCAAAGGACATGGGCGTCCTGATCGACGAACATGCAGCCGACGAAGTGCTCGCCTACCTCGACGCAATGCTGCAAACCAACGAGCACATCAACCTAACGGCCGTGCGCGACCCGGAAGATGCCGTCGTTCTGCACGCTCTCGACAGCCTCGCGTTCGCACTTACTGGTCTCATACCCCACCATGTTCTCGACCTGGGCAGCGGCAACGGCTTTCCGGGAGTTGGCGTCGCAGCACTTCACCCGAACGCCACGGTCAACTTAATGGACAAAACTGGCAAGAAGGTGCGCGCAATCGGCACATGCTTGGTCGCCGCGGATCTCGCCCGAATCGAAACGATCCAGATGGACGCCAGCCAAGCGCCAACACTGCGCAAAGACTTCCGTCATGGCTTTGACTTGGTAACTGCCCGAGCAGTTGCGCGCCCTGGTCAGGTTGCTGCCATGGCGCAACCCATGGTCCGACCCGGTGGCCACCTAGTGCTGTGGCTCGAATCCGATGCCGAAACGCCCGAGCAACTTGGCCGCTTTCGTCGCACCGCGGTAATCACCTATGATTTGCCAGCCCCTGCTGCACGGATGCGCAAACTCGCTGTGTGGCAGAACGTCTAAATGCGACGGAGACGCGCGACGCCAAGCCATCGTGCTGAAAAACTTCGCCTGCAAAAACGAGCGCAGGCAATTTCACCAAGCGTCTCGTAGCGCCACTGCACCTAGCGGCTTCGCGCTGGCAATGCGTGCCGAGAAACCAGACGCCTGCATCGACGATCGCGCCGGAGTGCCTCTCGAACTAGCAATGGCCTGAAAGAATGCGCGCAGCTTGCCAAAATTTGTCGCGAGGCAACTGCCCAGATACAACTAGAGCCCGCCTGGTAGCGAGCTCTCGCGCAAGCGGGCAGACCCGCTCTAGGTATCTTTCGAAGCTTGGTCGCTGAGGAAGCAACCGGCGCAACCTAGGCAGGCAGATCGATCGTCGAACTGCATTCCGAAGATTGCGGTCTAACGCTATCGCGTGATGACTTCGTCGACGAGCGGGACGGCGGTGACCGTGTTGAGGCCAAAGCGGCCAAGGTGCTCAAGCTTCGTCGTGTTGCTTGGGTAGTTGATCGCCGGATCGTTGGCGTTGTAGTTCCAGACGTGGCGATCGATGAAGTTGGTGATGTTCATCAAGTCACGACCGAACGCGTTGTTACGGCCATCGCTACGGCGACGGACGCTCCGGAAGAACGTTTGCGTGTCGTATTGATTAGCGAGCGCGGTGACATCCTTGATGCCACGCTGCTGCTGCTCCTGAGTCAGGCCGGCGCCTTGACCGTCCCAACCAAAGGTCGAGCAAGCAGCCATAGGAAGTAGAGCAAGGACGAGTGCGAACTTACGCATTGGATAGCCCAGTTTCAGTGGGGTGGCTCAGTTGGACAAGGGTGCCCGCGTGAGGGAGTAGCGATGGGGGTCTGTCTCGCGCAGGGAGATCACGCGAAGCGGCAAAAAGTAGCGGTCTGGAAAAGGTCACGCAACCGCCAATTCCATGTCTTCATCATCCGAGGCCAAGCCTTTTTCCTGGCAGCCTCCCGCCCTACGCTCCGGCAAGACATGCGAGAAGCCTCACGCCACCCCAAAATTGGCCCCTCAACCACGGGAATGGCCGTACTGGGCGGATCTTTTAATCCTCCGCACCGCACGCATATCACGCTGGCACGAGAAGCTTTGGCCCGCCTACCAATTAATCAATTGCGGGCAATTCCTTCTGGAGACCACCCCCACAAGCGTGGTGGCGACATGGCTCCGGCTCCAAATCGGCTGGAAATGACCCGCCTAGCCTTCAGCCAGATGCCCGGAGTGCACGTCGACGATCGAGAATTGCACCGCTCTGGCCCCTCCTACACGGTCGACACCCTCGCCGAACTCGCTGAAGAAGCCCCTGGCGCGCAGATTTTCTTCCTAATTGGTAGCGACAACCTGCCACTGCTGCCCAGCTGGCATCAACACCACCGACTACTTCAGCTCGCCACAGTGGTTACTTTCCCACGTAAGGGCTACCCGATCACTGCTGATTCCCTGCTGGGACTCGACCTCACTCCAACAGAACGGGAGTCCCTACTCACAAACATGCTCGATCTACCGGCCGACGAAGTGTCTGCCAGCGATCTGAGAGCAAGGTGGCGAAACGGAGAACGCTCGCTTGCAGAATTGCCAGCAACGGTAACTGACTACCTTTTGCAACACGATCTCTATCGATGATCGAGCCGTACTGGGCAGCACTGATTGCGACGGCCTCAATCGCCTTAGGAGTTTTCTGCAACCGCCGCATAGTCGGCTGGCTTCCAGACGACCCCCCACGGCCCGGTCGCAAACTGCATGCCCGCCCAGTCCCCCTCGCCGGGATCTTGATCGTGCCCACCATTCTTGCTTGGTGCATTGACGACCAAGCTTGGCTAGCAATCGCCGCCATCGTGATCGCAGCCGCGACCGGCTTTGAAGATGACCGCCGCAAGGAAACTAGCGATGCTCTTTATGATGGCGGACTCGACTGGCGCATCAAAGCCGTCGGCCTCGCGATCGCATCAGCGCTCATCGCTATGACTGCCGCCGACCCGACCAAGGATCCGTGGTTCTTCGCAGCTGCGTTCAGCCTCACGTTTATCCTGACAAACGCTGTCAACTTTCTAGACAACACTGATGGCGTCGCGGCAAGCCTTGCGGGAGGAACCCTGCTCTGCCTCGGGTTCGGCACCACCACACAGAGTTGGGTATTAGCTGCTGGATTTGCGGCACTCGGATTCCTGCCCTGGAACTGGCCTAAGTCACGATTGTTCCTCGGTGATGGCGGCGCTTATGCGCTCGGCCTCAGCTGCAGCTTCGCAAGTGTTCATGCGATGCGGGAAGACCCGCTGCTGCTGCTTGCTGTGGCAGTCCCGCTGGTCGACTTCTCGCAAGTTGTGGCAGCACGAATCGCACTCGCTGTTCCGCCATGGGTAGGCGATCGGCGCCACCTGACGCATATCTTGCATAACATCGGCGTGCCAAAGGTAGCCGTCGCGCCAATCTTTGCTGCCGTAGCAGTGACACTAGCTCTACTAGCGATGCAAACTGCCGGTTCACGATAACGGAGGCTCTTAGCGGACCTTCCGCATCTGGTCCCACTGCCGAGCCTGCCCAACCGGAGCACGTTGGTCGAGCCAATCAAGATGCACATTACGACGCCGCAGAAACCCGGCGCGATCGGCCGAATCTTCTGGACTACCAAGTGCACAGCCGTGCAACACAAACGCTGCGATCAGGCGTACGCCTTGCACACCCGGCGACCGATTTGCATGGTCCTCGGCAGACTTTAGAGCACCTGCAATATCCCCGCCCTCCAGCAGAATGAGCGTCTGCATGGCACCCAACTCCGCAGGCGGCTTCACAAAGTCCAACATGAGATCATCGATCTTTGACTGATCGCGCATAGGCTGAAAGTCGGCATTCAACTCGACCATGCGATTTTCAGGGGAGTCAGCATGGGCTGCCTTTAGCTGCTTCGCCAAATCAGAGGCGCTTGGATCCCAAAGCCGAATGGAAGCCAACCATGCGCGGAACAGGTCCGCGGCGTCACCGCTATCAGCGTAGGCGGCCCTGGCCATCGACTGGGCTTGCTGCAGCATCGTATTGGCCAACACAACATCGCCACCAAAGCCCTCGTGCTTGGCTAGTAAAATGCGTGAGCCCAGGCGCTGGTCGGAAGGCAATGCCCCAGGACCGCTAGCAATGGAACCGAATAGATCATCGGCTTTCTCAGGCTTACCACGAGCCAACTCAATGCCAGCGCGCACCGCTAAGATATCAGCCGCAACCGAGCTGTCTGGCAACCGCTTCAGTTGTGCCATCAACTCGGAAAGGTCATCCAGATCGGGACTAGGCTCCCGCAACGCGCTCGCCGCCACCAAAAGCAACTTGTTGCGAGCAATCTCGCGATTGGAACTCGTCCGCCAAGATTGAAAGCTAAAGTAGCCCGCAATCACAACGATGGTGGCAAGCAGAACCACGACTCGGCGATCCGCAAACGGAGAGGACTTTCGACTGGGATTGCCCGAAGGGCCATTGCTGTTGCTTAATGCCATAACGGTATTTCGTGGACGCGATCAGCGAGCAAGCACGCGAGTGCAGACTAGAGCAACGCCGCCGCCTACAAGGCTCAGGTCAGTTTGACGGCGATCATCGTAAAATCGTCCTCAAACAAATCACTGCCGACGTGCTTACGGATCTGCTGCTCGACCTCAGCCAGGATGCTATTGGCGCTATCTCCCTGACGACGTTGCTGGCCAACCAGTTGCTGCAATCGATCAATGCCAAAAACCTTGCGGTCAGGCGACATCGCTTCGTCGACACCGTCTGTGTGCAGAAACAAAACGTCGCCCGGTTCTAGGTCTATCGTTTCGCTCGCTTCGTAAGCTTGATCGCCAACAACACCTAGCACCATGCCAGTCTTCTCAAACACTTTGACGCCGCCCTTCTGACACACGACTAGGCCTGGATGACCAGCGTTTACATATTCGAGCGTTCGCTTATTCGGATCGAGAATGATCAACAACAAGGACATGAAGTTGCCGGTCTCGACACTGTCGACTAAGCGCTGATTGATCTTCGTGATCAAGCTCCCTGCGTCGGCGATCATCTCCAGATAGCTTCGCAACGCTGCCTGCACGGCGTGCGTTAGGAGCGCGGCACCAATGCCATGGCCGGTCACGTCGCCAATCATGATCGCATAACGACCGTCGGGCATCGCAACGCAATCATACGTATCCCCCGACGCTTGCTCGGCAGCCTCGTAACGGATCCCAATTTCGAATCCGCCCCAATCGCGCGGCACGGTCGGCAGCAAGTGCTGCTGAATGCGGCGAGCGATCTCGACGTCTTTCTGCAGCTTGACCTTCTCAAGCGAATCGGCGTGCAGGCGAGCGTTTTCGACCGAAATCGCAAGCTGTGCCGAGATGGCTCCAAAAATAGCCAGGTCTCGGGCAGAAAACTCGCGCCGCACGGCTCGCGAATCGACGTAAATGACGCCCACAGTCCGATCCTTCGAACGCATCGGGGCACACATCACGGCGCGCAGCTTGAGGTCAAAGACCGAGCGACCCAGTTCGAGGGCTTCCTGGTCAGACTGCACCACCGACCGCACCGCAGATTGCTCCTCGATGCAGCGGCGAACCAAGCTACGACTCCACTGCAGTTCCCCGGCAAGCGTCGCCCCGTCCTTATCCTGCGCGAGCCGCACGGTTAGGTGATCGGGATCGTCACCCAACAGCACAATGGCACGCTCGGCGCTCGTCACCTGCAGAGATCGGTCCACAATGTCGTGCAGCACCGTATCCAAGTCGATATTTGCCGTAACAGCGGCAATCGTGTCTAGCAGGATCTCGAGCGATCGCGAATCCTGCAGAGCATCACCAGTCAGGATTGTCGATGCAGACATCGCCTCCTCAGGCGACGATGCTTGGTTAGCAGGCGGTGGTGCCTGTTTAGAAGGTGGGATGCTATCGGTCGTCTTTTGCCAAGGCCATTTCATCTGCCCGCGCAACTCTAATTGGCGGAAGCCGGCAACGCCATAACATCGCGAGGTTGCTGCACGGATTGCCGTCTGCCGAGTTGCGCCAAACGACTCGCACGGACACAATTGCTCGTCTACACTCGGACTCAAGATACAAGAGTCCCAAAACTGCCATGAAGATTGACAAGTCACTCCACGACGAGTTCGCGACCCTGACCCTAAAGGGCGAGTTTGATACCTTTTACTGCCCTGCCTTGATGGCCGAAGTTGAAGACCTGCTCGATCGCGGAATCAACCATCTCATCCTCGACATGCGTCTGGTCAAGTTCATCAACTCGACCGCACTCGGTGCCGTAATCAAGGCGCACAAGCGCAGTCGCGCCGAAGATGGCGAGCTAGTCATCGCACAGCCCTCGCCTTTCGTCCGCGATGTCATCACCAAGGTTGGCATCGACAAGCTGATCGATCTGCACGACGACGAAGCAGCGGCAACCAAGGCGATCATCAAGCGCCTCAACAAGAAGGAACTGACCGCAGAAGCGGCCGTCGATCAGGAAAAGGTCCTCGTCACGTTCCCAGACGAAACCCGCAACCAGATGCTTGGCAGCAAGAAGAAGATGGTCCTTGTAGGCAAGATCGCCAACGTCGACGGCAACAAGATGCAGTTCCTGTGGAACGGCTCAAAGGCCGGTTTTAACGCGGATCAGGCCAAAGCCCTGTTCTTCGATGGCGGCGAGATGCACATGAAGTTCCAGGTCAAGATGATCAAGAAGAGCTTCTTCGAGATCGTGACGACCGGTGCCGGCGTCGAACCGGCTGGAGACGACGACACCGTGCGCGTCACGGCAAAATACTCCAAGATCAACGAGGCCGACCGCGAAGCCCTCGGGCAGTTCGCAAACGACATGGCGTTCTTGAAGACCCAGCTGCCGGGCAATTAGTTCGCCCCTCCCGGCATTCGCACCGTGCCGCGCCAGCACGGCCACCGGCCGGGCAACCTGCTCGCGCAGGGCAACCTGCTCGCGCAGGGCAATTGGCTCGCGCAGGGCAATTGACTCGCGCTAGGTAATTGACTCGCGCTAGGTAACCGGCTTGCGCTCGGCAATTGGCGCGCCATGGATAACCGGGCGCTCGGCAAATGGCTCGCGCTAGACAACTGGCTGAATGGATCCCAGTGATCTGCCGTGAGGGAGACCAGTTCGGCAACTCTTCCCATTGGCGACATGGAATATGCATTCCCATCCGACGGCTCCATCAAGTCCGAGCTTCGCTTAGAAGCAGCTCAAAGCGGGCTGGCGCTGACAAAAACAAAATCCCCAGATAAAAATCTGAGGATTGCCGTAGGGGCGCCTTGGGGAGACGGAAGATCCGGCACCGTGACAGCCTGAGGGCCGACGGGGTCAAAAATCAAGCCGACTGCCACGCCGCAGATTCCCAGGGGAGAGCGGCATTGGTTGGGCGGGTTATCGCCGGTTAGGCAGGTTATCGCCCGCCTAGGCGAACGCCTATCCGACGCGGAACTTGCCGCTTCGACGGATCTTACGCTTGATGATCTTGCGACCGCCCGGAGTCTTGCTGCGAGTGCGGAAGCCGACCTTCTTCAGGCGCTTGGACTTACTGTTCGTGACCTTGAGTTTCATAGCGGGGTCGAGTTGGAGGGCGAAGCAGGCTAGCGGCGGACGAGTCCCGCGTCAAATACAGATCTGCCCTTTGCTGATCTCGATCTGACAACGGCTGGATTGCGTTGAGCGCCCGGCCCCGGCATGGTTCGTACATGCGTATCCTGCTGGTAAGCCATGGATTGCCCCCAGATAGCGTAGGCGGGGTCGAACAGCACGTCAGCGGCCTGGCCGCGGCGCTGGTCGCCCAAGGACACGAAGTCGATATCTTCGCCCGCGCCAATCTGCCCGGAAAGCCCCAAGGATCGTTTGAACAAACGGTCGACGGCAACCCGCGGGTATGGCGCACCGCCTATCGGTGGGAAGACATCGACTCGCTCGACGCGCTCTATCTTTGTGCGCCGATGGCCAATGCCATGGAGCGGTTCCTTGCCGAGCGCCAGGATGAAGGCGCGGTATATGACGTCGCCCACATCCACCACCTCACTGGTATGTCGGTCGAATCACTGCAGCGACTGCGCGATGCAGGGGTGCCGATCGTCATGACTCTACATGACTACTGGCTGCTGAGCCCTTGCGGCCAACTGTTCTATCAACAAGGCCCTCTCGACCAGCGAGTCCAGCCCGACCAGACCAAGGCCGCCCTGAAGCGATTGTTCCCCGGCTGGATGCAGAAGGATCCGGATGCAACAGTCGCACGATTGCACGAGCGCAGCCGGACAACGCTGGCGCTGCCAGAACGCCTAATCGTGCCCTCGGCACGCGCAATCCCAGCATTCGAAGGAATCGGTGTAGCCCGAGACCGCTTCACCGTTGTCGAGAACGGGGTCGACACTGACAACCTCAAAAAGCTACCGGCTCCATCCGGTGGTCCTGGGCCGTTGCGCATCGGCTATTTTGGCACCTTGATCCCGAGCAAGGGTCTCGATGTGCTGATCGCTGCAGTCCAAAGCCTGCCACAGGGCCGAGTAGAGCTACACATCCACGGCAACGCGGTTCCCTATCACGGCGATAACACCTATCTAACGAAGTGCTTTGCGCAGCTTCAACCTGGCTGCGCCGTCACCTACCATGGCCCTTACTCCCTAGAGGAAATGCCTGCACGCATTGCCTCAATCGACGTCTTGGCGGCCCCAGCACTGTGGCACGAAGCATTCGGACTGACCGTCCGCGAGGCTCTCGCAGCTGGCCGCCCCGTCCTCGTCAGCAAAATTGGCGGCCTTCAGGATGCGGTCGTGGACGGAGTTCAGGGGCGGGTTCTGCCTCCCGGCGACCAGTCGGCCTGGACTGAGGCGATTGCTGAGCTAGCAGCAGATCGGGTGTTATTCCGACAATACGTCGAAAAAACCCGCTCCAGAGCCCGTGGATTCGCCGATATGGCCAGGGATTTGAGCATTATCTACGCAGAAGCAGTACAGGAGTCAGGCCGGTCTTGACCAACTAGGGTCAAGATGTCTAGTCTGTGCGCCCTTTTCTTCGGACAGACTTTATCTGCCCAATAGAAGATTCTGGCCCAAGCACCGTGGCGACGTTCGCCTTTGGTGCCTTTTCGCGCACGACTTCGCGCGATGACCTTTTGGCAAGACGACGATGACGGAAACGGATCTGGTCCCGAACGAACCGCAACCTTCGCTCGACCCTACGGTCTTTCTGGAGGGTGAACTTACGCCCGCCAAGCTTGCGTCCTTCAGGACGGCAGCATTTAAGACGGTAGATTCCTTCCAGCAATTACGCGATTGGCTGTTCGATCCGCGTGCCCAAGGCACCGCGCGTGGCATCACGCTGTGGGCACTTGGTCGCCACGCTGACGCAGCGCCCCTGCTCGCAGCTGCGGAAGACAACGACGCCGCGAATCTCTGCCTAGCAGAAAGCTACGCAGCACTCGGCCAAATCGACAATGTGAGGGCAAAGCTGCCGAACCGAGAGAGTGACCCCACCCAAACGCTAGTTTGGTTGCGTGCGCTCGACACCTCGAGTTCGGATGAGCTAGTCGAAGCAGTCGAAAAGCTGAACCACTTGCTCGGCCCCGCCGACCAAGCGTACTTCCGTGGCCGCGTGCTCGAGCTTCAACGCGACGTCGATGGTTCCATCGCCGCCTACGACGAAGTGCTCGCGGACGACAACAACCACAAGCAGGCGCTATTCCGCCTCGCACTCAACGTCGACCTGCGCGGCGAAGACGAGGAAGCACGTGAGCTCTACGAGCGCGCGCTGATGCACCCGCCGGTCAACATCGCTTGCGTGGTGAACCTCGGCATCCTCTACGAGGACATGGGCAACTACCGTCGCGCCATGCAGTGTTTCGACTTGGCCCTGCACGCCCACCCGGACAACGCGCGCGCGCGCATGTTCCGTCGTGATGCGGCCGCAGCGCTCAACATGTACTACGATGAGGACCAGGAGCGTCGCGACGACAAGCGCAACAAACTCCTGCGCACCCCCATCAACGACTTCGAGCTTTCGGTTCGCTCGCGCAACTGCCTTGCGAAGATGCTGATTCGCACGCTCGGCGACCTCGTCAAGAAGACCGAGGCGGAACTGCTCAGCTACAAGAACTTCGGGGAGACCTCCCTTACTGAAATAAAGGAGATCTTGAAGAACAAGGGTCTACGCCTTGGCATGACCAACGATGAGCTGATGCATCGCGATCTTGGCGAAGCATCCGAAGCGCCGGTTGCCGTCGAAGAAAGCGCAGATCCAAACAGCCCGGATCCGGCACGCCGCCCGATTGCCGAACTCGACCTGTCGGTTCGTAGCCGTCGTATTGTCGACCTGCTCAAGCTTCGCTGCATTGGCGACCTCTCATCGAAGACGGAAGCGGAACTGCTCTCCTGCCCGAACTTCGGCCAGACCTCGCTCAACGAGATCAAGACGAAGCTCGACGAGTTCGGCCTAGCTCTGCGCGGCTAAACGCTCCACCTGGAGCGTCCTCTATGCGCGCGGCTTTTCGCCGCGCGTCGCCGCACCACCGATTGCACTGATCTGGCATGTATGACCACCTGCTCGGCGAGATCATCGAGAAGCACCCATCGCGCGTCGTCATGCGCTGCGGTGGCGTCGGCTACGACGTTCGCGTCAGCTTAAACTCGGCAACAGATCTGAAGATAGGCAGCTCGCAGCAGCTGTTCACCATTCTGAATGTGGTCGACGGCATGCCGTCTCTGCTCGGCTTCTCCACGCAACCTGAGCGAGAATTAGCGCGCCGACTGCTCGCCGTCACAAACGTCGGCCCATCGATCGCGTTGGCGCTACTCAGCGTCTACACCCCAGCAGACCTAGCCAAGCGAATCGCTGCCGACGACGCACCAGCCCTCAAAGCCGTCAAAGGTGTCGGTCAAAAAACTGCTGAGCGCATCTGCCTCGAACTTCGCGAAGTGGTCCTGAAACTAGACCTCGGTATGCCGACAGATGGTGGCACGGACGTTTCACTGACTGCTCTAGATGATGATGCAATCGCCGCTCTCGTCACGCTCGGCTTCAAAGAGAACGATGCACGGCAAAAAGTCGACAAGGCGCGCAAGGCTCATGGCGCTGATGCAGACACCGAGACAATCGTTAAGTCCGTCCTCCAGATGTAATCTGGTCAGAGCCGACTGAGAGACCGAGCCAAACTCGTTAGACAAGTGGCTGGCGTCCTCAACAGTTGGCAATCAGCGGTTCAGCACGACGAGCAATAACTGCACATCTGCCTGCCTTACGCCGGCGACGCGCGAGGCTTCACCAAGCGTCAACGGACGCCTCTGGCCTAGCCTTGCACGAGCTTCACTACTCAATCCAGGAACCTGCTCGTAGTCAAACTTGGCCGGGATACGCCGCTGCTCCATGCGCTTCAACCGCTCGACCTCCATCGCCTGGCGCTTGATGTAGCCCTCGTACTTCACTTCGGCTTCGACCTCAGCCAGTTCGGCAGGCGACAAGCGCATGTCGGCGAAGGTCTGGTCCCAAGCAGCAATATCGGCCACCGACACCTCGGGACGACGCAACCACTCGGTGAGAGTCTTTTGATCGCGACGGGTCAACTCCAGCCAACGCAAGGCGGCACGGATATTCGCCTCCTTCTGTTCGGTCTCCCTCGATTGCTCGTCACTGACAACCCCCCATTCGCGCCCGAGCGCTGTCAAACGACGGTCGGCGTTATCGCTTCGCAACAGCAAGCGGAACTCGGCCCTACTCGTAAACATGCGGTAGGGCTCGACCGGGTTCACACGACACAGGTCATCGATCATCACGCCGAGGTAACCGGTTGCGCGATCGATGACGACAGAATCCTCGCCACGGGAGTAGCGCGCAGCGTTAAGACCCGCAATCAACCCCTGGCCAGCCGCCTCTTCATAGCCACTCGTGCCATTGATCTGACCAGCGGCAAACAAGCCTCGCATGGTAGCGACGTGTAAATCACCCCGAATCTGCTCGGTCAGGATGTAGTCGTATTCGACTGCATAGCCAGGCCGCAAAAGTTCGACGTTCTCGAGGCCCGGAATGGTGCGCAAAAATTCCATCTGCACGTTAGGCGGCAACGATGTGCTTACGCCATTCGGATAGATTTCGTCGGATTCGCGACCTTCTGGCTCCAAGAATACCGAATGGGAATCTCGGTCAGCAAACCGAACGACCTTATCTTCGACGCTTGGGCAATACCGAGCCCCCACGCCCTTGATTGCGCCACGAAACATTGGCGACTCATTCGCATGGGCGCGAATGATCTCGTGGGTCTTGGGGTTTGTGTGCGTCAACCAACAGTGCATCTGCTCGACCTCGAGCTTCTTCGTGCGGAACGAGAACGGCACCGGCGGCTCATCGCCAAGCTGCCGCTCCATGCCGGTAAAGTCGATCGTTGACATCCGCAACCGTGGCGGAGTACCGGTCTTATGTCGGCCCAAACGAATGCCGAGCTTGTGCAACGCTGTGCTAATACGCGAAGCAGCAGGCTCACCGTGCCGACCGCCCTCCTTCTCGCTACGACCAGCAAACAGCTTACCGCCGAGAAATGTGCCGGTAGTTAAGACCACCGCCGGCGCACAGAGATTGCTGTCGTCAGCCAAGGTAACGCCGGTCACGCGCGCGCCGTCGGCCGACACAACCAGATCAACGACCTCACCAGCAATCACGGTGACGTTTTTGTAGCCAAGCACACGCTTAGCCATGACTCGGTTGTAGCCGTCGCGATCACACTGCGCGCGTGGCGATCGGACCGCCGGCCCCTTACTCGTATTGAGCATACGGAACTGGATGCCGGTCTGGTCTGTAACAACGCCCATCTCGCCGCCCAGTGCATCCACTTCACGCACCAATTGGCCCTTGGCGAGACCACCAATGGCTGGGTTGCAAGACATGCGGCCAATGGCGGCCGGATCCAGCACGATCATTGCGGCTTGCGCACCCGTTCGGGCAGCAGCAGTCACGGCTTCGACTCCGGCGTGGCCACCGCCGACAACGATGACGTCAAAATCGCGGGTCACACCGCTAGTGCATAACCGAGTGCATCGCTGATACCTAGCCTAGATATGAACAGAGCGAGCAACCGCAACCGACAATTACGCGGCTTCGGAACGCTTATAGATGGCGCGCAGCAGAAGACGGTGGCGAAGTACATAATTCCACATGTATCCTCCATCGACCAGACGGCAGAACACCTAAAGCGCTGTGATCTATGCCCTGGAAGGAGGTCCGCGCTACCAGCGAGCGACAAGGCGACTAGCGAACGCCCCCATGTTGCGCCTAGACTGTTCCTATGCCTGTGCGTCCGATCGTCCTCCTAACCGTCCTGACCACTTTATTGGTGTCAGCGACCTCGACTGCCCAGATCTCGCTTCGGGATTTGCCGGATTTAGCCCGCCAGCGAGCAGACCGCCTGCGCCCTTTACAGGCAGCCGCACTACAGCCTTTCTGGGCTGACCTATCGCTCGACTATCAGACCAACAGCGCGGTTCTAGACACATCGATCAAGAAAGCAGCAAAGCTCGGCGACAGCGTCGTGCCCTTGTTGCTCGAAAAACTGAAGCCGGCGCAAGGCGGGGCCCTGTCTCGCAACCTAGCCAGCAATTGCCGCCGGGTCCTGCAGCAACTGGATCCCGCTTCGTTTGTCGATGCGCTTGCAGAAATGGCTCGCGGCAAAAATTATGTCGCCAAGTCTGAGTCGATCATCTTGCTTGGCTATGCCGACGTACCGCAATCGGTGACCGTGCTGAATGATCTGCTGAGTTCGGCTACCAAAGAACAAAGGCTACCGATCATCCGATCACTCCGACTGCTGCGTTCGCCAAAGGCTGCGACCCAAATCGTCGAACTGCTGGGATCAAGCGATACGAAATTACGCGAAGAAGTATTGGCCTACTTGATTGCCGCAAAGGCATCGAGCGTGGTCGAAACCGTAATCCAAGCGCTTGAGAGCGAGGGCAACAATCGCTTGCTACCGAGCTATATCGAGTATTTCGCGATCTGCGTATCCCGCAATGCAGCGGCTGCCGAGGCGCTACTGCCTCTACTCGATCGCGAGCGCATCGACTGGCAGGACACCCGCAGATTGGTCCGAGTGCTGGCAACCATCGCTCCTCAAGATCACGAGTTGACGATTCGTAAACTACATGAGCTCATCGACGGCAATGACACCAGTTCGCTGGCTGTCCAAGCTGCGGTAACGCTGCGTGACCTAGGAGACAAAAAAGGTGTCAGGGACCTCAACCGCACGCTAGATGACAAGATCCGCCGCCGCAAAAGAGAAGCTGCCCTCTACGAGCAGCGGGCCAGCCTGCTGTTTGCCGTCGACGACTTCACAGCTGCACTCAGTGATTACGACAAGATTCTCGACTACTCAGAGGGCGCCGCCATGACCCGACGAGCCTACGTCGGCCTGCTGAAGTGCGAATCTCGCCGCAATAAGATCCAATCGATCGTCAAACACATGAAGTCTTCCGGGATGTCGCCTGAGGAGTTCCAGGACCTGGCCGAGCAAGACGAGCCATTCCGAAAGTCGATAGAACACGTCCGCGTGCGCTCGTTTCTGAAGCAGCTCACCAAAGACCGGGCCCCAAAGTAGCAGACTTTTTGCGACCACCGCAGACCCAACCCCCTGCCGTCAGGGGCCTCAAACTCTGCCAAACGTGGTAATTCCTCTCTCTGGCAGAGCCAAACTGGCAAATAGCTGCCAGAGAAGTCTACTCCTGAGCTGGGTGCAGCTTGACCCACACGCACCCCGCGAGGATGATGCTCGCCCTTTTCGCCGGTGCAAACCGGCCTTCCGAGCCCTCTAGACCGCACAAAAATAATGGAAGTCCAGGTAGCCGAAACTGGCCCCTGCAGCCGATCCCTGCAAATCACGATTCCAACCGACAAGATCCAGGAGCACCTGGAGCAGATGTTCGCCACGGCGTCGCAACAGGTTCAGGTCAAGGGCTTTCGGCCCGGCAAGGTCCCACGTGCAATGATCGAGAAATTGCACGGCCCAGCCATCTTAGCCGAGGCTAAGGAGCAACTCCTTAACCGCTTCTTTGGCGAAGCCTGCCGCGAGAACGAGCTCCAGCCCGTCGGACGCATCAAGATCGACGACATTGAGACGCTCGAGGTTAAGCAAAACGAGCCACTCGCATTTACCGCGCAACTTGATGTCAAGCCGGTCATCGAGATCCCAAGTGCCGCTGGCATTGAGATCCCTGCCTTCGAAAACGAAGCCAACGATGCCGATATCGATAACGCACTGAAGGAGATCGCACACCAAAAGCGCAAGATCCAAACAACCGACTCTGCGGTTGAGGATGGCGACTTCATCAAGTGTGATTACACCTTCCACGCAGGCGACCAAGAGGTGCATACGCGTAGCGGCGTGCAGCTCAACACGCGCATTCCAATCAGCGGCGTTGAGCAGGCAGCCTACAGCGAAGCACTGATCGGCGGCAAAGCCGGCGACGTGCGAGAAATGTCGATCAAGTTCCCGGAGAACTTCGAGAAGGAAGATGTCCGCGGCAAGGACGGCAACGTCAAGGTGACCATGCACGAAGTGCTGCGTATCTCACCACCGCCAATCGATGATGAGCTAGCCAAGGGCATGGAGTTTGAAAGCCTTGCCAAGATGCGCGAGGACTTGAGCGGACGCATCTCCGATGAAAAGCAGCGCCTGGGCAAGCAGCGCCAAGAAGACGCTGCACTCCAATTCTTGACTGAGGCCGCAAAGATCCCGCTGCCGCCATCCCTGGTGGAAGAGCAGGAACAAGCTTCGCTCAATTCTTTGGCGCAGCGCATGCAGCAAGAGGGCATGCCTGAAGAAGCAGTCCAAAAGAAGCTCGAAGAGTCAAAAGACTCGGCCCGACAGGACGCCGAACGCCGGGTCACGCTCTTCTTCCTGATTGAGGCCGTTGCTGCACAGCAGGAACTGTCCGTTGACGAAACCGACGTTCAGACCGAACTGTCGAATATTGCAGCAGCGAACAGCAGCCCCGAGCAAGCCGTCACGCCAGCCCAGGTTTACGAACACCTCAACAAGGAAAACCGCCTCGGCGAGCTACAACTTGCATTATTGGAGCGGAAGGTTCGTGATTTCCTAAGAGAGAACGGCACGACCGTCGATAAGAAAGACAGCTGATGAGTCCCCGGTGACAACGCCGCTAGCACTTCGTCCTGAGCAATCACTCCAATGAGCAACGCCAACATGTACACGATCCCGAACGTCATCGAAAAGACCGGCCGCGGGGAACGCGTTTACGATATCTATAGCCGCCTTCTGGAAGACCGAATCGTCTTTATCGGTACACCGATTGACGATGGGGTCGCCAACGCGGTAATTGCCCAACTGCTATTCCTCCAGAAGGAAAACAAGAACCAGGACATCAACCTGTTCTTGAACTCCCCTGGAGGCAGCGTCACGGCGGGCCTCGCCATCTACGACACGATGCAATTTGTGCAGTGTCCGATTGCGACCTACTGCATTGGCCAGGCTGCATCTATGGGCGCTGTGCTACTTGCTGCAGGGACCAAAGGTAAGCGTCATACCCTGCCCAACTCCCGCATCATGATCCACCAACCGTGGGGTGGCGTTGGCGGCACGGCCCTCGACATCTCCATCCAAGCCGAGGAGATCCTCCGCCTGAAGACCACGCTGAACAACATTCTGGCCAAGCACTCAGGCAAGTCGCTTGATGAGATCCAAAAGGACAGCGACCGCGACTTCTTCATGGGTGGCCAGGAAGCTAAGGATTACGGTCTAATCGATGAGATCGTAGAGACAGCAAAGTGAATCCGTGAAGGCTGAGGCCTTCCACGCTACACTTTCTGATTGTTACGCAGTCTGCGCGCACCCTAGAAGCACGCAAACGCGACCGAGCTGACCACTGCATCCGTAAGCGTATACATGGTCAGAGAGGCGATCGAAGTAGCCGGCTTTTCAGGTCGGCATGTAGCAGTTGTAATGGACATAGCAGGCAGTAGGCGAATGGCAGGTAGTTTCTAATGGCCGGTAAGGGCAAATCTGTTGAACGCTGCACCTTCTGCGAGAAATCGCGGCATCACGTCCAGTCTCTGATCTCTGGGCCTCCGGGCATCTACATCTGCAACGAGTGCATCGAGATCTGCAACACGATCCTCAAGGAAGAGGACCGCAAGCAGACTGGAGACACGACACCACCAACGTTCGTGAAGGACATCGTGCTGAAGGACAAGGTCCCGACGCCCGAATACATGGTGGAGCGACTTGGCGAATACGTCATCGGCCAAGACCGTGCGAAGAAGGTTCTCTCCGTAGCGGTCTATGGCCACTACCGCCGCCTGCACGCTCGCTACCACAACCCAGATCTAGAACTCGAGAAGAGCAACATCTTGCTCGTCGGCCCAACTGGTTCCGGCAAGACCCTGCTCGCTCGCACTCTCGCTCGTATCCTCGATGTGCCGCTGGCAATCGCTGACGCGACAACGCTGACGGAAGCTGGCTATGTCGGAGAAGATGTAGAAAACATCCTTCTTCGCCTTCTTCAGGAAGCCAACTTTGACGTCGAACGTGCCCAGCAAGGCATCATCTACATCGACGAGATTGATAAGATCGGCCGAACCACCAGCAACGTTTCGATCACTCGCGATGTTAGCGGCGAAGGTGTGCAACAAGCGCTGCTCAAGATCCTCGAAGGAACAACTGCAAATGTGCCTCCCCAAGGTGGCCGTAAGCACCCCGAGCAGAGCTATATCCAGGTCAACACCGAACACATCCTGTTCTTGTGCGGCGGCACCTTCCATGGAATCGAGCAATTCATTGCTCGCCGCCTAGGGCAAAAGGTCATCGGCTTCGGCCAAGGCGCCGATGAGGGCGATGGGCCGACAGATATGGACGGCAACCAACTGGTCACCAGCCAGGCGGAACGCGATCGCTTGATCCCCTATCTCGATCAAAAAGACCTGATCGACTTTGGCATGATCCCCGAGTTCGTTGGACGCCTACCGGTCACAGTAGCAATGCGATCGCTAACGCATGACGAAGTTCTGAACGTCATGACTCAGCCAAAAAACGCCTTGCTCCGTCAATACAAGGCGATGTTCGAGCTCGACAGCGTCCAGCTTGAGTTCTCCGATGGAGCCCTCAGCGTTCTCGCAGCTGAAGCGATGAAGCGCGAAACAGGCGTGCGATCCCTGCGATCGATGTTTGAAGAGGTGCTGCTAGACCTGCGCTACAACATCGGCACCCGCAAGGGCAAGCAAGTCGTGATCACTGAGGAATACGTGATCGAGACCCTCAAACGAGGCCCACAAAGCCTACTCGCCAACTCGATCCTACCGTCGAGCAGCCAAGACAAGACGGCGAAAGCCGACGACGAAACGAAGCCTGAAAAAGGCCCGATGCCGCGCGAAAAGCGTGATTCGGCGTGACAGAAAGAACATTGACGGAGGCTGAGGGCTGCAGTGGTAACACCACCGCGGCTCTTACAGATCTCGGCGACACTGAGCTGACCGAGTTGATCGTCAGCCTCGGCGGCAAACCATTCCAGGCTAGACAGATATCTCACTGGATCTGGAAACACGGTGTTTCGGATTTCGCAGACATGCGCAACGTTCCGGCTCGCCTGCGCGAAGCGTTGGCTGAAGACTACACCGTCCACAGCACGCAGATCCATAAAGCAGACCTCGCTGCGGACGGCACCGAAAAGCTGCTGCTCAAACTGCAGGACAACGACACTGTCGAGTGCGTAATCATCCCCGAAGGCGAGCGCATGACACTTTGCATTTCGACGCAAGTGGGATGCCCAGTGAGTTGCGTCTTTTGCGCATCAGGGATGTTTGGTGTGCGACGTAACCTGAGCGTCGGAGAAATCGCCGAGCAGGTACTGATTGCGCGCGCTCGCATGCCAGAGGGACGACGATTGACGAATCTAGTCGTCATGGGAATGGGTGAACCGATGCTCAACCTCGACGGCCTACTTCCAGCACTGCAACGGATTCACCAACCGGACGGCATCAACCTTGGTGCACGTCGCATTACCGTCAGCACCTCAGGCTACCCTAAACAGATGGCTAAGTTCGCCGCGGCTGACCCAAGCTATAATCTAGCCGTGTCGCTGCACGCCGCTGACGATGTGTTGCGCAAGGAGCTTGTGCCTACTGCAACCAGCAGCGTTGCCGAAATTGTGACTGCTGCCCGCGACTACTTTGGCGAAAAGAACCGCGAGGTCACCTTCGAAGTTGTGCTGCTAGCGAACAAAAACGATCGCCGCATTGATGCCAACAAGATGATCGATCTACTGCGCGACGTGCCATGCACCGTCAACCTGATCCCATGGAACCCAGTGGCAGAGATCGTCGACAAACACAATTTAGGCCGCCCCACCGAAGCTCGCGTAGATGCTTTCGCGGAATCACTTCGAACTGCAGGCATCAACGTAACCGTTCGACGCCAGCGTGGTGCAGACCGTAGTGCTGCCTGTGGCCAACTGCGCCTACAGACGCTCTAGCCGCTGCAATTCAGCAATCGAGGGCGCATTTTGTGATGCTCCGGACTTCTCTACTGGTGGTGAATCTCGCCACCAAATGATTGCTAGCTGTCGGGCCGACAATGCTCGACGGCTGACAGCGCGGCCTCAACACTAGCGAATCGACTTGCGATCTTTCTTGGGCTGCAAGACCGAACGGCCAGCCTCCGCGTCATGCTTCTTCTTGGCACTTGCCTCGCGACGTTCGCCACGGCGCACATAAGCCACATGGACGTCGCCACCCTTCTTGATTGCCCCAAGCACCTTGCGGACATCATCTGCCGAAGAGATCTGTTCGTCATTGATCCCAAGCACAATGTCGCTAGCGCGCAAACCCAATGATGCCGCTAGCGAATCGGCCTGGACCGAATCGACCATCAAACCTTGCCCCCGATCTAGCTCCAGGTAGTCACGCAAAGAGTCTGGAATCGGCTTAATCACCACGCCTAGACGTCGACCGGTTGGCGGCAAGGAAGCGGCGGGCATCGCCCCTTTTTGCGATCGGCGAACACCTTGATCAAACGGCACGCGCTGCGGCTTCAACAGATTCAAATCAAAGCCTCGCTGCAAGCCACCTACGTTGACCCAAATCTCATCGAGTAAACCATTCAGGCCGATATCAGCAAAAGGCTGCAATCCCAATCCTAGGCTGCCCTTTTCTAGCACCCCTGGAAACTGCTTGTGAAAGGCATCCATGTCAGGCGCTTTGTAGACCTTGGTGTCAGACTTGCCATCCTTGCCGGTCTCCGTGATCTCGACGCGCACTCCATCAGGAGTGATTTGCACGTTCGTGTCTTGGCCGCTTCCGATTGCCTCAAATTGTGATTTAAGATCTTGGATGAATGTGTCGTCAAACAAACGTTGGCGCTGCACACCAACACCGTGCAAACCTTCCATCCGCCGGAACAACCGATCGAACTCGGACCTCAACTCCTCGAGTCCGCCAACTTGCTGCAGACGGTCGCGATCGCGATCGACATCCACCTGTGGTGTCTGACCACTTCGACGGCGCTCAACCAAACCTCGCCCTGGCGTTACGGACTTACTCTGACCGGGATCTGCTGCGCCTCCCTTGCTTGAGGCGGCTTGCTCAATCTGACGCAGCAACCGCTTCGCGCGCCACTGGATCTCACCATCGCCGCCATCGCCTGCCGCTGCCTTCAGTTCTTTGACGGCTCGCCCCCCCATCTGACGAAGCTTGTTCTCAGCATCGAGTCGATCCCGATAGTCATCACTACCAAGCTTCTGGATCCACTTTGCCGCCTCAGTAGGAGTCGGAACTGTGCGGACTTCCGTCGACGGCGACTGCACCTGCTCCTGAGCTATGCCAGGGACGGTTAGGAACGTGGAAAGAAGGATCAGTTTATGCATAGCAATCATCATCTGGGTTGGAACAACAGTAGCACGACGCTTAGCCACGCCAAAGACTCCCGCAGTCATCTAGCCTTCTGGGCGAAGACAGCATAACCACCCATGAATATCGCGCACGAATCGCACTGGCAGAGACTTACCAGCGGTCTAGCGGGATATTTCTAGACCCCAGCGCCCCAGTCGTAGCGGTCCAAACCGAACGCAAACGAAGCCATGGAGGCCAATACTCACGACAACAGAGGCTCTGAACCTAGCGCGCAGCAGCTCACGTGGTCGAGCCAGGATCAGAAGTCCTACAGCTCGATCGGCACACCCATCTCGCGGAACTTGCGATAGCGCTGCTCCAACAGATCGGTTGTCTCAATGGCCTTCAATTCGACCAACCACTCTTCAAGCTGAGCGCGAACGCCAGCGATCGTGCCCTTTTGGTCGCGATGCGCACCACCTACTGGCTCGGGGATGACCTTGTCAACAAGGCCCAACCGCAACAGATCCTTACTCGTTAGCTTGAGTGCATCGGCAGCCTCAGGAGCTTTTTCACCGCTCTTCCAAAGAATGGCGGCACAGCCTTCCGGGGAGATAACTGAGTAGTAGCTATTCTCCAGCATGCCAACCCGATCCCCGACTCCGATGCCAAGCGCACCACCTGAACCACCTTCGCCAATGACCAGCGAAATGATCGGCACTTCCAGAGCAAACATCTCGAGGATATTGCGAGCGATCGCCGACGCTTGCCCACGCTCCTCGGCACCAATACCTGGGTATGCGCCTGGTGTGTTGATGAAAGAAATGATCGGCAGCTTCAGCTTTTCTGCCAGCTGCATCTTTTGGAGAGCCTTGCGGTAGCCCTCTGGATGCGCGCAACCAAAGTTACAGGCTAAGCGATCCTTGACAGTCTTACCCTTGCGGTGACCCACCAACAAAAAGCGATGCTCCCCCATAGTCGCAAGCCCGGTGACGATCGCCGGATCATCACCGTAGACGCGATCGCCATGTAGCTCGACAAAGTCGTCAAGCATCATAGACATATAGTCGGTCGTCATTGGGCGATCCGCATGGCGCGCAACATTGACGCGCTCCCACGGCGAGAGCCCTTCGTAGACCTCGGCGGCCTGCCGCTTCAAGCGAGTTTCGAGCAGTTCAATTTCGCCCTGCAACTCAAGATGCGAACCAGCGCTCAAACTGCGCAGTTCATCGATCTTCGTCTGCAGATCGTTGAGGGGACGCTCGAAGGCAAGGCCGTCTTGTATGGCTGGCTTAGTTGACGATTCACTCATGCTGCGGAAATTGTAGGCCTTCACACGAGCCCTGACTAGCTTTCGAACACCATGGTTTGCACCGAGTTCGAAGGAGTCTGACGGAAATCGATCGATCGTGTGATAACGGCATGTAAATCTACTGCCGATGTGCTTAACGCAAGACTAAGTGACAGCAGTGCTCCCGGAGGATTCCAGAAAACAGCGGAATCCGCATCTTCGACACATTCTGCCCGTCTAACTGCGAATATTGCCTTCCGAGGAGCCCGGAAATCAGCACCAGCAGTCGCTCTCAGAAAGCTGTTCA
Source organism: Planctomycetota bacterium (assembly GCA_965662465.1). GTDB lineage: Bacteria > Planctomycetota > UBA1135 > UBA1135 > UBA2386. The sequence goes on along the minus strand of CBFIIO010000005.1, from coordinate 100,082 downwards.
GACTCCATGGCGCCGGGGGCTAAAAAGCTCCCGAATCTTGCCCGAGGCTCGAACACCTAGAGATCGTATTCCTTAATTTTGCGATACAGCGTGCGCTCACTGAGCCCCATCGCCTTTGCAGCCTTCTGCCTGTTGTTGCCGCACAACTCGAGCGACACCCTGATGTGGTTCTGCTCGACTTCCTGCCATTGACGACCAGCCAAGAATTGCCAGGAGTCCTGGTCCGTTGGCAGCGGCGCCCAAATCTCAGGAGGCAAATCACTACGCGTCAGGATGTTGCCTTTCGCCCGCACCACCATCGACTCCAGCGCATTGCGCAACTCGCGCACATTGCCCGGCCAATCGTATTGCACCAGCGCAACCAATGCGTCGCGATCGATCGACTCAACGACCTTGCTGTGCAGCCGACTAAAGTGCGCGAGGAAGTGCTCAACGAGCAACTTGATGTCGCTGCGCCGCTCGTTGAGCGACGGAAGGTCAATCGTCACGACCTTCAATCGGAAATACAGGTCTTGACGGAACGTCCCGTCCTTAACCTTTTGGATCAGATCCGCATTGGTTGCCGCAAGCACACGAACGTCAACTGGCCGAGTCTTGTTATCGCCGAGGCGCGTCACAGTGCGCTCTTCAAGCACCCGTAGCAATTTGACCTGAGTGGATAGCGGCATCTCACCGACCTCGTCGAGCAGCAGAGTTCCGCCAACTGCATACTCAAACTTGCCTTCACGTTCGGCGACGGCTCCAGTGAACGCTCCCTTAATGTGACCAAAGAGTTCGCTCTCAATCGTCCCCTCCGACATTCCGCCGCAGTTAATCGCGACGAACGGTCGCTTGGCACGCGGCGACAAATTATGAATCGCGCGCGCAATCAGTTCTTTGCCAGTGCCCGACGAGCCTAGAATCAATACAGAGGCCGCTGTTCCGGCAATCTGACGGACCAACGACATCGTGCGCTGCATCTTCGGGTCTTGACCGATGATGCCTTCGATACCGAAGACACGATCCATCTGACCTTTGAGGTCATCGTAGGCGACGTCTTTGTCGTGATCTTCAAGCGACTTTTTGACCTTAGCTCGCAGATCCGCAAGGTCGACAGGCTTCTCCACGTAGTAAGTAGCACCCTGCTCCATGGCCTGCACCGCGATCTCACGACCGCCATGACCAGTCAGCATGACAACACGACAATTTGGGTAGGTCTCCTTAGCTACAGCAAGAACGGCAAACCCATCCGTGCCCTTCATCACCAAGTCAGTGACAACAACTGCGAAGCGGCGCTGCTGGAGCATTTCCGCAGCATCCTTACCCGTCGCAGCGACAGTTATCTCTACTGGCAATATTTGAAGCGCTTCAACTAACGCTTCGCGCAGCGCATCGTCATCGTCGACGACCAAGATCGGGTTCGTTCTCATGTGTGGATGTGCAGCCTAGCCTGCCTAAGGGGCCGGGTCGATCCCGCGCACCGGCAACCGCAGCGAGAACTGCGTGCCTTTGCCAGGCTCAGATTGCGTGGTCAACGTGCCGCCATGCTCTTCGGCAACACGCCGCACCGTAGCGAGGCCGAGTCCGGTCCCGCCTTTCTTGGTGCTGAAGTAGGGTTCTGAGACCTTCTCAATCTGCTGTTCATCGATCCCCGATCCGGTATCCGTGACGCGAATCACTACAAACTCGCCATCAAGCTCGGTCGAAACAAATATCTGGCCGTTCGCTGGAGTCGCCTCCCGGGCATTCCGCAGCAAATTGCCGACAGCTGCCTGCACATGATCCCAATCACATGAAACCTTGGAAACCCCGACCCCTGGATAAAAGCGCAACGACAATTCCGCCTCCTTCATCTCCAGATCCTGAAAGTCGACTAGAGCCTGAAGCTTTTGATTAAGGTTCACGGGCCGCGATTTGGGTTCGGGCGCACGGGCGTAACTTAAAAATTCTTCAAGGATCGTCTGCAAGCGGCGAACCTCGCCCTCGACCGTCGACAAACGCTTCTTGGTGCGTTTGTCGCGAGTCGAATCCGCATCTTGGAAATCCTCCAAGACCAATTGTAGATTCAGCCCAATCGTGCTCAATGGGTTACGCACCTCGTGCGCAAACCCAGCCAGCAGCGTCCCGAGCTGCGCCAAGCGCTGCGTCCGGATTCTCTGTAGTCGTTCTTCGCGCTCCGGGTTAGCCATGCAGGTCTTTGAGAATAGAGCGCAGCAAAGCGGAAATCTCCCCCTCGCCATGGATTCCGCTGCAAGCTAAGGTCATCGCATGCCCCTGCGCCACGAGCGGCTGGCCAAAGCCGACCCTGCCAATCTACTTAGCGAAGTTGTAGCGTCACTCAAGCGAGGTGAGCTATCGGTGCTGCCTACCGAAACAGTCTACGGTCTAGCGGCACTGCCTAGCAGCCCAGAGGGAGGTGCTCTGGCACGAGCCTGGAAGGGTCGGAATCCAGACCAGCCATTTACTTGGCATGTCGCCGACATTGACGACGTCAAAAAACTAGGCGCTAAGATTTCTCTGTCCGCAGAGCGCCTCATGGAGCGCTACTGGCCAGGGCCACTGACCCTTATCTTGCAGGGTAAAGACGGCAAGACCATCGGAGTTCGGCTGGTTGCGAACGACTTCACCAGGTCGGTAATTAAGGCGTGTGGCGAACCATTGTGGCTAACCTCGGTCAACGCATCAGGCGAACCACCAATCACTGAGCCAGAGCAAATCGCAGCGGAATGCCAGGACTCGGATGGGGTCACATTCTTAGTCGATGACGGCGCCTCCCCACTCGGCATTGCATCCACGATCGTTCAGGCGCATAGCGGCAAGCTCGAAGTACTTCGTGAAGGCATTCTGTCGCGCGATGAAGTTCTGTCGACGGCGGCTGACCTGATCCTATTTGTCTGCACAGGCAATACCTGCCGCTCCCCGCTGGCCGAAGCAATCGCACGAAACGTAATCGGTGAGGCGATGGGAATACGACCGGAAGATGTGCTAGCTCGCGGCATCAAGTTCATGAGCGCAGGAACAGCGACCATGCCAGGCATGCCCGCCAGCGATGGCAGTATCGAGGCAGGCGCCCAAATAGGCCTGGACCTAAGCACTCACCAGAGCCAGCCGATCGAACCCTCGTTATGGCAGCGCGCCATCAAGATCTACTGCCTCAACGACAACCACCGCCGTTCCCTGCTAGCCGAAGCTCCCGAACTCGAAGACAAGCTTGAGATGCTGCGGCCGGACGGGCACGACATTGCCGATCCATACGGAGGCGATCTAGAGGCTTACCAAAGCGCACGAGATCAAATACAGAAAGCGGTCAAGGCACGCCAAGGCGACTGGTGGCCGTAACGCGTCGGCAAATCGACAATCGGGTGCATCAGCACCGGGTAGACAAGCCACCACACGCGACTCTCCCGACCACTTCTAATCTCCCTAGCTACCGCCGCCAAGCTTGCGTAATTCACGCATTAGACGCAGATACTTGCGCTTTGGCATCACCGGGTGGCCCATGTAGTCGCCCGACTCAGGGATGTCTTTCAAGACAACCGTGTCACCAGCGAAGCGGCAATCACTAGCAATCTTTAAGTGACCAGCAACGCCAACCTGACCAGCTAAAACACAGCGGTCGCCGAGAACAGTCGAACCGGCGACCATCGCACCGGCTGCCATCACAACGTCTTCGCCAATCGTGCAGTTGTGAGCGATATGAACCAGATTGTCGAGCTTGGTACCCCGACCAATTGTGGTGACGCCAAGTGTTCCTCTATCGATGGCGGAGTTCGAACCAACCTCGACATCGTCTTGGACCACCACGGTGCCCAGCTGTGGCACCTTGATCCACTTCGCACCCTCTCTGGCGTAACCAAAGCCATCACTGCCAACCACTGCGTTCGGTTGCAAAATGACTCGGTCACCGAGCACGACGTTATGTCCAACGCACGAATTTGGATGCAACAGACAGTCTTTACCGACAACCGCGCCATCACCAATTGAGGCCCCAGCCATTACAGCTGAACCAGCCCCGAGACGTGCCTTGCCGACAGATGCATTCGCTCCAACAACGACAGGCTCTTCGAGTATCGCTTCAGGATGGACAAAGGCAGTCGGATGAATGTCGTGCGTTTTCGCGAGCGGCAATGGGTGGAAGCACGTCGCGACCTTTGCGTAAGCAAGATCAACATCGGCAACCACGATGAGACTGGCCTTCGTTGGAAACTCTTCAAGAGCAAGCAGCGCCCCGGCCTCAGTTTGCGCAGCCATCTCATAGTATCGGTGGTGTCTCACAAACCCGATCTGGTCAGGACGCGCAGTGCGCAAGTCCGCGAGACCTACAACGAGTGCGTCGCCGGAGCCAATCAAACGGCCGCCAACAAGTTCCGCGAGTGCAGCAACAGTGAACTCTGTCATGGCTTACGATTATGCAGACCTCGAACTCGAGATGCCGCATCGAGTCTGCGAGATCGAGGCCAGTGCGCATCAAATGGCACACGATCCCCAACCGACAGACGAAGCGCCACCCCAGCTAGCAGGCGTGTTTCAAGACGATCAGATTCCAATAAATCGGCAATGGCGCCGTAACAACTCGGGTCACGACGACCCCGCAACGCCGAAGCTAAACGCAACTGATCAGCTTGGCTGCCATTTCTTGCAACATCCTTCAAGGCACTAGGCATGGGCAGATCCGCACGCCAAAGCGAAAGCAACTCATGCCAACGGCCCCGAGAAACCAAGACCTTAGCTGCCTCGCGCAAAACGAATGGATCTGTCATTTCTCGCAGCGCCATCGTTTCCTCTTCTTCAAGCGGCCCCAACAGCAAATGCGAGACAAGACTTCGAGCACATCGGCTGGCAAATCTGGCGCGCAGTGCGACTGCCTGAGGACCTACGCCAACACATCGTCGCACCAACCGCTCACCATCGTCGAGGCGAAAGATATCTTCGAGGTCACCGCTACGTCGGCTCGGCAGCGGCAACGTCTCATAGACCGCTGCTGGGGCCACAAAAAACGCGGGATCCATCGCATACGCACAGCGACTGGCCAAGCCCGGCTCCCGCAAGGTCACGCCATCATCGCCAGCTACGCCAAGCGCCGCCTGTAACCACGGCGCAGGCGCACCTGTCGGCAGAAATCGCGCCGCAATCGCCTGCGCTTCCGCCCGACCTGCAGCGTCATTTGCGAGGGTCAAGAAGCGATTCTTGGCGCGCACCATGTTATCAAATTGCGATTGCCACCTTCGTAGTAGGGATGCTTTCCAAAGTGGCTGCGAGGCCTCAGGCAAAGCCAGCCGACGCAGCAATTGATGCGCAATGTTGCCTCCGGAGAGGCTGCTGGGGACGGACGGGCTATCTGGCTGCAATTCGCCAAGGTAGGCCACCTCAAGATCGTCGGGACCGATCAGATGCGCTTCATGCATCGCCCAACGGGCTTCGTCTGACCAACCTAAAAAGCCATCTCGCCAAATCGGCTTTTGACTGGCGCTAACCAGCACCGCTGCATTGCCAACCGCATAGATGCCACTCCATGGATGCACTTGCCCGACCGCTGCCAGCCAATCATCGAGCAGTGAAACTGAAATACGATCCAGAGCGATCGACTGACAAACCACACCGTCCCCAATGACGCGCCGCAACTGCCGCTGAAAAGCCTGCGTTGCACGATGGGATGTGGCCAACGTTGGCAGCTCGCCAAGCACGATGACTTGACGAGACCCGACGGGTATATCAGCCAGCGACTTACGCCACTTGGCAGGCCGCGGCTTTAGGGCAACATGCGGTGGCTGGACCGGGCCATCGACCTGTACTGCTGACTGAAGGACTGCGAGTTCGGACCACGTGGTTGCGCACTCCACTTCGCAGCGACCGACCTTCAGCAGGGACGCTCCAACACGACCAGTCCCATTGCCAAACAGCAGGACCCTGTCACCATCACGAACTACTGCATGCAGGATCGCCTTTAGCAATGGTTCTTCGCTGCGATCAGGCCCCGCAGCGGCGACGACTTCTCCAGCCAGACGTAACTGAAGTTCTTGACTGGAACGGACATAGACAGCCTCGGCTGAGCCCTCAGTGCGAAGGATCCGCACCGGGGGATGACGATCGGTTTGGCCACCAAGCTTGCCGCTGACCTGGCCTACTGATCCGCTTGAAATCACGCTAGGCGACAATAGGTCCCCTAGTGAGCCACTAGCCAACAAGGCCGTTGCCAGTGTAGCTCCGAGAGCCAGCGCAAGACGGCCAGCAACTGCGGCGGTTATCACAACAGCCAACACCGCGCTCAGCATCACCCATTCTTCAGCCGTTGCCCGCACGAGAATGTAGCCAGCCACCAAAGCAACGGAAACCCAACCCAGCAAGGCGAGCCGCCAATGACCACCAACTCTAGGCGCCACTGCAAAAGATGGTGCCTCAAGCAAAAAGGCGACTAGGGCGGCGCATAGCCCGACGCCGAGCACATCGGCGGCACACCAACTAATATTGCCAATTGCCGCAGGCGCTGCCAGCACCGCAAAGGAAGCAATCGCAGCAACAGCGCCGGCAATCACAACACCCGTGGCTCCCAGTCGGCGCATCGACTCTCGATGCAAGCCGAACACCGCTCCGATCACGCAGGCAACATAACCAGACAACCATTCCTGGCCTGGGCCAGCCCATGCCAACCAGGTTGCCAAAAGAAACACAGCAGCGATCCCCAAACCGCGCAAAGCGATGCGCGCTCCTTGGCGATAGGCGACCAAGCCAGACAAGCCAAAGCCAATGCAGAGCCACGGCAACCAGTCACGAAACGAATGCAACCAGCTGACCGACGGCATCAATTGGCCGTTCTCCAACTTTACTTGATAGCCCAAGGCCAAACTCGCTACGAAGGCCCCAATCGCCACCCCGCAAGCAGCAATCGCCACAGCAGCGACCAGGAAACTTCCGGGCGTAGCGGCCGCGTCGGCATTCTCCCGGCGTGATGCCAGGGCTCCGCCAGGAACCTTGTGGTCGGAACCAACCATGTCAAACAGGATACCCGACTCTGCTAGTGGGTAGCTAGCTGCAGCATGATTGGGCTCCAAACGCCTTGGAGACCTCCCGGAATCGTCAGCGATCCCCCATTGCGATGGCCCCGTCACCAATTGGACTCTGCCCCTCAGCTAGCGAGATGTGCCCTGCATTTCGGCAAGGACTTCCACAGCCATTTCGGCGGTGTGGCAGGACAGCAATCGTTCGCGGACATCCGCCTTGGACAAGAGCTTGGCAATCTCAGCAAGCGTTTTGATGTGCGCCAATTTCTTTTTTCGAGGGATCACGAGCCCAATGATGATCTGGGCTGGCTCACCATCGAGCGTTTCAAACGGAATCCCGGCTGGATTCAGACCAAGTACGGCCACCAAATCATCGATGCCATCGATCGCAGCATGGGGAATGGCAATGCCGTGCTCCATGCCAGTAGTCATGCTTCGCTCGCGAACGACCAGAGCCTGCTCGACTGTCTCAACCATCGATTCTGGGTAGCACCCAGCGCGCACGGGAATGCTGGCAATCTTGGAGAGTGCCTGCCACTTGTCGGCGGCCACGAGGGGCACTTCGACGAGATTGGTATTGATCAGTTCTGAGAGCTTCATGGCCCGCGTTGAGCTTCACGCGTATCCACAGCGCGTGTCTTGAATGCAACCGATGGTGAGGGGTCCACGCAATCGTAAAGTCCGGAGGTTATAGCTAGTAGACACAGCTAGGCAGCCTCGCACACCGCCGAACCGACAATAGGGCGCAAAGCTCGCCAATCCGCGGGAATCACCAGAACTGGCAATGAGAAGGAAATAAAAGAGCCAGCGGACATATCAGGGGCCCTAAAGCGTCCCCGTGGTCTGCCTCGGCGGTCGCGAAGCGCAATCCGGACAGAACGGTCGGCGAAGCCCACCGATTGCTCCGCTCGGCCCTGGAGCAGACAGTTCTATCCGTCACCCTCAGAACTCGGATCGGGACTTTTCTGCTGCCAGTGCACCCGGCAATTGTGCGGATTTGACCAAAATGCTGTCGGCGCTGCTCCGAAGAACGGTCCAGCCAATCGAGATTTCACCCGTTCGCAACCAGACATTTCTCCTCGTGCTCAGAGATCCGGACTGCAACTCAGGTGTCCCACAATTGCAACTGGAGCCCCTTGTTTCCGGCAGCAAGGAGACCTCCTAGCCGCCAAAGCCAGCGCTGGCAGCCAACGCAAGGCCGCTGACACCGGATGAGAATTGTCGCAAGACCTGCGCATCCGTCGGGTTCGTTCTGGTTCGTAAGCCCGACTGGAAATAAAAAACATCATCACCCGTCCAAGACGGAATACGTGCCCCCACTCTAATGAGGGGCCCGAAGCCAAACACGATGATGGTCGACTACGTCCCTCAGTTCTCAAGTCCGCGTCCACTGCGAGCCCGCTCGCCAATGACAGCGCTCTTTCCCGCTAACATCTTTGCCAGCCTGGCTCTGCCAGTCCTGGCAGTCCTGCTATTAGGGTTCTCCCAAGCCCTGAGGTCGCAGGTAACGCCAACGCCGAGCCCAACCGAACAAAATCCGGTCGAGCCACGCATGGACATCGACGAGGCAACCGACACGATTGCCTTCTCGATGAACGAAAGCAACGGCATGCAACTGCCGGAGTTCATCAAGTGGGCCCAGGAGGTGACCGGCAGAAGGTTTACTTTCAACGCGCAAGAGTTGGCGAGCGGCAGCTCGGCGGGCAGCACAGTGAGCTTCCTTGGCACCTTCCGCATCAAGCGCGAACGCTTCCAAGAAGACTTTTTCTCGTTCTTCCAGACGATGCTCTACATCAAGGGCTTTGCCATCGTACCACGTGGCGAAGGCGACCTGGAGCTGCTGGAAATCGTCATGATGACCGGCACGCGAGGCCGCGAAGTCACCAATGGCGCCCGCTACGTAACTCCTGACGAGCTCAAAGAGTATCGCTACCAAACGGGAGTGCCAATCCTCACCACGGTGCCACTTAAGAACATCAATGCCCAGCTTGCCAACAACGCGCTGCGGCCGTTCTTCGCCAGCACGGGTGGCGCAAACGCCGGCGGCTCCGTGCAAATCGGCAATGTTGGCAACAAGTCAGCCCTCTTGCTGCAAGGCTTCGGCCCACAAGTTTACGCGGCGGTCGAGCTCTTGCGATTGGTTGATAAACCAGCGACCGAGCCGAACCTAGTCGTTCAAGTCATTCCGCTTGAGCACCAAGCACCGGAAGAGATCGAGCCGATCCTGACCGAAGTATTGGAAAGCCGTAGTCAGATTCGTCAGCAAGTGATGCAAGAAACTGGCGGTCAAGCTGGCGCTGGCGGCGCCGCAGGCAGCGGCCGACCGCGACTAAAGGTCGTGGTCCACAGCTCGCAAAAAGCGCTGGTGCTTAGCGGGGAACAAAAGCAAGTTCGCGAAGCTCTCGACCTCATCGCGCGCCTCGACGTTCCTGGTGCGCCGATCGATGGCTCCGCCAACGTGATCTACCTCAAGAATGTCCTCGCAGAAGACCTTGAGGACACCCTCAAGCAGTTTATGACCGAAGATAACAGCGCCGAGACCGCCGCCGCCGGCGGCGCTGGCGGCGCTGGGGCTGCAGCAGCTCGACGCACCCGCAAAACGGTCATCAACTCGCACCAGGAAAGTAACTCGCTGTTGATCTCAGCAGCTGGCACGAAGTGGAAGCAAGTTCAGGCGCTTGTCGACAAGCTCGACCAACGCCAACCGCAGGTGCTAATCGAAGCAGCCATTGTCGAACTGACGACTGGCGACCTCGACCGCTTCGGTGTCGAACTCGGTGTGCTGAACCTCCCTGACAACACCAACAACGACGATTACTCACGCGGCTTCGGCTTCACGAGCTTTGGGCAGTCGACCTTCCAAGACACAGACGATGACGGACTAGCCGACACCCGACTACCCGACTTTGATAACCCACTCCAAGGTATCACTGGCGGCATCATCTCGGGGGATGGCTTCTCTGTGCCACTGTTGATCAACGCACTGTCGACCGACGACAAAGCGAACATCCTGTCGCTGCCGAGCGTGCTCGTTAACAACAACGAGTCGGCCTCGGTGCGCACTACAGAATCGCGTCCGACACAGACACAGAACCAAGGTACTGCCACCACCTCGAGCGGTGTTGGCACACCTCGTGATGCAGGCATCACGCTCAACATCTCCCCAACAATCTCGCCAAACAACTACTTGCGACTCAACATCACTCTCGAAGTAAGTCGTTTCGTAGGTGCCTTTGATCCAAACTCGGTGACTGGTGGTGGTATCACTCTCAGTCGCGTCATCGAGACGCAAATCACGATGCCGAGTGACGCCACGATGATCATCGGTGGTGTTATTGAAGACTCCGAGTCGCAGAGCGACGGCGGCATCCCGTTCCTTAAGGACATTCCGATCCTCGGCATACTGTTCCGTCGAAGCGAGAACTCGTCCAACAAGACCAACCTCTACTTCTTCGTCACGCCAACGATTCTGGATGAGGACAGCTTCCAAGACCTCTACCACGTCAGCCTCAATAAGAAACTCGAAGCCGAGCAGTACATCGGTTCGAGACGCCTGCGGATCATCGATCGTCGCTGGTCTGGCATGACTGCAGGTCAGAGTCGCACATTGAGCGACATGGGTTCGACGATCGAAGACATCGACGCGCAAGGTGAGTTTGAAATGCCAACTTACCGTCGCAAGCGCATGACTCCTGGCCCGGCTTCCCCCGACGCCATACCAGGCGGTTCCCAGAAGTAGGCTAGTAGACGTTGGCGCGCCGAGAACTCGCGCCAACCGTTGGCACCATTCAGCTAGGCAGATCAAGATGACGGACACATTGCCACCCGAAGGCACGGACACGACGCCCGCAAAGACCTTCCCGAAAGACCGCTTGCGTGAGAGTCTCTTACGTAAGGCAGGTCTATCCCCCGCTCAAATTGACGAGGCACTGCAGGCAGAGCACGAAACGGACCAGCAGCTGGATCAAATTCTCGTCGCCAAAAACTTCCTGTCTGAGGTCAACTGCCTCGGGATGTTTGGCGAGCTACTAGGCCTTGAGTACGTAGAAAACCTCGAGGGCGTCAACGTCCCCGACGCATTCATCCAAGGTGTGCCAGTACAATTCGCTCGTACGCACTCGCTGATCGCAATCAGTGATGAGGATGACATCGTGCGCGTGGCCACCCACCGGCCACTTGACGTGCAGCCGATGGACGACCTGGCGACGTTGATGAATCGCGAGGTGGAAGCGGTCCTAGCACCACGAACACAGATCGGCAATCTGATCAACCGGGCCTATCGTCATAAGGCCGACGGTGTCGACGAAGCACTGCAGGATGTCAAAGAAACGGACATCATGAGCATTGCGGAGAACATTCAGGAATCGGAGGACCTGCTCGACTCCAACAAGGCACCAGTCATCAAGCTGGTCAACATGCTCCTCTTCCAAGCGCTTAAGCTCCGCGCTTCGGACATCCACCTTCAGCCTTATGGCGACCGCCTGCAGGTGCGGATGCGGATTGACGGCGTGCTCTACGACATGGAGTCTGTCCCACGTCGTGCACAAGAGGCCATCGTCTCTCGCGTCAAGGTCATGGGCCAAATGGACATCGCCGAACGACGCCTGCCGCAGGATGGCCGTGCGTCAATCAGAATTGGCGATGGCGATGTCGACGTCCGAATCAGCACAGTGCCTGTCGCTGGTGGCGAGCGAATCGTCTTCCGGATCCTCGACAAGACCACAAAGGTCTACTCACTTGATGACATTGGACTCGAGGAGGACGCCGAGCGCACCATTCGCCGCTATATCAACTACAGCCACGGTGTAATCTTCGTCACCGGCCCGACCGGTTCCGGCAAGACGACAACACTCTACGCCTGCCTGGATGCGATCAACTCTCCTGATCTAAACATCCTGACGATCGAAGACCCAGTCGAATACAACCTCGACGGCATCTCCCAGGTGCAGGTCAACACTAAGAAGGGCCTAACCTTTGCGGCCGGCTTGCGCTCTTTCTTGCGTCAAGACCCAGACATCATGATGGTTGGTGAGGTTCGCGATAATGAGACGGCGGATATCGCAATCCGCGCAGCATTGACGGGTCACTTGGTGTTCTCGACGGTTCACACCAACGACTCGGCTTCGACGGTATCGCGACTGATCGACATCGGTGTCGAGCCTTACCTCGCGTCATCATCGCTACTTTGCATCATTGCCCAGCGCTTGCTGCGGACACTCTGCCCGAACTGCAAAGAAGCAGTCGAGCCAAATGAGCAGCAACGCTTTTTCCTAGAGGACTTGCAGCTCACGCCCGACATGTTCCCAGACGGCAAGATCGTAATTGGCAGAGGTTGCGACGAATGCTTCCGCTCTGGATTCGCTGGCCGGACCGCAATCTACGAAGTCATGCCAATCGATACAGTGGTGCAAGAGCAGATCATCAACAAGGCGACCGCCAGTGAGATCAAACGCGGTGCACTGGATCGTGGTCTGCGGACCCTGCGAATGGACGGAGTCAAAAAGCTCTTGATGGGTCTAACGACTCCTGAAGAAGTATTGCGCGTTACCCAGCTCGACATCACCTAAGCGCTCATGCCGATCTTCGAATACAAAGCAATAGACACCGATAACCGTGTCAAAAAAGGCATCATCGACGCCGACACTCCGCGTGATGCCCGCGTCAAGCTAAAGAAGGACTCACTGTTCGTCACCGACATCAAGGAGTCGCGCGGCAAGAAGAAATCGGCCGTCTCCATTCGCGGCGTAACCGGCGTCGAAACGACGAATAAGCAGCGCAATGAGCAAATCGCGGCAGTCACTCGCCAAATGGCAGCGCTGCTGCAGGCTGGCATCCCGCTGGCTGAAGCCCTGCGGATGATCATCGAGCAGGCACCAGACAAGAAGATCGAGACCGTTTTTCGCGACATCCGCGAGAAGGTCACGCAGGGCATGACGTTCGCTGATGCGACCCTTCAGCACCCCGGATACTTCAACGATCTATACGCCAACATGGTGAGGGCCGGGGAATCTTCCGGCGCCCTCGACGCCGTGCTCGTTCGCCTTGCTCAGTTCTTGCAGGCCCAAACACGCCTCAAGAACAAAGTCGGCGCAGCAATGATCTACCCGATGATCATGATCATCGTCGGCGTCATCGTCGTCGCGATCTTGATGACGATGGTTGTCCCGCGCGTGACCCAGTTGATCAAGGGACGCGGCCAAGAGCTACCGCTCCCGACTGACATCCTGATCACCTGCTCAGATTTTCTAGTCAATTACTGGCTGCTGGTTGCCATAGGCATCCTCTTCCTCGCCATTGCATTCCAGGTTTTCGTCAACTCGACTAAGGGTCGACTGGCCTTCGACAACTTCAAACTCAAGCTGCCGATCTTTGGCGACCTTGCCAAGAAGCAGGCTATGGCCCGCTTCTCAATCACACTCGCAACCCTACTCCGGTCGGGTGTGCCAGCACTGCAGGCCATCCAGGTCACGAAGAAGGTGCTCGACAACGTCGTTCTGCAAAATGCTCTGCAGGACGTACATGACAGAGTGCTTGAGGGCGCCGACATCGCCACCCCGATGAAGATGTCGGGCGTGTTCCCGCCAACGATTTCCTACATGGTTGGAGTGGGCGAACAAGCCGGCAACCTAGAAGAGATGCTCGAACGCATCTCGGCGACCTACGATGAAGAAGTCGATCTCGCGACCCAAAAGCTGACCTCGATCATCGAACCGTTAATCATCGTAGCGCTCGCAGTGGTCGTCGCTGGCATCGTCATCGCGATCGTGTTGCCACTGCTGCAACTGCAACGGACCAAGTAGCTTCAAGCTACTTGGCGACACTGTAATCGACAGCCTTACAGCACCGGCACGTGGCTGGCTACTAGCTACAAAACAGGACAAAGGCTCTCGCTTGGCTACGATCCAAGTAGAGTCTCCTGAGCCCGAACAGCCCCGGTGCAACCGATAGGATGAGCGGCACCACCCTCATGACGAAAACTGCTCTACTGCTCGCCAATCCGACAGCCAAGCGTGGCAAGAAGTCGGTATGCGATGCAGTCACCAAGCTGGCTGTTCGCTACGCAGAGCAAGGATATCGAGTCATCAGCCAATACACCCAACGCAATGGCCCGCGAGAGCGACAGATTGTCGCCGAGTATGCCGACGCGGTAGATGTGATCATTGCGGTTGGTGGCGACGGCACCGTGCGCGAGACCGTGCTCGGCATGAATGACAAGCAACGTGCAAGTACCTTGATTGGCTTCATACCAATGGGCAATGCGAACGTGCTCGCCCGTGAGGTTGGTATCGCGTGGAACGATCCAGATCTAGCCATCGAGCAGACCTTATCAGGCACTCCACGCAGAATGGATGTCGGGGCGATCAACGGCGCCCCCACCTTCTTGCTAATGCTCGACGCAGGCTATTTTGCCCAAGTCGTGCACACGATCGCTGCGGTGCGCAGCCACCGCGCCACCAACTGGCTGTATGCGCTTGGTGGCGACTTCCTTTACGGCTGCATTGGGATCCTAAAGCTGCTCACACCAGCTAGACCTGGATTCATAGTTTCTGCTGATGACCAGAAGCCATTCGCGACCAACTCGCTAGCAATCGCAAACGCAGCGATCTATGCCAAGGCTGGCTCGTTTTGCCCAAATGCAAACCCAAGTGACGGCATATTCGACTTCAACGCGGCACGTCGCGGCAAGACGATGCGCTATTCGCTAGCGGCAATGAGCGGCAAGCCCAGTCCATCACTCAGCGAAATCGGATCAGCAGAGCGCTTCGTTCTCAAAGCAACCGAAAGACAGTTCGTTTGCCAAGTCGATGGAGACCCGTTGCCCGGCGGCCCATTTGACGAACTAAATATCGAAGTCCGACCGAGCTACTACGCGCTGATCACACCGCAGCGCCCTTAAGCCAGCAAGACCTACTGCAAGAACAGTAGCTCTCGATACTTCGGCAACGGCCAGTAGGCATCGTCGATCATCGTCTCCAACAGATCCGCGCGGCTGCGTAAACGATCCAGCGCCGGGACAACTGAATCCCGGTACTGCTTGGCATGCTCATACTCGGAGCCATCGTGAGTTTCTGCTCGCTCAAATTGCTCGGATAATTCGTCAAGGCAAGTAATGAAGGACTCAATGCGCTCTGACATGTCACGCAAGCGCGCGGTCTGCTTTTCAACATTGAGACCATTCGACTTAGCGGAAGTCAGGCTGTCAGCAACATCTCGCTGAGTCTTTTGAGCTGCCGGCAAGATCATGGTGCGCGCCACTGACAAGGCGCTCTGGCCTTCAATCGCAATCGCTTTGGCATATGCCTCAAATTGGATGTTCATACGCGACTCTGATTCAGCTGGAGACAGCACGCCCCAGCGATCGAACAGGTCGATATTCTTCTGCGAACCAAGTGTGACAAGCGCATCGACCGCGTTTGGCACATTGGGCAAACCTCGCTCGGCTGCTTCCGCATGCCACTCTGCTGAATAACCGTTGCCGTTGAAGACGATCCGCTCGTGCTTCTTAAATACTTCCACCACGACTTCATTGACTGCGGCCTCGAGACCAGCGTCCATGCGCTTCTCGATCTCGTTGGCTAAGTAGTCCATGGACTCTGCCATGATCGTATTGAGCGCAGTCATCGGCTTGGATGGTGACTGACTCGATCCTACGGCGCGGAACTCAAACTTGTTGCCGGTGAACGCAAATGGTGAGGTGCGATTACGATCGGTAGCGTCACGCGGCAGATCAGGCATTGTGGTAACGCCGAGCTGCATGGTGCCACCTGTCCGCGAGGCCCCGCTGGTGCCGCTAATCAGTCCGGAGATGACATCCGACAACTGATCGCCAAGGTAGATCGACAAGATTGCCGGCGGAGCTTCGTTAGCTCCGAGACGATGGTCGTTGCCGGCATGCGCAATGGTGGCACGAAGTAAGTCAGCGTAATCGTCGACTGCACGCATAACTGCGGCCAACATCACGATGAACCGCATGTTCTTCTCAGGCGACTTACCTGGCTCAAGCAAGTTCTCACCAGTATCCGTCGACATCGAGAAGTTGTTGTGCTTGCCGCTACCGTTGATGCCTGCATAAGGCTTCTCGTGCATGTTGCAGTAGAAGCCATGCCGCTGGGCAACTTGTTTCAGCACCTCCATCGTCAGCATGTTGTGGTCGGAAGCAACCGACGTGCGCTCAAAGATTGGCGCCAGCTCATACTGACTCGGAGCGACTTCATTGTGGCGTGTCTTGACAGGCACGCCGAGCTTCCAAAGCTCTTGTTCAACGTCCTGCATAAACGTCAAGACTCGGCGCGGGATCGAACCAAAGTAGTGGTCTTCGAGTTCCTGTCCCTTTGGCGGCTTCGCACCAAAAAGCGTGCGACCAGTCGCTACCAAGTCCGGCCGCAACACGTAGAGGTCGCGATCCACGAGGAAGTATTCTTGCTCACAACCGAGCGTTGGATAGACGTGAGAAACCTTGTCATCACCCAACAGGTGCAGCAAGCGTAGCGCCGTTCGATTCAGCGCCTCGGAACTACGCAACAACGGTGTCTTCTCATCGAGAGCCTCACCAGTCCACGAGCAGAACGCAGTTGGGATGCAAAGGGTCGCGCCGCTATTGGTTTCTCGAATGAAGGCCGGCGACGTTGGATCCCATGCGGTGTAGCCACGCGCCTCGAAAGTCGCGCGCAACCCGCCACTTGGGAACGAGCTCGCGTCAGGCTCCCCCTTGATAAGGGCCTTACCGCTAAAGTCCATGAACGGCTTGCCACCAACAATGTCGACAAAGCTGTCGTGCTTTTCAGCAGTAGAGCCGGTCATCGGTTGGAACCAATGCGTGAAGTGCGTTGCACCACGCTCGAGCGCCCACTGCTTCATTTCACTTGCGACAATATCCGCAAGGTCAACGCCAAGGTGCTCGCCACGCTCCATGCATGACTGCAACGACTTATATGCCGACTCGGGAAGCCGCGTGCGCATCTGCTCGAGCCCAAACACGTTCGTGCCGAACAACTCTGGCACATTGGTCGAACGAGACTCAATGGCTTGCGGGGACTTACGGGCAATCAACTGAATTGCGGCTACGCGTGCTGCTGAAGACACAGAAACCTCTGGGATAAATAATAATCGTCGGTCGGCGCGACCGCCGCGGGCAACGTAACGTTCCTACATGCAGAAAGCATCATGGCAGTGCAGTTGCGCGGGCCAACTTGAGGCGTACCTTGCTCATGTGTCCCGCTGCATAACTTTCCACATTGTCTGCTTTGCCGCGCTTGTCGGCGGTGGCTGCCAATCCCCGACCACTCCTCCGACCATGCTTCCGGCCAATCTGTCGGTGGACTACAATCGGGCAGAACCGCCACAAAAAGGCTCTGTGGCGACAACAGCCCGGCTAGTGGAACTTTATGCAGTTGCTGAAGCTCCGGTCGGCATCCCCTTAGCGCTCGCTGCCGCAGCCATTGTAACTGGCCGAGCCAACCCATTTCGAGGCAAGACCCAGCTGCCAGTCGGCAGCCGATGGCTAGCAGCAGACGATGCAAATAGATGGCTGAAATCTCGTGATCAGCTCACCACCTGGCAGCAAAAACCCCTGGCGACGACTCAGGCGATTCTTCTGCCAGAATTGATGACCTCAATCGCCTTCAAAAGTGGTCCGACGTCCCCGGACAGTGCGACACGCCCAATGCCCGTCCTTCAGCTGCAGCAATTTGCCGGCGAATTACGGGCGACATTGAGCACCCTTCCCGCCGCACCAGCCCCGACAGCGCCGCAAGCAGGACTGCAAGCGGAACAAACCGCAAAGGACGTCAAGGAAGTGATCGTCATCGCTAAGGCCATTGGCCCTGCAGAGCCGTTCGCTGTATTTGTGCCAGACCCCCGCCTGCCGGGCGGCGGTTTGCTGCTGATAGCGCGCCCGTGCCCCCTGCCCGAAGAGGAGGCAATTGCAGCCGCCATGCAAATTGCCGCGGCGAAACTAGCGACTCCGGCTCTCACAAAATCAGTGCCGCTTTCCTGGCAAGTAGCACAGCAAGCCGTCGGGGAGCGCAACCGCCGACCAGCTCTGCTAGCAGTGGTTGCCCCACTAAAGCTCGATCGCATTATCGACTTGATCTTAGCAGCAGACGAGCCAGCTCTTATTGCCATGACGAGACAGCTCGCGATGATCACTGCAAGCGCAGCAAACCCGATTCAAGCTGGGTGGCAGATCGAAGCAGCAACCTGGCAGGCGCTGATACCACGCATGAGTCAAGAGGACCTACCGCCTGCTCTTCGCGCAGCGAGCAGGCGTCATATTGGCGCTTTAGCGAACGACGCCTCAACCCTGCAAGTTCTTCTGAAAGCTTGTCAGGACGCAGGCATGTTTACCGAACACCTGATCGAGGAAAACCTAGCGGCATTGTCTGATCGCAGTGCCGCGATCCGAGTCGCCGCGTCGGAATGGCTAAAAAGCCAAAAAGTCACCGTCGATGGATACGATCCAATGGCCAGTAAGTCCGAGCGAAAGAAGTCGATCAAACAGTTCTTCAAAGCTCGAGAAGCCGGAAGATGAACGAAGCACCTAAAACTCAGACCAGCGTCAAACCCAAGAGCAAGTCTCGGTGGTGGTCACGCTGGACCAAGCGACTGGCAATTACAGCTCTATGTGCACGAATTGTGCTCTGGGTGTTTCTTGAGCAGCTAGCAAACTTCGGCGCCAGCTACGGCGGTCTATCCGTTTCATGGGAAAGCGCATCACTATCGATTTGCACGCTATCGCTAGCCATCCAAGATCTCGTAGTGCGCGACGCCAATGATCACGATGCCCCCATCTTACTGAGCGCAGAGTATCTCAACGCAGATGTCTCAATGAGACGACTCCTCAAAGGTCAACTCTCAGTGACTGATGCGAGTATCAACAACGCGCTCATCACCGTACACCGCAACCCAAATGGGTCACTGCGCCTGCCAAAATCTTGGCTGACGCCACCAACCGTTTCGCTACCCCAAACTCCGAAGGACTCTCCAGACAAAGACGCGCCTCTCAACTTCCAACTGCCCTTCTGGATTGCGTCTACACGCCTTCACAATGTGCAGTTTGATTTTGTTGATCATTCGATCAGTCCCCAAACACAGCACACTGGCGAACTCGACCTCGACCTTGCAGACATTGGCATGCCAGGCCGCCACGGTTCACTGACGCTACGAATGCAGGCACCTGGACTATGCAACGAGCTGTTTTTGCAGACGCAAGTGGAGTTGACTGCGCAGAAGGCTGACGTCAACTTCCAAGCAACTGTGGCAGGCTTCCGCCCACAACAATTCGACCTGCCTCAGCAAGTAGTTGAAGCGGTTGACAACGCACAAATCGTCGACTTGCGACTCAACGGCGAACTCAACGCTCAGATTCTCGCGCATGCCCCACAACACCCGACACTAACTGGATTCTTCGACTTAGGGCTAACGCTCGACGACACGCGAAAAAGTGCATTCACCGCACAGTGTGGACCGACTCGAGTCACCGGTGAAGACACTGTCGACGCCAGCGTCATTATGCCGTTCTCGCTGTTCTTGCGTAGCGAGGGGATCGTAGACGCCCTGCGCATCCAAAACGGCAGACTCGAACTATCCGACACTCGCACAGCGGTGACCGCGGACCTGCGTGCCGAACAAATCACCTGCTCACGCTTCCAACCTGCTATTACACAATCAGGCATATCACTGCCAGTGAACGGGATCGATCTCGAGGCCATGGTGGATGCAGAATTTGGCGACTCCATCTCGCTTGATATCGCCAAGGTCTCAGTCAAAGAAGGGTCTCAAGAACTACTGGCCATCAAACGAATGACGCTGCGTGACCTCCGCACTGTCAACGAGACACTTGCAATCGACAGCCTAGAACTGACTGGGCCTATCTTGCCTATTCAAAAAAACCCCGATGGCTCAATCGCATTTGCTGGCCTGCAGTTCGATCCGAACGCTGGCAAGTCTAGCGAGCAGGGTGCAAATACACTCACGGTCCCGACGCCCGCAAAGAAACCCGCACTGCCAAAGATTCGCGTAGGGTCACTCGACTTCAAAGACACAGAGTTCCGCTTGACGGACGCGTCCCTCGAGCCACCAGCAACACTGACCGTTCAAAACCTAAACATCCGCGGTGACGCAATCACCATCGGTGAAGAAGCACCTCCTGGACGCTTGACGCTTTCTTGCTCAATAAGGGACGTTGCCCAACAATTCACAACTGCCGTCAGCCTAAGCTCAAGTGCATCTAAGCTTCGCGCGACCATTGACTGCAACACCAACGGCATCACCTGCGTTGGCTTAACCCCTTGGTTGCGACCCCTTGGTATCGAGCCCGAACTCAACAATGGCTCACTGAGTTTGCTCGCAACCTTTGATGCGTCACTTACTGACGGAGGTGTCCGTGCGAGTGCACAATTAGGCGACATGCGATTTACCGATGCTGGCCAAGACTTACTGTCTTTAGCCAGCCTTCGCGGTGACGGAGTCGAGTTTGAAAATGACTTCACCGACTTTGGTTCATGGGTCATAGCAGAGCCCTATCTCCGAGTTCACAGAGACCAACAACAACTGATTCACGCACTCGGTTTCCAATTTGGTCAACCAGCCACAACATCAGAGACATCGGATTCATCAAAGCCGGTCGCAGCGGCCAAACTTGCTACCGATGACAGCTCTAGAACTCAGCTCCGATTTGGGGAGCTGAACATTTCACAGACAACACTCGATTGGAGTGATGCGCGATATCCCGATCGAAATTTTTCCATCGGTCTCGACGCGACCATCGGCACAACTACCGCAAGCAACGAACTTCCGATCAGTGTTGCGTTGCGCCTCGACCAAGCGATTGAGTCCGTTGAGGTAACCGCGCTCATAAAGCGCGCACCTTCAGGAGACACCGTGGAAGGGCAACTGATAGCCAGCAGCATCCACGGTGGTGAACTTGACATGCTGCTACCAGA
The DNA here is from genome assembly GCA_965662465.1 of Planctomycetota bacterium. Lineage (GTDB taxonomy): Bacteria > Planctomycetota > UBA1135 > UBA1135 > UBA2386. Next base: position 79,162 of record CBFIIO010000005.1, on the reverse strand, counting down.
AGGCATGAACTGCACTCTGGTTGATGGATCATTGCGAGCGACTTTTGATGCGGCGCTGCAGCAAAGCAACAGCTCGGCTGTAAAGGCAAGACTACGAAACCTAATCCTCCAAGACGAAGCAGCCGAAGTCGCAGCTATCGACGAAATCGAACTCGACATACCTTCGATCACTGATCAGGAATTGCACATCAAGGATGCTCACGCACTAGGTGTCCGAGCAATCGTCAAGATGATGCCAGAAGCGTTGCTTTTGCCAGGACTCGCTCTCAGCAACAAAGCGAAGCAACCACCAGTAGCCACAGCGCCCGAAACATCTGCACAAATCGATGCTGAACCCAAATCAAATCCACTCACACTGCCCGGGCTGCGCATTGACGCGCTAGCGTTCGAGCTTGAGCGGCTCGAGATACGTGACCAACGCACAGAAGCGAGTAAACCGATCGTCATCCGCACTGCAATCCAACTAACCGAACCGTGGTTTGGGGATCCAACTGCAGACACCCCCACCGCGATGCAACTTCAGATTGGCGGTAACTGTGAGCCACTGAGCGCGACGTTCACAGCAAACACGTCTTTCTCACCGTTCAACCTGACGCCAACGCTAGACATCGACTTTTCGCTCGACGGCTTAAACACAACACAACTTCACCACGTTTTCCCATCGACAAAGGACCAGCTGCAAGGAGAAGCGACGGCACTGTCGGCACGAGCTTCCCTACATGCATACCTGAACATGAGGCGGCGTGACCCCCGTGTGTTCAACTTCAACCGCTCACTTGGCGCCGAACTGACGCTTGAAAACATCGTCGTGCGCGATGCAAAGAGCAAGCAGCCCTACCTGAGTATCGCCAGCATTGATGCAATCGCACGAGCTATCCAGCCGCATTCAGGCAGCATCCTGTTGCGTTCACTGACGATCGATGATCCACAGATCAACATCTTAAAGGATGCTAACGGCACCCACATCGCAGGTCTCCTACTGCCAACAGCTGCATCGAACGCGGTAGAACCGACGGATGCCACGGCCTCAAATTCGTCACAAATGAATGGAGCGGCCGCCACTCCATCGGCCAACTCTGCCCAACCACAAGCGATCGCAAAGACGAAGGGCACTACCGAAGCTCCTGAGTTCGCTATCGATCGAATTGATTTGCTAGGCTTAGATTTAGATTACCAGGACACCACTACAGAGCCGCCAACACACGTATCGCTGATCGATACCGATGCGCAACTGCGCCGCTTCTCAACGAAGGTCCTGACCGAGCCCCGGCCAATGTCATTCTCAATGGAGGTGCGTAGTGGCCCCGTCGAACTAGAGCGCCGAATCATCAAGAGTTCTGCATTGGCAGGACTACTCGTGTCGAGTGCGCAAGCGCTTGTGGGCGCCAATCGTCAGCACGATTACGAACAGCGTGCAATGCTTGATGAGCTGAGTGTGGACGGCCACTTGCAGCTGTATCCAGCCACCCAAGGCAACATCAACATGTCGCTAACAAGCTTGGAACTAGCGGCGTTTCGCGGCCTCGCCAAACAGGCAGGAGTAGACCTAACCGACGGCCTTTACGACATGCGCCTGAGCGTCGACATGTTGGGCTACGACGGCATCAACATTCGCAGCCAACATGTCTTCACTCACTTGGCCCTAGACGAACCAGCAAATGGTCCCATCTACCGCTACCTACGTTTACCCGCGCCAATCCAGGCCGTCCTGTTTCTGCTGCGCAACCAAAACGACCAACAGCGTATTCCGATTAGCCTGCATGTCCCCGCCGCAGGAGTCAGCCAAAGCACGATCGTAAATTTGGCCGTAGAGAACCTGATCAAGCTAATCGGAGAGTCCGCCAGGAGTGCCCCTAGCAGACTGATTTCGGCCACTACTGGTGGGTTGTTCAGCAGCGGCAACAATGATCCGCAAATGGCTGTCGAAATCCCCTTCGAGGCAGGATCGCCTCTACCGGAAGTAGACGGGCTGGCACCTCTGATCCAAGCTCTAGCCAACGACGCCAACTTATCGGTCGAATTGACACACGAGATGGGTGCCGGCGATGAGCCATTCGCGTACAGGCTGGGAAACCCAGACATCGATATCATCGAAGTTTCGATAGCTCGGCTTCAAGCAAAACGCGCCGAGCTTGACGCCAAGCGCAAGCCGATCGCCAGGGATGTCGTCGCATTTTATGGAGCCGGCAAGGTCCAGGAGGCCATCCGGCGCCAAGACGAGCTGAGAACGCTCGAGAACCATTTGGGAGAGCTGATAACGGCGCTCAACGAAGCCATAGATCAGATCGGTAACCCTAGTAAAAGAAAGTCTTTAAGAAGATCTCGGAAATGTGCGATAGCGCTGGGGGAAGCTCGCATTGACGCGATCACGGCCGAACTCCTCCGAGGTTGCCCCGGGCTTGCTAACAATGCGAAACCGAACGATCGCACCAGGATCGAGCGTCGCCCAGGTCGCGGATTTCCCGTCGCTGGCTTACTATCAGGAGGCAGGGTAGTGGCCGTTATTAGGCACCGTGTAGCACAAGATCTGCCTCCCCTACGTCCGTCAGAAATGACCCAGCAGACCATTTCTGAACCATCTTCAGCCTTTATGCCCGTCCCCGGAACCGCCGACCCGACCAATAGAGCTTTCAGGAACCGCTAGGCGCGATCACAACTCGCACGCACCGGACTACCATATGAGCCGCATCACAAACAGCAGAGCGATTGCCCTCGCAATCGCCATCGTTGGCGCCCTACCGGCCCAAACATCCGCAAGCAACCCGCAACGGCCAAAGACGCAAGTTGACTCCGTCCGCAGCAAGAAGGTTGTGCTACGAGATGCAGCCAAACTAGACGCCCTGCTAACGCGTGGCTTGAAGCGCCACCAGGCGCAGCCAATGGAGTTGGTCGATGATGCGACCTTCGTGCGCCGCACCTACCTAAACGTAGTCGGACGCATCCCGACACTGGCCGAAACGGAGCGCTTCCTGGCGGATCAAACTCCCGACAAGAGAACCGACCTGTGCGACACGCTGCTTAACTCTCCAGGCCGCAGCAGCCACTTCAGCAATTACTGGTTTGATCTGCTCCGAGTGAAGTCACGCCAGCGGCAATTGAGCGGTGAGCCGTTTGCTCACTTCATCCGGAAATCTATCATCGATGATGTTCCATACGACCAATTCGTCAGAGAGTTGCTAGTCGCGGAGGGCGCCGCGCATGCGAAAGACAACGGCGCAACTGGTCACCTAATGCGGGACAACGGCATGCCGCATGACTCGATGGCCAACACCGTCAGGCTATTCCTCGGGACGCGCCTAGAGTGCGCACAATGCCATAACCACCCATTCGACCATTGGACCCAAAAGCAGTTTTTTGAGATGGCCGCGTTCTTCGGCAACATGCGTTACCGAGACAACCGCGTGGTCGGCAACTATCGCGACATCAGAAAAGAACTCGCGACCGAAGACCAACGAACACGGCAGCGTGCCCTGCAACTGGTCCGCCGCCTAACCCAAGGCATCCAAGGAAGTGGCAACGGTGTCGAGAAACTGCCAAAGGACTACCAGTATGACGATGGCCAACCCTTGGCCGCGATCAAGGCAGGAACGATCTTCGGCAGCAAGGTCAAGCTCAACTACCCTAGGACGAGGGGGCAATCACAATCGAAACGTGCACGCCAACGCCGCCGTTCGACTGAGACACAGGTAGTCGGCATCAACTCTCGCGAGGCCCTCGCGGATTGGATGACGGACAAGAAAAACCCTCAGTTCGCAAAGGTCATCGCCAATCGAATGTGGGCGCGAACCTTTGGCCGCGGTGTCGTCGAACCACGCGATGACTGGAAAAAGAAGACTGCCGCCATTCATCCTGAACTTCTAAGAGAACTCGAGAGCCTGATGGTCCGAGTAAAGTTCGACCTACGCCAATTCGAGCGCGTGCTACTACACACGAAACTTTTCCAGCAACAGTGCGAAGAGAAGGATCCGCTCCCGGGTACGGCACCGCTATTCACTGGTCCAGTGATGCGACGGATGAATGCCCAGCAAATCTGGGACTCGATGCTCACGTTAGTCTTTGACGACCTAGACGATCGACTGCGCGACCCCGGTAGTCGCGCTGCAAGCGTCTACTCTTCCTACGAATCGATCCAGGGTGCCGACAAAGACAAGATCCTGGAAATCATCAGGGGCGGCGGCCAAGACATGATGCAAGAGCAGCGGAAAAAACGTCGGCAAGAAGTTCTCGCGCAACGTAGCCGCGACCGCAACGCCAAGAAACGTGCCCAGCCGCTAATCCGTAAAATGGAGGCTGCACGTCGTGATGGCGACCTCATGCTTGTTGGTAAAATTGGCAAGCAACTTGAGCAAATGGGTTTCAAGGCAGGTCAACGCGCAAGCAAGGGTTCCGAGGCCGACTTGCTGCGAGCGAGCGACCTTGATCAGCCAGCCCGCCTTGGCCACATATTGCGTGAATTTGGCCAATCCAACCGGGAAACCATCGACGCCTCCGCGGAAGTCGCAACTGTGCCGCAAGTGCTCACGCTGATGAACGGTTTCCTAGACCAACGTGTGCTCAATGGAGAGTCGGCACTACGCCGCGACCTGCAGTTCGCAACCGATGGCGCCCGCCGCATTCGCATCGCGTTCCTAACTACCTTGAATCGAGAGCCCACTACTGCCGAGCTCAAAGAATGGCGCCGCCAAGTTGCCATCAACGGCGGACGCTCTTTGAACGACTTAGTTTGGGTGCTCTGCAACAGCAACGAGTTCCGCTTCGTCCAATAAACCCGCCGCAACCATCTACCCGAAGAACACCAATGTCACTTCGCAAGACAATCCGCGGCGCAGATAGCGCCACTCGCCGAACGTTCCTGTCCGGCTTCGCACAATCAATGCTCGGAGTTGGCGCGGCCGCCAGCTTTGGTCCGAACGCAGTTGCACAAGCGCTATGGCAGGACCCCCAAGGTCCGCAGAAACCAATTGTGCTGGGTCCAGCGACTGCAAAGCATGTCATCTATCTGTTCATGCAAGGTGGCATGAGCCATGTCGACTTGCTGGATCCGAAACCAGGCGCAAAGACACAGGGGCCAAACACTCCAATCGCAACGAGAGCTGATGGCATCATGCTTGGGCAGTATCTGCCCAACCTCGCCAATCACATGGACAAAGCATGTGTGATCAACTCGCTGTCCAGCACCCAGGGGGCACATGCTCAGGCGCAATACATGATGCGCACTAGCTACGAGTTGCGCGGTACGATCCAGCACCCCAGCACCGGCGCTTGGTGCCAAAGAATGGCTGGACGCCACAACCAAACACTACCTGGACACGTAATCATTGGCGGCGGCGCTGACACACCCGGAGCTGGTTTCTTCCCCGCTGCATACGAGCCCGTGCCAATTGGTGACCCCGACGACGGCCTAAAGAACGCTTCGCGCCCTAAGGGCGTCACCGAGACGCGTTTCCAAAAGCGCCTGAAGATGCTTCAAAACCTCGACAAGCAGTTCGGCGAGAAGCACAAACAGCTTTCGGTCAATTCCTACACGCAAGCCTACTCAGACGCTGTCAAGTTGATGCGCAGCAACGACCTGACCGCCTTCGACATCGATCAGGAGCCCGAATCTCTCAAGGCTGCCTACGGCAACTCGAAATTTGGCAGTGGCTGCCTGCTAGCCCGCCGCTTAGTGGAACACGGCGTACGATACGTAGAAGTCATGAGCGGTGGCTGGGACACCCACAGCGAAAACTTCGACCGGCTAGAGCAACTAGTGCCACCGATCGACCAAGCCCTAAGCGCCTTGCTTGCCGACCTCGACGCCCGTGGCTTACTACAAGACACGATGGTCGTGCTGGCTAGTGAGTTTGGTCGCACTCCAGACATTGATGAAGACAATGGCCGCAACCACTACCCCAAGGCATTCAGCGCGCTACTCGCGGGTGGCGGCGTTCGTGGTGGCACCCGCTACGGCAAGACCGACAAGGAAGGCCGTGAGGTCATCAGCGACCCGATGTCGATCCCAGACCTGAACGCAACCATCGCCTACGCCTGTGGCCTACCAACCGACCATGTGCTGACATCACCGTCAGGTCGGCCGTTCAAAGTCGGCGATAAGGGCATGCCTGCAACCGAGATTTTCGGCTAGCGGCGGCTTAACCACGCGAGCAGCGGACCTTTCTGCTGCTCGGACATTGCAATGGGCGGAACCCAGCACCATTGCTAACCAACCTCATTGTTCATGATACTCCGACTGACATCGCTCTTGCTGATCTTGCTCGCGCCACTCACTGCGCAAGCCTCGAGCAAAGTCGTGTTCGAACGACAGATCTTTCCGATCCTCGAACGCAACTGCATCGAGTGCCACCGCGAAGCCTACATCGACAAGAACGGTCGCAGGAAGCGACCCAAGGGCAAGGTCATGCTCGATACTCTGGCAAATATCCAGAAGAGCAAACGCGGCCAACTGTTCGTAGCGAAAGATACAGATGCGTCGCTAATCCTCGATTCCATCACGCTACCAGCAGATGACGAAGACCGCATGCCACCAGCGAAAGCTGGCCCCCCATTATCCAAACGCGACCTAGACCTGATCACCAAGTGGATCGAGCAAGGCGCAGACTTCGGCACGTGGACTGGCGAAAAAGACAGCAACACGACTACGAAAAAGCCGACGCGATCAACGTCGAAGAAACCCACCAGCAAGCCGAAAACGAGCCGCAAAGTCTCACCGATCGTAACTCTAGGCAAGGGCCTACGGCCAATCTCGCCCGCAGTCTTGAAGTCTTTCGAAGGCACCCACTTCCAGGTCCGCAGCATCGGTGACGACAGCCCACTGCTAACAGTGACCAGTTGCGGGAAAACCGACAATGTCAACGATGCTGCTGTCGCGGAACTATCCTCAATCGCTGCGAACATTTTCGAACTGGACCTAGCCCGCAGCCAAGTAACAGATGCATGCTGCGCCTCGCTGGCGAAAATGCCCCGCCTCACCAAACTAGACTTAAGACAAACCGAAGTAGGCAACGCCGGTGTCAAGCAGCTGGGAGCATGCCGCGAATTACGGAGCTTAAACCTCTTCGGCACTGCAACCGGCGACTACGCACTGGTTGCGCTGGGTTCACTTAAGAACCTCCAGAACCTTTACCTCTACCAGACGGAAACAACCGCGAAAGCGGTCGTCAGGCTGCGTGAATCGATCCCAGGGTTGCGGATTGTCACCTCAATGGACCTGCCTGACCCAGTCGAGCTAGAGCCAAAGAAAGGCCGCCGTAACAAGTAGCCTATTTCATCAAGACGCCGCATGGCAACATGTCTGACATGCGCATTACGTTCATTCAGACCGGCGGCACAATTGACAAGGATTACCCACGCAGCAGTGGCGGCTACGCGTTTGAGTTTGGCGAACCCGCTGCGGATCGTTTACTCCAACGACTTAACCCGTCGTTTGCGTATGACATCGTCACGGCATTCCAAAAAGACAGCACCGAAATCACGGATGCTGATCGAGGCCAGCTGGTCAACTGCATCACAGAGGCAGCCAGTGACAAGATCATTGTCACACACGGCACGGACACAATGTTCGAAACCGCCGCATTTCTGTCATCCCACATCCGCGAAAAAGTGATCGTGATCACTGGCGCGATGCGACCAGAGCGATTCTCAGACTCCGATGCACCAATCAATATTGGCTGTGCAATCGCGGCCATCAACTTGTGCCAGCCCGGCGTTTACATAACGATGCACGGCATAGTTAAACAACACGACGAGATGCAGCGTGATCAAGCCACAGGTAAATATCACTAACACATCCGAATAGGACCATGCACATCCCACAAGACGATCGGATCCCAACTCCCGCAGGCCACTACTCACCCGTCATTGAACACAACGGCACCCTATTCGTTTCCGGTCAATTGCCCATGGACCCGAATACCAGAGCCGTGCCAGAAGGGATTGAAGAGCAAACTCTCGCGGCCCTAAGCAACCTAGAGAACCTGCTATTCGCCGCAGGCAGCGATCGCAACCACGTGCTGCAAGTCCGCATTTATGTCAGTGACATTGATCTATGGGATCGAGTCAACAAAACCTACTCAGGTTGGTTCGGCGACCACAAGCCAGCTCGCGCAATCATTCCATGCGGAGAGCTTCACTTTGGTTGCCTTCTAGAGCTAGAAGCAACCGCGGCAGTAATCCAACAGTCGAACGGCTAGATCCCGCCCCAGCTGTTAACGATGAGTCAGAGCCTGCCGCGGCAACCCTCCCCCTTGTCATCGGCTCGCAAGTTGAAGCGATCTACCGACAGACAGATGGATTTGCTGCGCGGCCCCAATAATTGCACTGACGCTGAACAAATAGATCGAACGCCACCACCGCCACGAGACAACGGCACCTGGACCGCTGCCCGGGGGACGGTCCGTTCGAACCAAGCGTAGAGAGCCTGCTCTATCGCGTAGCCGTAGCGTCGCGGTTCCGATGCGTCCCAGAGCCTCAACAAGGGCTAGACTTAGGAGAATTGGTCGGGGCGAGAGGATTCGAACCTCCGACCTCTGCGTCCCGAACGCAGCGCTCTACCAAGCTGAGCCACGCCCCGACCTTGACCCGACTGGCAGATCTGCCGCGAATCGAGCGGGAAACTTAGCCACCCCCAGGGCTTCGGTCAAGGACGCTCCCGGGCCACTAATGCCAACTTCACATAGCTTGGCGACGAGCTTGAGACTTACTGGCAAGTGCATGTTCGCGCTCTAGTAGGTAACGTCCTTGCGCGACGAATGTCGTCACAGCCAGCAAAATAGACTTCGCCCGCCACAACGTTGCCTAGTCACCAATCCCTCATATGCGCTTCCACCTGCTAACCCCAGAAATCCGAGAATTGCTGACCGAGGGTCGGCATGCGGATTTGGTGGACGTCCTGCAGGAAATGCACCCAGGCGACGCAGCCTCGATTATGGGCGCGCTCGAAGTGAATGAGATCGCAACGATCCTCGGTCATTTGCCACAAAACTTCGAACGTGATGTTTTTGGCTACCTCGAGCCGGAAGTCCAAGAGCATTACGTCGACGGCGCTGGTAGAGATCGAGTGCAGCAAGTTGTGCAGTCGATGCTCAGCGATGACCGTGCAGAGTTTCTAGAACGCCTCGATGAAAACATTCGTAAGCGTTTGATGCCCATGCTTTCGACTGCGGCGCGAGCAGACTTATTGCGGCGCGACACGTTTAGCGAAGGTCAAGTCGGTTCGATTCTGATCACCGAGTATGCGGTGCTCAGCCCGATTGCGACCGCTCGGAGCGCAATCGCATCCTTACGTCGACAAGCGCCTAGCAAGGAAACGATCTACTACAGCTACGTGCTCGACCGGAGTGGCCAACTCGTCGGCTTCGTTTCCTTGCGCGACCTCATTCTTGCTGACGACCATCAAACGGTCGAAGAGTTGATGAAGACCGACCTCGTGTCGATCTCAGCCGACGCCGACCAGGAAGAAGCTGCGCGTATGATTCGCGACTACGACCTCATTGCGCTACCGGTCGTTGACTCCGTAGGCAAACTCGTTGGCATCGTCACTCACGACGACGCCGTCGATATTGTTGAAGAAGAGGCACAGGAAGACTTTGAGAAGATGGCTGGAATTACCGGCCATGGTGTCGAAGTAGGTGACTACGACTACGTCGATGAACCAGTGCTTCGCCAAGTGCGACGTCGCGCTCCGGTGCTATGTTTATTGGCGCTATTCTGGGTCATTACTTCCGCAGTCATTCGCTCGTTCGAGCACCGGCTGAGCGGAACTCTAGTAGCGATGCTGCCGATGGTCATGGCAACTGGAGGTATGGTTGGCACCCAGGCCAGCGCGCTCGTCATCCGAGCCTTGACCATTGGCGATGTCGCGAAGGCGACCATCAGCCGCGTACTATGGAAGGAACTGCGGGTAGCAGGTTTGATGGGCTGCTTGTTGGGCATCATCGCCCTACTCGACACTATGCTGGTTAGCGCCTTCAACGCTAACGAAGGCGCACTAGACGCTGCCGGCAACGGTGGCAGCATGATTTGGATCAGCTTCGCTATTGGCATTGCAATGGTCGGCCACGTGCTGACTGCGGCGCTGCTCGGTGCCGTCACCCCAATCGTAGTCAAAAAGATGCGCGGCGACCCTGCGATGATCAGCACACCAGCGGTAACGGCAATCGCCGACCTCACCGGGGTGGTCATCTACATTGCCGCGCTGACGGCAATACTGTTCTCAAGCTAAAGCCTCAGCGGCTCATTCGAAGTAGTGCTAGCCAGCACCTACTCGCACGACGGCCGCAAACTTACGCAGATCCGTTCGCAGGTCTGCAAAGATGGCGCTGCAATATGGACCTGCACAGCAGCAACCGCGCGCGCCCTATTGATCACACGGAACGGCTACGATCGAGGCCTGGCTACAGCCAGGTTGTGCCCGCGCACTGCAGCTACCGGGTCGATGAAATGCCGGGGGCGCTGATCACGCAAACCCGGCGAGACCGCCCTACTTCTCGAGGGCCTTGGCGCGCAGGTATTCACGATTCATGTCAGCGATGACACGCACCGGAATCTCCTTAGGACACACCGCTTCGCACTCATTTTGATTGGTGCAGTTGCCGAAACCTTCCGCATCCATGGTTTTCACCAAGTTGCGGGCACGCTCATCGCGCTCGACACGACCTTGCGGCAGGTGAGCAAAGTGTGAGACTTTGGCTCCGACAAACAGCATCGCCGAAGCATTTTTGCAGGCAGCAACGCACGCGCCGCAACCAATGCAGGTCGCTGCATCAAACGCCTTGTCCGCGTCGGGTTTCGGAATCGGAATCGCATTTGCGTCCTGCGGTGCCCCAGTGTTGACAGAGATGAAAGCGCCACTCTGCACAACTCGATCAAAGGAACTTCGGTCGACAACAAGGTCCTTGGTTACCGGGAACGCTCTAGCGCGCCACGGCTCGACGTAGATTTCGGCACCGTCTTTGAAGCTGCGCATATGCAACTGACAAGTGGTCGTGCCGCTTTCTGGACCGTGAGGCACACCATCGATGACGACGCCGCACGATCCACAAATGCCTTCACGGCAATCGTGGTCGAATGCGACAGGTTCTTCGCCTTTGGTGATCAGCTGCTCATTAAGAACGTCGAGCATCTCGAGGAACGACATATCAGGCGACGCGTCATCAAGCTCGTAACGAACCATGCGGCCGTCCTGCTTGAAGTCTTTGTTGGTGCTAGCTTTGGCCTGACGCCAGATGTGGAGGATGACCTTCATTTGTAGCTCCTCACTGCAAGCTTCACGTTGTCGAACTTGAGTTCTTCCTGATGGCGGACGGCGTCCTTAACGTCCCCCTTGTGCTCCCAAACGGCGGAATGCGCGAACTTCTCGTCATCTCGCTGTGCTTCGCCGTCGATCTGCCATTCTTCTCGGAAGTGGCCTCCGCATGACTCTCGTCGCTCAAGGGCATCGCGACACATCAGTTCGCCAAACTCCAAGAAGTCCGCGACCCGACCGGCCTTTTCAAGCGATTGGTTAAGCGACTCGCCGCTACCAAGCACCTTGACGTCCTTCCAGAACTCCTCGCGTAGCGCTGGGATCTCCCGAAGCGCTTCCTTAAGGCCAGCCTCGGTCCGCGCCATGCCACAACGATCCCACATGATCTTGCCTAGCTCCTTGTGGAAGTGATCGACAGTGCGCTTACCACCAACAGAGAGCAACCGACTGACTCGCTCGCGAACGCCAGCCTCAGCCTTCTTGAATGCCTCATGATCTGTCGTGACGGCCCCTGCCTTCTCGCCAGCGAGGTAGCCACCGACCGTGTATGGCGCAACGAAGTAGCCATCGGCAAGCCCCTGCATCAACGCCGATGCACCGAGTCGGTTGGCACCGTGATCGCTGAAGTTGGCTTCTCCAAGCGCGAACATCCCAGGGATCGAACTCTGCAGGTTGTAGTCCACCCACAGGCCACCCATCGTGTAGTGCACGGCCGGGTAGATTCGCATTGGCTGCTTGTATGGGTTCTCAGCAGTGATCTTCGCATACATGTGGAAGAGGTTGCCGTAGCGAGCCTTGATGGCTGGCTCACCCAGACGAGCAATGGAGTCGCGGAAGTCGAGGTAGACACCAAGTCCTGTATCACCAATGCCGAGCCCCTTGTCGCACGCTTCCTTGGCTGCACGCGACGCAATGTCACGCGGAGCCAGGTTGCCGAAGCTCGGATACTTACGCTCTAGGTAGTAATCGCGTTCGTCATCGGGGATCTCATGCGCTAGGCGCTTATCGCCCTGCTTCTTCGGCGTCCACACCCGACCGTCGTTGCGCAGCGACTCACTCATCAACGTCAACTTTGACTGGTGATCGCCACTTACAGGAATGCAGGTCGGGTGGATCTGCGTGTAACAAGGGTTGGCAAAGCCTGCTCCCTTTTTGTGGGCTCTCCAAGCAGCGGTGACGTTGCAGCCTTTAGCATTCGTGCTCAAGTAGAACACATTGCCGTAGCCACCCGTTGCCAGCACAACGCAATCAGCGGCGTGCGAACGAACTTCTCCGCTAATCATGTCGCGAACGATGATGCCCTTGGCGTGGCCATCAACCTTGACCACATCAAGCATCTCCGTTCGGCTGTGCATCTTGACCGTGCCAAGCCCAATCTGGCGCGACAACGACGCATATGCACCCAAAAGCAATTGCTGACCAGTTTGACCGCGCGCATAAAACGTGCGGCTAACCTGCGCGCCACCGAAGCTTCGGTTGTCGAGCAACCCAGAGTAGTCGCGAGCAAACGGGACACCTTGTGCCACCGCTTGGTCGATGATGTTGACGCTACATTGCGCGAGACGATAGACATTGGCCTCGCGCGCCCTGAAGTCGCCGCCCTTGACCGTGTCGTAAAACAAGCGCCAGATTGAGTCGCCATCGTTGCGATAATTCTTCGCGGCGTTGATGCCACCCTGCGCTGCGATGGAGTGGGCACGTCGAGGACTGTCTTGATAGCAGAAGCACTCAACCTGGTAGCCGAGCTCTGCCAGTGACGCAGCTGCTGAGGCGCCGGCAAGGCCGCTGCCGACAACAATCACCTTGTATTTACGCTTGTTGGCCGGGTTGACCAAGTTGAGGTCGAACTTGCGGCTCTCCCACTTGTCTTCGATTGGGCCGTCAGGAATCTTTGAGTCGAGAATCATTGTGCTCCCCCAGCAAGCCCCAGCATGACCGAGAACGAAAGTAAAACGTTGCCGCCAGCAATCACAAAGGCGACAAGGAAGGAAACGGTCTTAATGGCCGGAGTGTATCGGGCGTGGTGAATGCCAATGGTCTGCGCCATACTTTGCAGGCCGTGGCTTAAGTGCAAGAACAGCACGACTTGGAATGCGGCATAAGCGATGGCAATCGCAGGCACAGAGAAGCTGGCTACCAACATCGAGTAGACGTCGTGTCCTTGCCATTCTGGCTTTGTCGCTACCTCCGCAAACTTCAGAGCGTGGTGATCTGAATTCGTAACCCCAAACGTGAAGTGCAAAAGGTGGTAGATCAAAAATATCAGCAGCGACAAGCCGCTCAGCAGCATCGAGCGTGAAGCCATCGTTGCCTGGACAGTGTTCGGCCTAGCGTATGCAACCGGACGCGCCGACCGATTGGCTCGGGATAGCCGCATTGCGGTCACAACGTGCAACACGAAGACCACGATCAATCCAATGCGCATGACCCACAGCAATGGTCCGAGGTCGTGCAGCCACTTCGCGTAGCTATTGATCTTGTCGGGCCCCTGCAAGAGCTGCAGGTTGCCTAGCAAGTGAGAAACAACGAAGCCAAACAGCATGAGCCCGGTGACCGCCATGGTCACCTTGCCGCCGATCGACGACCGCCAGAAGTTAGTCAGCCAAGACATGAGTGTAGAGACGATCCGCGTCAGGCAGGTCGATTGCAATACCGAGCACCTAGAGTCCTGTGTAGGAACGCCATACGAGCACTAGAATTACCTTCAGAATGCCGGATTCCAGGTCATTGAACAGGTGCTCTAAGCGGTGTCTTTCCCATCGACACAAGACCGCGTAGTGCATCGGCAGCGCGTAAATCCAGCTTTTTGAGCTGATCAGGCAAAATCAGCAGCAGCCGCCCGTTGGCAGGATTGGGAGAACTTGGCACAAACACGACAGAATATGTGGCCCCATCGGGTCCAGGAGCAGATCCGGTCACCAAACCAATCTCAAATCCGTCATCGACTGCGACAGCAACCACCGCCTCAAAAAACTTGTCGCGCTCGGAATCGTAACCCAGCACCTCTTTGAGCGACTGATACAGCGACCCCAAAATCGGCAGTTTTTCCAGCAGACGATCTGCAGTCCGCCACAGCCACTTGCCCATCAGGGTCGTGACGAAGAGCCCGACGCAGTAAATCACCGCTAGTCCAAGTAGCAGCCCGAGACCCGGAAAATACCATGAGGCATCGTCGCGCCACGACTCGGTGAGCGCACTCTCGAGATAGGCAACGCCGAGAATCGCTCCGCCAATCGGCAGCAAGGCAACAATGCCTCCAATCAGACAACGACTGACGTGACGGGCTAGAGTTTTCATCGGTGCATCAGCATAAAGCGGAGCCAGACCAGACTCCGTCAGAATCTAGCGTACGTGCCTTTCAACCAATGCAATTGGCCCAGCGAAGCTAGCATGCGCCGACGCGCGCTTACTTTCGGACGCCTTTACGCTGCATGAACCAGAGCCCGTCCTCTGCCCACTTCGAATACTTGGGATCTTTAAGCAGTTTGGTGTCACGACGCACCATCCAGGGCAACAGCATCCTCCAAACAGCACGCACTAGCCGCGACTTCATGAACACGTAGAAAGCGTTCGTGCCGTGGCTCGAGAAGTAGTGATAGAACTCCTTCTCAATGACGTCGTAGTGCTCACAGAAATACTTATCGATATCGATATGCTCTCCGAAGAACTCCTTTCCGGCGGGACTTTCGTCGCGCACGTCAACCACGTCACCGTGTTCTTCTTTAGCAGGTCCATCAAGCGACGTCTGGCCAGTAACTTCATAGTAGAACTCGAAGTCGAAGCGCTTTGCTAGCCACTTACTCTTGGCCTTATTGAGTAAGTATTCACGAACTTCCGGAGACATGCCTTCGTGATTGGGCTCAACAAACAGCATGTAGCCATCGGGCCGCATGTGATTGGCAACGATGTGATCCATCGCTGCGTGAAATCCCGGGAAGTGGTGCAAGCTGCCATGAGAGGTCAGCAAATCGACCGGCTCCTTCGGTTGCCACTTCATGACATCGACTGCATAGAACTCGCACAGGTGATCTACGCCTTGCTCCTTAGCCATCCGCTTCGCAGTCTCGATCTTCTTCTCAGAAAGGTCGACCCCGATCGATTTAATGCCCCGCTTCGCGGTTGCGTGGCAGAACCAACCGTTGCCACAGCCGATATCAACGAGGCTTTTGATGTCCTTATGAGCATCCAGGATCCGCAACAGAGTCTTCACCCGCGGGCCAATGATGATGTCCGCTAGATGCGGTACGAAGCGCCAATCATGAGGGCGCTCATAGAGGCTCTCAATCTTCTCTTCTTGAAGATCCCAGAAGTCGCCCTCCTTCTTGAGCAGCTTTTCCTGGTCCGGCGGTTCAGCGCCGGGCGAATGATGATGAGAATGGCTCACAGCATAGATGCCAGAAAGCGGCAGCGGGAGCCTAGCTCCATTTCAGAAGCAGTCAAGACGAGCGCCGCTGCACTCCCACAACGAGACTGCTGAGACGGTCATAAACCGCATCAATTGTGCTAGGCAGAGTCGATGTGCCCGCAGTCAGTCCAACTACTTGGCACCCCAAAAACCAGGCCGGATCAATTTCGTGCTCGTTCTCGATGTGTAACGTAGCAACGCCTTGCTGCGTGCTGCGAATGACGAGCTGCCGGGTGTTGTTGGAATCATGCCCGCCGACTACGACCAGAGCATCGATTTTGGGTAATAAAGCCTCCAGAGCTGCGCTACGCGCCTTGGTTGGATTGCAAACGGTGTCAAGGAATCGGATGTCGGCGTCAGGATGGACGCGGCGGACTTCGGCCATGATCTCCGCAACGCGCTCGCTAGGCGTCGTTGTCTGGCAAACGATCCCGATCGCGCAATCAGGCAAGATGGGCACATCTTCTACTGTCTCAACGACTGTGGCGTCCTGCAGATCTTCGATGATACCGCGCACCTCGACGTGACCAGGCCGCCCAATCACAATCATCCGGCGCCCTTCGGCAGCCAGGATTTGCGCAGCTGCATGCGCTTTTTGGACGAGCGGACAAGTCGTATCAATGAGATCCTTGCCAGCGCTCTTTAGCTTGTCGCGCTCTCGGTTGCTGACTCCATGGGCTGTAATCAGCACGGCAGACGTCACTGGCACAGCTCGAGAGCTTTCACCTGACTGCTGGAAGCCACGCGCGTCCAATTGCCTCAAGACCTCACCGTTGTGCACCAACTCGCCGTGAATGGTCACTGACGACGGGTCTTCAATCTGCTCCATGGCAGAGAGTGCGTCCCGCACTCCAAAGCACATCCCCATGGCATCCGCTCGCATCACCTGCATCTGGTCCTCATCTACTTTGCATTGTAAAGCTATTGGTGGAATCCGCAAGCCGCATGATCGACGCCCCCAGCGCGGCACCATTCTCGACGAATCCTGCTGACTCATCGGCCAGAGCAACGCATTGTCTGCAACTACTTTGCATACCGGGGCTCGGCGATCTTGCGGACCATCGCCACAATCTCCAGCTCTCCCCTGTCGTTACGCTGGCGAAACAGACACCCAGAGCTAGGCAGCCCCAAACTCGGCAAAGGCCCAACGTGACCAACCCCTGCGCCAGCAAACAATCTCGCCTGCGGATGGCACACCACCTATTTCGCTCAAGCGAAAATGTGAACGAAAGGGAATCGCGAAATACATCGCAAATACATCAATAGAAGCATCTTAAATCCCCAGTGGAGCAGCCGAACAAGCTCGAGAATGAGGCGGCGAGCCGCCCTTCACCATTCGTCCAGAGCTTCCCTAGAGCAGCAGTTAGAAAGAAACGACGACCGCCCCAAGACGATCCTGCTGGCATCGACAGCACAAATCGGGACGAAAGCCTGACTACTCGGAACCAACGACTGGCAGCGTGCACCAGCAAAACGAAGTTTTGCCATCGGACAGGAAAGTATCCATGTTCTGCTAGCGATCTAATGGGAACGGCACGCCCATTGCTCATGCCCTGATATGCACGCGTCACATCGTAGCAAACCAACTGCAACCACCCTCTGGACCGGCGTCATCCTCGCCGCGATCGGAGGCTGCTTGAGCGGCTGCCTAGCCAGCCTCGGCGAAGGCGATTCGAGCGTGACCGATGTGATCATCGAACAGCCTGAGATCTCAGCGCAAACTCCTCGCAATCTGCCCGGCGTAAACAACGTCGTCACCTACGCACCGGGTCTGCTTTGTGGTGGCGTTCCGGAAGGCGACGAAGGCTTCGAAACGCTTGCGGCAATTGGCATCAAAACGGTGATCTCAGTCGATGGTGCGACTCCAGATCTAAAGCGGTCTGGAACACTCGCCATTCGCTATGTGCACCTGCCCATTGGCTACGACACCATCACCATTGCCCGCCAGCAGCAGCTAGCCCAAGCAATCAGCAATCTGGAGAGTCCGATCTACATGCACTGCCATCACGGCAAGCATCGGAGTGGCGCCGGTCTAGCAACGGCACTCGTTCGCTCAGGCCGGATGACTATCGAAGCAGTCAGTGCACGCATGCACGTTTCGGGCACCTCCCCCAGCTACGCAGGATTGTGGCAAGCCGTTCGTGACGCGGAGCCACTTGGCAAGGAACAACTACGGGCCGACCCAGCTTCGTTTCCCAGCATCACAGAAGTCACTGGCTTAGTCGGTGTGATGGCAGAAATCGATCAAGTCATTGACCTTGTTCGCCAGTCGCACGAAGCAAAGTGGCGAGCGCCTGATGATCACCCTGATCTGGTTGCAGAAAAAGAAACTCAGCGCCTATCGGAGCTTTTCAAGAGCCTGCTGAGCGATGAAGAAAGCCTTGCACATCCAGCCGAATACCAACGCTTCTTGAACAACTCGATCAAGGTCAGCGAAAGACTCGACCAAGCCGTTCGCGGCCAAAACGCAATCCAAGCAGCACAAATGCTGTCAACGCTTGCGACTAGCTGCAAAACGTGTCATCGAACATACCGCAACAAGTAGTGCCACTGCGCATGTTGGCTGCTGGCGCCGCACTGATCTCCAACCGGCTATTCCAGCCCACCTATTTTCCAACCGCTGCACTTCCCCCCCCTCCCCATGCGCTTCGTCTTCACATTCGCGATACTGATTGCCCTCACTGCGTGCTCCGACAAGAACGCATCCGGCCCTACGATCTACGTCTCACTTGATCAGCAATTCAGCGAACCGGTTCTGAAGGGATTTGCGAAAGAACTAGATATTGAGCTGAATCAACGTCACGACGCGGAGAGCAATAAGACTGTCGGCCTAGTCACTGCAATCATCGAAGACCGAGACAATCAGCGCTGCAGTGTCTTCTGGAACAATGAGGTTGCCCACACAGCCAGCCTTGCTGCCAAAGGTCTACTCGAGCCATATGAGTCACCCAGCGCAGCAGACATACCCGCCAGATGGCGCGACAAAGATCATCGATGGACGGCTTTCGCTGCCCGTGCACGCATTCTAATCGTCAACACCGATCTACTGCCAAACAAGGTCGACTGGCCAACCAGCTACAAGGACCTCACCGACCCAAAATGGAAAGGTAAGTGTGCAATCGCGAAACCAAAGAATGGCACAACGCGGACCCACTTTTGCGCCATGTGGAAATTGCTTGGCGATGATGGCATGCAACAGTGGATCGAAGACATGCAGAAGAACGACGTCATGTTTTTGCCGGGCAACGGCGCAACCATGAATGTCGTACGCGAGGGCAAGATGATGTTCGCCTTCACCGATACGGACGACTTCCACGTTGCCAAAATGAAAGGTCACCCAGTCGCATGCGTCTTTCCTGACCAACAAGAAAACGGCATCGGCACGATGTTGATTCCCAACTCAGTCGCCCTAATCAAAGGCGGGCCAGATCCACTAAACGCCAAGCGTCTAATCGACAAGATACTAACTCGCGAGACCGAAGCACTATTGGCAGCGGCAGACAGCGCCCAGATCCCTTTACGTGCAGGAGTCACTTCGCCACCAGACAACGAGATTTTGAAGCTTGGAGAGTTCCGCGAGATGACCTGGGACATCACCTGGACTGGCGAGAACTTTGGCGCATTTGATGCCAAGTTCGGCAAGCTCTTCGGCCTCTAATTCCTCAGCCTAGAGCTGCACTAACTACCCGCCATGAACACTTACAACGACCGCTTAGCGCGCCTGCCCCTGTGGCTCGCGCTTGGGTTCTTGTCGCTGTTTGTGCTCGTGCCGCTAGCTGTACTTGTCTACGAAACATTCGCTAGTCCTGAAGGCTGGACACTTGAGGCCTGGCTGGCGCTGACTGATGACGAAAACGCGCAAGCCCAACTACTCGCATCGCTGAAGCTTGGCCTTAGCGCGACCCTGATCTCGCTGATATTTGGCGTAGGCCATGCATGGTTAACAGTCGCACGCGACATACCTGGTCGCTCGTGGCTAGCTCCCCTGGGGATTGCCCCACTTGTTGTGCCACCGATTTTCATGGCGATGGGATTGTCCGACCTAGTGCAGGACATCGGGGGATTCTGGCCGTGCGCATTACTGCTCGGCACAGCGCATGCGCCGTTCGTGGCAGTCCTTACCACGCGCGGATTAAGAGCCGTGGATGGCCGATCTTATGAGTCAGCGCTGCTCTTACGCGGCCGACGCCCTGCAGATCGCTGGCTACTGCGATCCATTGCTCCCGAGATCATTGCCGGATGCCTACTGGCATTTTTGTTCACAGTTGCTGACCACGGGGTGCCGGAGTTCCTAACCGTCAAGGGCAAGACTTGGCACACCTACGCAGAGGGCATTTTCTCACGTTGGTCACGACGTGCGGTTGGCACTACGCATGCCGAACTGCAATCCCCAATCGTAGCTGCGCTACCGTTTCTAGCTGCTCTTGCATGCATGCTCTGGGCCGCCCTGCGACTTCGAGCTGCAAGCCCTGATCGTGGTGTCGCTCGTCCTTTACCGGTGCAGTCTCTCGGCAAGATGCGTTGGCCTGCGCTGCTACTGCCGCTGACCTACCTTGCTGCAGGCGTATTTTTGCCGCTGTTCGTGCTAACCCGTTGGGTGCTCGGATCCGCCCAAGCCAGGGAGCCAATGGGGATCGACTACGCACGCGAAAGTTTCGCGAAGGCAATGGACCAAGGCTGGCCAGACATGATGCATTCGCTGTATCTCGGCTTGGGCGTTGCTTTGCTAGTTGTCTTGCTAGCAATCCCCTTAGCCCGACAATCAGCAAGGCGCTGGCCCATCCTCGACTTACTAACAGCACTACCTGCCGCGATGCCAGCCATCTTGCTGGGTATCGCACTCATTCGTACCTACAACAGCAATCCAGGCATTGGCTGGACGAACTATGATTTCTACTCTGGCTGGGGCTTTGCTGTTTGCGGCTATGCAGCACGCTTCCTGCCGTTTGCCGCGCTGTCGCTAGCTAGCCAAGTCCGCCGCCAATCTATCTCAGCCGAAGAGGCGGGCCGCTTCGTGCATCGCTCGGCCAGCTCGCGCGCGATCCGCCTGCATGTCTTGCCGTTGATGCCTGCAGCTTGGAGCGCGTTTGTCTTATCTTTTGTCTTGGCTCTACGCGAACTCGACCTAGCAGTGATGCTTCCTGCTGCAAACGCAACCGCAGTGCGTCGCCTCGCTAACGCGGTGCACTTTCAACATGAAGATTGGAGCGGTGTCATCGCACTGATGCTGCTGAGTCTAGCCGTATTAATACCACTCCTGCCGAGCCTGCTTGCCGGCCGTAAACTGTCTTCACTCTCCTAGGATTCCACTGTGACCCGCGCCGTTTCTATTGACCAACTCCAGTGCAGCAGAGCCAACTTCCAACTCGGCCCTGTGTCGCTGGAAGTTCCTGCAGGTGCTCGCGTGGCAATTGTTGGCCCATCGGGTTCAGGGAAGACTACTCTGCTACGTTGCCTAGCAGGATTGCAACGAGTCGATTCTGGCACAATCAAGATCGGGGATCTTGTTGTGGATGATGCCACCAAACGCTCAGAGCCAGCCGAACGAAACTTAGGTCTAGTTTTCCAAGATGGAGCGCTATGGCCACACATGAACGCATTGGCCCACCTGCGCTTTGCGGCACCTGGGATGTCGAATCATGATGCACTCCAACTGCTTGAGCGTGGCGGCATCCTTGACCAAGCCAAGAAGAAGCCGGCGGAAATGTCTGGCGGTGAAGCACAACGTCTTGGCTTGCTACGGGCCCTAGCGCCAGCACCTGCAGTGTTGCTGCTAGATGAGCCACTACGATCGGTTGACGTCCACCAGCGCGATGGCCTTGCCGTGCTGGTGCGCGGGATGTGCGACGAACGCAATATCACATCGATTCTCGTCACCCACGACCGTGATGAAGCCCTAGCTCTAGCTGACTACCTCGTTGTCATGCGCGACGGCCAATTAGTCGAACAAGGCCCATCGCTAGAATTACTCCAACAACCACAAACAGCATTCACAGCAGCATTCCTGCGCGGCGCCGCATGCTTATCAACGACAGCAATTAGCAGCGGTAAGGTTGGCACCATATTCGGCAACTTTGACCACCCGGTAGCTGACAGCCTAGATGTGCGCTTGGTCGTATTTCCCGGCGAAGTCATTGCTGACGACAACTGCGACGGCCCAGCAGCAAAGATCCTTGCCGTAACACCAAGCGAAGGTGATGGCATCCGATTGCGCGTTGCATGCGAAGATCAGATTGTGATCGCACGTGCAACCAGCCAGGTGACAGGCAATACGACACGGCTCCGCCTAAAGGTGCCGCCGCGCTTTCTGCCCTGGCACAATCGCCCGCCCATCAACCCTGAACAACCCAAACAGCCATGAACTTAGCACCACGTCTTATCTTGGCACTAGCCATCGTAGGCTCGTTCGTCGGCACAATCTCGTTCCTGAAAGGCGGCGAGAAAGACGAAGGAAGCATCAGCAACGGCGGTGTGCGATGGGAATCTTCCAAGCAGTGTAAGGAATGCCACGCTGAGGTCTTTGACGAGTGGTACGGATCTCACCATCAAATTGCTTACACCAATCCAGAGGTGCGCCAGCTAAGCGACGACTTCCGCAAGGAAGAGTGCATGGATTGCCACCTACCCCGGCCGCTAGCCGTCACGGGATTTGGCAAACGCACTCTGCCCCGTCGAACTCACTTTGATGAGGGCGTTAGCTGCATTACCTGCCACCTCGCACCTGACGGAGGCATCGTTGGCCGTAACGACCGCCCAGAAGTCCCCTGCCAACCACAGGCCAGCACCGACTTCTTGATGGTTGACAGCTGCGCGTCTTGCCACAACCAGCACGGGACTACCGATCAATTTCGTGCCAGCCACTTTGCCAAGCAAGGCAACGACTGTGCCACCTGCCACATGCCCGAGGTCCAGCGATTTCGCAAGGATGGATCCAAGCGGATGGGCCGCAAGCACGCGTGGGACGGATGCCACGACCCAGCCACTCTGAAGAGCGCCAGTAATTTCGTCACCGCTCGCGAGGGCAATGAGTTAGTGCTTTCACTCACCAACAACGGCGCAGGACACAACTTCCCGACCGAAGAGCGCCACCGTGCGGTAGACATGATGTATCGCTTCACCACAACCATTGGTGATGAAACTACGACCTCAGAGTGGCAGCGGGCCTACCGTTTCCGCCAGCCATATCGGGACGAAACGGACCCCGTCAATCCGGGCAATGCATCTGGTGAAAACACGCAACTAGCATCAGGCGCAACGAAAGAAGTCCGCGTCAAAATTCCGGATGGCGCGACCATCGCCGAAACACGACTGTGGTATCGACTGACGCCATTCATTGGCGACGACAGTCCACAAAGCACTCTGCTCGAAGAGCAACAGGTTAACTTCAAATGAAGTTGCTGCACTCTACAACAAAAGCCAGCGCACTTGCCATCACGGCGGCGCTTGGGTTCAGCTGCCAGCAACAACCAGATCCCGATCCAGTCCAAGCGCGACCAGCACTGCCCAAGCTTGAGATGCGGCCTATGCTTGAGGAGTTGCGCGCGATTGCCGCAACCCTGACGGCGCCTGAAGAGAAGGTGCAACGCGAGCTTCGTGAGTATGCGGACATAGCGCTTGGTCTAGTCGAATCAGACGGTCGCACAGCGTCCATGGTCGAGCGAACTCTGCTAGCTCATGAAGATGCATGGTTCGTTCTTGAGCCAGCATTGACTCACGAAGATGCCAACGTGCGCCAACGAGCTGCATGGCTATGCGGACAATCTGGCCAAGCAGTGTTACAGGTGCCGCTTCTGCTACGCTTGAAATACGAACTCGATCCGGTTGGCCAAATCTGGGTAGCCGACGCGCTGCTGAAACTTGGTAATGACACTGGTTTGATGTGGCTAGCTTCAGCTTTTGGCCGCCAGGAGACCGCCAACCAAGCAGGTCAAATGGCGATCGAGGCACTTCAGAAACGGAATGTCGAAATCCCAGAAGAACCGAGCTGGCAAGATCTGGGCATGCTCCTGCAGGAGCAATCCAGCAATTGGCTGAAAAATGGTAAATCGGCATACGAGGTCACCCTGCCGAGCAATCAAAAGCAACTAGTTGCACGACTTGCCAAACATCTACAGACGCCAGAAGGCACCCAGTTACGCCCTGTCGACGATGCCCGCTTCATCTTGACGCGACTAGGCCAAGTTGGCGTTCCGATGATTTGTAAGACGCTACAAGCAGACGAACACTACCTGCGCTCCATGCCGCTTCAGGTCCTTGCCGAGCTTGGTTCCGCAGCCGCGAGCGCTACCGATTCTATCATCCCCCTGCTTGGCGATCCGCTGACAGCGATGTATGCCGTACGTGCGCTAGGTGCAATTGGTGCCAAGAAGACCTTGCCACACTTGCGCCCGATGCTTGATGACCGAGATACGGAACTACGAGCCGAAGCAACCAAGGCTCTCGGCCTACTCGAAGACACCGAAAGTCTCGATCTGCTAGAGGCTCGCCTAAACGATCCAAACGAGTCCGTTGACGTGCGCGTCGGCGCAGCATTTGGGCTGCTTTGCCTTGGAGATCATCCAGTAGCAACAGCATATCTAGACGAGCGTGAAGCGAAAAAAGACTACCATGAGCCCACGTTGACGCGGCTCCGAGAACAACTAGCCGCTCGATCCCATTAGGCGATCTTACGCGAAGAAGTCGTTGCCTTTATCGTCGACGACCATGAATGCAGGGAAGTCTTTCACCCTGATCTTCCACACGGCCTCCATACCTAGATCTTCGTAATCTAGAACCTCAACCTCAGTGATTGCGTCCTGAGCGAGAATCGCCGCAGGCCCCCCAATAGAACCAAGATAGAAGCCGCTGTACTTTTTACATGCGTCCGTCACTGCCTTGCTGCGATTGCCCTTGGCTAGCATCACAAAGCTTCCCCCTGCCGCCTGGAACATCTCGACATAGCCATCCATACGACCAGCAGTGGTCGGCCCGAACGAACCAGAAGCCATGCCTTCCGGACGCTTGGCAGGTCCAGCGTAGTAGACAACATGATCCTTCATGTATTGCGGCAGTCCCTCACCACGCTCTAGTCGTTCACGAATGCGTGCGTGCGCGATATCGCGGGCCACGATGATTGAGCCAGTCAGGGTGAAGCGAGTCTTAATAGGATACTGACTTAGCAAACTACGGATCTCTGCCATCGGCTGGTTGAGATCAATGGCTACGACTTGACCACTAAGCTCCTCGACTTCTGGCAGGAACCTGGCCGGATTCGTCTCAAGTTGCTCCAAGAATACGCCGTTCTTCGTGATCTTTGCCTTCGCTTGACGGTCTGCGCTACATGACACCCCGATTCCAATCGGGCATGACGCACCGTGACGTGGCAGACGGATGACACGCACGTCGTGGCAAAAGTATTTGCCACCAAACTGCGCACCAATGCCGTTCTTTCGAGTGATGTCTAAGACTTGTTGTTCGAGGGTCAAATCACGGAAGGCACGCCCGTGCTCGTTGCCAGTTGTCGGCAAGTTATCGAGGTAGCGAGCACTAGCTAGCTTCACTGTTTTGAGGTTTAGCTCTGCAGACGTTCCGCCCACGACAATCGCCAAGTGGTATGGCGGGCAGGCCGCTGTGCCTAACTTGCGTGTTTCAAGATCGATCCAGGCAAGCAAGTCTTTCTCATTAAGGAGTGCCTTAGTCTTCTGGAATAGGAACGTTTTATTGGCCGAGCCACCGCCCTTGGTCATGAACAAAAACTTGTAAGCGTCACCGGACTCCGCATAGAGCTCGATCTGCGCAGGCAAGTTGTTGCCGGTATTTTTCTCCGCATACATGTCAAGAGGAGCCATTTGCGAATAGCGCAAATTGGTTTCTTGATAAGTACGGCTGATGCCTTCGCTGATCGCCGCCTCGTCGTCACCATCGGTAAATACGTCCTGCCCTTTTTTGCCAAGCACAATGGCCGTGCCAGTATCTTGGCAACTGGGCAACACCATGCCCGCTGATACATTGGCATTCTTCAGCAACTGAAGCGCAACGAAGCGGTCGTTAGCTGACGCCTCCGGATCATCCAGGATGTCGCGCAATTGCTGCAGATGGCCCGGCCGAAACAAATGGCTGATGTCACGGATTGCCGCATATGTCAATTCTCGTAATGCTTCCGGCTCGATACGCAGCAGAGAACGGCCACCGGCATCGACGGTAGAAACCCCCTTGCTGGTGATCAATCGATAGGGAGTCTCGTCTTCACCGAGTTCAAAGACTGGCTGGTAAGCAAACGACATGCCCTGCAAGTTACCGGCGGAGGCGCTAGATGCACGCGGCAGCTGCCTCAGGATTGACAACATGCAATAGTTACGACCATATATCGCAACGCCGCAGGGCTCGCCTGAGTCGTCGACCTATCTGAAAACGACCCCGAAGCGATATCCGCTCAATACTAAGGTAGCCACGGCTACGGCGACTACAAATCGACCCCCTTGCTGGGGCCAGGAGGCTGTCGAAACCGGAACAAGATCAGAATCCCAATGCCTCACACCAAATCGCCAAAAGAAGCCTGCAAACAAGCCACCAACGGCATAGGCAACCGCGTCCATCGGGTCACAAACTGCACCAGGTGCCAATGACGGCAGCTGTGGCGCCAGCAGCTCAAAACAGCAGGACCATAAGATCCAGTGCAGAAGCAACTCCGCGCCTGACGGAACGCGATCGTGAAAGCGAACGCCGACCCGGCGCTGCAACCACAAGGTCACCGGTAGGCAAACGGGCATGCAAAGCACATCACCCAAATAGCAACGGACAAATGATGCCGGCTCCACGGACATCGGCTTCCACCAAAGGCTATTTGCCAGGTAGAGCACAGTAGCGACCACGAATAGCGGTTCGCGCCAATATCTAAAGCCAGCACTATCAGACATCGCTGGCCAGGATAACGCCTTAGATCCAACTACCAAGGATCTGATCTAGTTGCATATTCGCGCAATCACCCCTGGACAGCTACCGTACCACCATATGAAGCCCCGTGTGCTCGTTACTCGTCACGTCTATCCGGCAGCCATCCCGATCTTGCAGGAGCACTGTGTCGTTGACTACCAAGATCGCTACGAGGTCATGGATGAAGGGCAGCTGATCAAGAAGCTACAGCTTGCCGATGGCGTCGTTTGCCAGCTAACCGACGCATTAACAAGTAGCGTGATTTCATCGGCGCCGCAGTTACGCGTGATCTCCCAGATCGCCGTTGGCACCGATAATATTGACCTAGCTACAGCTACTGAACGAAAAATAGCGGTTACGAATACGCCCGGGGTGCTGACTGAGGCAACCGCCGACCTAACTTTCGGCTTACTACTGGCAGCAGTAAGAAAGATCCCGCAGGCCCAGCAGTTTCTACGCTCAGGGCAATGGCAAAGATGGGACGTTGACCTACTTTGCGGCGGCGATGTTCACGGGCAAACAATCGGCATCGTTGGCATGGGTCGAATCGGCCAGGCTGTCGCGCGACGCGCGAGAGGCTTCTCAATGCGTGTGCTATATGCAAGCCGCAATCCGGCACCTGCCGAGCTTGAGCAAGAGCTATCGATGATGCGTGTGCCCCTCGACGCATTACTTCGTGAAAGTGACTTCGTCTCGCTACACGTACCGCTTACCGAGGCTACAAAGCACCTCATATCTATTGAGCAACTATGTCAGATGAAGCGATCCGCGATACTGATCAACACAGCACGCGGCCCAATCGTCGACGAGCGGGCGTTGACGGCGGCGCTAGAAGAGGGCTTGATTGCTGGAGCAGGCTTGGATGTATTCGAAGACGAACCTAACGTTCCACAGGACTTGCTTGATCTACCAAACGTAGTCCTGCTACCGCATATAGGTAGCGCTGTCACCAGCGTTCGCTCGTTGATGTGTGCAATTGCGGCACGCGACTGCGCGGCAGTGCTGTGTGGCGAACGGCCAGACCATCTCGTCAATCCCGAGGCTCTAACGTGAAACGTGAGCTGACAGAGTTATACGATCACGTACTTGATTGCGTTGATCCGAAGAAGGCCATCAGCAAAGCAGCAGCCGACGGACACTTCGATTTTGTGGGGACAGGTCCTCTGCTAGTGATTGCCTTTGGCAAGTCTGCACGGCGCATGGCTAACCAACTAATACACGAGCTACCAGATCTACCGATCAGAGGCTTGATCGTGCCACCAGAAGGCGACACTGCCCCACTGCCGCCATTTGAGATCATTGCTGGTGGCCATCCGCTACCAACAACGGGAAGCCTTCTTGCAGGTAAACGCGCCCTCGAACTGGCGCGTTCCGTGGCTCGGGATGAGACCATTCTATTTCTCGTCTCAGGAGGCGGTTCAGCAATGCTTGAACTGCCAGTCGATGACCGCGTCACAATCGATGAACTGCGCAGTCTCAACCAGTCGCTGATTGGGTCTGGTGCGAATATCGGCGAAATCAACACTGTGCGTCGACAACTATCCGCACTCAAAGGCGGCAAGCTCGCGATGGCCGGATCGGCAGCAAAAGCACAGCGAACGCTAGTGATTTCTGACGTGCCCAAAGACACACCCGCCGCCGCGATAGCATCAGGACCGACGGTTGCAGACCCTTCAACAATCGTAGAATGCCGATCAGTCTTAGACCGCTACAACATCTGGCCTTCAGTGCCAGCAGCCTTACAAGATCGCATCGAGCGAGATGACCTGCCGCTCTCAATGCCGGCCGAACACGAACTGGCTCAGCGATCAAAACTCATACAGCTGCTTGGCGAGCATGATGCTCTTGATGCCGCAAGCTTGGCAGCCACGCGACTTGGATGGCTCGTTGATAGTGACTGCAGCGTCGATGACTGGCCATATGCAGATGCAGCCATGCACTTGCTCGAGCGACTGAAGAATCTACGACAGGCACATCCAAATAAACCTGTTGCCGTTCTCACAACTGGTGAGCTTTCGGTGCCTCTACCTGCAGCGCCCGGGATTGGCGGACGCAATCTACAATTCGCACTCTTCTGCGCAAAACTGATCGAAGGCGAAAACATCCACATTTTGAGCTGTGGCACGGATGGGATCGACGGCAATTCACCCGCCGCTGGTGGCATCGTAAATGGCACTACGATCAGACGCGCAAAAGCCGTAGGCCAAGATGCTGACGATGCCCTTACTCGATGTGATGCCTTCACTCTCCTTGACGCAATCGGCGACTGCCTGAAACCGGGCCCTACCGGATCCAATGTTCGCGATTTGCGAATCCTCGTCAGTGGCATTTAGTCAGTGGCATTTAGGCAACGCTACTGATCCGGAGACTGCCAATAGCACCTCTGCAAACCTGCCAGCCAGTACGCCAGCAGTGTGCACAAAAATTAGGCACCACTGCCTCGGCGCCAACCTTACGTCGCCAACCCTGCGATGGCACTGGGCTGACAGATAGGCCCGCTTCGGGACTTCAACTCACCTTCTGTTTAAGTCGAAAAGACTCTCACACCAGAGTTCGGCAACAGAGGCTAAATGAGGATCAGAGGGAAGGTAACGGCAGCTTTGCTGCTATTGACGACAGCCGGATGCGGCGGCGGTGGCGGTGGCGAATACGGATCCGGCAATACTGCGAACCCAGTATTTGGCACTGTAAACCTACTTAGTCACACTCCGACAGACGGGGCACTCCAAGTCGAACTCGGCGCTGTTATCAAGCTCAGCTTCGACTCTGAAATGGTCCTTGAGACATTTGCGGATGATGACACTTGGCTGCAACAGGCAGACTCAGGCTCCAATATTCCTGTCACCTTCACGCGTGGCTTGAATGGCGGTATCGACTGCCGACCAAACTCTGACCTAGAGCCAGAGACAGATTATGTTTTCCAGCTATCTGCGCTCGTCAGCGACGTAGACGGCCAGATACTTGATGCTACTACATCATTTACCTTCCGAACATTTGATGCGACGCATCCGTCAGTAACTGGCTGCAGCATCGTCAACGGCTCAAACTCCGTTTCACGAACAGATTCCATCACGCTCAGCTTTGACGAAGCAATTGCTCAAGATTCCATCAATGCCGCAAGCCTGTATCTGAGAGATGGATTTGGTGGCCGCTTTGCTTGCGACTGCACCGCTGACGGTCAAACAATCTTAATTGACCCTTATACCGACCTACCGGGTAACAGGCAGTTCTTTGTAGTCGCGACTGTCAATGTTACTGACCGCGCTGGTAATCAACTAGCAGCACAATACCAGGTCACCTTCAGAACTATTGTTGACGCGCAATCACCAACGCTGGTTACGCAATGGCCGCTAGCCATCGCGACAGGAGTTTCGCCGAACATACACCCAACCTTTTCGTTCAGCGAATCAATGGACGCAGCGAGTGTCGAAGCCGTCTCACTGCGATTCCAGGATGAGTATGGCAGCCTCATTGGATTCACGGTTGATGCATCAATTGACCAAAGAACTCTGCGACTACGACCTAACAGCCCCCTCAATCCTAACCGCGACTACAGCATTGAGTTTCTACTTGGC
The DNA here is from genome assembly GCA_965662465.1 of Planctomycetota bacterium. Lineage (GTDB taxonomy): Bacteria > Planctomycetota > UBA1135 > UBA1135 > UBA2386. The sequence continues at coordinate 49,029 of CBFIIO010000005.1, read as the reverse complement.
AGCGCATCAGCCACAGATGTAAGTGGCAACGGACTGCAAACGACTCAGGTGCTCGCGTTCACTACGGGCACTGACACGAGCTCCCCGACAGTCTTATCCAGCTCACCGACTGCCAACGAAACACGCGTACCAGGCAGTTTAATTGCAGAGGTCCAATTCACCGAGGAACTCAATTCAAACTGGGTTAACGACACCACAATCCAACTAACTGTAGACAACGAGCCGTGGCCAGCAGTTATTGATCTAGTTGACGACACAATCGTGCGGGTAACACCGGTGATGGCGCTACCGGTCGCAACAACATGCGACCTGACATTGCGTGGCGGACAAGATGGTCTTCACGACGTTGCCGGCAATGTTCTAGCGGTAGACACAAAGCTGACCTTCACGACATCAAACGATGCCGAGAGTCCTGACGCACTCATTCTGCCGCCTGACGGTTCATCATCAATTGCGACCGGCTCAGTAGTAAGCATTGTGTTCGACGCGGCAATGGATCCGGAGACCCTGAATAGCTCAACAATCTTAGTCACGGATGATGCCGGCAACCCAATCGACGGCCAGCGAGTAATTAGCGCTGAAAATCGCATGGTAACTTTCACGCCAGACGAGAGCTTGACGCCTAACGATTACTACCGAGTAAAGGTCGTTAGTGGTCACACTGGCGCCCGAAGAGTCAGCGGGAACTGGTTCGATACGGAACGACTGTCCCGCTTCCGGGTCGGTCAGGTAACTGACACTGTTCCGCCAACCATCACGGCATCGGTCAATGGCATTCCAGCGGCGCGGCGCGATGGCCTAGTTCTGCCACCAAGCGGATTCACCATCGACATCAGCACCACCGACACATCTAGCCAATGGGTCGATATGGGCAGCGTCGTTATAGAACTGCAAGGGTCAGCAGGGCCGACCAGCGAGTCGCTGCTAGCCGCCGCAACCATTGACTACGAATCTATCCAGGTCAAGATACCTACTGAAACACCGTTATCAGATGGCTCTTGGACACTGACTGTTTCCGCCAACGACCTCAGCGGAAACACCGGCCAATCAAACGTCGTATCGTTCGAAGTCGATGCTCCTAGCACCGCGGCGATGCCCTTCGAACGCACCCAAGTAGTGTGGGTACGCATGGACCTTGATCGTGACGAGAACGGCCAGTCAGACTTCGCCGAAGACATGCTACGGCTTGGATTTAATTCTGCCGGAGATCCGCACGGCACCAACGTCTACATGTCCGCCCTTCTACAGAACGGGATTCTCGCAAAGGCCAGCCATCTCTACCACCGAGATCAACGTAGCGAACCAATCGACGCTGACTCGGTTCCACTGCGCTTCTCGAATCACGAGCCGATTCTTCTGCCGCACATGCAAATCGCGCTCGGCGGACTTGATCCAGAGGGCGATGCGAATCGTTCCTATGGCGCAGAGAGCACGGGCGTTCTTGGCCGTGCCTACTACGACTATCGCAATAACAAAATAGCCGAACGAAATACGTCCAATTCACCAGGGCTCGGGGTCTTTCCTGCTGAGATGTTTCTCTACCAGACACACATCCATGAGCAGGTCTATCCATCATTTCAAACCCGCTTCGCTAGCAAATTCTTGCCACTATGTCCCAGCATGGGTGGCACTCCTGCTGGTAGCGATCCACTGGATGCGATCGTGCTCAATGCGTCATTCGATTACGACAATGCCAACTCATCAGAACGGGCACGCTTCACGACCATAATGAATGCTGCTGACGACTGGTCAGCGGCCATGGGAGTAATCCTTGCACATGAAGTCGGGCACTCTATTGGCTTGGTAGCACCGGGACCGATGCCAAATGGCCTATTTGGTGACTCCTCACTACACAACACCTACGTCAGTGCTGCCGAAGTAATGTCGTCTGCCGTCGGCTATGAATCGATGGCGACATTGGACTACCAATTCCGCGATATCGATCTCGCGTATCTGCGTCAACGGATCTTAATGCGATGAATTATCTCATGACCAAATTCATCTGGCTAGCGTTGCTGCTGCCAACATTTTTAAAGGCACAAGATCAAGCATCTACGATGGCACGTCTGTGCCAAAATGCTGATGTAATCGTCCGCGGTACTGTCACTGGATCTCACTACCCAACAACTGAACTGCACCAACTTACGATCAAGCCGAATCAGCTACTAAAAGGAAATGTGAGCACGCAATTTGTGCTCACCGAACCTGCTGGCCAATGCTGCGGTCGAAGCTTGTTTGCATTGATGGTCGGCGAAACTCGCATACTGTTTCTGAAACGAATCGGTCCGACTCTGCATACGACTGGTGGCGGACGGGGTGTCTTGGCTGCGACATCGGAACTGCTTACACATGTAGAGAACCTGCTTGCGACAAGCACCACAAGTGATCTAAGCCACCTGCTCGCAGCCAATCTCAACCACGGCGAGCCTCGCATCGCCGATGATGCAGCACTTGCGCTCGCCACCCTGCCCGACCTTTCACTAACCGTATCGGAACGCAGTACAGTGATAGCTTCACTGAAGAGGTCCGTGCAACGTGGATTGACTCGAACAGCGGCGCTCGCCGACATCGCCGCACGGCTTGGTGACACTGCCGTAGTGGACTCGATGATGCCTATCTACCTAAGCGCAGCACGCGAAGATCAAGCACGACTGCTACGCAATGCACTCAAACGCTGCCCTGCTGAGATAGTTGCTGACCGCTTACCGATGTTCGTCGGTAAAATACGTCGTTCAAATATGAGAGCGGCGAAGTTGCTAACAAATCTGCCACCTATCACTGCACATGCTGCAATGACAAACCTGCTGCAGAGACCAAACCACCCACAGATTCAGATGCAACTGTGTGAAGGCTTACTAGCGGCGGGCGTATCCTCTGCTTCACTGCAACCGATGGTGCCCGACGTTGTCCTGAAATTAGCAGTCAAACGACAGAACCAACGACCGAAGTTCCGCAACATCAATCCTCAGCGATAACAAGGTAGACCTAGCGATCGAAGCGCCCCGCAACAGGCCACCCGTCTCGATCAGCTAGCCAGTCGCAGAGACGTGCACACGGCCACGCCCAAAGTGCTCCTGCGAAGACATCACTACACCAGTGATAACGCAGCAAAACAGTGCTTAGAATCAGCACGACCACCGGCAGCAGGAGCAACCAAAACCATCCAGTGGCCCAGCGCCAAAGCACGATCAAACTCGTGAGCGAAAGCATGGTGTGACCGCTAGGGAAGCAATCCCATGGATTTGCTTCCATCGCGTCGATCGCGACCTGCACGGAATCTGTGAACCAAAGACCACGAAGTTCGTGTGAATGCTCTAGCACCAATCTAGGTGCGATCGTTGGCACCAACAGGTAGCCCAAATAACTACTCAGAAACCCGCCGACGATCAGCAATACCGCACGGTCGAATGCATACCGCCCACTGCTGGCTGCAGCTAACAGAGGCGAGACAATGCAAATGCCATAGAAAGCGGCGTAATCCAGCTGCAGTAATTCCACCAGCCACTGAGGCATGTTGTCTGCGTAGCGAGACAAATCGCCGCCAAACAACCATCGATCCACATCGAGCATCATGAACTCATACGGTTCAGGATGCACACTCGGCAGTAGCCAACACAGTGCAGAAAATGTCAGAGGTAAGCCGATTATAGCGATGCCAGCCCGCAACCAACGCACCGCATTGTGAGGCCGGTAACTTGCCAACCAGTAGCTGATCAAGACCACTATCAACAGCGGGCTATGTACCAACAAAAACATGCCCGGGTCATGCTGCTCCATGCCACCACCTGGTGTACACACTGCTACAACAGCGATGCAGCAAAGGTATGCTAGCCATACACGCTCAACGGTCGGCAGTGGTTGATCGACGGAAATGTCGTCAGAGGGTGATCTCATTGGTCTAGACCATTCAGCATAGGCAATCGCGCCGCCCAACGAGAATCGGAATCTGCTCTGGCTGCATGATCTCACCCCTGATCGGCCTGAGCCTGTGCAATCAACTTCAGCGGCCAAATCGACAGATTTGGAGCCATTCCGAAGATCGACACCCAGGCTCTGATTACATCCAGGGGACGACCAGCAAAGCGACAAATCGAGGGCTATCCCCTAGCCCACACCTGTCGTCAGGATTGCTGCTGCTAACAATGGATCTACGGATCACGTCACTCGTTCCAATTGCCTTCGTAGACGTTTGGCTTGCAGGTGCTAACCTGAAGGCATGCAAACTGGCTCCGCTCGCAAGAAAACCCGTTCGGCCATTACCCGGTCGGCGGCACTCACTCTGCTCCTCGCGATGGCGATGGCATCCTGCGGGTCGAGTGGCCCAATCGACGGGAATGCCGCGATGCGACACGTAGAGGCGATGTTGGAGATCAGCCCTCGCCCGTTCGGATCAGACAATCTTGCTAAAGCCGCAGATTACATCTGTGCAGAAGTCACGAAGATTGGTCTGAAGCCCGAACGCCAGGAGGAGTTCAACACTAAGGAAAAGAAAACGATCCGAAACCTGTATTGCCAAATCGACGGTGAAGATCCGGTCAACGGCCCCATCCTCATGATTGCGGCTCACTACGACACAAAATTAACCGCTGGTCACGATGACGCTGCGCACAACTTCCCCTTCGTTGGCGCCATTGATGGCACCGGTGCGCCAGCCGTACTGATCGAGTTGGCGCGCGCAATCAAATCGCGCGAGGCCAAACCAAAATGCAATGTATGGCTGTATTGGATCGATGCAGAAGAATCGATTGATTGGACCTGGAATAACGACCGCGCGCTACTCGGTAGCGATGCGTTCACTAAGTGGATGAGCAAGAACGGAACGATGAAGCGACTAAAGGCGTTCATACTCCTCGACCTCGTCGGCAGTAAAAACATGAAGTTCGATCGCGACGGTAACTCCATTGGCGCGCTGCTCGACATATTTGGCAAAGCCGCAAACGCTATGGGCGAGGGGAATCGCATGTATGAGTTCCCAACCGAAGCTGAATTACAACAAGCTAGGCAACAGAACATCAAATGGGGAACAACTGATGACCACCTCAAGTTCAAGGACTATGGAGTTCCAACGGCCTTACTGATCGACTTCTCACAGCGTATTCCTGGACAACCAATAAATGATCGCTACCAACAATGGTGGCATACTCCAGATGACAATCGCGAAGCGATGGACGCAAACTCACTCGCGTTTGCCGGCAACCTAGTCATGAAATCATTCTCAGACCTCGAAGCCTTCGTCACCAAAAAGAATGGCAAGTGAGTCGACTACAACTAATGCGCTGGTCCATAGTCTTATTGTTAACTGCCGGCGGCTTCGGAGCCTGCCTGGGTGCGGTGATATCGGCCAAGAAACAGGCTAATGACCAACCTCAGCGCAATCAGGAACCCAACCAGTATCTCACCCGAATTCAGCCAGCGATCGATCAGACTCAGACGACGCAGCTAGAGGTGAAGAAAGTCCCTGCTGACTTCAGTGAGCAGGCCTTCCGCCACGTGCGCGCGCTAGTTAACTTTGGCCCTCGCTACTACGGGCAGCCAGGATGGTCGAAGCAACTCGACTACATCGAGATGACACTCAAGAAGGCTGGCATCGAAACAAAGCGCGACACCTGGACTGATCGCAAAGAGCTAATCACCTTCAGCAACATCACGGCCACAATTCCTGGCCAACGCGAAGAGCGCATAGTGCTTGGCTGTCATCACGACACAAAGTGCACGACCGGTCACCCCGACCAGAATCACAACTTTCACTTTGTCGGCGCAAATGATGGCGCCAGTGCAGTAGCTCTGCTTCTGACCCTCGCACCGATCCTTAAGCAGCAAGAGAACCAAGCGACAATTGAATTAGTGTTCTTCGATGGCGAAGAGAGCCTCGACTGGAATTGGAATGAGGCCGCACGCGCGCTCTTTGGCAGCAAGCGCTACGTAAAAAAACATCGTGATGCGTTGCTACTTGGTAGAGAACCAAGGATCGAGGCGATGGTGCTGCTCGACATGGTTGGCAGTAAAAATCTCCACATCCAAGAAGAACTATACTCGACGACCCTCATGCGCCGAATTTGCTGGTCAGCGGCACTGGCAACTGGAAACCAGCAGCACTTCTACCGGCGCGCAGAGGCAGCAGCAGATGACCACAAACCGTTCCTTGACGTAGGAATTCCGTCTATCGATCTGATCGACTTAAATGGTAATCCGACTTGGCACACCAAGGACGACACCATTGAAAACATGTCCGCAGAAAGCATCCAAAAGGTTGCGGATGTCGTCCTGACGATGTTGCCCGCCATAGAGCAGGCATATCTAAAGAATCAGTAAGCCCCTAAGCAGCCCAGTTCTGCACCCCCGAAATCCATCCAGAATGCCAGTCGTCGAGCGGCACGGCCGCACCATCCATCATTCCAGAGACGGCGAAGGCCCAGGCATCTTACTGATTCCAGGCCTCGGTTCAGGCGCACGCTTGTTCGGTACGCTGCCACGTAGATTCATGCGTGACGGCTTCACATGCGCCGCGATCGACCCGGTTGGACTTGAGCCATCTAGCCAACTCCCGAATGGCGTCTTCGACTTTGAACAAGCTGCACTCGATGCATTGGCTGTCGCTGCGACTCTGCCGCAACCAGTCACTCTGGTCGGCACATCGCTCGGCGGCAAGGTTGCGCTCTGCGCCGCCGCCATGCAGAACGATGCGGTCCAAAAACTTATTATGCTGTGCAGCTCCGCAATCCAGACGCCGCGCAGCAAACGCATCTATCGTTGGTTTGAACTGCTCTGCACTGAGATCGACGGAAAGCATCTGGGCGAGTTGACGGCACCATTTTTGTTTGGTGACACGTTCCTCAACGACAAGAGTTCAGTCGTCGACAACATCATTCGCAGCACGAAGCCAAATGCTGCCTCACGCGCATTCATGCAATCTCAGGCCAGCGCGCTGCAATCCTTTGACGGCCAGGCTCTATGCCCGCGCATCAACATACCGACCCTTTGCTTAGCTGGGGCCGAAGACGTTCTGACACTGCCAAACGAAATCACTGCGACTGCTGAAATGATTCCGGGTGCGCAACACCATTGCTTCGCGAACGCCGGCCACAGCCTTCTTCTAGAGAGCGCGCCAGCATTTGATCACGTCACCGCTTTCGCACGTAGCTAAGCCTCTGACGACGAGCACACTACCAAGCCTGAACTGTCTGCTCACCGATTGCTTGCGACCGGGTCATACCCGAACCACCAACGCCAGTTACGACCTCAACTCCAGGCATTGGAGAGGCACGAAAAATGGAGGCTCCGCCCTGGCATTTGGCATAGGTGCCGCTCCATCGTCGCACCACTTGCGCCGCTGGCAGTTGCAGAAACCTCTGCAGATAGCCAAGGATTAACTGCTCAGTCACCGCATCCAGCCCAGGCCGAAACGGGGGATCATAATCATGAGAATCACCGACGATCAAACGACCGTCGTCGCCCTGTGACACCATCACGTGGATACCACGCGCCAACAACGATCCGAAATCATTGGTTAGCCGATCCCTCAGGGCCGGTAATGAAGGACAACTCTTAAAACTCTCGTAGTGCAACAACGTCAAACCAGCAGCAAGCATCGGTCCAAGAGTGAAGTCACTTGGCTGTCGCCCCAACGCCATCATTTGCAGCTTACACCGCAGGAGCCCGCTGCTTTGAAAGACCTCGGGAAGTAAAGCCTGAAAGTCGTCGCCAGAACAAACGACCATTCGATCTGCCATCACCCTGCTCCCATCTGCCAACTTCGCGCAGCCTGATTCAATATGGGTAACGGGACAGTTCACTCGAACATCGGCTCCTTGCCGTTGCAACCAAGCATGCATCGCAGCAATTGCTACGGCAGGATCAACATTGGCTTCATGTGGGCTAAACAATGCACCACAGAGCCCCGTCCGCACGATACTAGGCTGTAACTCCGCAACCGATTCGGGTGACAGTAGCTCAAGATTCGCCAATGAAGACTTGGCCGCAAACTCTTCTAACACCCGCCACTCGTCGTCGGCGTACGCAAGATGCAGCGATCCGACTGGTGCACAACGAAACCCGGCCTCATCAGCAATCTGCGTCCAGAGTTCCCGACTTCGGAGCGCAGTTTGTAAATCAACGCCAATGGGCTGACCGATCGGCCAAACCATCCCAAAGTTTCGAACCGATGCGCCGCGGGCAACGGCGTGACGTTCGCAAAGCGTGACACTAAGGCCTTGACGTATCGCGGCGATCGCATGGCCGAGACCGAGCACCCCACCACCGACAACCAACACATCCGACTGCCGCTTAGTCATTGCCAAAAACGATCTCCGGCAACGTACTCAGATCATCGAGCAGATGTGTGTGGGCATACTCACTCAGTTGTGAAAGTGTGTAGACACCAGATCCAACGCCGATATTCAGAGCGGTTTTAGCCGCGTCTCCAGCCAGCAAGTCAGACGGCGTATCGCCAGCGACACCAACACGAGATGGGTCGTTCACGCCACACTGCTCCATTGCCGCCTCAATCAAGTCAGGTGCCGGTCGACCTGCACGAACTTCATTTGACGCGACACTTGGCCAACGCTGCCAACCCATCGCAGCCAACACGGTATCAGCAGTCTTACGACTGAATCCGGTATTGAATGCAATCTGCACGCCACCAGCTTCTAAAGCCGCCAACGCCTTGCCTGCCCCACTGGTTTCACATAGGGGTTCGCTCGCTGCAAGCGCTTCAAACTCTAACTCAAAGCGTTCGGCCATGGCCTGTGCCAGAACCGTGTCTAAGTTGTGATCTTCTAACAGGCTCGCAAAAACCTTGGTCTTGTGCCACCCCATCTGTGAACGCAATCGAGCAGCATCAACGTCTATATCAAACGCCTTGACCGTCGCTACAAACGACCTCAGCACACGGTCATCATCGATGACCGTGGTGCCAGCAAGATCGAAAATGAACAGGTCTACATGCTTCATTTTTTCACCAAAAAGTACGACCAACTGAGCTTCAAGATGCAGGAAGCTTTGCGACCCACGCGGAAACTGTAGACAAGCAACCCTGACCGCGCCAGAGAACCTAGCTACCAGCTACGGCTAGAATCCAGGTGGCTGCTAGCATCGAGTCTCCACAATCTTGCATGGTAGAACAAAGGGTCCGCAGAGAAGGCTCTGGCGTAGCCAAAGTAGTTTGCCTAGCGGCACCTACGTCCTCACCTGCGCCCTGACGCGTCAACGACAACTGCTTGTCAAGATCAACAGTGCGAGCATCTAGCCACAACTTGACCGACACAGGAGCACACAATTTGATGCCCCCATTGCCTTCGTTCACTGCCCAAATTTTGATCCCTGGCTTCGGCTCGTCAACGTGAAGCCAGTAGTGATCTTTGACAGTGTGATCGGTCAAACACCAATTAAGGCGCTTCGGGCAGCACTGTCGCACAATAGGCACAAGGTCTTTCAGCAAGTCGCGATCCGGTAAGCCTCCATGGCCGTTCCCTGCCACCATCGTAAACTTGGATGGGTAGAGTTTCGGACTCGAAGCCTTTAACGCCTGCAGTTGCTCTTCGAATTTTTCGCAACGGGCACGACGCCCATACGCATTGTCGTTACCGCCGACCATGAATGAAAACCGCAGCGAGTGCAGACCATCAGGGACACTCTGACCGTCGGAAGGCGCAGCAGCACTCGCATGAACCGCCGCAAAACGGTGCGGCATCTTGGGGCCAACTGCGAACGCACCATAGCCGCCGTGGCTGTAGCCAATCGCGATCACCCGGTTCGGGTTCACATCACTGCACACCACGAACTGTCGGATCAGCTTTTCCATCACGGGATAGAAATAGTCAGTATAGAAGCCGTTCCATTCATCAGTCGGAGCACGTAAGGCACAATACAAATATCCTCCCTCACCTGGATGATCTCTGTAGTAGCCCTGCATATCTCGCCACTGTGAGTCATTGAACTCTTTCGCTACGCCACCGCCACCATGCATAGCGATGACCAATGGCCAACCGCCATCGGGCTTCACGCCGACTTGCCGAACCGTAAACAGACTCTGCTTACCGCCAGCACGAACACGCTTCTGATCGTGATCAACCATCAGCAGCTTGAGATCATGCGCTTGCAAAGACTGCCAAACGATCCGCCGCAGCCTCTGATCGCCTTGCTTAGTCCGCAGCTCTAAGTCGAGATTGCGATCGAAAGAGAACGTTGATTTGGTGTTTTCATCAGACGCAAAGTAACGATCAATCTGAGCGCGCAAACCATCGTCGGCACTCTTTTGGCTAGATCTGGCATAACGACTCGTGACATCAACCCCCCAAGACTCGGGGCCCCAGCCAGTACGAAAGCGTTCACCGGTATTTGCAAATGACACTGCCCAAACGCGATGCTCTCGATCTGCCGTGCCGCACTTCTTCGCGTCCCCAACAAACCACGCCCGATCGAAGCCTTTCGGATCGGGCTCATCAGCACCTACAAATCGCCAAGCGGCACCATCCCAAACCTCAACCCATGTGTGATTCCCAGCTTTATGCGGCCACTTGACCGAGATCAGCCTCGACGGAACGCAGCACGCACGACAAGCATCCGCCAGCAGAATCGACAACCCCGTGCAGCTAGCCTTACCTTGCGCAATCGACTCACTAGGAGACTGATCGGCCCGACGCCGCTGAGTCGAGTAATGAACATCGACTAAGTTAAAAATTGTCTCATTCAGCTTACGCGCCGCTTCACCAGGTGTTGCACAGCTCGCAACCAGGGGCAAAAATTTAGCGACCATCTCCGGACGCCAGGATTCACGTGTCTCGTTGGCCTGCGCGTAAGGAACGACATAGTTCTGAAACAGATCCTTCGAAAGTTGCTGGCCCCACGGCACTAAACCGCGCACCGAATGTGCCAAACGCACGTTCTCAAGCACGAGCGCTGAAGAAACATGACGGAAGTCATCCTGCGGCATGTGCTTTAGCAAGAACTCATAGCTAGAGCGCTCGACCTCAGAAGATTGCCGATAGGCTCGCTCATAAGACACACGCGCATCACCAGCGCGATCGAGCAATGCCTCAGTCGCCTTAGACAACTGCTGAGAACAGACACTTGCGATAGACAGCGAAAACGACAGCATCACATGGCTCACCATGCCCCTGTTGTATCTCCGACCGACCGACTCTTAGACCGTTTTTGCTACACCAAGCCCGAACAGCCACAAACCTGTCCCAGTCGCCATCACCACCGATGCCAGCCAGATGTAGACAAAGCTGCGATGCCAGACACGAGCCCGCTCGCTGCGCCACAGCCAAATACCGGTGACCACAACCGGAATCGCCATCAAGCCGCCAGCCTTGGCAAACTTCAGATGAAAGGCCAACTCGTCCGCGGGGAACGTGTAGTGCCGCATCAAGTTCTCAGTCAAAATGATGGCTACCGCCAGCGCTACGATCGTCAATGGCCCGAGCCACAGGTGGACCTTCCGTTTCCGCTTAATCCCGGTATAGAGAGCTACGACGAGCAGGACCACGGTCGTAATGAACGCAATCCAAAAAGGCTGGGTCGAAGGCATGCTGCTGAGATCGTGCCCAAGTGTGGCCTCCGACGAAAGCCTCAGAGCAGAGAAACCAGCTTCACTGATCAGTTGACCAATCATGTCTAAGCGTTCGAAAATAAATGGACGGCATATGACTCACTCTATTTGCCTCAACATTGGATGACGTTGGGACAACCAGCGGGAACTTAGCTTCGCATGTGGCCGATCAGAGACCCCGAAACCCTATGTCTATAGGATTGGAGGAGATCGCCTACCAGCCTTGCATCGCGACTTTTACCTGCTGCTGAGGCGCCAACAACTTGCCAAGATCACTTCAGCAGTGGCCCCCACATCGATCAGGTCGAAACACTTCGACATGACCACAAGCTGCGTGGCCTTATCCGGTTGTAGCCTGACCCTCGAGTATAAGCAGGCGGATTTCTCAGCTTGCGGGGAAGCCAAGTCGCGCTGCTGGAATCCGAATTTCGAATATCTGCAGCTATTCATCCTCGGCCATCTATCCGGCCACAGCGCAGTGAAACACGAGCTAACCCACAGCTGCATAGCCATGACAGTCAGATGACGCTCAAGACAAGCTCTGGCATAGTCCTGCAAAGCCCCTTTGGCATCCGAGCATGGCATTCATTAGGCTCCGACCATGGTCAAGACTCTCGCAGACGACAACTCAGGCAACGATAGACGCATCGGCATCGCTGTCGCACGTTTCAACGAAGTCGTCACCGAGCGTATTCTCGAAGGCGCCTTACAGACCCTGCGAGAGCAGGGCGTGTTGGAAGACAACATTACCGTCACATGGGTTCCGGGAGCGTTCGAACTTCCTACAGCCTGCCGCTGGCTCGCCCAGACCGGTGACTTCGATGCCATAATCATGCTCGGCGCCATCGTCCGCGGTGGCACCGACCATTACGACTACGTCTGCAGCGGCGTTACGGACGGCGCCATGCGAGTGCAGCTTGATCTCGACATCCCCATTGGCTTCGGTGTCCTGACTTGTGCAACCATGGAGTTGGCCCTGGCACGGGCTGGCGGTGACGCAGGCAACAAGGGTAGCGACGCTGCCATGGCTGCCTTAGCAATGAGCAATCTCAAGCCGCAGCTGCAACCTTGAGTTGCGCCATTCAGAGCTGCATTCCCAGCTCCACAGACTAGCTTGATCGTCAAATCGATGTGATTCGACTACGTGACTAGTCGTCGAGCATCAGATAGGGTAACCTTGCTCATCGAACCGGACCCCTCTCCGGCAAACCGCTCCTTCTCATGACTGTCCCGCTCCGCCGCCGTACACGCGCCCGTGAAATTGCCATGCAGGCACTCTTCCAGCTTGATCTTCGCGGTAAAGGCTCAGCCGACGAGCTTGGGACGTCAATTGCCGACGAGTGCCGCATGCATTTGTATGCCGGCGAAGAGCTAAATGCAGATGGTTTGCCAAACACACCTGACCGTGCCCTCAACACTGTCGAAAAGGAAGTTGTCGAGTTTGCGGTCCGCCTTGTCGAAGGCACCCTGGAGCACAGCCAAGAAATCGACAAACAACTTCAGGCTGTAACCCGTAACTGGGACCTGCGCCGGATGGCGATCGTCGACCGAAATGTGCTTCGGATGGCTGTATTTGAGCTGATCCACTGCTCTGACGTGCCGCCAAAGGTCGTCATCAACGAGGCAATCGAGATTGGCAAGAAATTCTCAACCGCCAACTCCGGCGGATTTGTCAACGGCATCCTCGACCGTATCCGCATCGACCTTGACCAGCGCGCCGCCACTGCAACAGCGGCCAAGAACATCGATATGGCACCACAAAACGTGGCCTCTGCAGACGACAGCGAATCCTAGAGAACCGCGCTCAGCGACCAGAAATACGCACCATCTAGGCAGCTGAGAATCAAAGACTCGGCGAGATCAACCGCAAAGGCGAGCGGCAATGCTGGCGCTGAAAGCGACGTTCGCCGACACTCGCCCGCGACATGGTGTTCGGCAAGCTACTCAAAGCACTCCAGAAAACTCGCGACGTCCTGACGACCGGGCTAACCCGGCTATTTAAAGGTCGGCAGCTCGATGAGGCGTTCCTCGATGAACTCGAAGAGCTTCTCTACAACAGTGATCTTGGCCCACTAGGCACCAAGATTGTCGATGATCTAAAGGCCTCCTACAAAAAGAAGGAGGTCAAAACGATCGAAGAAGTACCGGCTTTCTTGCGCACCAAGCTGCTCGGCATCATGACTGGCTGCGAAGGCGAGATAACCAATGCGCCGAATGCCCCGACGGTCATCCTAATTGTTGGCGTCAATGGCGCGGGCAAAACAACCTCGATCGCCAAGCTCGCTAACCACCTCAAAAAGCAGGGCAAGTCTGTATTGCTCGGTGCTGGCGACACCTTCCGAGCCGCTGCTGTTGAACAGCTCACCTTATGGGCTGAGCGCCTCGACATCGATATCATCAAGCAATCGACAGGAGCTGATCCTGCTGCCGTTGCATATGATGCGACCTCTGCTGCAATCGCACGCAAGGTCGACTACCTAATCCTCGACACTGCCGGCCGTCTACACACACAGCGAAACCTGATGACGGAACTCGAGAAAATCGTTCGCGTCGTCAAAAAACAATTGCCCGACGCACCACACGAGACACTGCTTGTGCTCGACGGAACGACCGGTCAAAACGCCATTCGCCAAGCCAGTGAGTTCCAGAAATCAGCCCCTATTACGGGACTTATCTTGGCGAAGATGGACGGGACTGCGAAGGGCGGAGCAATCTTCGGCATCCGCGATGTACTACCGGTACCCGTGAAGTTTCTTGGTGTCGGTGAAGGTATCGACGACCTCGAGAAATTCGTCATCAAAGACTATGTCGACGCAATCCTATCTTTCGACAACGAAGAGACGGCATGACCAAGGCCTCAGCAGACTCTACGAGTAATTCCGAATCATCCACATGGACGAAAACCGGACTGCCGTTGATCTGCTTAGGCATACTTGTATTGCCGTTTCACACACTGTGGATCGACTTCGAGCAAGTGCGGCGTGGCTTGCTGCTAATGCTGACGGGTGCTGCACTGATCGCTTACCCCAAGCTACCGCACGTTCGCGGCGAACGAATAGGGCTTATCTTCATCGCAAGCCTAGTGCTCTGCGCCCTAGGACAAGCGATCGCTCAAACGACGCTCCACAACGACGCTACGTCGACTTCCTTCCAGCCGTGGGAAGCCGCCTATCGAATTGCTCACTGGTTCGCACTTCTCGTATTAGTGCGGATCGGGGTAACACTGAAACTCTCAGCGGTTGCGACATCAGTCGCATTGTTCACACTCATCACAAGTGTGTTTGGTCTACTACAGCGATTAGGGCTCGGTGAGATCAACGGCTATGGCGTGGAACGCGAACCAGTCTCGTCACTGGGCAACCTCAACGTCGCCTCGGAATGGACCTCAGTAGCCGGGATCACAGTCGCTGTGCTGCACGGCAAGGTCAGGCAAAACCTGCGCTGGCTACCGATATTGGCGATCGCTGCAGCCTGCGCTTACCTGATCATCAATCCATCGCGGTCAGGCAAAGTAGCCATGCTTGCTGGGCTGATTCTGCTTGCGGTTATGCGTCGCCAACAGCGCGACTTTAGGCCTCTGATCGCTGCAGCCGCAGGGACCGTAATCGGTCTTGTAGTAGCGACGTCTGCCGCAACGCCCCAGCTGAGCGAACTTGCCATGCGCAAAGAGCTCGAACGTAGCACGGTCACCCTCGACATCCGCTTCGAGATCGCAGCCGCAACAGCACAGCTAATCGACGAGTCGATGCTATGCGGCATAGGCCCGGGTCAATTTGCAGTTGAGTACCCCCGCTACCGCAGCCAAAAAGAAATCGAAGCATCCAGCTTCGACAGGCAATTCGCGACTGAAGTTCGCACAGCGCACGATGACTGGCTCGAACTGCTTGTCGATGGTGGTCTAGTCGCGTTGGCACTCTTTGCAATGATGCTTTTCTCTTTGCAGCGCGGCATCCAAGACAAGACCAGGCTAGTGCCAATGTTTGTGCTGCTACTGTTGATGGTAGTCAGGGCACCAATCGGTAACGCACCTGCGGCGGCACTCGCATTTTTATTAATCGGCTCGCCGGCAGCGGTAGCAGCAGATCCAGGATCATTGAGACAACGTCTCAAAGTAGCCCTAAGTGTCATCTTAGGAGTCAGCATGTTG
This sequence comes from Planctomycetota bacterium, assembly GCA_965662465.1. Taxonomy (GTDB): domain Bacteria; phylum Planctomycetota; class UBA1135; order UBA1135; family UBA2386. Next base: position 33,331 of record CBFIIO010000005.1, on the reverse strand, counting down.
GGTCTCGGCCTGCTACCGGTCGCCGGTAATACAGCGTTCATTCCGTACGTTCGCGCAAAACGCGACGCTAAGCCACCACCGACGGATGCGGTTGCCAACGCGATAGATTGGATGAGCTACGAACCGCGATGGTTCGAACTAGAGGCTCGCTCCCAAATGAACCGCGGTGACCTCGCTAAGGCAGCGCACTTTGCAGCTCGCGGACTTGAACTGCGACCGTTCTCGCCACCACTCTTACTATTGCTGGCCGAAATCTTGGCGCGCGGTAGTCGCTACGGTGAAGCGATCAAAGTTGCTAGAAAAGGATTAGCCCTCGATCCAGCGCACCCAGAACTGCGCGCATTAGTCAGCACAGCTCTCGCCGAACTAGGTGACGTAGACAAAGCGATTGACGCAGTCGTCGTAAACCCACACCCGATACTGCGAGCCGCGCTCGCCACACACTTCGCGGACTTAGCCAAACGCGCCGACGAACGCCAAGAACCAAAGCAACTACAGCGCTACGCGATAGAGAACACGTTTATCTCGATCGCAGACCTCTTAGCCGCGGGCGGAACGGATGCTCTTCCTCAGATTCATATGATGAACGAGCAACTACAGAAAGGGATAGCCAAGCTCGATCGCAACAGCATCGACACAAGGTACCCAGTAACCATGGCCCTTGAGGCTCTCGCCCGTGGCCAAGACGAATTGGCCAGCCAATATGCAAAGGTCGCCGCAATGCGTGGAGGACCAATCAAACCATGGCAAGCGGCGATTCTTGGCAACTCAGTGGATCGACTCAGAGCACTGCCGGCATGGCGGGGTCTGCTGCCTCCCACGTCGCAACTGCAATAGCGGCGCGCTCACTTCTTTTGCTGGCCAGCCTCACGCAACATTTGAAGTTCATCATCCGCGCTAACGGCCGCTGCAAACTCATCGAAGGTCCATTCCTGTTCGTGAAGAACATGGCCAGCAGGAAAGTGCGCTCGCAGCGTAGCCTGCAATTGATAGGTCAGCAGGGCCATCCCGATACGCGTAACATGCAGCTGGTCTTCCTGGAGCAAAGCACCAGGAGCAGTTTGTAACCCGCCGTCCTCGAACGGCAACTTGACGCCATCGACCTTGAGCTGCTTGACGATATTTAAGATTGGCACAATTGTGACCTTCTCATTGTCAGCTGCAAATTTGGCCATCCGCGCATTCAGCTTGGCAAGCAACTCCTCGGAAGGAATCTGCCTTGGTTTCAACATGCGCAGCGCAGCGCCCTTCATGTTCGGTAGATCGCCAATGATCACCGGCACATCCAAGCTAGCTAAGAGTGTTAGGCATTGTTCTAGGCGTCCAAGTCGAGCCTTCGCCTCGTCGCCGCGAACGTAGCCATAGGCAAACCAAAATGGAAAGTCGACTGCGACGACCATGTCTGCCTTCTTGACCTTGGCTCGATCAATCTGCTTCTTGCCGATCTTGACTGGATCACTAAACGTATAACACATCTCCAACATTGGATGGGTCGTCACCTTGACGACTCCACCACTCCAGCTTTTCAATACCTTCTGTAGCGGGATCGAGTCACCGGCAACCTTCGCGCCAGCAAACGGACCATCTTCAAATCCAGCACTTACACTGGCACCAATGACATGGATGTGCTTCGGCGCCACCTGCGCTCGCAACGAAGCAGCCGGTATCGCGAGGCTCACCAGCAGTATCAGCACGGCCTTACTTAAACGCTCTGTCATGCTCTTAGCGTAGCCAATCAAGCACGATGTCGTGAACCGCCTGGCGCGTCTCTGTGATCTTGTTATTTACCCTAGTCGGATGCACACGGTTGGTTAACAACACCACACAAACGTCATAACGAGGGCAGCACCACAACGATGTGCCGGTGAAGCCGGTATGGCCAAAGGTGCCTTCGGGAACCTTGGTGCCAGCCCAAGAGCCATCCCTGAGCAATCGGAAGCCGAGACCGCGAGTTGCATCATCAAGAAATCCTGCTGGTTGGGTCGCGAGCGTAATCAAATCGCGAGACACTTCGGGAGTCCCCCCATGCAAGAGCAAGTTGCCGTAAGTGAGAACTTCGGACGCAACCGCGAAGAGCCCGGCATGCCCAGACACTCCGCCCATCGCATATGCATTCTCATCGTGCACATAGCCACGAACAACGCCACCACGGGCCACGTCGTGTTCGGTAGGAGCTGCCTCGATAGGCGACTGGTCTGTCGACACGAATCCGATGGAGGTCTTAAACAGTGCGTTGCGAGCAACCACTTGAAAGTCTTCACCGCTAGCAGCCTCGACAACGGCCATCAAGAGAATGAAGCCAAGGTCACTGTAGCGAACACTCGTTTCGGGTTCAGACATCAAGCCCTCAGCCGCTGCCGCAGCGACGATATCCTCTTTACCATTCAAGGATCTATAGAACCTCACGTAGGAGGCCAAGCCACCTTGGTGCGCCATCAAGTGACGGACCGTGACAAGATCCTTGCCCGGTCCACGAAACGCGGGCACCCATTTTTGGATCGGGTCATCTAAGGACAACTTGCCAGCCTGCACCAGCTGGAGGATCGCTGGTGTCGTCGCACAAACTTTCGTCAACGATGCAAGATCATACGCAGTGGCATCCGTGACAAGCGGAGAGCCTGACACATAGGACTCGTGCCCCGCGGCTACCCTCGCTACAAGCTGTCCACGCCGAGACACGTAACAAACTGCGCCTGGCGTCGCACCATCGTCGATTGCAAGCTGCAAGCGCGCCTGCAACGCATCTGGCAGCTCGCCATTAGGTGGTTCAGGATTGCCGAGACCATCATCATGGCCCGCGACCAAGTCTGACAATCCAAACCCGGCGGGTGCAACGCCCGGAACAGCGACCGGCAACCGCCCATGAAAGCCGCCGATCTTGAGAGCTTTCGATACGGCTTCTTGCACCCGCTTGGTAGTCGCAAACGCAGCGACAAACGCGTCCGCTTTCGGCAAGTTACGGATCACGTAGGGACTACCAAATGAGACGACTGTGACATCTTGATCAGCACGCAACGACTGCATCACTGGATCGAGTTTCGAAGGCAGACCAATGCCACCACTCAGCTCACGGACCTTGACGAATAGCGACAAGATGACCTGCTTGGCTTTGGCAATACGATCGATTGCTGCGGCAACTTCTTCGCCGGTGCTCTGGTCAGTGAGTCGTATTGATTCACCTGACCAAGAGACGCCCAAGGCTGAGTCGCTACCATCCGCCTTGTCAACCAACGTAACTCGTAACGTGGGTTCGCCACCTTCTCGCAACCTCGCCAAAGCACCGTCGCGATCGCGCACGAGCACAATGCCATGCTGAGCAATCTCATCGGCAATCTGTTCAGATCTTGGCGTCCGCATTTGCCCTTGCCAATGCACCGCAGTTTGCCCGCCACCTGAGAACAAACCGACCTTGTGCTTCGCCTCGAGGATGCGACGCACTGCATCATCGAGCCTTTCCATCGGTATGCGGCCACTGTTCACAGCATCAATGACGGCTTGCCGAGCAACCAACGGCTCGGGCGGCATCAGCAGCACATCAGCGCCCGCCAGCAAAGCCCGCACGGCAACCTCACCGGGATCCAATGCATTCTTAACGCCCCCCATATCCAGTGCATCAGTGACAACCAGACCTTTGAATCCAAGCTCCTCTCGCAACACGTCGTGAAGGATGGTGCGACTCAGCGTTGCCGGCACATTCGGGTCTTCGCCGAGCCCTGGAACTGCAAGATGGCCCGTCATCACTGACTCCAGACCGTCCGCTGCAGCAGCACGAAACGGCGCGAGTTCTACTTGCAGCAATCGCTCTCGATCACCTGGAACTGTTGGCAATGCAAGGTGTGAGTCACTGTCGACATCACCGTGACCCGGAAAGTGCTTGCCACACGAAAGTAAGCCTGACTGGCGCACACCACGCGCAAATGCACGACCAAGTTTGCCGACCAACTTCGGATCTTCTCCGAAGCTTCGAACGTTGATGATTGGGTTATCCGGATTCGAGTTAACGTCAAGAACAGGAGCGAAGACCCAATGGAAACCAAGTGCCTTAGCCTCCTGGCCAGTGACTTGCCCCATTGCCTCTGCAAGTTTTTCCGACTCGCTGGCACCTACCAACATCTGGTTGCCTAACTCAGTGGCACCCTTCAACCGCCACCAGACGCCACCTTCGAAGTCACTTGCTAGCAGCAATGGCACCTTAGCCTTTGCCTGTAGCTTCGGGATAAGCGCGGCCGCATCGCCAACACTGCCAAGACTGAGGATGACACCACCTAGGCCAACCTCCTCAACCCACTTCAACATCTGCTCGTGATTACCACCATCCGGACGCGACAAGCTCCAACACACAAAGAGCTGCCCAGCCTTCTGCTCAAGCGTGAGTTTGCCGAGCGATCGGCCGACTGCATCCTGCTCTGAGAGTCCACCTTGAGACATACAAGCAGACAGAAGCAGCGATACTAAATAGATCCAGCTGTGCGCGAAGTTCACGCCCCCCATCGTAGGCTGGACACCTAGGCTGCGGCCAGCATCAGCCTGTGAAGACACAACACAACCCTGGCTGGGTCAGATCTAAAGGATCTGCCGACTACAGGATCTGCCGACTACAGGATCTGCCGGCTAAAGGATCTACCGGCTATCCAATTGCGCTGGCATTAGCGCCTGCATCGAGACAACTCGCAGCAGCCGGATCCAGTAGCACCAGCAAATTCTTATGCTTACGCAGCACAGAGGCTGGGCAGTTTGGATTTACGTCACCCTGCAACATCGCCCGCACCGCGTCTGCTTTGCCCGAACCAAATGCACATAAAACAATGCGCTCTGCACTAAAGATCGACTTCATGCCAGCCGTGACCGCACGGCGCGGCGGCTGATCCGGAACAAATCGTTGCTTGGCATCGGAGCGAGTCGATTCCGTCAGCATCGCGACGTGGAAACAATCATCAAACGATGATCCTGGTTCGTTAAACGCAATATGGCCATTCCGCCCTATCCCAAGAAACTGCAGCTGAACGCCACCCGCCCGATCAATCCGGTCTTCGTGCGCCCTCAACGAACCCTCGGCCCCATGACACGGCACCGGGAAAAACGAACCACGAGCGAGCATCTCGCGAAGCGCGGGACAGCGCAAAGTCAACTCGTGGACCATGCCACCAGGACGGGCAGGTTCGAAGCTCATATATTCATCAAGATGCGTTCCGACGAACTCGCTCGAGGCAATGCGACCCTGTTGGATCTCTGCGTCTAGGGCTCGAAAGAAAGCTGTGAACGTAGCCCCAGTAGCGAAGCTGATCAGTGGCCGCTGCTTCGCATCGGCATTGCCCTGCACGAGCAAATCACTGACTTCCTTCAACAGAAGCGGTATCGCACCCTCGGCTGAGGCCAACACTCGCACATCTAGGTTCTGTTGATGCTCCATCAATCTACAAGAATGCCCTTATAAGGGCAGTTTGGCAAGCCTCAGCACTGCTGCTAGACGATGGTGACCACCACGCCAAAACAACACATCACCTTTTATTCACAATAACTTAGACGCCTCATGCAGGCATCTCCTAGGCAGATCTTCCCACCGTAGTTTTGACGATCTTTGACGGCGCAATCACAAGGTTCAAAACACGCAAGTTGGTTGAATACCGGCACGTGCGAGCGATGCGAAAAAGTTGCTTTGATTCGGTTCTGGTCAATCAGCAATTTGAACGTACCGAAGCGTATTTTCGCCCGCGACATCCAACACATACTGCCCACAAGCTCACGCAGGGCCGCCCCAGCGCATCCGCGATAGCACCCGAATCCTACGCGCATGTGCGCATTACGCTGGAGCCAACAGCGCGGCGCGGATGCTACTCTGGTTCGCCAACAACAAGGTTCGCGCTAAATGCGGCGACACGGCCTTCTTGCCGACAACAATCGCCACCTTCACCTCGCCGCCGGCCTCTTGCAGCAACTTTGCGGCGTGGCTCGAATCACAACCACAAGCTTGCGCCACGATCCCGATGCTGCGCGCGCGCAGCTTTTCGTTGGTCGCCTGAACGTCAACCATCAAGTTGCCGTAGACCTTATTAAGCCGCACGAACACACCTGTGCTCAGCATGTTGAGCACCATCTTCGTTGCCGTCCCAGCCTTCATCCGAGTGCTGCCAGTTAGGATTTCGGGACCGGTTTCTACCTCGATTGCAATATCAGCTGACTCGACCATCAAGCTGCCGCGATTCATCGTAACTGCAACCGTCAAGGCGCCGACCTCCCTAGCATATTCTAAGGCTCCAATAACAAACGGCGTTCGGCCGCTGGCTGCGATACCAACAATGCAATCGATCGGCCCTATCTTCATCGCACGAAGATCATCAACTGCCAGTTGCGGATTATCTTCAGCCCCTTCGACCGCTTGAAAAAATGCGCGTTCGCCACCAGCTATCAAGCCACAAACTTGGCGAGGGTCGGATGAGAACGTTGGCGGACACTCGACAGCATCTAGAACACCAAGGCGACCAGAGGTCCCAGCGCCGAGATAAATCAGACGCCCACCCTTTTGCATACGCGGCACAATCGCGTCAATTGCTGCGGCTATGCACGGCAAAGCTACCCGCACCGCATCAGCAACATGATGATCTTCATCATTAATCGCAGCAACGACTTCTAAAGTCGACATTGCATCAAGATCCGCACTGCGAGGGTTTACTGCCTCAGTTGTGAGATTGGACAAATCGACGCGGCTCATGCCAATGATGATCGCTGAATCGGCCCGCCAACGCCACCTGTCCGACCTATCATTGGTGGGTCACGGATAAAGTTGTCGCCAGAGTTTGAAAAGGACAAACGCGGCCCTTGCATCAAAACTGTGGCAACGCATCCTGCGCCCATGGCTATTGGCATTACTGACTTAACGATCCTGGTCGCCTACCTAATTGTGACGATCGTCTTCGGTCTCTATATGAGTCGCGGACAGAAGTCCGCAACCGACTACCTGCTGGGTGGCCGCAACTTGCCATGGTGGCTGCTACTGCTATCAATCGTCGCCACCGAAACCAGCACAGCTACGTTCCTCAGCGTTCCCGGCATAGCATTTGGCAAGGAAGGCGCGCCAGGCAACTTACTATTTTTGCAACTACCGCTGGGCTACTTGGTTGGGCGAGCAGTCGCAGCCTACGGACTGTTGCCTTTGTATTTTAAGGGCAAGCTATTCACCGCATATGACGTGCTAAAAGACCGCAGCGGCCCCCAAGTGCGAATGGTCGCTAGCGCATTGTTCCTGATCACGCGCACGCTTGCCGACGGACTCCGACTGTATCTCGCGGCACTCGTATTGACGGTGATGTTCCAGTGCGAACTATCAACTGCTGTCGTCATCGTCGGCATAGCTACCGTCATCTACACAGTAATTGGCGGCATCAAAGCAGTTGTCTGGACCGACGCGATTCAGTTTGTCGTCTACATGCTTGGCGCGGTGATTTCGTTCATCATCATGGGTCAGCAACTAGATGGTGGCCTGTCAGCGACCTTCAGCAACGCCGCCATGCAAGAGCGGCTACAATGCCTTGACTTCGGTTGGGACCTATCGTCGCCATATACCTTCTGGGCAGGATTGATCGGCGGCGCGGTGTTATCAATCGGCAGCCACGGCGTGGATCAATTGATTGTGCAACGTTATCTCTGCGCCCGCTCGCAGCGTGATGCGCAGAAAGCACTACTTTGGAGTGGCCCAGTAGTGATGCTCCAATTCACTCTATTCTTGCTGCTAGGCCTCGGCCTCTCGTCGTTTTATGCCCAGCACGCCCCAGACGAGCCATTCACTAAAGGTGATCAGGTACTAGCGCACTTCATTGTTCACCACCTACCGGTTGGCCTAATTGGCATCGTCCTAGGAGCAGTCTTCTCAGCCGCAATGTCGACGTTATCAAGTTCACTTTCCGCGTCGGCATCAGCTCTCGTTAACGACTTCGTGCTGCCACGCACCGGACACTCGCAAGATTCTCCATTTGCATTGCGGACAGCAAAGATCGCCACAGTCATTTTTGCTGGACTACAGGTTCTCGTTGGCATCAGCGGCCTTGGCGGAGACTCAGTTGTGAACCAAGTTCTCGCGATCCAAAATCCAATGATTGGTGTGATCCTAGGCTTGTTCACTCTGTCTTTAATGGAACGCCGCTCGCCACAAGCGTCACTGTATGGGTTGCTTGGCGGCCTGTGCGCCACCGTGGTAGTCGTCTTCATTTTACCAACCCTCGAAATCGAACCAGGCGTGCCCTTGAAGATTGCATGGCCGTGGTATGGCCTGATCAGTTGCGCTGCTACTTACATCACCGGCCGCACTGCACAAGCCATCCGCAACCGAAACTAGCAATCAGCAACAGACTACTGCGCACGCTGCATCGACTCGCTACGTTGCACATATGCAAGGCCACATCGTTCTCAGAGCCATAACCTTCGCGACTGCCCTCTCTGCGCTGCCAATCGCTGCACAGGTACGCACTGGTATTGACGTGCTAGCTGACATGGACTGCAGCACGCTTCGCGACCGCAAGGTCGGTTTGATTACAAATCACACCGGCCGCACGTGCGACGGTCGCCGCACTGTAGACGTATTGCATGCTGCCAAAGACGTTGCGCTTGTTGCGCTCTTCTCTCCCGAGCACGGCTGGCAAGGGGTCGTCGACAAGAAAGTTTCCGACACCATTGATCAGGCCACCGGGCTCAAGGTCTTCTCGCTCTACGGAAAGGCGCGCAAGCCAACAGCCGAGATGCTGCAAGGCATCGACACATTGGTATTCGATATCCAAGACATTGGCTGCCGCTTCTACACCTACGTCGCCACAATGCGCGAAGCAATTGAAGCGGCTGAGGAGCACAGCATTCGATTCATGGTGCTTGATAGGCCCAATCCAATTGGCGGCATCGTGATGGCTGGGCCAATACTGCAAACAGACCGCCTCGACTTTGTCGGCGCACACACCATGCCGCTACAACATGGCATGACTACTGGAGAACTCGCTCGAATGATCATCGGCGAGAATGGGCTTAAAGTGCCATTAGAGGTGATCGCATGCAGCGGCTGGCAACGTGCTGATCTATGGCAGCATACCGGCCTAACCTGGGTCAATCCCTCGCCCAACATACGGCGACTGACACAGGCGCTGACCTATCCAGGAATCGGAATAATAGAGGGCACGAATGTGTCAGTTGGTCGCGGCACCGACACTCCTTTCGAAATCCTTGGCGCACCATGGTGCGACGGCCAAAAGCTAGCGAAGTTGTTGAATAAGGCTCAGCTGCCCGGCGTTGCGTTTGTGCCCGCTTACTTCACCCCAACATCCAGCAAGCACAAGGGCAATGCGTGCGAGGGCATACAGATATTGGTTACCAACTGGCGAAAGTATGAAGCCGTACGCACCGGCATACACATCGCCTGCGCCTTACGCACACTGTTTCGCGACCACTGGGACACCCAGCGATTAGACTGGTTGCTGAAAGACAAAACTTCATACGATGCAATCCTCGCCGGCACCGCTCCAGACGAGATCATCAGCAAGTGGCGACGGCCTCTCGATCTATTTCGACTACGACGGGGACCATTCTTGCTCTACGAGTAAGGAACGAAATGACTGTTTTAACAGGCCTAGAAGTAGCGATACGTAAATGCCCCGCACGCATCTCGCAGTCACGAGCATTTGGACTCGTGAGCAACCAGTCCTCAGTCACCAACCAGTTTGAGCATGCCGTCGATGTCCTTCACGCACAGCACCCAGCAAAGCTGAAGACACTGTTTGGACCGCAGCACGGATTGTGGTCAACAGAACAGGACAACATGATAGAGACTGGCCATGCCAGCTATCGAGGCATGCAAGTCCACAGCCTCTATTCCGAGACGCGGCGCCCAACGTCCCTGATGCTTGAGGGACTCGATCTGCTGGTAGTCGACCTGCAAGATGTTGGCACTCGGGTCTATACCTATGTGTGGACCTTGACCTACTGCCTCGAAGCATGCGCCAAGCACGGCATTGACTTACTGGTATTAGATCGCCCAAACCCACTTGGAGGTGAAGTAGCGGAAGGTTGCTCACTAGACATTGCATTCCAAAGCTTCGTGGGTCGCGCCGCGATCCCGATGCGCCACGGCCTAACAATTGGCGAGCTAGCGATCTACTGCAACGAAGCACTCGACATCGGTTGCGAGGTAAACGTCATTACGATGCAAAATTGGCACCGTGAAATGCTTTGGCAAGATACGCAGCGTGCATGGGTGCCACCGTCTCCCAACCTACCACGGATCGAGGGCGCCCTCCTCTATCCGGGTCAGGTCCTACTAGAAGGAACGAACGTCAGCGAAGCACGTGGCACTACTACTCCATTTGAGCAATTTGGCAGCCCATGGATCGATGCCAGAGAATTATTCGATGCACTGCCTGACATTGAAGGAGCAAAACTGCGCGCAGTCACGTTTGAACCGACCTTCCAAAAATGGCAGGGCAAAGCCTGCCACGGATTATTCCTACACATCACCGATGCGAGATCTTTCCGTTCGTATCAGACGACACTGCTGGTGCTGCGAGAACTGCGTCGCCTCTATGGAAAGCAACTAGTGTGGAATCAACCGCCGTATGAATACGAAGAGTTACTGATGCCAATCGACATTCTGACCGGCGGCTCGGATGTGCGACAATTCATCGATCGCAATGGCAGCGACCAAGAGCTGACCCTGCTCAGCCAAGCGCCTGAGCATTGGTGGCAAGACGTGGAAGACTGCCTTCTCTATTAGTAGGCATCGAGGCCTTTCATCCGCACGATTTCCTGACGCGAGCAGTCACAAGGCGCGCAGTGGACTAAACTACATCGCAGCGGCGCACTACTGACGACCGAATAGGCTAAGCCCTAGCGGACCACCCGCATCAAGACTCTGCGATGACAGGCTCTGATCTAGCCCATAACAACGGGCTTTGAACACTTGGCGAGACGGATACAAACAGCAAACTTCATGACCGACGGCAATTATGGTCCACCGCACAAGCGAGGAGAATATCTGAATCTTTACGTAGCGTTCTGTAAGTCTACGCAAATCCAGCCAAACTAGCAGAACTCCAATCGACCCGTCGCTCGGTGTCGTCTTGAGAATACGAAACCAAACAAGCCCATGATTCGATCGATCCTTACTTCGCTCGCCACGGCAGCCCTGCTCAGCAGCGCTGCAACCGCACAACTATTTACTCCAGGCAACGTCGTAGTGCTTCGTGTTGGCGACCCCGCGCTAACCCTGAGCAGCAGCGCGGCACCAGTCTTTATTGATGAATGGGATACCGCCACCAACACGTTGGTCCAATCAATTGAAATCCCCAACAGCCAGTCCGGCGCAACACCGTCGTTCGCGCAACGTGGATTTTCATCCTCCGAAGGCGGGCTAACGGTATCGGCTGATGGCCGCTACCTAGTTCTAGCAGGATACGATCGCGCAATCGGAGCGAGTGACCCTGGTGCTGAGCCAGCAACTGTCTCGAACCGAATCATTGCAACTGTAGATATCTTAACTGGCCTTATCGATACCACGACGGCACTCACAGACGCTTACGACTCGTCAACATTCCGCGGCGCAACAAGCCTCGATGGCTCAAGCTTCTGGCTAGGTGGCAACAGCGGTAACGGATCCGTTCGCTATGCAACTCTAGGCGCAACAAACTCGCTAGATCTTGCTACCAGCCCAAGCAATGTGCGCTGGATCGACAGCTATAAAGGCCAGCTTTACATCACTAGCGCCTCCACCGGATCACTGTCTCAAGGTGTTTTGGAGGTCGGCACGGGCATGCCAACGACGGCATTGCAAACAACCACCCTACTGCCAGGCTTCCCAACCGCTGGAGTATTCAACGATGGCGCACCATATGACTTTTGGTTTGCCAACGATTCGACTCTCTACGTTGCCGACAGTGCATTCCTAGGCAGTAACTGCGGAGTACAGAAGTGGACCCTCGCAGCTGGCACGTGGACGAGGCAGTACACGATTGTTGTCGGTGCCACCGAGTGTATTCGCGGTCTCTCAGGCATCCTCCGCGACGGAGTTGCCGAGATCTGGTTTACTGCTGAGCCAAGCGGATTCGTAACGTCACTCTATAAGGTCGTCGACACTGGCGCTGGGTCGACGCCAGTATTGATCCAAACGGAAGCACCAGAAACGGACTACCGCGGAGTGCGGGTGATTCCCTCGTTCAAGAACACAACGATGGGCGCCTGCGGCTCTAGCTCACTCCAAGTCACCGGCTCAGGCTTGGTCGGCACGAACATCGATGTCAGCATGCAAAATGCAACTGGCTTCCCGTTCATCAACTTCAGTATCGCACCACTTGGTTTGCCACTGCCAAACTGCAGTTGCAACATCCTCTTCGACCTTGGCGTGCTGATCGGTTCGGCATCGACCTCACTTCCCTTGCCAAACAACCCAGCATTGTTTGGTGTGCCGCTATACATCCAAGGCTTCGACTTGTTCGATCCGACAAGCGGATGCATCAGTCCAGTCCCGGGTATCCCGATGACAACCACTGACGGCGTCTCTATCACGCTATTCTAGCGTGCCGGCGAGATCTCGACCCGAGCAGGGTCGAGATCCAACCCAAGACAGGGTTAGATGGGACGATGAACGTCACCTCACCCTGGCCCAATGCGGCAAAACAGCCTCAAGCAAGCGGCAGCTACGCATGATGGCTTGGCTGCTACTGATCCTCGCCGGTCTATTTGAAGCCTGCTGGGCGATCGGCATTGTGTATACCAGAGGCTTTACCAAGCCCTGGCCAACCGTGTTTGTAGCGGTCACCCTGGCAATCAGCATGTGGCTTTTAGCCATTGCCTCACGAACGATTCCGATCGGCACTGCCTACGCAGTCTGGGTCGGCATCGGTGCCTGCATCACCGCAATCTACGGGATCTGGAAGTTCGAAGAGGAAGCTTCACCCGCCCGCATCGTATTCCTGGCCCTACTTATCACTGCAATTGTGGGCCTAAAATTCTCCGCGCGTTGAGAAGCTACCTTGGTTCACTCTGGGCGGCTACACTATACGAACGCCTCAAGCGCCAGCTACTCCTGCCGGCGCAAGGTATATTGCTAAGAATCCGATGCGATTGAGCCAACGTCATCTCCTGGCGCTCGGCACGTTCCTTGTGCCACTGATCATGATGTCAGTGCTCGGCTGGAACGAGCTTCAAAACAGCCGTCAGATGGCGATCGTTTCGTCAGAGGGAGAAGCCCGCCAGTTTCTAGCCAGAGCTGAAGACGCAATCACGCGACAAATCAACTCCAGAGTCACGCAAGCCTTGAACGCTTCGATTCGCTGGATCGTCGATGAGTCCCCGATTCGAGCCGCCATCAAACTGCGCGACGTCGAAGACATCCCGGGCATCCTAGACGTCCTTCTAATAGACGATGATGCGCGCCTAGTGTGGCCACGCCTGCCGCTTTACACAGTCAGCCTGCCACTAATCCGAGAGCCATCAACTGGCTCCGACAGCCAAGGCATTCCGGATCTCGTCGCAGCCGAACTCTTGATGCAGCACGGCCGGTGGCATGAAGCTGCTGAAAAGCTAGCAACGGTCGTCGAACTGGTTCGAACTGCAAACCAAGGCAGTCGACGCTGGACTTTGTTACGGGCCGAAGCTCATGCCTGCTTTATGCACGCAACCGCACTGCGCAAGCTAGGCCAGAACGCTGCTGCAAGATCTCGCCTCATGGAGGTCCAAGCAATCACGAGCACCTCTTCATCGTCTGAGCTAATCGACCTAAACTTGCTCGTGAAAGGCGTGCTTGCAGAATTAGGAGCACCTGAGAATCGCATCACGCTACTCCGAGAAATAGCTGAAGATGGCTACCCGTCAGCCACTGACGGCCTAGCTGGCGCAATCGCTGAGCGGATGGCTGAGTCTTTTGATGCCGACAGTCCGCTAAATGATGACATCCAGCGCTACCTAATCGAGAACAAGCAACGCGCGGCATCACGAGAGTTCGCCAGTGATTACTCTCAAGTATTCAGCTACCAAGTCCGCCCGAGAGTGCGTTCGCGCGATTCGTCCACCCCTCCCATGAGTGAGGAGCGCTTGGTATCAACCGACACGGCCTATCCCATGTTGCTGGCGATTCGACCAGCAACGGAAGAAGAGCAAAATCAACTACAGTGCTCGTTCGTAGCACTGCACTTTGATTTGGATGCGCTGATCGAACCAACTGCCACTTCACTCGCCAACGACGAAAGTTACGCGCTATCGATTACCAGCCGTAACGGCGCTGCTCTGTGGGCACCCACCAAGCCAGTGCCCTCAGACTACGTTGCACCCTCTATCGAAACCAACGGTCTGACGTTACGAGTGTTTCCCGCTGATCCTGAGAAGCGGCTAGCGGATGCTGACTCAGCAGCGAACAAGCGAGCACTGCTGGTGCTAGCGCTGCTGTTTACCGCGCTTGGTGGTGCCCTCTGGTCCTGGCGCTCTGTCTCGCGTGAAGCCGAATTGGCAGCACTCAAGATCAACCTAGTCTCACGCGTTTCACATGAACTGAAAACGCCTCTAGCGCTGATACGCATGTATGGCGAAACCATCGGTATGGGCCGCGTTCGGGATCCAGGTCAGACCTCAGAATTTGGCTCGATTATCGCTCGCGAGTCCGAACGCCTAACTACCCTGATCAATCGCATCCTCGACTTCTCGCGCCAACAATCGGGGACACTATCCTATCAGACTGAGCCTCACGACATCGGCCAGCTACTTCGCACAACAGCTTACGCCTACGCACCACACCTAGAGGAAAAGGGCGTAATCCTGATCGACAGCCTGCCTCTCGGGATCGTGGTATCCTGCGACAAGGACGGGCTTGAAGGCGCAATCATCAACTTGCTTGAGAATGCGACCAAATATGGCCCCAACGACGACAATGAACACGAGGTCGAGTTGATCCTGCAAAGCCATCAGAAGCTTGCTATTATCGAAGTGCAAGACCGGGGTCGGGGCATTCCAAGCGGCGAACACAATCGCATCTTCGAAGGCTTCTTCCGAGCCAGCAATAGCGGCGAAATTCGCGGAGCAGGCTTAGGCCTCGGGATTGTGCAGCATTTCGCCCGCGCACATGAAGGCGACATCGAAGCATTGCCCCGCGAAGGTGGAGGGACGATCATGCGGATCACTTTGCCACTAGCCACAAGTAACACGAACTCGCCGTCTACTACACACGCGCCCAACAAAACGCCAGGAACGCCCACGTGAGCACCTTGACCGACACCCAAATCCTCGTCATTGAAGACGAACCCGATCTGCGGGCAGGACTGCAGCACAACCTCGAGCTTGAAGGCTACAAAGTCATCACAGCTGCTGACGGTCGTGAAGGCCTGCGCAAGGCTCGCGAAGGCCAGGCTAGCCTGCTGTTGCTCGACCTAATGTTGCCAGAGATATCTGGACTAGAAGTCCTCAAGCATTTGCGAGACACAGGTCATGAGACGCCCATCATCATCATCTCGGCCAAGGGTCAAGATCGCGACAAGGTGCAGGGGCTCGAACTCGGCGCCGATGATTACCTAACCAAACCCTTTGGTCTGAGTGAACTGCTAGCACGCATTCGCGCTGTGTTACGCCGCACGCAGACGGGCGCCAAGGCTGGAGCCGGCAAGGAAATAGACGTTCTGGGCGTGATGTGCTTCGTCAACCTGACGGTGGACTGGCGACGATTTACAGTAACGCGCGACAACACTGAGATGCAGCTCTCTCGCTATGAAGCGGAGATCCTGCGCATGCTGATTGACCATCGTGGAGAAGTCGTGAGCCGGCAAGACCTGCTGCGCAAGGTTTGGGGCTACGTGCACCTACCAACGACGCGTACTGTCGACAACCACATCGCACGGCTACGCAAGAAACTTGAAACTGATGTCGAGAACCCAGTGCACGTGGTCACAGTGCACGGTCTCGGATACCGCTTCGAATCAACGCTTCTCGAGGAGTCATGAGAGCTATTCGCGTCGTATTACTTGCTTGCCTATTGAGCCCGCTGTCAGCGCAGACCCCCGCTAGCGGCAGTCCCAATCCGACTCAACAAGCTAGGCCAGCAGTCGCCCCTAAGGCTCCACAGACGACCAGTAAACGGTACTCGCCTAAGCGCCGCCGAAATCAAGCCACCACCACTGCTGTGCACAGAGCATGGCTAAACGAAGTTGTCGACCTTGATCGAGAACGCGCTGTGCAGGCGTATGACAAGATCCTAAAGAACACCGGACGCGACAGTCCAGAACGGTGGCTTGCAGTTTCGCGCCTACGCGAACTCGTCCGTATCGGCGTAGGCAATCTAGAGCCAGTTCCGGCACCCAAAGATGTTCCGCCAGATGTAAAGACAGCGCTAGACCTGCTCGAAACACCCTTTCCCTTCGAAGCCCTGCTGCAAGACACAGACAACAAAATCGAGCTACCTCCGATCCGACCTGCATCGCACGGTGTCCAAACTTGGGTCCGGGGCCAGATCGGCTTGACTGTCCGGGAACGCTGGGGCGCCACAGTCCGAAGACGCACGAACCGCACCGCCAACCCCAGCACTGCACCCTATGAGGACCGCATTGCTCAAATCAATGACATCGTGCGCCGCGAAATCGCTGGCAACCGACTGCAAGCGGACGCCCTCAGGGCACTCTACTTTGCAGGCTGGACACCGCCCAAGGTAAAGGGGCCACGAGAGAAGGTCCTGGCGGAAGCCATGCAACGACTAGCAGCGATGATTGCGAGTGAAGCATCGCAGCGCCAATCCACTTTGCAGTATCTCGAAACAGGCATCCTCGCACTCATCAAAAGCGCAGACACACCTGCCGAAGGCGCGACCACAGCTGTCGAACTGATCCGCCGCCTGCCGCTCTACTCGAAGAAGCTGCTAGGCCCAAAGCCTGCGAAAGAGACGCAGAGTAAAGCCACACCTAAGTAGCGCACCCGACCGACTGCAGACCTGCGCGCAATGTGCGACTGGCTGCTACGGTCGAGATAGATTTGCGGCACACAGGAAACCCAAAGGTCATTCGTGGCGCATCTCGGCATCCGCCAAGCTGCAGGAGACTCGTCGACATGCATGCTGCCGAACGGGATTCCTCGACGCTTCTCGCCGCAAGAAGCGACGGAGGTCATAGTCGAGGCCCCCCAATGCGGGCGGCCTCAAGGCTGCCGGCGACTAGTTGCCGCTGGAGACCATTTCGCCAGACTCAGCATCAGTGCTGGAGTAGACGTTGTCACCAGGGCTGTCAAACCAAGTGCCCTGGTAGATGTCGAGTGGCATGACCTCTGGGCCTTCTGGATACAACTCGGCGGCGCCGTAGAGCACACACATTGGCAAGTCGACCAGGTGGGTCAGGCCATAGACAGCATGCTCAAACGCATGGTAGCCGAACGTGAACGGGAACGAGAGAACCTGAACGGCTGCTCCACTTCCCAAACCTGTCCGGATGTTCTGCGATGTTTGCAGGCCATCAGTGGCACCACCATAAATCATCAAAGCAGGCGTCGCGACGCCAAGCATGATGTCCTTGCCAGCACGATTCATGGTGCCGCAGGAAGTGAGAGTCATGGCCGCGAGGGCGAAGACGGAGATCAGAGCTTTGCGAGCGTTCACGCTGGATACCTTAAAGGGACGGCCGAACTTGCCAACACGAAGTTGCCGGACAAGTAACGGAAAAGGATTCGAAGGGGCTGTCTTAACAGGAGATGCAAGCGCAAGCCCCGCCCCCGGACAAGCCTCACGACGCAAAAACCCGCTCGTGAGGGGGGTTAGCAGCCAAAATCACCGGTCCAAGACGGCCGATGTCACCTCCATAAGGAGGCCCCAGCAACATCTCCACCCCCTCAACTGGTATGGTCAAGGCACCCTAGGGCTATAGATCTGCCCCCCATGAGGCCGAAGAGATAGTCAGCATATGTGCAGCAACCAGACCATGAAATACCGGTCAACCGGATCGAAGTCAGCTACGGGCAGGGCATTACAGGCCGCTCAGCTGGCCATAGGGCTCGCTCTAGGATCACTTACTGGAGTTCTACCAGGGCAGAGTACGTCGATTGAACCGGCCTTGGGGACTCCACAGCCGCAAGTACCACTACCTGAGGTAGAGCCCTTACGTCCAAAGCTCACCGGCGAAGGCAGGTATCAGGGGAGCTACAGCGAATCGACCTGCCGCGAACTATTTCGAGCCTGCGACAGCAATAGTGACGACCGACTCGACGTTTTCGAGGCATCTGATTCGTTCGATGTAATCCCGTCGCCCAGAGACCTAGATGGGTTTTCGCGCATCGACAAGGACCGGAATGGCTACGTCACCTGGACTGAATTTGACCAACGCTTCAAAAAAGGCCTCGAACATGGCGGCACATTTGTAGTCCGCACAGTCCGTCAATTCGTCCTACCTGAGCCACCACCGCAGCCTCTGACGCCTCTGCAAAAGTTCATTCGGCTGTACGACAAGGATGAGGATGGCAGACTCTCCGCGACGGAAATTGCAGACCTCCTAAAGGCTTCGGGACTCCCAGATCTTCTGACAGGCGTGCTGATGCAATCCGATCTCGACAAATCCGGCAATATCGACGAGACCGAGATCGCGCCCTGGTATGCAGAAGTCTACCAATCTTC
Organism: Planctomycetota bacterium; assembly: GCA_965662465.1. Lineage (GTDB taxonomy): Bacteria > Planctomycetota > UBA1135 > UBA1135 > UBA2386. Next base: position 14,736 of record CBFIIO010000005.1, on the reverse strand, counting down.
TTCTGCGGCAAAGCTGGATGAGAATCCGAGCACTTCGACCGAGTTGACCCAACCTTGGGCGGATGCCGATAGCGACTCTGACAACGCAATCAGCGACAAGGAACTGACTGCCTTGCTGCGACGCCTAGACCCAGGGTTGTTGCGCTGGACCACAAGCCTTCTGAGCGCTCTCGACGCCAATAAAGACGGCAAGCTAAGCTCGAAAGAGCTCAAGAAAGCTAATCCGGCTAACGGGGTGTCGCCAAGCAAGCCTAACGCCAAAAAGAAACCGGCAGCATCCGCAGGCAGCAAAGCAGCCACTCCCCCGCAACGCTGAAAAAGGGGTCACACTGGCCTCGCGCCAGCAGCGGCAGTACGACAGTGTCCATGCACTGCCACTCGATCCTGGGTCTTCCGCTCTTGCTAGCCGTGTTTGCATGCACACCATGCATCACACTCAATGCGCAAGACATCTCGCTGCCGAAGACGGTACCTGAATCGAGCAACTACTCAGAAACTTCGCGAGTAGCCGACGTCAAACGCTTCGTAGATGAATGCGTTGGCTTACCACAAGGCAACCGCTTGACGGTAAGCGTTGCCGGCAAGTCAACGAAAGGCCGCGAGATGCTGATGGTCAAAGTCGCGCGACCTCAACCAAGCAAGGAGCCACGACTACGGGCACTCGTGATAGGCAATATCCACGCTGGCGAGGTAGAAGGCAAAGAAGCAGTCCAAGAGTTGTTGCGAGAGTTTGCCACTGGCAAGCACGACCAGATTCTTCAACACTTCGATTTGTGGTTCATCCCGATCTACAACCTTGACGGCAACGAAGCCGTAAAGATTGGTAACCGTCGTGGCCAAAACGGTCCTGATGTTGTCGGCCAACGACCCAACGGACAAGGGCTCGATCTCAACCGCGACTTCGTCAAGGCAGACGCGCCTGAAACGCGCACGATCCTGGGACTCTTTCGCTCATTGGATCCACACCTATTCGTAGACCTGCATACAACCAATGGTTCTCACCACGGCTACCACCTGACCTACGCGCCCAGCCTGTCGACCAACCTAGAACAAGGCATTGACCGCTTCGGACGTGGCCTACTGGCTTACGCGCGCGAGGAGATGAAGTCACAAGGCTTCGACGTCTTCGACTACGGGAACTTCGAAACCAAAGACTGGGACGGTGGCGGTGCACCCAGCTCCGACAAGGAAATTCGCGGTTGGTTCACCTACGACCACAGAGCCCGCTACGGCATCAACTACTACGGACTCCGTAACCGCATCGGCATTCTCAGCGAGGCTTACAGCTACGCCGACTTCAAGACGCGGATCGCCGCTACGCGGGCTTTTGTCTTGACGCTACTGGAGGGAATGGTCAGCAAGAAAGATCAGGCAATCGCCACGATGGCGGCAGCCGATCAACGAGCTATCTCAGGCAATGGCGCGATCTATCTAGGCACCGACACGCACTTTGCTGAGCCAGAGCATCTACCAATCCTGACCGGTAAAGTCTCACGAGAAGGTGGGCGCATGGGTAAGCCTCTGCGCTTTGCAAGAATCGCGGAGTCAACTCCAGAAACTCTCCCAGTTGCACGGCGATTTCGCTCACTGAAACAAACGAGACTGCCAACTGCCTGGGCCATCAAAGCTCCAACAAAAGATGTGCTAGAGCGCCTTACTTGGCACGGAATCGAGTTTCGCACCATCACGGTTCCTCAGGAGGCAGCTGCAAAAGAGTTCGCAGTGACAAAGAAGCGGAAGCCCAAGCGCCCCTACCAGGGCCATCAAGAACTGCTGATCGAAGGCCAATGGCTGGATAGCAAAATTCAAAAGCTCCCTGCGGGCGCAATCATTATCCCCGCAAATCAGCGCCTCGCATCGCTAGCCGCAACCCTGCTAGAACCAACTAGCGAGGATTCCCTGTCGAGTTGGAACTTCTTTGAAGCGGCAACCGACAAGTTCTATCCAGTCCTGCGCCTCACCGAGTTCCAAGCAAGACCCAGGCAGGAAAAGAAAGCCGGTAACTAGGCAGTCGTTAGCAAACTTGTGCTTCCGAAAGCTACGCAAGCGTTAGCTGCAGAATCTGGTCACCACGCAAGACTCGCCGAATGCTCGTCATGCTGTCATCAACTTGATTCATCGGCCCCTTTCTCGGGCTTCTTCTTCGCGGCACGTTTCTTAGCCGGAGCCCGTTTTGTCGCCTTTGACGACCTTGCGTTACGCGGTTTCGGCGAGCTTCCGGAAGTTCTCTGAGCGTCACGACTCGGCGGCAATAGATCGATTGGCGCCCCGCTAGCCGTGCGGCAAAGGATGCGATTCTCTCCGTCAATCACCACCGGGCGCAAGACAACACCACGTGCACAAAGTTCACGAACCACCTGACGGGTCAATGGCAAATCTCGGTAGACCTTGGCTAAGCGGAATGTGCAGCCTTCTCGCCATCGCGAACAACCGTAAGACTCGCGACCTTCGATCACCGGAGCCTGACACAAGGGACACGGTCCAAGGCCGTCGTTAGACAGCTTCGGAGACAAACCCTCAAAGATCAGTGACCGAATCATCGCACCAATCTCGGCCATAAACTCCTGACGCTCTCGGGTGCCTCGCTCGATCTCACCGAGTTTCTGCTCCCACTCACCAGTCAGTTCCGGAGACTTCAGCACTGGGTCCGCAATGATCGCGATGAGATAACGGCCAAGATCGGTGACCCGCAAAGCCTTCTTATCGCGACGAATATATGAACGTGACAGCAGCGTCTCAACAATCGAGGCGCGGGTCGCCGGAGTACCGATACCCCGACCTTTCATCGCCTCACGCAAAGCCTCGTCATCGATCATCTTCCCTGAGGTTTCCATCGCCGCGAGCAATGTGTTCTCGGTATATGGTCGCGGGGGCTTGGTCTTTCCCTCGTGCAACTCAGGCTTATGCGCCCCACTCTCGTCGGCTACAAACTTGGGAAGCACCTGCCGGTCATCGTCACTACTGTCGGCACCGCTCTTCTTCTTGCTCTTTGACTTAGCTTTCTCGGCTTCGACTTTGGCCTCAAGCGCACTCCAACCCGCATCAGTGATCACTACACCGCGCGCTCGGAAAGGCACATCGACCGATGTCGCATGAACCGTAGTCACATCTTGTCGACGATCACCCAAGAAGACCTGCACAAGACGCGTTGCCACCGCATCAAACACCATCTTGTGCTCGCCAGACAACGAGTCGACCTTGCCAGTCGGAACAATCGCATGGTGATCGGTCACCTTCTTATCGTCAAATACGCGCCTCGGCTTGCTGCGAGGACCACGCTCTCCCTCCGGCGCTGCATTGACATACTCTGCAAGTAACGCCAGCGCATCTGGGTTCCAGTTCCGCAATTGCCCGAGCGTCGCACGGATTGGATCCACCATGTCTAACGACAAATAGCGACTATCCGTTCGAGGGTAGGTCAGCACCTTCTTCTCGTAGAGTTCTTGCGCGACAGCAAGAGTCCGCGCTGCCGACAACCCGTAGCGCAAGTTCATGTCACGCTGCAACTGGGTCAGGTCGAACAGATTCGGCGGAGGCAACGACTCTTGCTTCGTTTCGATCAGGCCAATTGTAAGCGGCTGACCTTGGACCTTGGCCAAGACCTCCTCGGCAACGGCCTGGTCACGAAATCGATCGCCAGCATACTTGAAGCGGGCTTTTCGATATTTGGTCCGCAATTCCCAAAATGGCCGCGCGTCAAACACACGTATCTCATCATCGCGCTGAGCAATCATCGCCAGAACCGGCGTCTGAACTCGTCCGAGACTCCACAAAACACTGCCCCCGCCATAACGAACGGTATAAGCACGGGTCGCGTTGAGACCAACGATCCAGTCCGCCTCACTGCGACTGCGGGCGGCATCATGTAGAGCTTCGTACTCGGTGCTTGGCTTACGTTCCGCCAAGCCCTTCTTAATTGCCGCTTCCGTCAGCGAACTCAGCCACAGCCGCGTGTGTGGTCGCTCAGGACACCCTGCATATTCGAGGACGTATCGAAAAATGAGTTCGCCCTCACGGCCAGCATCTGTTGCACAGACGAGTTCTTCTGCCGAGCGGCACAGCTCGGCTAAGATGTCGAGTTGCTGCTTGCGACCTCGATCGCCGGCTGCTTTTAGCTCAAAGCGCTCAGGAACAAACGGCAATCGGTCCATCGACCAACGCTTCAACGCCGGATCGTATTCGTCCGGCGTCTTTAGCATTGCAAGATGACCTAGAGCCCAAGTGACCTGCCAGCCATTGCCCTCCATGTAGCCTTCATGCCGTTGAGTCGCGCCCAGCACCTTTGCTAGGTCACGCGCTACCGACGGTTTTTCTGCAACGACTACGTTCATCAGGCAAGAACCCTACCGGGCTATCGTGCCGACATCGACACAACAAAACGCCAACAAACTCGCAAGTTACTGCCAGCGGAATAAGCGCATCGCTAATCCGAAGCAACACAAGCCAAAAGCAGCTAATACCGCGAGCGGTAACCAAACATCCGCCAGCGTGCCGGGCTCGAGCATTACATCCCGCAATGTGCGATTGATGTGGGTTAGCGGCAAACACTCAGCGACCCAACGCACAGGCCCCTCAAGAGCTTCATTTGCGAAAAACGCTCCACCAAGAACCCACATTGGCAGTTGCACGGCATTCATTAGTCCACTGATCGTCTCGATTGTCCGAGCTCGGGACGCACACAAAACGCCAAGGCCAGTAAACGTCCAGCTTCCGATCACAATCGCCAAGAAGGCCGTCAAGTAACTCCCGCGAAACGGCACGCCCCACAGCATTACACCGAAAAGAACAATCGCGATCGCCTCAGGTATCACCAAAATCGAACGACCAAGTAGATAACCCGCCAGAAACTCAGAACGACGCATTGGAGTCACAAACAACCGTCGCAACAGATTTTGAACACGCATCTGCACCAAGTTGAAGCCGACGCCCCACATGCCAGCACCCATCAGGTTGATTCCGATCAATCCAGGAATCAAAAAGTCGATATAGCGCGAACCCGGGCGATCCTCTACCTCGGCGCGCATAGACCCTGCGCCATCTGACTGTGCATCTTGTAATGCACGCTCAACCAGCAACTGCGCCAACTCAGATTCCGGACGAGTTGGGTCACAACGCAGAACAGGTCCTTCGGTATCGAACTTGATCAGCAATGCGATACGACCACGCGCCAGCGCAGCATCAGCGTCTGCCGCTGACATAATCTCAGCATCCAGTCGTTCGCTTGAGTCGATCGAGGCATACATTACGGATGCTGCTGGTGAAGAGACAATCCCGATCGGCACCGGCGGTAAAGCACTCGGCTGAAATGAAAAGCCAAGCACAACGGCCATCAGTAGCGGGAAACCATAGGTCCAGAACACAGCCGCAGGGCTTCGCCAAAACTCGACAAAGGCGGTGCGTGCCACCTGCTGAACAACGCGCCACCTCATGCTTGATCTCCCTCGCGCAACTGTCGACCGGTTAAGTGCACAAAAACATCTTCGAGCGTCGCGTGACGCGTCGACAAGCCATCGATGGCAATATCGCGTCGCGCAAACAGCTGCAACAAAAGAGGCAGTGCGCCGTGAACAGACTCCACCGTCAGGACTAGACGTTGATTACTACGCGCAACTGCAACCACCCCAGCGACTGCAAGTAAATCGGCATCGCTTGGTGAGGTAAGCGAGTCAATAACTACAAAGTGCTCAGCTGCCAGTGATCGAATCAATTCTTGCGGCGAGCCAATTGTAATGACCTTCCCGCGATCAACGATCGCGACACGATCACAAAGCTGCTGCGCCTCATCCATGTAGTGGGTCGTCAACAGCACCGTGCCGCCACCAGCCTGATAATCACGTACGACATCCCAAAGTTGGCGTCGCGATTGCGGATCCAAACCCGTGGTCGGCTCGTCAAGGAAAAGTAGTTCTGGCTCGCCAAGCAACGCCGTCGCGACAGCCAAGCGCTGCCTTTGACCACCAGACAGGGATTTCTGACGCGCGTTTTGCTTCCCTTCTAGAGACACCAAAGCCAGGGCTTCATCGACAGACATCCCTGCATCAAAGCATGACCGGAACATCGCCAACACTTCACGCACGTTAGCGTGCTCATGAAACTTGGTCTCCTGCAGACAAACGCCAATGCGCGCGCGAATGCTATGATCGTCTCCTGTGCGCCATTGACGCCCCAGAATCTTCACTGTCCCTGAATCGGGCTCTGTCAGCCCTTCGCAGACTTCGACTGTCGTTGTCTTGCCGGCACCATTTGGACCAAGCAATCCAAAGACCTCTCCTCGCTGGACCACTAGGTCCAGACCATCGACAGCCACCGTGTGCTCACGACCCTTCGTATATGTCTTCCGCAAATCACGGAGATCGATCGCAGGGCTTTGATCCAACTGCGCGGCAGAATCTAGACCTTCAGTCATCGGGGAAATGCCTCAGCAACGCCACCATCGACAGGTAAGACGGCACCAGTCGTTGGCGTCCGCATACTGGCAAACCATGCAACGGCTTCACCAACATGACGTGGTGTCACCGACACTTTCAACAACGAGCGTTGCTGATAGTAGGCTCGCAATTCAGCCTCATCGAGACCACGCGCACGCATCCGCTCGGGACCGACTTCAGCCCACAACTGACTTGGCGTCTGCTCGTCACCAAATACCGCATCGGCATTGATGATATTGACTCGAACTGATAGTCCCGCCATTTCCAAAGCAGCAATCCGGCCCAATTGCAGGGCTGCAGCCTTGCTAGCTGAATAAGCGCCAAAGCTCGCCCCAGGCGCAAAGACGTTCTTACTAGCCTGCATCACTACAGAGCCACCCGTCTGCTGCAAACGGAAGATGCGCGCAGCTTCCTTCAACACCAACATGGTTGCGGTCGTGTTGACTTCAAGAACACGAGCAAACTTCGCGTGGTCCATTTCCTCAATCGAGCTGACGTGCGCAATTCCGGCATTAGGCACAACGCAATCTACACCACCAAATCGCCGGACGCACATTGCGAACAGGTTGTGAACGTCATCGGGCTTGGTTAAGTCAGCAGAGTAAGTCGCAAGGCGACTAGTCGCTGAAGTCAACTGATTGGACATCAGCGACAGTCTCTCTACATCGATATCTGTGGCACACACACAAGCGCCACGCTCCAACAATACCTCGACAACACCTCTGCCAATCGCACCGGCAGCACCTGTCACAATCGCAATCTGACCATTGAGGTCTGGACGCTGACGCTTACCAAGCTTGGCAACTTCTAGCGGCCAGTATTCCATCTCCGCGAGGTCATCGTCGGTCAGCGCGACATATTCGCCTAGTGCTTCGCCAGCAGCTTTGACGCGCAGAGTGTGCTCCGCGATATCTGCAGCAATGCGCACACTCGCCACATCGGTGTGCAGTGCAACCAAACCAATGCCGGCAAGCACAGCCACAACCGGCTTCGGCGAATGCATGTGGTCTGGTGAGATATGCTTCGCACTCAAATCGTAGTAACGACGATAGGCATCCTCGAATTCTGCAACCAGTCGCCTGACATTCTCAGGGCTGACAAGATCTTCTGATCCGAGATATAGATAGTGAGCTTTCGTGCGAATTACATGGTCTGGAGTAACCGGGTTGCTGGCGCACAACTTGGGCGCATCCGGATGCATACTAAAAGCGGCCAGGTCGTCGCCAGTCCGCACATCAACAACTACGCGTGCAAAGTCTTCGCCCCAAGGGTGTATCTGCGGTGCCGCGCAAGCACCACGCAGCACTGGCAAGATGTTGGCCAGTATGGAATCTCGCTCAGCGACCGGCAATGGTGCTGAATGTTGGCGCAACATTGTCGGCTGACCATCGAGGGCACACTGCAAATACTGCTCGGCAAGCTCCACAATCTTGACGGTGCGGTCGTAGCTTTCTTTTGCCGTATCTCCAAAAGTGAATAGCCCGTGCTTAGCCAAGACAATGGCCGTCGCATCCGGAGACTTGGCGTAGGCTTCTGCGACGGCTTTGGCTAGCGGAAAGCCTGGCATGATCCAAGGCAACACCAGCACTGAATCGCCAAGAGCACGACGCACATGCAGTTCAGGATCAGGCTGATCCGTTAACGCTAAAATTGCATTTGCGTGGGTATGGTCAACGAACCGGTGCGGTAAAAATGCGTGAAGCAACGCCTCAACCGACGGATTCGGCGAGCGCGAGTCGAGCAATGCGCCGCGCACGGCATTGACCATGTCTGCATCAGACAACTGATCGAGTTGCTGCAATTCCCGCAACGCGCCAAGTCGTACCGCAGGCAAGCCGGGTGGCTCGATATCAACAAGGTCCCAACCACTGCCTTTGACACAGAGAACCTCCACCTCACGACCAAGAAGGTCATGCTGCGTAGTTTTCACCGACGTGTTGCCACCACCGTGAAGGACCAACGCCGAGTCACGACCAAGCAATCGCGACGTATAGACGCGTGAAGCCACTGCTTCACCAGCCGCAGCAAATTCGACAGCAAAGCGCTTTGCTTCGTCACTATTCCACAGATTCTGCATAGATCAATTGGCAGGCAAGTTTTGGCGTAACCACGCTAGCAACAACTCCATATCATTAGCCATCGGCGCCTCGACAACCAACGGTTCGTGTGTCAACGGATGAGGCACAGTAAGCCGCAATGCGTGTAGGCAGTGACGGCCGGGGTCTGGGGCCAATTCAGGGATCTCACAATGTTGGCGGCGCCTTGAGCGATAGACTCGGTCACCTACAAGTGAGTGTCCAATGGCCGTCATGTGGACGCGGATTTGGTGAGTGCGACCAGTCTTTGGCCGACACATCACATGCGTGAAGCCATCGAACCGCTCGACGACCTCATAGTAAGTAGAAGACTCGCGGCCGCCTTCATTGACGACTGTCATGCGTTCAGGGTGCTTGGTATCGCTACCAATTGCGCGCTCGATCCAGTCGCTCTGAAAGCGCGGCGTCCCGTATGTAATGCAGTGATATTCTTTCACTGCGGTTCGCTCACGAAACTGCGCCTTCAAATGATCGAAGGCGACCTGCGTCTTTGCAATCAACATGACGCCCGAAGTTTCGCGATCGAGTCGATGCACAATGCCAGGACGGTCTGCATCAGAAACAGTCGGGAGAGCTCCAAACTTGTGCCGAGCCCAGCTGGCGACAGTATGCGCAGGCTTGTGGCGGCCTTCAGGTGGATGCGCGGCGATCCCGACCGGCTTGTTGATGGCGCACAAATCCGGATCATCGTAAAGCAGCTGGATTTCAGGAACGGGTAGGTCGGGTGCCAGTGCATCCACGATCAGCGGTTCGTCTAGCTTGAACCGCACAACCATTTCGCCGTCAAGATTGAGCCCCGGTCGAACCCGCACTCGACCTCCATCGATCTCCACGAGACCAAGGTCAATCATCCGGCGTGCCTGGCTTCGGTTAGAGATTTCTTTCTGCCCGGCAAGAAATACGTCCAAGCGAACACCCGAATCTTTGGCGGGTACGATGCGGTGCAAAGCTTCAGTGTCAGACATGTGTTGCCTGCATTCTGCGGCAACAGACGATCAAACTACTGAAGAAAATATGTTGGTCTGTCCTTACGGTAGCATGGGATTTGCATAGGGACTCTAGAACGCCCCGAAAAGGGCAAACAACTGTCTAGATATCCCCAAAACTCAATTGAGTAATCGGTGCCACCGTGGAAACTGAGGTGGGTATTCGGACTAACGAGATCATCCCCTGTTTCCCAAGTTTGGGACCAGCGACCAATTCTTATGAGATTTTCCGAGGCATCACAAACAAGCGAGGCTGCAAAGCCATCGTCTCCAGCATCAGAAATGACAAGTTCAACGATTAGATCGAAACCAAGTAGCAGCCTACGGTCGCAAGCTTGCAGCGTTCTAATTGTTGATGATGAACCGGAAGTGCTGCGCAGCTTGGCAAACACTTTGGCGCACGACGACTTCGAGGTCACTTGCGTTGGCTCTCTTGCCCATGGCATTGCAGCTTTAGAAAAGCAGACCTTCGATTTGGTTCTGACAGACCTCTACCTCGGCGACACAGATCTGGGTTCGCAAATTGCCGAAGTAGCTCAAACGCTGCGTCCGCCACCGCCAGTTGTGGTCCTAACCGGCAAGCCAACTTTTGGTGGTGCGCAAGCGGCTCTTCGCAGCCACGTCGCCGACATGGTCGTCAAGCCTGCCGACCCTCAAAAGCTTCTGAACACCTGCAGACGCGTGATTCAGGAGGCTGCTCTAGAACGCCGGAATCGCGAACTAGAGTCCGTGAACCGCGTGCTGACCTCAGTCTTACCGCGCACAATTGAGATCAAGGATCCGACCACAAGCGGTCACGCTGCTCGCGTTGTCAACTACACCGATACGCTTGCCGAACGCTGCGGCGTTTCGCTTGAAGACCGCGCTTCGTTACGACTCGCAAGCCTGCTTCACGATGTCGGTAAGATCGGAATCCCAGACCACATTCTGCAAAAGCCCGGACCGCTAACTGTCGACGAAAGAGAAATCATCAATCGGCATCCGCAGATGGGATACGAGGTGCTGGAAGGATTGACCGATCACGAGAATGTACGTGAGTGGGTTTACCAACATCACGAACGATGGGACGGAAAGGGATACCCAAACAAGTTGTCGGGTGAAGACGTCGCGCTACCAGGAAGAATCCTGGTACTTGCTGAGGTCTACGATGCCCTTGCCGAGGTGCGGAGTTACAAGCCAGCTTGGCCCATCCCGAAGATTGTCGCTCTTTTCCGCTCGGAGGCTGGCAAACAGTTTGATCCCGAATTGGCCCACCTAGTAGCTGACGGACTCGAAAAAACGGGGCCCCGCTTCTTCGCTGCTCAGAAAGACATGCTATTTGCCTGAGCACGCCGGCACGGAGCGCCTTAAAAATCTCGGCAATTGGCTGGGAGTAGGCTGCGGCACCCAGTGCGGCCGCCAATAAACCGGCCAAAAACTTCGCAATTCGGCCGCGGGGAACCACCCCAAATGGCTGCTAGCAGCCCAATATCTGAGTGCCTTAGGCAAAATAGCTTGAAGAGGCCGGGGGTCTTGCCGGAACACGAAGAGGTGTAACAATGGGTAATCCCGGAACATGGCCCTAATGGCCTTCACACGTTAGACTACTGCGACCCCTCTGCGGCCCTTCAGGCGCCTACCCCTCGCGCCTATTGGATTGCCGTCCATTGCCTCCCCAAATCACGATGCAATTGTATTCGCTGCAAGCAAAAGCCCTGCTGGCCCTCACGATCGGTATTTTCGCTCTCCCGACTAACTGCCAAGTAGCTGCAGCTAGCGGAATCTCTACTGCGTCAGACATGCCGCAGGCCGATGACGTCGGTGGACTGCCCGCGTTTTTGCTGCCAGTGCCCGCTGGTCCTGTCCTGATAGGCATGGAAGTCGACAGATTCGTGGATGCCTGCAGCGAAGCCGCGTTTTACTACAACCCCAAAATCGCGCACATCCAAGCGAAAGACAAGTTCCAGACTGCCATGCGTCGCTCGTCGTCGATGATTGGTCGACGCTCGGAGCAGGTGAAGGAGTATTACCTCGGCAAGTGGCCGGTCAAAAACAGCGAGTATCTAGTCTTTGTCGACAAGATGCGCGCCGCTGGAGTCGATGTTCGCCCGCCGTTCCACTGGTGGCGCTACGGATGCCCAGAGCACTACAACAAGTCACTTGCAGAGATCCGCAAAAGGTTCCCCAAGGATCCCGCTGGCGCCATCCTCTACTGGGAAGCAGAAGGACACAAACTGCCCTACAAGGCGCAGGACAAGAAAGGCAAGTCCATTGGCGAACATCCACTGGTCTACATCACATGGCGCGAGGCCAACGTGTTTGCAGCCAGCATCGGCATGCGCCTGCCAACAGAAGTCGAACTGACACGCGCGATGCGAGGTGACGGGTCCCAGACTTGGCCAGGCGGCGAGCGTGGACCTGATCAAGACAAGTATTCAGAAGAGATGCTGAAATACCTCGGCATGGCCACTACTTCCGATCAAAAGACCAAACCAGTTGGCACGATTGCGGGCGCTGTTGGCCCCTTTGGTCATGTCGACATGTTTGGTCATGTGTGGCAATTGGTCGGCGACTTGGGCTTCGGCCCGATCCACGACATGGACACGTTCCTAGCTAGCTGGAAAGAGCTCCAAAAGCACAAGACTGGCCGAATAGTGGAACTCAAGCCGACCTACCAAGGCCACAAAACGATCGCGAAAGGCGGTTCGTTCTTGTCCTTTGGTGAGCCGGTCCAATTGATGCTCGATGCACGTGCACCAATCCTGACAACAGACTGCCTAGAAGCATTGGGCATGCGCCTGGCAAAGAGTTTGTCGCCTGGCTACGACTTCCTTTACTCGCTACAGCGCGTCCAATTTGACACCGAAGCCTTCGCCCAAGACCAAGAGCTCAACCTGGACTCGCTCGTCGGCGCGGAGCGCTACACGCTCAGTGGCACAGGCTTTCCTTCCAACTACGAAGCCATCGCCTTCGCTCCGGTTAACTGGCTAAGTGCAGAGCGGAATACCAAGCTGAAGACGATGCTTGAGGAGTCACAAAAGTCGCCACTGTTAATTGGCGCCTTGGCAACGACAGCGAAATTTGAGAACGGTGCGAAGCCTGGCCTTTATTCGGTCTTCTACCGCCAAGCAGGCATTCCTAAGGAACTACGCACAGCCATTAAGTCAGGCTACAAAGAAGTCACCAGAGCCCGCAAAGCAGCCGCCAAGAAAGCTGCAGCCAACCCTAAGGCCAAGGACGCTCCTCAAAAGCCCGCACCAGTGCGCAAGTGGCGCATGGTGATCAAGAAGTTCGGCCTCACTGACGACGACGTCGCGTCGCCAAAGGCTTCCAACGGCGATTGCGGCTACGTCGTGATCGACGGCATCAAGATCCCCACCAACAAGGAAGCCTTCATTCTTGCCACCAAAGGCAAAATGGTCGCCGTAATGGAGGGAACCAAAAACAAGCCAACTAGAGGCGAGACTGCCGGGGAACTCACGATGGTCGCTGGTGAACTAGGCCAGAAGGGCAAAACAATCGCGAAGTTCCGCGTCGGCATCCCGATGAATGCGGGCAAGAAAGCCAATAGCCTAATAATCTTCGATCTACCTACAGTGCTTGATCAGGAGCCGCCGACCGAGGCGAAACCCTGGCGCTTGCCAAAGCAGAAGTGAAGTAGTGTTTGGCACCGTCCCATTTTGCTCGGTGTCCGCGATGACCAACTGAGAAACTTGCTGTGAGTGCCAAAGACCATCCAGACGCGCAAGCGAAGATCACCCAGAAAGCCGCTGAGGCCTTCTTCGTTCAAGATTACACCGGCGCGCCAAGGATTGACGGCGTGGACATTGTCGAGCTGAAGCGATTCAACGACGATGGCGGTGCGATCACTGAATTGGGGCGCATGACCGCTGGCATACACCAGCAGATGCCTGGATTCGACGTCAAGCAAATCAACTATAGCGAGATGGAGCCAAGCGCTTGCAAGGCCTTCCACCTCCACCACCGACAAACAGACGTCTGGTATGTGCCACCATCCGACAAGCTGCTCTTGGTCCTACACGACTGCCGTGAAGGCAGCCCAAGTGAAGGCACCACGATGCGGTTTGTGCTCGGCGACGGCAAAGACCGACTCGTGCGCATTCCACCCGGCGTCGCGCACGGCGCACGCAACATTGGCCAAAGCACCGGACGCATCATCTACATGGTAGATGTCGAGTTCTCTGCAGATGAATCAGAGTGCGACGAAGGGCGCCTGCCGTGGGATTACCTCGGCGCCGAGATCTGGGAAATAATGCGCGGCTAAGGTCGCTGCCGACACTCTAGAAACTCCACAAATCCCAACCCGACCTAAGGGCAACGGATCCGTAAGAAGGCATCAAGATGCCTTCTACGTCGACTCATGGGTTGATTCGAGAGACCTCGAGACCTCAGCCTCATGAGCTAGTCTGGGCACAGCACCATCACAAGGAACGGTGTCTGCACCGAGGATCTTTTGAAGGTCCACAACAACCCTACGATAGACCGATCTGCTCCAATTCCTCTCAGGCCTAGTCAACTAGTAGCAGAACCAACTACTTAGGCTGAGTAGGGACCGTACCGCTCATCTTGCCAACGAGTGGCAGCACCTTTCGAACGAGCTGCCCAGCAGAGTTTTGGATCTCGGTACTGAAAACGAAATACTGTCCGAGCTGCAAGTCCCGACCTAACGGCCGATCGATGTAGTAAGTCGCCCGCCAACCTGCATCAACAGCCAAAGGCTGCATCGAGACGTAGGACTGCATCGCAGGCCCGCCAGTAGCTGGACTCGCGATCTCACGAAGCAACACTTCCCCAATTGGGTCTTTTGGAGCACCTGACTCTGGCCCTAAAGCAAGGATGAGGTCCTCTTCGCCCTTGTTCTCAACAACGACTAAAATCCGCGTATCCGGGCTGTAAAGGTCGACTAAGGCATCAGCTCCATGAATCGTCGCGCGGAACTTGCCAGCGCCATCCTGAGACCAGTCTGTCCCCCCATCTAGCTCATAACGAAGCCACGGCCGCGGTGGCGGCGTATGACATGCTGACAGCGCCATCAGACCCAGGAAGCATAAACATCTATTCTTGACCATCGCCGACGAACATAGGCCTACAGCCCCGCTGACCAAAGAGAGCGACGATGCATTTACACGCTTGATCCAAATCAGTGACACCGAGCATGGCTGCTAGGCAACCGCTCAACTGCTCTAGGAGTCCACCCAACAAAAAAAGCGGTCGCCTACACAGAGT
>CBFIIO010000004.1:0-206790 GCA_965662465.1 Planctomycetota bacterium | reverse complement strand
AGTGGCATCGTCCAGGCGCATACTGATCGCAACCATTACGGCGAGTTGCTCCAGCCCAGTGAGTTGGCGGATCGGCTTGCTGCGGCTGAGGATAAGGGGCGATGCGCATCAATCGGTCGCGACGGAGCTATGTGGCGGGTCGGGTATTCTCCGGGCGGTGGCGAGTTGGCGCGGCAGTTTGTGATTGGGGTTGCGGTGCCTGAAACGGAATTGTTTGCTGCGAGCAATGCGTTCGAACGTGTGTTGTTGATTGCGATCTTGCTTTCGATCGTCGTATTGGTGGTCTGCGCATTGCTGGCTTCACGTGCCATTACCGCCCCCGTCAAAGAGCTTCTGAATGCTACGCGCCGAATCGCCTTCGGCGATCTGGGCGTTAAGGTTCGGGCAGGTGGTGGGCCGGAATTGGCTGAGTTAGGTACGGCGTTCAATCAAATGGCTAACGAGCTCGCGGTTGGTCGTGAACAACTGGCGCATGCGGAGCGTGATCAAGCCTGGGCTGAAATGGCTCGCCAAGTTGCGCATGAGATCAAGAATCCGTTACAGCCAATGCGTATGACTGCACAGTTGCTGCAGCGTGCTCGCGGTGATCAGGATCCACGGGCAGACCAAGTGGCGGATCGATTGGCGCGGACGGTGCTGGAACAGACTGCTGCGCTCGATCGCATCGCTAGTGATTTTCGTTCATTTGCTGGAATCTCGCCGGCGCAGAAGAGCCTCGTGCATGCCGATGCTTGGCTCAGCGAGCTAAAAGAGCAAACGGCGCGGTTGTTCGAAGATCGCGCCCTAGTGTTCGAGTTCTATGGTGGTGCAGAAGACGCGCGCATTGCCATTGACCAAGGATTGATGGCACGTGTTTTCGTCAACTTGGTGCAGAACGCAATAGAAGCTGCCAACGACTCGGTGCAAGTTCAGATGCAGTCGGCTGTGGTAGGTGGTGCCGTCATTGTGACGATTACCGACAACGGACCTGGTGTGTCTGGCGAAGTGCGCGACAAGCTGTTCGATCCATATTTCACGACCAAGTCGTCTGGGACGGGTCTAGGTCTAGCCATTTGTCGTCGCCTCGTCGAGGCGCACGGTGGGGCGATCCGCTTGGTGTCGACCAGGGCCGGAGAGACAAAGTTTGCTATCGAATTGCCAATAGCATCGGCTTGACCAAGGCTGGTAGCCGATCGGTTGCGGATTTACGGCTTTCTGAGACTTGATTGTTATGGCGCGGAGGCTTTTTTTCGTCCCGCGGTTGGTTGATTCGACATTGTGACCGATTGTGTGGCTACTCCGGCTGCCTATCAGGCTGCCTTGGCGGGTAGAACCACTCATTCATCATGCAAAATCGAGTAGTCGTCACTGCGGGATTCGTGGCCATCGTTCTGGCCGTCATTCTATTCAGCATTTTTGGTGGTGGTGGTGCAGCACATGTAACGCTCCCCAGCCCTCAAAATGATGCGACACAAGGCCCTGACATAAGCCCTGCTACCGGTGGCGTGGTTGCGGAAACAGTAGATACGAATCAGGGAGAGGACGTTGCGGCGCGTTCCGAGGTCGATGCAAGATTTGCTTCGACTGGGGTTCGAGGCATTGTCATCGACGCTAAGACTGGCCAGCCGATTGGTGGCGTTGACGTTGTTGCGGTGAAAGATCAGCCTGCATTGGCGCCGCTCATCGATCGTTTCCGTGGCTTGTTTGATCAAGGCATGTTTGTCGATACGCGCGCACCTAGACGCGAGCTAGGCCGCACGATTAGCAATCCAGACGGATCCTTTGAGTTGCTAGGTTTGCCTGCTGGCCGCTGCTTTTTAGATGGCGAGAGCGACGGTTGGTTTGTGCGAACGCCGGTGTCGACGCGTCTTGCAGAAGGCCAGATCAGAGAGTCAATAGAACTGCGTGCTTCACCTGGTGGTCGGCTGCGTGGGATTGTGCTTGGCGTCGATGGTGCGCCGGTCCCAGGTGCGAACGTTAGTGTGCGACCCGGGCTTAATGCATTTCTTGGACAGTTGACGGATCGTCAATATCGTTGGCTTGATACCGTTGCCGATAAGGATGGTCGATTTGACATCCTCGGGGTGCCTCAAGGCAACGGTTATACTGTGTCGGCAACGTCGCCAACGATCGCGCTTGAAGAAGTGCATGGTGTCGGTGTGCAGGTCGGCCAAGTCACAAGCTTGACGATCCAGGGTCATCAAGGCGCGCGAATTTCCGGGCGAGTATTTGATCCATTTGGCGAGCCGATGGCGGGTGCGAGCATCGCAATGATCTACCTCGACATCAGTCGAGTGCTGTTCTCAGCCGATGGCCGTGCCGAACCGATCCTTACCAACGAAGAAGGTTACTTCGAACTAAATCACGTTGGTGCAGGACGAGTTGCCGTGATTGCTGCAGCAGCTGATGTCGCGCCGAGCAACATCGTGGAACTGCCAGTCGTCGATGGCGGTGTTTACGACGATTTGTCGCTGTATCTCGGCGAAGGGACTCCTGTCGCGGGGCTCGTCGTCGATGACCAGGAAATGCCCGTGGCGGGGGCAGCGATTGAGATGCGTCCGTTCGAGCGTCCGAACGATCCGCAGTTTATGAAGATGATGCTGAACGTTCGTCGCGTGCAGGCAATGACTGATTCTGCAGGTCGTTTCCTTGTTAAGGGAATGACTGGCGATCAAATCGTCATTCAAGCAAGTAAGACCGGCTATACGACGGCAATTGCATCGGGATACGACCTTGATGACAAAGACATCGTCATCAAGGTGCAGCGCGGAGTGACCATTCGCGGCAAGGTCGTAGCCGATGATCAACCAGTGAAGCGTTTTCGTGTGGAAGCGAGCACTCGTGAGATCCCTAAGGATAAAGATGGCAACGTGATTGCTGCCGGTTCGAAACCAGATCGCGGCAGGCGCCGCTTTGGTCGTCAGCGCGGTTCGGGCGGCGGTCCATTCGGAGGCCGTCAAGAGAAGCGGACTCGACAACTTCCGGAAGGCCAGAAGATGGGCGATCGGGGTCTTGATGGCAACTGGCGGGAGATTCAGTCGAAGGACGGCACCTTTGAATTAACGGGCATTCCCCCGGGTCGTGTTCGCATTCGTGTTCGTGCCGAAGGCTGCCTCGAGCCAGAAACACAAACGCTCGATCTTGACCCGGCAGAAACTAGCGAGGAACTCGTTTTTGAGATGGTGGCTGGGCAACCTATTGCCGGCCGGGTGATTGACAAGTCAGGTGTCCCAGTCAGCGATGCGCAGGTAACCGCTTACAAGAAGAAGGACACTGGCAACGGTAACTCACGGCGTGGGCTCGGACTCAATTTCTCGATTGACCCCGAAGACTTCGACTTCCTGGCGATGTCGTCGAGTCGCCGTAAAGCGATGAGTGACAGTAAGGGGCAGTTCACCGTTCCGGCACTTGAGGCGGGTGAGTACCGATTGACTGCGCGACACCCGGACATGGCAAAGTCGTCAACTACAAAGGTGATGGTCACTGCCGGTCTTGATACGCCGCCAGTCGAGATTGTCATCGATGCCGGTGGTTCAATCGAAGGTGCAGTAACTGGTCTTGCAATGCGGCCGTTGGCGGATGCATTCATGGTGGCGCTTAGCTTGCAAGCTGGCTCCATGCGTAGTGCGACCACCGATCAAACTGGTTACTACAAGATCGATGGCTTACCGGCTGGCCAATACGTGGTCTTCAAGTCGAGGATGGATGAGCGGGCTGACAACATTGGTCTTGAGTTGATGAGCAATATGCGCCTCAAGACAGTGACGGTTAGGAGTGGCAAGGTGTCGCGTCTTGATGTCCACGATGAGGGTGAAGACGGAGTTCGTATCTTTGGAACGGTCCGCGAGAACGGTGTGCCGGTGCCGCGTGCGTTAATCACGGTGCTGGGCAGCGATCGTCAGGGATTGCTGGGTATGGGCGTACGTGCGAATGCTGCGAAGATGGATGGCAGCTATGAGTTGGTAGGCATCAAGCCTGGCGACTACGTGATGCAGGTGACTCGTTTTCAAGGTCAGCCGGTACAGACAACTTTTGAAGTCGAAGTTCCCGAAGATGTCTTGGAGTATGCATTCGATATCGATTTGCCAACCAGCACGATCATGGGCAGGGTCATCGACACCCGTGGTAACCCAGTCAAAGGTATACAAGTCACACTTGGTAGTGATGACAGTGGACTGGCTGGCGCCGACGGCTTGATTGGCATGATCGCCGCGAATGGCCTTAGTCAAGCCCGAACGAATGATGATGGTGAGTTCACCATGAAGTCTATTTCTGCGGGCACCTACCGCCTGACTGCCGGTAAGCGAATGGCGGGACGCCGTCAGCGTTCTCGTGATGATGAGCCACAATATGGCGAAGCGAATCTCAATGATGTGGTCGTAGATGGAGTCTCTGTTGTTGGTGACCTTGTTATCCAAGTGCCGTTGGCGGGCAGCATCACAGGGATAGTGATCGATGGATCTGGGGTGCCTGTCAAGAACGCCGAGATTGCCTTTGAAGCCGAATCAGATTCCCGCAGTCGTAAGACGGGTAATCCTTTACTCAATCTGCTCGGGTCACAGCAATTGATTCGCACTAGTGACGACGGTCGTTTCGTGATCCCGAGTTTGACACCGGGTAACTATTCGTTGCGGGTGGAAAGTAAGGCGCTCGAAGCAGGTAAGCTTGATGATGTCGTTGTCCAAGAAGACATGCCTACCGAGGTGACGTTGCGTGTTGTTACCGGTGCGACGTTGCGTGTCCGTGCCACGAATGTCAGCAAGGAGCAGATTCCTTTTGGCAATATCTCGTTGCTCGATGGGCGTGGCAAAGCCGTCGTCAGTCGGGTCTCGACGTTTCAGGTCCTCAAGCGCTTGATGAGCAGTCGAGACAAGGTGGCCGATTCCGGATGGTATGAGTTCGGCAGTGTGCCACCCGACACATACACATTGGTTTTGCGTGAGAGCGGTCAACCGGAAATGCGCATCACACGGATGATTAGCGACGGTGAGACGGTTGCTTGGGACATTGACGTTGAAGTGGAGTTGGCCGCCCGGGAGCGTGCGCAAAAGAAGTAATTGCCGCCATTAGACGTCTCCTCAGGGGTAGACGTGAACCCTAGGAAGTTGACAATGGGTGGACCATGCCGTCCATCCGCACCTTACTAACGTTCTTCGTTGGGCTACTGCTGTTTGCAGCGCCGGCCGCTGCCACCTGGTCGATCGTCATTGTCAACGTCCTAACTGGCGAGGTAGCTGTTGGTATCGCGACGTGCTTGACTGGCTTTGACTTGCGCCCAAACACCATCGTGATTGTGCCGGGCTATGGTGTTGCTGCGGCGCAGTCATTCGTGGGGCCTTTGTCGCTGCGCATATTGATTCGCGATGGCCTACTAAGCGGCGATAGCGCGGGGCAAATTCTTGCAGGTTTAGCCGCTGCTGATGCGGGTCATCAACAGCGTCAATATGGCATTGTCAGTTTGACTGGAGGGGAGGCGACATTCACCGGCAGCGGGGCGGGTCCTTGGGCTGGTGGCGTGGTCGGCCAGACGGGTAATTTCCGCTATGCCATCCAAGGCAACGTATTGACCGGGCAGCCGGTGATCACGAATGCTGAGCAGGCGATCTTGTCGACGCCAGGTGGGCTGCCGGACAAGCTGATGGCTGCGATGGAAGCTGCGCGCGCAATGGGTGGTGACGGTCGTTGTTCCTGTTCCCCTACGAATCCGCCAGCTTGTGGTGCGCCGCCAGCCAACTTCACGAAGTCTTCTCACATTGGAATGATGGTAGTCAGTCGTCCTAGTGACTTGGACGCACCTTGTAACGGTAGTGCTGGTTGTGGTGCTGGCGACTACTGGCTCGATTTAAACGTTGCGAACCAATCCGCTGCTGCACTCGACCCAGTTTTGCAGTTGCAGTCACTGTTCAACACTTGGAAGGCCAATCAAGTTGGCCGGCCTGATCATTACGAATCGATCGTCTCGCTGGATGCGGCAACGATTCGCGCGAACGGTGTCGATATGGTTACAGCAACCGTTGAGTTGCGTGATGCTCAGGGCAATCCGATTGGCAATACCGTGCCGTTGGCGGTTGATCTTGCACCGAGTGCAACGGTCAATAGTGTGACGTTTGGTCCGGTCGTTGCTGAGTCAAATGGCACCTACAGCTTTACGATGCAGGGCGACTTAGACTCGGGTGTCGCGGTGCTCGATATTGCCGCGATGGACACGTTTGGTCGGGTCGGCTTATGGCCGCAGCCAGTGGTGACGGTGACGGACCTATTCGGCGCATGTGGTTCTGGAGCGATCCCCGATGGCCAAGGCGGCGCTTTACCAGCGCTAAAGATCGATGGTTCTGCGGGTGTTTCGCGGGTCGTGGATGTCGGTTATGCCCAGCCGTTTACAGTGACGCTGGAGCCCCCCGTCGGTGTCCCGAATACGTTCCCGGTCGGCATGTTCGCGTTGTGGCTCAATAGCGGTCAGCCAGCATCAGGGAGTGCTCTGCCACTCGGCTCCGGTGGTTCATTGTGCTTTACGCCGTCGCTCTTGTTGCCATCGGCACCCAACGTGCTGTTGGCTGACTCCTTTGGGCTGGGCGGTTTGATTGCAGCCACGCCAACCCCGTGGAGTCTCACGATTCCAGGGTTACCGTTAATACTCGATGCCTCGCTCCAAGGCGTAATGATGGTTGATCCGCAAGCAAGCCTTGCAGCAACTAATGCCATCTATCTGCGGCTTCGTTCGTTGCCGCCGCCTGAGATTGCAACCATCACACCGCCATCGCCTTCAGCTGGACAATTGGTGACAGTTGCTGGCAGTAGTTTCTTCAATGGCATTGCTGGTCGTATTGGAACCACGGCACTGCCCTTGGCGCTGCTGAGTCCAACGCAGGTTCAATTCACGATGCCTGCCGGCGTGGTTTGCGATTCACAGTTAGATCTAGCGAATCCAGGTAGTCCGTTAGTGTCGGCACCGATTAATGCGACTCCGCTTATCACCAGTCTGCCGATCAGTTCAGGTCCTTCAGCAGGTGGTGGCACATTCTTTGTGATCGGCGCAAACATGCTTGGGACGACGGTGACGATCGGTGGCGCGCCGATGATTGTCACCTCGCAAACACCGACTGCAGTAATTGGTCAGGCGCCGCCGGGAGTTCCCGGACCAGCTTTGGTTGTCGTGACGAATGCGAATGGCTGTCAGACGACGACTACCTACACATATCTTTAGCAGCACAAGTAAGGTTAAGGCCGTACTCTAGCTCGTTAGACTTGGCAGTGTGCCGCGCTAGTCTGCGATTGCGGTAAGCCATCGGTTGGGGCGCCTCTGGATCATTGGTAAGTGGCGTTCAATTCGCCAAAACCCTTTGAGGAATGATTCGCCGCGCGTTACCCACTCGACGTCCTCGTAGGATAATCCGTATGCACGGCTGACGATGGCGTCGATCTGCGTCGTCAGCTTGCGGCGTTCCTCAGGATCCGTAGCAGGGGCATTGGCAGGGCACCAATCTTCGTCGCGCGCCATTTGCCACAAGCCTTTGGTCCACGGCATTGTGGCGCACATACGCAACGCAATCCTCGCTAGCTGCTTGAAGGTGGCTTGGTCTACGACCGGCAGGATGCAGTCTGTTAGAACGAATCGATTTAGATTTGTGCCGCCGAGACGCATGCGCAATCCCCAGTCGAATGGTAGCGATGACAGTATCGCTGTGTTGCCAGCTAGCTGGAGTAGTGGTTGTGATGGATCCTGCGGCGTTAGGACGCCGATCGAATTGCCACACGGAACATCTGGCAGCAGACATGCGATGGCGGTGCGCTCGTTGGTTGCATTTGATAAAGCACGTAGCCCGATACGAGCCGGGCTGCGGGATTTGGCGGTAGCAAGCCATGGTGCTTCCTCTACCAGGTAAAGAGGCTTTAGCTCGTCGTGCGAATTTGGGGCGCACCATTTGGTTTTGTGGCCTATTCCTGATTCGTGTGCACCTGCGTTTACCTGTAAGTCGTAAAGCATTGCACCCTGGCGAAGAGCTAGCAGGTTTGGAGAGTTACTACAGCGCCAGACTCCGTCTCCGGTATGGCGATATCCTTCTCGCTCAGCATGTTCGCGCGCTATGAACTTGCTTTTGTCGGAGGTCATATTGAAGTCACCTTGCCGCCAGGTGAGTGCACCGCCTTCGCCAATCATTGGTCGGCTGCGAAGATGCATGCGCTTCAAGATTTGGAGGTCACGTTGACTTTCTACTTCAACGAATGCACCTGAGTGTGGGCTGAACTGTCGTAGCTCTTCGCGGCCGTAGCAAACATGCGGGGGAGACTCTGTGGCCCATTCGTCGATTCGGCTCTTACCAAATGCCGTCTTGACTTCCTTTGTGTGACCACCCTTAGTGGCGACAATTGCGCCAAATCTATACCGACTGTCGATCGCAAAGATGCGCTCGCGGTTTTCGAATCCAAATAGCCACTGCCAGTCGCATGTATTGAGCAGCAATTGTCGTAGTGGTTCGGCTTCCCGGTCGAACCATAGACTTGCTGGCACGATCATTCCAAGTCGGCCACCCGGACGCAGAAGTTCCAATGAGCGTTCTAGAAATAGTCGGTAGGTATAGAGCTTCCCTTTGCCTTGGTGATGAAAGAGTGGCCGTAGCGCGGTGACGCGTGTTTTCGCCTCTGGCGAGTCTTGCATCGTCTCCCAGGGAGGATTTGTGAGCACGCAGTCAAAAGACTCTGGCTGCCACTCGGTAAGTCCGTCACCGATTCGTATGTCCACGTGCTTCGCGTTTCGGGCACGTAGTGCCGCTACTGCGATCTGTGTCGTGGCCTCTTCCAAGTCGATGCCGTGAAATTCTGCCAAGCATCCTGGGTGATTCTGTACTGCGTCTAGCCCAGCTATCAAGAATGACCCACCCCCAACGGCGGGGTCGCAGATTCGGAGAGGACTAGATGTTGTTCGGCGATCGAGCAACGGCAACAAAGTGTGTCGTGCGGTTGGTAAGGCGAGCTCCATGGGGGTGAACCAAACGCCATCGCGCTTACGTTGCTCATGTGGCAGTGCATTCTGGTAGCGCGCAGTTTCTTCGCCCCAGTTGTCATTGCCTTTGCTCACAAATACAGGTTGCCCGCTCGTGGCTCAGAGGCAAGTCGCACTCTTGCAGATGCTGCATGCATTGTGTTGCAAGCGCGCTATCTCACTCTGGTGGGCCGCTAGTTCGCGGTCAAATCATTGCGACTGAGAGTTTTTGCTCGAGATATCACAATTGTATCGAATGGGTCTGCGCGGGGACGCCGCTGGACTCCTGTGATCAGTCGGACCTCACGACCTCTGCGCGTCGGATCGCGTTGCTCTAGCGAGTACCAGTGATTGTTCCGTCAGCGTCTATACGGTCTTGGCTGTGAATCCGGCTTCGCGTAGTCGGGCCAAAATCTCTTCTACGTGTGCGGAGCCTTTGGTCTCCATGACCACATGCAACTCGGCCTCGCGCGGATTGAGGCTGTTGAACAATCGCTGGTGCTCGATGTCGATCACGTCTGCTCCAGCGGCACCGATCATTTGTGTGACTCGGGCGAGAACCCGGGGCACATCATGAATTTGGATGTGAAGCTTAGCGATCTTTCCGTCTCTTTTGAGGCCGCGTAGCAGCACTGTTGCGAGCATTCGACGGTCGATGTTGCCGCCGCAGATTACGACGCCGACTTCGCGGTTGGTAAACAAGTGCGAATGTCGGAAGACCGCTGCCACTCCGGCTGCGCCAGCACCTTCGGTGACGAGTTTCTGGAGTGATGCCAGTGTTTGCACAGCGTTCTCGATGTCCGGCTCACTGACCAGCAGCACATCATCGAGATGTTGCTTCAGGATTTGTAGTGGGATGGCACCTGGTGTTTTTACGGCGATACCTTCCGCCAACGTGTGCGTGTCGAACTTCGGGGTTGGGTCGCCGCGCAACGCTGCTTGCATCGAGGGGCAACCTTCGGTTTGAACGCCAAGAATACGAATGTCTGGGTTGATGTGTTTTGCCCACACTGCGATTCCGGCGCAAAGGCCTCCTCCGCCTATGGGAATGACTAGCGTGTCAAGATTGGGAGAGTCTTGAAGCATTTCCAGGGCAACTGTGCCTTGTCCGGCAATGATGTCTGGATCGTCATATGGATGCACAAACGCCATATTCTCGGCTTTGGCGAGGCGCTTTGCGTGCACTGTGGATTCGGCGACGGATTCTCCTGAAAGCACCACCTTCGCACCGTACCCCTCGGTGCGCTCGACTTTGGCGAATGGGGTCGTGAGTGGCATGACGATCGTCGATGCAAGTCCTAGTCGCCGGGCGTGGAAGGCAACTCCTTGTGCGTGGTTGCCGGCCGAGGCGGCGATTACGCCCGTTGGTGGCGCCTCACCTGCTGCGATCTTCTGTAGCTTGTTGCAGCTGCCCCGCGTTTTGAAGGAGCCGGTGCGCTGGAGGTTCTCCAGTTTGAGCCATAGATTTATGCCGAGCGATTGGCCCAGTCTCGGCGCTGGCACTGTCGGTGTCCGCAGCACCTGTGGTTGAATCGCCTCATATGCCTGTTGAATGTCTTCTGGTGTGACTGGCATGCGCAAAGATAGTCTACTCTAGGATTGAGATGCCGCACATATTGGAACTGCTATGGGCTCTGGTGCTGCTGTGGAATGTCGCGACTCTAGTAGCTTATGGCTGGGACAAGATGCGCAGCAAGGGTCAGGGACGCAGAGTTCCCGAACGCACCCTGCTATGGATGCTGTTCGCCACCGGATGGCTTGGCGCGTGGCTAGCAATGTCGTGGTTTCGCCATAAAACTGTCAAGCAACCATTCAGGCGCTACGCCGTAGTTTGGACGATAATTAACCCGTTTTGGCTACTGGTTTGGTGGACGTTTTGATGTTTCGATGGCCTTTGATTAGCCGTTGTTGTCTTACATCAGCAGGCGCAGCTTCATCTGTTTTCTAGCGCCAAATAGTCGGCGTTCTTGCATGGCGCGTCGCATCACAATGCGGATGGAAGGAATCGCATCGTCGGTAAACAGGATGAAGATTGGCTGATTGAATGAGAGCCGCTTCACGAAGTGATAGCCATACTGCGACTCGATTACGTCCTTGGTCGTTTCGCCGTCTTTCAAAGACCAGGCCATCTGGCAAATCATCGAGGGCAAGCGGTCATCAAAGCGGTGCACACCCTGCAGTTCGCCACCGGTGCTAGCGGTGCGTGTGTCATCAGAGTATTGGCGTACTAGGTCCGAAAAATTCGACCCATCGGGTCGCAATCGCGCCTTGACCTCAGCAATCCGGGCATTCGCACGCGCAATGCCTGCATCATTTAGCAGAATCCCGTTGCCAGAGTCTCGGTGTTGGATCAGCAGGTGTTGGATAGTGACCTGACCTCCCATGAAGCGAGGGTTGGCATTGAAAAAGTTACGCAACTGTCGGCGCGTGAAGGAGTCGGGCTCGAGGATGTCGAGCATGCCCTGGAGTTCACAGCTCAGGCCTCGTTTTAGCTGAAACTCCGTGAGCATGCTGTTGACGCGACTTTGTGTTGGCTCGGGTCGACCGCGTAGTCGGCGGTTTTCGATGTCGTTAGCGAGATAATCTTCAAAAGCGGCTTTCAGCGACGCGCTTTGAGCCTTCTCTAGATCGACAGGGTCGATCACCGTCTCGCCGATGCTTTGGCGTAATGCCTCTAGATCTGCAAATTGGCGTACCCAGGGTGCGATCAGATCTGACTGTAGGTAGCGCTGGAACTCTGGACGGGCGAGCCGCTTTTTGAAGTTGGGATAGTGCCGTGCATCGATGTGATCAATCAGTTGGCCTAGTGTCAGGGTCTTGCCGCCGACTACAGCAATTGCCGTATCCTTATCCTGTGGGTAGCGCCGCATCACAAAGTGCGGGTCTGGCTTCTGGGTTGTAGCGACCGAGGGCTCTGGCTTGGCAGGAGACTCCGGGGTGCCTTGGGCTTCTAGCGAGATTGCCAGGACTAGGCAGGCGAGCGATAGGTGGCGGGTCAACATGAACATCTTCAGCAATAGTCAGAGTGCGCGCGGACGTCACACCCTTCGTGCATCTAGAGTATACCCGGGGTGACTTGAGGCTTCAGGCACCTAGTGTGAACAACTTGCTTTCGCAGTCTCAAGGATGGCTGCTGACAGCTGCATTTTGGCTTCTTTTGGCTAGTTCACCATTGCTGATAGGGGGCCATCTTGTGAGTCGATGCCAGCGGCGCAATTGTGCAGCTAGCTCATGCTGCTTCCAGTGGCACTGGATTGCCTAGGCCAGCAGTTGTGTCTGTATGGGCTCGCGTTGGCAATTTGGTTAGAACTTGGTCGGCTGGATAGACAATTCGTGATTTGCGCGCATCAGCGCAGATTATGCAATTGGCGGCTGACGAATGGCCATGTTTGATCTGTTCTAGTGCTGTGAATCGGGTGTCAGAGTGATCCGATGTGCAAGGTTGCTTGCGTCAGAGCAAGGATCCGAGTTCGATGCTAGCTGTGACAGCACCTGCATGCTCACGAATGCTTGATGCCATTGAGGCGATCTTCCGCCAAGATTTTGGAGGTGGTGCGTCGCGTTACTTCTTTGCTCCCGGCCGTATCAACTTAGTTGGTGCCCATCTTGATTACAGCGGTGGCGACGTAATGCCCATGGCTGTGGATAGGGGGATCTGTGTTGGGATCAGGCTGCGTGACGATGGCTGCATCCGTTTGCGAAGCGTAGATCAGCAACTCGATGTTGAAGTAGATAGCACCAAAATTGGTGATCACGCGGAGGCGCAATGGGCTTGGGGTGGTTACCCATTGGGCATCTTCCGAAGTTTCCAAAGTGAACACGGTGTGAACACAGGATTCGATGCGGTGTTCGCGGGGGATATTCCGATCGCATCTGGTTTGTCTTCTTCTGCTGCAATTGAAGTCGTGACCGCGATGGCGCTCAACGAGTTGCATGGCATTGGGCTCAGCCGCGAACAGATTGCTAGCTTGGCGCATCGGGCCGAAAATGATTTCGTCGGCGTTCGCTGTGGCATCATGGATCAATACACCTCTGCGCTTGGCGAGCCCGGACATGTTTTGTGGATGCACTGCCAGGGGCCGCGATGGGAGCATGTCCCGTTTGATCCCAAGGCCTGTGAGGTGCTTGTGATGGACACCAAGAAGCCACGTAAGCTGGCTGCTAGTGGTTTCAACGAGCGCGTTGCCCAGTGTGCCGCCGCTCATGAATACCTGTCCCATAACGTGCGCGTCCGACCAAACTTGGCAGCTTATTCGGTAGCTGAATTGGAGTCGGCCAAGTCTGGTATGGACGATATTTTGTATCGTCGTGCGCGGCATGTCGTCACCGAGATGGGGCGCGTTGCGGCCGGTGCTGCATCGCTACGTGCGCATGATTACGCCGGTCTAGGCGCGCAACTCAATGCCAGTCACAGGTCAACTGCAACTGATTATGATGTTAGTTGTGTGGAGCTCGATGTGATCACGACGGCGGCCATGGAATGTGAAGACGTGCTTGGTGCGCGTTTGACTGGTGCCGGTTTCGGTGGCTGTGCAATTGCGTTGATTCGCCCTGGCTGTCGGGAGCAAGTTGCGGCCCACGTAGGCGATAAGTTTGCTCACCGGTTTGGTGTCAAGCCTGGCTTCGACCTGTTGCGTGTTGGCGACGGTCCGGGCGAAGTCTATCGATAGGTGAGGCTGCGGTTGGGCCGCGCGATTGTCGTGCGCTGCTGCTGGTTTGAGCCGTTGCATCGACGACTCACTTCTTGTTGTGGGGCCACGCTACTTGAGCTTTTTGGCTGCCAGTGCATTCGCAAATTGCTGCTTTTGCGCTGTGTGTGCCAGCTTGCTTTCGGCTGCAAACCTTTGGTCGGTAAGGCAGAACAAGAATGCGACGATCTGGTCAATTTCTTGGTCACTTAGGCCAAGAGGCATGATTTGCGGATCTAACCACGTGTTGGGAGTGCCGCCTTGGTTGTAGTGAGCGACGACTTCCCACAGGGTTTCTATGGAGCCGTCGTGCATATATGGCGCGGTCAGAGCAATGTTGCGAAGAGGCGCCGTTCGGAAGGCGCCAACTTGGTATTCGAGTGCAGAAATCAATGCGCGTCCAAGCTCGCCATACTTGGTGACGATTTTAGTTGTGTCTACCGACTTGTCACGGCTCGCTGCTCGCAGCTTAGGAAATGCAGCTCTGCCAAGTTCCTGGTGATCGTTGGATTTGAAACCAATGCCTATGTTGTGAAAGTTGTCGTCGGACAGCAGGGGCGCTCGCAGGCTGATCGGATGACAAGAGGTGCAGTGCTTCGCGAATAGATCCATCCCTTTACGGGCTTCTGTAGAGATCGCACTTTTCTGTCCGGCGCGGAATGCGTCGAACGGTGCGTCGACGAAGATGAGCGTCCGTTGGAATGCAGCAAGTGCTCTTGCGACATCTTCAAACTCTGGTTCGCGACCATAGGCGAGTTCGAATAGTGCCACGTATTCCGGTTCTTCGCGGACTCTATCAACCACCGAGGCGCGGTTTGGCATCCCCATCTCTGTGGGGTTTAGGATCGGGCCGGCTGCTTGCTCTTCGAGAGTCTTGGCTCGGCCGTCCCAGAATAAAGTTTGTAGCAATCCAACATTGAGCACTGTTGGGGTGTTGCGAGCAGCGGTTTGGCCCTCGATACCAGTTGACTTGACGTTTGGGTCGGCAAATCCGTGCTGCGGGTCATGGCAAGTCGCGCATGCAACGGTGCGATCTCGCGAGAGTCGCTTATCGAAAAACAACAGCCGGCCTAAGCCTACCTTTGCGTAGTCGATTCGGTTGCCCGGGGGATCGATTCCGAACTGTTTGCGGTAGATGTCCCAAAGCTCGGTAGAAAGCCCTGGTGGCGTAGCCAGCCAACCGTTTTTTGGTGTGATGCGATCGAGGATCTTCATCCGTTCGACCATGCCAGTGCTAGTCGCGGTCTCGGACGTTTGTGCCCCGGCTACCGTCATCAATAGTGCACTTAGCATCCACTCGCGAAACATGCGCCTATGTTACCCCTAGGCTTTGTGACTGACTACTGAGCCTGTGTGAATGATAGGGTGCGATCACTGACTGCTGCGACCGGTTGCTTACAAGAAGCCACCATCTACTCCGATCACTTGTCCAGTCACATAGCTGGCTGGTTCAGATGCCAAGAATCCTACGACGGCAGCGACTTCGTCTGCGCTGCCTAGTCGTTGCATCGGGATCATGTTCTGCATCATTTCCGGGGTGCCTGCGGTCATGTCTGTTTCGATCAATCCCGGTGCAACTGCGTTTACTGTGATATTGCGTTTGGCCATCTCAATCGCAAGAGACTTGGTGGCGCCGATGATGCCAGCTTTAGCGGCTGCGTAGTTGCTCTGACCGCGGTTGCCTTTGATCGCCGAGAGCGATGACATGTTGATGACCCGACCCCAGCGCTTGAGGACCATCTGCATGAGCAGAGGTTTGGTGACGTTGTAGAATCCGCCCAGTGTAGTTTGGATTACGTCATTCCACGCCTCATGTGACATTGCCGGTAGGGGGGCATCGCGCACAATTCCAGCGTTGTTGACGATCACGGAGATCGGGCGTTTATCCTCGAGTAGTTGCTCGATGGCTGCCTGGGTTGCGGTGTTGTCGCCAACATCAAATTGAATAGCATCGGCTTCGCCGCCTGATTGGCGGATCGCCTGAACCACGTCGTCGGCAGCAGCCGAGTTGCTCATGTAGTTAACGATCACGGGATGGCCCATCTTGGCTAGGTGCTTGCAGACGGCAGCTCCAATGCCACGGCTGCCACCAGTAACCAGTGCGCGACGTTCGTTTGCGGGATTGCTCATGCGACAATGGGAATAACTGGCAGGAAGGGCAGCCGTCAAGCAGCACCTTAGAGGTTGCTCAGTTGCGCTCTGCAGTTCGGTTAGACGGAACAGATCTGAGGAGTTTCTGAACTCTCAATGGTGCCTAGGGCATGGTGCCATTTGTGATTCGAGGGGATTGCGGTGATGATGCGAGCAGATGCCACCCCTGCGCAGAATAGCCTTGAATCGTCGAACGTTCTTACGTGGCGGCGCGGCATGTTTGGCCCTTCCGTGGTTGGACGCCATGACGCCTGCTCTAGGTGGCACACCCAAGGTGAAGCCGCGTGCCGTATTCGTTTACGCGCCAAACGGTATGAATATGGAGGCTTGGCGACCGAAAGGTCGCGGCCTGGCCGCAAAGCTTGGCGAGACGATGGCTTCGCTCAGGCCTCTACGTAAGCGACTCACGGTGTTCTCGGGCCTGGGCATCGATGCTGGGCGGGCGCACGGCGATGGCCCTGGTGATCACGCTCGCGCCGTCTCGACGTTCTTGACGTGTGCGCATCCTCGCAAGACTGGTGGCGCAGACATTCATGTCGGGGTCTCAGTCGATCAGGTAATCGCTAGGCAGGTTGGGGGCAGTTCGCCGTTTGCTTCGCTGGAGCTTGGTATGGACCGAGGAGCGTCGGCGGGTGTTTGCGACTCTGGCTACTCGTGCGCCTACAGCAACAACATGGCGTGGATGGCACCTGATCAGCCGGTTGCCAAAGAAGCAAATCCGCGTGCCGTATTCACCAGGCTGTTTGGTGACCCTGAATCAGCCCGCAATCGTGAGCAACAGCAGAAGCGGCGCGACTGG
This sequence comes from Planctomycetota bacterium, assembly GCA_965662465.1. Lineage (GTDB taxonomy): Bacteria > Planctomycetota > UBA1135 > UBA1135 > UBA2386. Next base: position 190,193 of record CBFIIO010000004.1, on the reverse strand, counting down.
GACCGGTCTGTGCTCGATTTGGTCAATGCGGATGCAAAGTCACTGCGACGTAAGCTTGGTGCTTCAGACCAGCGTAAGTTAGAGCAGTATCTCGAGTCTGTAAGAGAACTCGAGAAGCGTCTGCAGCAAGAGCCTAGTCACGATGATCTGACGCCTGTTCCCGAAAGCCTGCTAGACAGTGGCAGAGACTTTCCAGAGAAGCTGAAGTTGATGTACGACCTGATCATTTTGGCGCTGTCGACCGAGCGTACTCGTGTTGTGACGTTCATGCTGGGCAATGGCGGCAGTAACCGCAGTTTTCGCTTTCTGGGCGTCCCACAAGGCCATCATTCGTTGAGCCACCATGGCAAGGTCAAAGCCAAGCAAGCAGCGATTGCGAAGATCGATCGATTCTACGCCGATCAGTTCGCAGGTTTCTTGCAGCGGATGACTGAGCAGCAAGATGGCCACGGAGACTTGCTGGGCAGTAGCTTGGTGTTCTACGGTTCGGGAATTAGTGATGGCAATCGTCACAGCCATCATGATTTACCGATTCTGATGTCCGGTGAGGGTGCGGGCCTCGCCGCGGCGCAGGGGCACGTTGTTCACCCTGATCGCACGCCGTTGGCAAACCTATACTTGTCGATGATGCAGGCAATGGGATGCAAGGCAGACAGGTTTGCAGACAGCGTTGAGCCAGCGCAGTTACGTTAAATCTTGGTCGCTAAGAACTCATAGACTGGCGGGCATTGCACGAAGCCGTCGCCATTCTCAATCTGCTTGAGATCGTCCATTAGTTCGTCGCAATCACTCTGTTGCAGTTCGCCCATGGCTACGAGTTTTGGCGCAAATGTGCGCCACCATGTGTTTGGCCATGCGAACATGCTGTCACCGCCTCGTGCGACGCGGAGATGCGCCCTAATATCATCGAGCCGTAGACCGTGCTTTTGGAACAGTGCTGGCAGTCGCTCGCCGATGTTTGGGTCGCCACCATGGCCACGCCAAGCCCGAATGGTCGCTGCAACAGCTAGATCGTGGCTCTTGCGCTGTGGTGCGAGTGTCATCGAGCCATAGCCAAAGTAATCTTGGACAGCGATTCGACCACCTGGGCGAAGTGCATTCGCGATGCCACGAATGACGGCTTCTGGATCGGGTACGAAGCAAAGTACCCAGCGTGCATACGCTAAGTCGAAGACCCCTTGTTCATCGAGCACTTTGCTCAGTTGCTGTACGTCGCCAACTCTTGCGTCGAAGTGATGGATGCCCCGGGCTGCTGCCATCTGGTTCGCTTGGTCAACGAATGCCTGTGACTCATCGATACCTATGACCTTACCCTGGTGTGTTACGAGGTTGGTCATGTCGAGTGATGCGTATCCTGGTCCGCATCCGACATCGAGCACGCGATGACCAATGCGAAGCTGAGCCCGTCGCCAAGTCTGTGTGGAGACGTCGCTCCATAGTCGATTTTGAAGTGCGAGGCGTTCTAGCTCGTCGTTTCCCGTACCGAGCACGTATTCTCGTTCTGACATAGGTTCAATCTTGTCGCTAAAGCTGCTCGGGTTCTAGCTGCACTGTCGCAGCAGTTAGAGGTGATCTTTAGGGCGGGTTGCTGCTACTTTTTGTCGCAGCTGTAGTTGGTGGTCGTGAGGCCAAGATGAGTTGGGCTCGATGGCACCACTCTAATGGTAGATCGGATAAGGAAGTTGCGAAGGTTCCCTTATGGCTGGGTTATTCGGCTGCCGGTTATCTTCTTCGGTGTTGAGGGCCATGAGGTATCGGGCGTAGTCTGCTACACATGAAGATCTGGCGCTTGCTGTGCCTGGCGACTTTGCCGGGATTTGTCTCTTCTGCTCTATTAGCCCAAGACTCTCCACATGCATTTGTAGGGGCTAGTCTGGAGACTTGCGAGGGACCGGCGATTGCAGATGGTGTGCTGGTCGTACATCGCGGCAAAATCATCGCGGTAGGTAGCTCTCGCGACGTAGAGATTCCTGCTGGATCGGTTCGGCATGATGTTGCCGGGCAGATCATCATGCCAGGTCTCGTTTGCAGTCATTCCCACATTGGATCGGTATCTGGTGGTGACTCCAGCGGACCAATTCAGCCAGAAGTGCGCGCTCTCGATTCCATCAATGCGCGCGATCCAGGTATTCAGAAGGCACAAGCCGGTGGCATTACCACTGTGAATGTGATGCCTGGTTCGGGCCACTTGCTGTCTGGGCAGACGATCTATATGAAGCTACGTGATGTCAACACGATGGAAGAGTTGGCCGTGCGTAATCCCGACGGCAGTATCGCCGGTGGGATCAAGATGGCGAACGGCACCAACCCTCGCAAGTCTGCTCCGTTCCCGGGTACGCGTGGTAAGGCGGCGGCGCTGGTGCGGGCCCAGTTTCATCGTGCCCGCGACTACCAGCGCAGGGTCAAGGCCGCAAATGGCGATCTCGCCAAGATGCCAGACCGTAGTCTAGGCATGGAGGCTTTGATTGAAGCGATGGAAGGCAAGCGTGTGGTGCATCATCACACCCACCGCCAAGACGACATCTTGACTGTGCTGCGTCTGAAGAAAGAGTTCGGTTTCCGCTGTGTGTTGCATCACGTCAGCGAGGGGTGGTTGGTGGCGAAGGAAATCGCGGCTGCGAAAGTGCCTTGCTCCGTCATCGTAATTGATTCCCCAGGCGGCAAGCTTGAGGCCGCTCGTCTGTCGCTTGAGACTGGTGCGATTCTCGATGAGGCGGGTGTGTTAGTTGGATTTCATACTGACGATGGAATTACGGATAGTCGTTTGTTCCTCCGCTCGGCAGCGCTGGCCGTGCGTGCCGGAATGAATCGTCAAAAAGCGTTGGAAGCAGTAACGGTCGCGAATGCTCGGATGCTTGATATGCAGGATCGTGTCGGCACGCTTTCAGTAGGCAAAGATGCTGACTTCATTCTGTTGTCGGGTGATCCATTTTCCGTTTACACGCGAGTGCAGAAAACCTGGGTCGAAGGTCAGGTGGTGTTCGATATCGATGATCCGAAAGATCGCTTGATGGCTGTTGGCGGTTATGGCGCCAGTAATGATCAGGCTCAGTCGATGTGCTGTTACGGCCAGGGAGGTGGCCAGTGAGGTTCTCTTCATATGTCGTGGCGTTCGCGTTGGCGGCAGCCGTTGCTGGCCAGGAAGACGCGTCGTCAGCTGCTCAGCAGCCGGTGTTGATCGTTGCCGAAACCCTATTCACGATGACCGGTCCTCCGATCAAAGACGGATTCGTGTTGATTAAGGACGGTAAGATCTCAGCCGTTGGAACGTCGGCTCAGATGCCAACTGGGCTAGCTGTTACGCGAGTAAAGGTTGCGACGCCGGGGTTTGTTGATGGTCATTCGACGGTTGGCTTGACTGGCGTGCTCAATGTTCCGGATGACCAAGACCATCTTGAGAAGTCGTCGCCGATGCAGCCGGAACTGCGGGCACTAGATGCCTTTCACCCGCGAGACCCGTTGGTGGCATGGGTTCGAAGCCTTGGCGTTACTACCCTTCATACGGGTCACGGACCTGGTGCACTGGTATCAGGTCAGACGATGGTCGTTAAGACCCATGGCCGTAACGTGGATCAAGATGTCGTAAAGCCATTGGCAATGGTCGCGGTGACTTTAGCAGACTCTGGGCGATCTAGAGATGGCGGTAAAGGCCCTGGCACACGCGCCAAGTCTGTCGCAATGCTGCGCGAGAAAATGCTCGAGACTGAATCCTATCTGGCCAAGAAAAAACGTAGCGAAGATGCTGCGACTAATCTTGGTCTTGAGGTCATGGCTCAGGTGCTAAGCGGTGATGTGCCGCTTCTAATTACTGCGCATCGTGCGCATGACTTAGCTTCCGCTCTGCGGGTCGCGAGCGAGTTCAACATCAAGGTTGTCTTGGATGGTGCCGCTGAGTCGTACTTAATGTTGCCGCAGATCAAGAAGGCCGGTGTCTGGGTCTTGCCGCATCCGGCGATGGCGCGGACTAGTCGCGACTTAGAGAACGGCACAATGGAACTGGCGAAATTGCTATTTGACGCCAAGGTGCCGTTTGCCATGCAGAGTGGTTATGAAGCCTATGTGCCTAAGACTCGCGTTGTGCTTTGGGAAGCAGGCATATCGGTGATGCATGGTTTGGATCGTAGTGCTGCAATGCATGCAATGACGCTCGCACCGGCGACGATGCTAGGTCTCGATCATCGCGTCGGCTCGTTGCGGGTTGGCAAAGATGGCGACGTTGCATTGTTCGATGGTGACCCTTTTGAATACACAACGCATTGTCTGGGATCTGTCATTGATGGGGTCAAATACATGAACCCTGGCGTCGGTAGATGATCCAATTGTGAGGAGGGACGACAATTGGATGGTCCATCCAGTCCGTAGTGGGCGCGCAGTTTGGGGCGTGAGTGGAAGGCGATAGCCGTGCCCGTAAGTCGATGATCAAGCTAGCTAGGGCACTGTCAGTGGCCTAGCGATCGAGACATCATCTGTGGTCGTCTGTCGCGTAGCTCTGGACTGCGCTCCGCAGGGCTAGCTTTCTTGGCCCCGGTGAGTGATACGGGGTCTGCTAGAATCGACTGGTCTACTGTGCGGTCGCCGTTGCAGGAGCGGAGGCGTTGATTTCTTCGTAAACCGTCGACCGCTGAATTGGGTCGTATCCCGCCTCGCGAATGAGGTGGGCAATTTCGTCTACTCGCAAGATTTCCGGCTCGGTTGTGCCAGCTTCGTGCGTGATCTTCTCTTCCGTGACCGTGCCGTCGATATCGTTGGCTCCAAAGCTCAGCGCAGTTTGCGCTGACTGCTGTGTCAGCATGATCCAGTAGGCTTTGATGTGCGGGAAGTTGTCCAGCATCAGTCGGCCAACAGCGATTGACCGTTGGTCGAGATGACCCGTTGTCACATGACCGAAATTTTCAAGGTCGGTGTGGTAAGGCCAGAATGCTAGCGGGATGAATGCCATGAAGTTGCCGCACTCGTCTTGCAACTCGCGTAGGCGCATCAGGTGGGTGACGCGCTCTTCGGGACGCTCGATGTGGCCATAGAGCATCGTAGCATTCATCTTGAAGCCGGCCTTTTGGGTCTTGCGTGCTGTCTCAATCCATCCGTCGGGGCTCTGCTTATCGCGGAACACGGCTTTGTGCACTCTGTCGACAAGGACTTCGGCGCCGCCACCAGGGCAAGATCCGAGACCTGCATCACGCAGGTCCTGGAAGACCTCGTCTTCGCTTTTGCCTGAGATCTTTAGCATGTGGTCGATCTCGACCATCGTGAACGCCTTTACATGGATGTCAGGTCGTGCGCGTTTCGCCGCCTTAATGATATCGATGTAATACTCATAGGTCATCGTTGGGTGGATGCCCGCCACCATGTGGACTTCGGTGACGGGGCGATGCATTTGCTCGCGCACCTTGGTCTCGACGATTTCAGGCGTCATTAAGTAGGCGCGTTCTTCACCTTCCTTGGCCGAGAACGCGCAGAACTTACACGAGTAGAGGCATATGTTGGTGTAGTTGACGTGCTGGTTGATGTTGAAGAAGACCTTCTTGCCGTGCATCCGGGTGCGCACGCGATGAGCCATTAAGCCAACAGCCGCTAAGTGCGGCGTCTTGTAGAGCAAGACACCGTCGTCGAACGAGAGCCGCTCCCCATTGATCACCTTGCGGTTGATCTCACCGAGGCCAGCGCGGTCAATTAGCTTTTGGGCCAGGGATTCGTCGAGATGGGCGTAGTCGAAGTTCTGCATTGCGGGATTGACCAGATAGAATAACTCCGCGCTACCGGGAGGGAGAAGCGAAACCGCTCCTCTCAGGCATTAACGGCCGCGGATATCTTCGAATTGCCTTCTGAATACAGTCGTTTTCGGCGTCGAACCCTCAATGGGGCCGATTCTGGGAGGCTCGCCTGAAGCAGGCAGGTTCTTTTGCCGCTGCCAGCGTAGTTCTTGGTCTGAGGACAGCTCCGGCCTGGTGGTGGCAGACTATTTATAAGTAAGCGCGCGGATGGCTTCGCGGAGTCGGGTAATGCCACTGCCGCTATCCGCACTCACCCAGATGATGTCTTCCGCGGCTAGTTGCGTTTTGGCGGCGAATTCACGTTCACGCTTGTAGCGCTTGGCGGGCTTCACTTTGTCGTGCTTGGTGGCAACAACCGTGTGTGGCACCCCGCTTTGACGAAGGAACTGCAGCATTTCCAAGTCAGAGGCAGTTGGGCCGACTTCCCCGTCGACCAGTAAGAAGCTCATCACCAATGCTTCGCGACCGAGCAGGTAGTCCGTCAGCATCGGCAGCCAGGTTGCGCGTGTAGCTTTTGAGACCTTGGCGTAACCGTAGCCGGGGCAGTCGACGAGCGAGGCTCCAGTTTTGTCGATAGCGAAGCAGCCAAGCGCCTGTGTCCGGCCAGGCTTTTGTGAAACCGGTGCTAGGTTCTTTTGGCCGCCGATGGCGTTCAGTAGCGACGATTTACCGACATTTGAGCGGCCAATGAATACCACTTCGGCGCGGGTGTCTGGTAGTTGCTCGAAGTTGGTCGCCGCATCAACAAATTGCAAAATCAGAGGCTTGCTCATTGTAGGTGATTCTGACGCGTCACGGCTCGGTGCCCTAACAACTTCGTGCCCAACTCGCATCTAGAGTGGTTCTTTGTTCTCTTGCTGGCGGTTCGAAGTGGGGCTCTTATACGCCTAGGGCTACCGCGGATGTCTCTACGCGATGATGAGGGCGACTTTTCGGTTCGCAGACTTTTATTGTTGTGAGGCTCGGTTGCTGACCCGTTGCGGCACGTTCACCTCGGGCGCCAGTCCGGTGTCGGGAGGGATTCTGGTGAAGCGTAGCTAGCTAGACTTTCGCACGAACTCGGATTTCAGCCCTAGCTGGCCAATGCCTTCGACCTTGCAGTCGATGTTGTGATCGGCATCGACGAGCCGGATATTTCGAACCTTGGTGCCGACTTTGACAACCTGTGAAGAGCCTTTGAGTTTGAGGTCTTTGATAAGGGTCACGTTGTCACCGTTCTGAAGCACCGTGCCATTGGCGTCTTTGATGAGTTTTGCGTCCGCCGCGGCTTGGGCATCTGCCTCACTCCACTCATAAGCGCATTCTGGGCAGGTGTAGATGTCGCGATCGAGATATGTGAATGTCGAGTTGCACTTAGGGCAGTCAGGGACGTCGCTCATCGTTTCGCTATTCCGTTAGTTAGCTGTCGTAGCCATGAGATGATCTCGCATAGACCTTGGCTGCGTGGCAGATCGTGGAGGGTTCGAGTGTTCGTCGGAATCTTTGCGTTCACGGTTGGCGAACTTCATGGATTACCGATCCGCTTTCAGGCGATTCCTACTGCACGCTGCCAGCGAGTCAGGTGGCCATCAACGGTTGTTGGTGGCATCGTTGGTTCGAAGGTGCAGTCGTCCCGTAGAGTCTTCTTAATGGCTGTTATGGAGGGCCACATCCCGCACCCAAGCCCAGCTAGTAGCGCAGCGCCGACGGCAGTGGTGTCCAGTAGTTTTGGCCGCACAATGGTTACGCCAAGCACATCGCTTTGGAATTGCATCAGGAAGTTGTTGGCCGCAGCTCCGCCATCGACTTTGAGCAAGCCAAGCGAGTTGCCGCAGTCGCGCTCCATTGCGCGCAAGATATCGACGTTTTGTAGTGCAATGCCCTCAAGTGTTGCCCGTGCAAGGTGTGCACGAGTAGTGCCACGGGTGAGCCCTGTGATGGTGCCTCGTGCATCGGGACGCCAGTGTGGCGCACCCAAGCCGGCGAATGCTGGGACAATCATGACGCCGCCGGAATCTGGCACGGATTGGGCCAATGCTTCGATGTCTTTGGCATCGTCGAAGAACTGCATCTCGTCGCGCAACCACTGGACGGCCGCACCAGCAACAAACGCCGACCCCTCAAGGGCATAGGTCCGCTCGCTACCGATTTGCCATGCGACCGTTGTGATTAAGTCGTGAGTCGATGGAACCGGGGTTGATCCTGTGTTCATCAACAAGAATGCGCCGGTGCCATACGTGCACTTTGCGTCACCCGCAGCGAAGCATGCCTGGCCAAAGAGTGCTGCCTGCTGGTCGCCAGCAATGCCGTTAATCGTCAGACCGTTGGGCAAGTTGTCACAGCCCGACACCTTCCCAAACTCACCAGCTGATGGGGCGACCTCAGGAAGAACTGATCGTGGGATGTCAAATCGCTCTAGTAGCTTTGGTGACCAGTCCATCGTGTTGAGATCAAACAGCTGTGTCCGCGAAGCGTTAGACACATCAGTTAGGTGTTGCTGGCCGCCGGTCAATCGCCACACCAAAAAGCTGTCGATGGTCCCAAAGGCTAGTTCACCGCGTTCGGCACGTTGCCGCAGGCTGCCTTGCGTGAGCATCCATTGAAGCTTTGTTGCGGAAAAATATGGATCAATTGGTAGGCCGGTTATTGCTCTTACTTCGCGCTGATCACCGGCCTCGATCATTTCTGAGCAGACATCGCTGGTGCGACGATCTTGCCACACGATTGCGTTGTGAACTGGTTTGCCTGTGCTTCTGTCCCATAGCACGACCGTCTCGCGCTGATTGGTTATGCCGATGGTGGCAAGGTCGTTGGCGGCAATCTTGCCGTCGCTTAGTGCCAAATCGATTGCTGTCGATACTGACGCGAAGATTGTTTCCGGGCAGTGCTCGACCCAGCCAGGCTTTGGGTAGATCTGTGCGAACTCTTGGTAGCCGCGCCCAACGACGTTCAGTTGCTCATCGAGCACGAGTACGGTCGTCCCGGTCGTGCCCTGATCGATTGCCAGTATGTGTTGCATGATCAGCAAGCAACGATAGCAGGATCGCTACGTATTTAGCCTACTTGGCAGTCGGTAGTATCAGGACTCGGCGCTTGGGCTAGCTGCGATTGGCCTGAGTGGCTGCCGGTGGCAGTGTTGTGCTGAGTCGGGCGGGCCGTCTAATTGTGCGCCCTCACGGTGCAGGAGCACGCCGTGAGGTCTTCAAGCTGGCTGTCGCCGTTGACTTAGCCCTTTAAGAAGTTCGGACTCGCAACCCACGCCTTCCAGGCATCTTCAAATGCCGTCCAGTCTTCGTCTTTGAAGTCGCGGAAAGCAATCTTTACGGCCTCGCTTGCGTCGCCCTTGACGAGCACTACGCGCCGATACATGTCGAGGATTTCACCCCACTTTGGGTCCCAACCCTTCGACTCTGCGCCGCGGCGCATGAAGTCGATCATCGAGAATGCCTGTGCGTAGTAGTATGCGGCTTTGGCGGTGTAGAAGCGCCGCATGCCCCAGTTGACGATTTCTTTGAATGGCACGTAGTCGCCCTTACGCACCATTTCCTTGCAGCTCTGGTAGCGCATGTCTGAGCCTACGTATTTCCAGCCTCTTGAGGTCCAGCGGAAGCTGCCGAAGTAGTCGCCGTGTCCTTCGTCAAACCAACGCTGCAGTGTCGCACGCTTCGGCGACTCCGGCGGATGGAAGTAGAGGTCTGCGAACTGGTGCCAACCCTCGTGGAAGGTCACAGTTTCCGTGGCTCCAGCCCCCATCATCTTGTCGCCACCGAGAAAGACGACGAGTTCCTTGCTTGCTGGTGAGTACCAGCCGACTACGCCGCCTCTCGTGCCTCCGTACTTCTGGAACTGCTCGTAGGTGGCGCACAGGCGGAACACCGAATAAGGCACTTCGCCCTTTTCTTTCGACTTTGCTCGGCGGCTAGCAGCCGCAGCCTTGTCCTTATCTGAGGTCGGGCCCGTAATTGGTCCGCCTACTCCTGGTATCGATGATGGATCTGGCATGATCGCTTTCGTGCCAGATTTGTCGAGCGGGTAGCTTTCGATGTAAAGCTTGCGCATCTTCTCGAGGCGCTCGACGTAGTATTGTGACTGCTTCTTCGCCTTGCTTCGCGTCGCGGGCTTTTCAAAATCCCACGAGTAGAACACGATGTAATTAGGCATCGTGAAGTAGTCCCACCCCTGCATGCCTACGATGTTGGCCTTAGCCTTCTTTAGTGCAGCTTTTCGTGCTGGGGTGTCGGCATAGACATCGCGCTTGTCGCTGCTCGCATTTTCCTTGATGTCTTCGCACGATTGGCCGCTCCGCATCACCTTCCTGATGATGCTCATCCACTTGCTCTTTGGCTTCTTGGCCCTCTTAGTCTCGAGTGGCATCTCGATCATTAGAGCTGTTTGCGTGTTCTCGAAGTCATAGACCGAGGCTTCGCAGTAGGCGAGGCCCTCGGAGCCATCGTTCCAGCGCATCACTTTCGTGAAGATCCAATGCTTGTATGCAAGCTTGCTGCCTTTGGCTCTTACTTGCTTGGCCTCTTGTTTGATCTCGATGCCTTCTTGATCTTCTAGCCACGATTTGAAGTTGGTGTGTCGCTTGCCGCCAAAGCCGCCAGCCAGCATTTGTCGGAACCTCTTCTCCATCTCTTTTGGAATCCCCGCTGGGAGCTTCACTTCTTCGGGAGCCAACTCCTTTTTCGCGAACGAATAGACGTCGCAATACCAAGCGTACTGAGCCCGTACGTAGTCTTGGATGTCTTTGGGGCGCAATCGGGCGCGCTGATAGATTTCTCGACTGCCGAGCTTCATTGGCAATCGCTCCAACCTGTCTGGCGCCGTGAACTGGATGCCGCAGTCCGGAACCATCTCTGTCCGATACTTCTGCGCAGGCATGGTGGTTGCGATCAGCAGCGCGGCCGCGATTGTCAATAATCGATACGGACCTAGTAGCCGGACTCTTCTTTCCGTGTCTTTCACGCCAATACGTTAGCCCGACTCGAGAAGATGCGCGAATCAAACGTTTTGAGAGGCTTTGCTGCAATACACCTATGTGCGTATTGCTGGCGATGTGCAAGGGCTGCTTACGCCTCGACTTGGGAGACGACTTTCTTCGGCTTTTTCTTGTTCTTGTCGACGCCAAACTTGTCGGTCACCGGTGTGTCAATGTGCTCATACATCATGTTGCGACGCTGCGGCACAAAGCCAGCATCCTTGATGTGTCGTTCGATTTCAGGGATTGACGTTGGGTGTGTGCATCCAGCGGAGCTGACTACGTTTTCCTCGAGCATTGCCGAGCCGAAATCGTCGGCGCCCATCGACAGGCCGACCTGGCAAGTCTTCATCCCTTGCGTGACGAAGCTTGATTGGATGTGAGGCACATTCTGCAAGTAGATGCGGGAGAGACTCAGCGTCCGCAGATACTCCGCAACGGTTGCCTTTTTGCCGCCACGCGTTGCCAGGAACTTTTCTCCCATCTCGGTGTTGTCCGGCTGGAAGGTCCAAGGAATGAATGCGGTAAAGACGTTGGTCTCGTCTTGGAGCTCGCGGATGCGGGTCATGTGTTCGATTCGATCGGCATCGCTTTCGACGTGGCCGAACATCATCGTTGCTGTGCCCTTGCCACCCATGCGCCCCCATTGGCGCATGACCTCAAGCCATTCGTCGGTGGTCGCCTTCTTTGGTGCGATGACCTTGCGAACACTCTCGACCAAGATCTCTGCGCCGCCGCCTGGGATCGACTGTAGGCCAGCCGCTTTCAAGTCAGCCAGCACGTCTTGCACCGGGCGCTTTTCCATTTTGGCGACGTGGGTGATCTCGGGTGGGCTCATGCCGTGAATCCAAACCTGCGGATAACGCTTCTTCAGGTCTTGGAATAGTTCGGCATACCAGTCGGTTTTGAGTTTCGGGTGGTGGCCACCTTGTAGCAGCAGTTGCATGCCACCCTGCGCGATCAACTCGTCGACCTTTTGGTAGATGACTTCGCGCGGCAAGATGTAGGCATCTGCATCACCTGGTGACCGATAAAACGCGCAAAAGCCGCAGTCGGTCACGCAGACGTTGGTCGGGTTGAGGTTGCGATCGACGATGTAGGTCGCCTTGACGCTGCCGTCCGCCTGCGGCGGATTGATCCGTAGGCGAATGTCATTGGCGACCAAGCCCAGTGAGGGCTGGTCTAGGCCACGATAGAGCAGCAGTGCTTCTTCGTTCGTGAGGGCTAAGCCGTCACAGGCCTTGGCTGCGAGTTCGGTGATGCGGATCAAGTCAGGAGTGCCAGAGGATGCCATGGGTGGAGTACGGTAGGCATACAGGGGGCTTGTGAGAAGGCTTCTTGCAGCACGTATGCGTCTGGAGGCCGCTAATTGTCCTGCTGCGGGTCGTCGCCACGTCGCTCGTTACAGCACACCGTCAAATTGGCGCTCTTTGAGGTTTACTCGCGATGATTCAGGTAACTGGCTGCCAGTTCCACCGATTCTGCTCAACCCAGTCATCGCAGCGAAGGTGTTGGCGTGAAAGCGCTGCGCCAGCCTGATGTAGTGGTGGTGGTGGTGGTGGTGGGCGCGAATGGGCGCCCCTATTTCTCTTTGGTGGTGCCTTCTTTACCAAACGGAACGTGTGCGATCACGGTGTCACCCTTGCCGTCCTTGCCGGTGATGCTCTGGATCGTCCAAAGGTCTCGTAGGTTGTCACCGTCGATGACGCTGCCACTGTAGTCACCCCACGATACTCCGTCCGTTGCACCTTGGCCTTCACCAAGGCTGATGATGTCGCCAAGCTTCCCTAATGGATCTGACTTCGCGCGAAATGTCAGCCGAGGGCTGATGAACATCTCTGGGCTAGTTTCTTGGAAGCCAATTAGCAGGTCTTCCTCGGCGTTGATCGCGAGGGTTGGCTGGATATAGCTAGACGTGTTGTGCTTGAGGATCCCGGTCTGAACGATGGTCCCGTCTAGCTTGATCTGGTGCCATTGTACTGCCGATCGCCCGTTGCAGTTCACTGCTTGCGCGAACCAAATGTGGCCATTTTGGAGCACGAGATTCTTTGGGTTGCGATCGCCTGACGCAGTGACTTGGTCCGTGCCTTTCTGGGGTGACTTTGGCGGGTAATTGTTGTGCTTGAGGCCGTGCATGGTTGTGCCAAGAACGGTTGCGCGCGGCGTGCCGTCTGCGTCGGCTTGCACTTGTATGACTCGGATATCTTTACGCCCGACCTTTACAAAGTGGAGCGCATCGACTGCATCCTGAGTCGCAACGGGATGGCCAAGGCTCCCAGCAAAGTGAAACACCGTTACGCGATTCCCTGACTTCGCCTCTTTCATCGATAAGACGAAGGTCTGGTCGGCGCCGCCGGGGAAGGAGTATCCGATCCAGGCTTGGCTATATCCAATTCCGCCGCCATCAACGCCGCCTGGCGCGGGTACCGGGTAGGTATTCCAGGCCCCAGAAGGATCGTCAGTTTCAGATACCGAGATGTTCACGGGCTTAAGCTTGGCCTTGTCCCAGGGGTTCCATAGATCGAAACCAAAGACACGGTTGTGCGGGTCAAAGAACATCTTTGGATCAATGCCGCCGTTAAACCCAGACTGACGCACGCCCTTCACGTATTCGCCGGCCTTGGTGTAGATCACGATTCCGCTGTTCGTGCCATGTAGAACAAATCCACCACCTACGGCGATCTGAGGATCGACTTGCCGATTTCCATCCATCGAACCATCGAACACTTTTAGGCCTGATATCTTCCGCGCGCCGCCACCTTGTCGCCGCTCCGGCGAAGACCCGTTGCGGTCGAAGTCTTTGTTGTGAATTGGCGCAACGATTTCCGTTCGTGACGGGGATTGTGATTTGGACTGCGCGGTGATTTGCGCGATCAGCGCTACCGCAATGATGAGGAAGGACTTCATGATGCCTTGATAAGAAGGGCGAGGATCTAAGTCAGGGTGCTATCTAAAATGCCGCATTAGCGGTCAGGTCGCGAATAGGTTTGGCGGTGGGGCATGCTGACTTCAATTGGTGGGATCAACCCCTGGGTCTATTGCCACCGCTGGAAGATTCAGGAGACGTTTAAGATCGACTGGCTCGAACTATCGAAGATCCCCCAGCTGACTCTAGACGGTCGTTACTTAGTGACCCCATACCAGGGTCAGTAACTACTTTGCGACGGGCTTCTCTGCTTTAGTCCAGCCTTTGAAGCCCGCGCGTAGATGTTGGATGTTTTCGAATCCAAGTTCGGCAAATGTTGGCAGCGCACGGCTGCTACGTCCCCCCGAGCCTCAATGCATGACATAGGTCTTGCCTGGATCTAGTGTTCGTAATTGGTCGGCAAAGCCATCTGATTTGCAGTCCATCAGAACCGCTCCGGGAATGTGGCCTGCAGCAAACTCTTCTGGAGTGCGGATATCGAGTACGACAACACGATCGTCATTGGCAACTAGATCAGCTGCATCTGCAACGGAGATGTCGGGATAAGAATTGGGGTCGCGAACTTGCGAGTCTTTGCAGGCCGCAAGCGCAAGAAGGCATACCATCGTGGTGGATAATCGCAGCATGCCGGCAGCGTAGCGGGCAGCGGAACAGATCCAACAAGGCATTGCTCAAGTAACTAGTCTGACTAAGGACGTTTTCAGTGCATGCTCACCGAAGATGTAGTGGCGGTGCAGCGGTGCCTTCGATCCCTGCCGGCAGACGGAGATTGGTATCCTGCCTACCCCAAATGCCCGGGGCCTAGGTGTCGCCACGTGTGCTTGTCGGCTGTTGCTGGATCACGTTTTCGTCGCGAGGCTGAATCGTGGGTGAGCAGGCTGAATCGCGAGTGACCAGGTGGATTTGGAGTTTTTTGGGATTGATTGGATGAGAACGGCGAACCGCCGGATCAACCATCAGAACGTAACCCCTAACCAGGAAACTAAGATGAACTCGAAACTTACTCATGCCATTCTGGCGGTTTGCACTTTGTTGACAGCTGGTATCGCGCAGCCTCCTACGCTCGATGCGTCGGGCTTTGTGAAGCTCGATGATGTTAAGAGGGACGACGCGGCATCCGCGGCGCCTGCTCTCGCTGTTCTCGGCATGTCTCTGTTGCCGTATGAGGTCGTATTACCGTTCGGCAATATCCTTTACGTGACTCCTGACGTGGTCACCATTTGGGATCCTGATCTCAAATTGCCAAAGGGATTTCCTGCTGACATCACCGTTTACGCGCAAAAGCTGTCGCTCAGTGGCGCCTTTACCACGGCTCCTATCGCAGATACGGCGATCCGTTTGCGTGGCACCCACCCGAAATCGGACCGTCAATCGAGCGTCGTCAGGATGTCTGCATGTGGTGGATCTTCTAGGGGCTTTGCTGGGGGCTTTGCAGGACGATTCCGTCTGCCAACACAGGGCGGTGTCATCGTAGGCACTCCAGGAGACACCTAAATCGCATCCTGCTGATTTGACGGCTGGAACAGGCTCTTCGCGACCTGTTCCAGCCGGGCTTATGTCTGAAGAGTTGTTTGATTGCTATCGTATTCGAATGTCATCGCCGACCAATGAGACTTGCTGGACTGTGATTCGTGCTGCTGCGATTGGTGATTCCGCCGCGCAGTCAACCTTCGCACGCACATACGAGGCAACCATTCGCAGCTACCTTGAAACTCGGTGGCGCGGACGGTCGCTTGCTCACGATGCTGCTGACGCCGCGCAAGAAGTGTTTGTCGAATGCTTCAAGCCAGGCGGAGTGCTAGAGCGCGCAGACTCAGATCACGGACAGATGCGGGGCCTATTGCGTCGCGTGACTCAAAATGTTGCCCGGCGCTTTGAAGAACGTGCCATGCAGAAAGGACGGATTCGACCCGATGACAGTGCGTGGCTTGCTGAAGTGCAGAGTGACAACCCTGGCCAAGCCACGATGTTCGATCGTTGTTGGGCGCATTCCGTAATCAGTGAAGCGACCGCCCGCTTTCGTGAGCTTGCGTTGCAAGACGGCGAAGCCGGCCAGCGACGAGTCGAGCTACTAGAACGACGTTTCGGCAGCGACGAGGCTATTCGTGAAATTGCTTCCTCTTGGGGGCTTCCAGCTCAGGACGTTCACAACGCCTACAAGAAAGCGCGTAAAGACTTCTATCGCTGTCTTTGCGCAGAGATCGCTTTCCATCGGCCAGATGCAGCAGATCTCGAGAAAGAATGCCGTGAGGTTCTCGCCATGCTCGCATGAGCGGTTGCTCGTCTATTACTGATCGCGAGCCAAGGCCTACGCGCTGACGATTCAACTAATAGAGCACATTTTTGGAAACCAACCATGCCTTCAGAAAACGACAAGATCGACGATAGTCAGATACCTCCAGAGCTTGATCAGGGGCTTGGGTTTGCTTTCGGTGGCAAGCAGGTTTCATCACAAGATCCGTTGCCCGCACCGAGCATTCTTAAACGAGTTGGCGAGGTGACGGGATCGAAGCCGTCTGTCTATTTGCGAGAGGTTGACGAGCCAGACCATGGAGGAATGTTGAAGCCGTTAGTCGCGGGTGATGGCATTGCTCAGGAGAATGGCAAATACACGATGTATGGCATGCTTGGCGAGGGCGGCGTTGGCGTCGTCTATAAAGGGCATGACGCTGATTTGGGACGTGACGTCGCGATCAAGGTGGTGCGCGAGCGTTACCAAAAAGATCCTGAGATCTTGCACCGGTTTGTCGAAGAAGCGCAGCTTGGTAGCCAGCTACAGCATCCTGGCATCGTGCCGGTTTACGAGCTTGGTATGACCGGCGGTCGCCCGTTTTTTGCGATGAAGATGGTCAAGGGTGTGACCTTGGCAAAGAAGTTGGCCGAGCGTTCCTCGCTAACAACTGATCGGCGCATGTTCTTGTCGATCTTCGAAAGTATCTGTCAGACGATGTCCTACGTGCACACACGCGGCGTTGTGCATCGAGACTTGAAGCCAGCGAACGTCATGATCGGTGCGTTTGGTGAGGTGCAGATCGTTGATTGGGGCATGGGCAAGGTGCTGCAGTCCGGTGGTGTCGCAGATGAAAAGTTGGCCTTCGAACGGCAAGCTGCTGTCAGCGTCATCGAAACGGCACGTTCGGCGGATAGTGGCACCCAGTCTGTGATTGGCTCGATAATGGGCACGCCCGCCTACATGCCGCCCGAACAAGCTAGGGGTGATGTAGATGCGATGGACGAGCGCAGTGATGTGTTTGCGCTTGGGGCGATCTTGTGTGAGATCTTGACCGGCAAGCCACCTTACGTCGGAGGCCGAGATGACCTGATTGGGATGGCATCGATGGCGAAGCTTGATGATGCGCATGCACGAATCGCAGGGTGTGGAGCCGATCCTGATCTCGTTGATCTGTTGACTCGGTGTTTGATGCCCGCACCTGCGGCACGTCCGCAATCGGCGATCGCGGTCGCACAAGTAGTTCGCGAACACCTCGCAACTGCAGAGCAGCGCGTTCACTCGGCCGTGGTTCGTGCCATGAGCATGAGGCGAAATCAGAAGCTTGGCATCGCGGTGCTTGTAGTGATTGCTGTGTGCCTTGCAGCTTCCCTTATGTTTTGGCGAGAGGCAGAGACGCAGCGCGATCTCGCTCAGCAGGCAGCAGTAGTAGCCAGCACGGCTGAAAAGACAGCATGGGCCGCAAAGGAAGATGAGAAGTCTGCTCGTGGTTTGGAGCAGATTGCCCGTCAGACTGCTGAGGCTAACCTGGTTAACTTCAACCGACTATCGAATGTCGTTCGGCTGGAGTCGGCTCGGGTCTCGGAGAAATCGCTATATCCCGCGTGGCCAGAAAAAGTCTCGGCTATACGCGAGTGGTTGTCGGGCGAGGCTAGGCAGCTGCGCGATGCAGTGCCGGATTTGCGTGCAACACTCACTAGTTTGCGGGTCGAGGGATTGCCTCGGCAGTCACGGAATGCTGTCGATCAGGCGATAGCGCAGTCGACGGCATGGCAGTTTGAGGACGAATCCAAGCAGTTCTTGCACGATACGCTAAGCGATCTCGTGGTTGACCTGAAGGTGTTTGCTTCGACCACAGTTGCTGCTGTTGAGCAGCGATTAGAATGGGCCATGAGCGTTGAGGACGCTGCGGTTACTCGTTACCGCGATCGATGGGACGAGGCTCGGTTGGCGATTCTTGTGGCTGACGGAATCGAGTCAAGCAAGTTGTATGCGGCATCCCGCTTCGAGCTTTTGCCACAGGTTGGGTTGGTGCCTATTGGTATGAACCCGGTTACCAAGCTGTGGGAGTTTTATCATCTGCGCAGTGCTTGGGACGGAAGTTCAGATCCTGCGACGATTGCTATCCCAAAACATCGTGCTGATGGCTCGATCAAAGTGACTGGCGACACCGGCATCGTGTTTGTCTTGATGCCGGGTGGCGCTTTCATGATGGGGGGGCAGGGAGAGGACGCAACGGGACCGCTATTCGACCCTCATACCGATCAATACGATAAGCCTCCCCATGAAGTTGTGCTGCAGCCGTTCTTTCTGGCGCGGCATGAGTTGACGCAAGGGCAGTGGCTACGTTTGTGGTGCGGTGATGAGCGCATGCGTCTACCGAGCCGCTACCTAGCAGGAAAGACATGGGGACCTCGGGTACTCATTGCGAATGCAGGCGCGGCACAGGCTGTTGATGGCGGGCAAGTCGTTACGTTGGACGCGACGGGGTCGACTGATCCAGAGAGCAAGCCGATGACCTACACTTGGTCGCAAACAAACGGCCCATTGGTAACGCTCAGTGATGCATCTTCGCCGCAACCAACATGGACCGCGCCGAAGGGCCTCACCAACGCAAGGTTCATATTTGAGGTTTCTGTGTCTGATGGCGTGAATACCGCCATCGATGTGGTGGCGATTACCGTCAATCCGGACAGCGATGCCCCACCTCTTGATGTGGAGGTTGCGCCTCGGCACAGGCCGCAAGTTCAGACCATCACTTTGTCACATCCTGTCGAGATGGTCAGTTGGGCCGTGAGTAGTGACCTGATGGCGGACCATGGATTGATGTTGCCGCTATCTTCACAGTGGGAGTATGGCTGTAGGGCCGGAAGCACGACCATTTGGTGGTCAGGTAATGATGCGAGTGACCTAGTTGATATCGCGAATGTTCTCGACCAGAGAGCCGCGCGCGCGATTCAAGGCAGCGGCAGAGCCGAGCCATTCGACGATGGGTATGTGTTGCATGCCTCGGTTGGCTCGTTCAAGGCAAATAGGTTTGGGTTGTACGATGCCCATGGGAATGTTCGCGAGTGGTGCCGGGACAAGGTCGGTTTGAATGACCGGGTCGAGCGTGGCGGTAGCTTTGGGACCTCGGCTTTGCACGCACGATCAGCTTGGCCTAACTCCGAGCGTGAGTCCTACCGCGGGGGCGGGCTAGGGCTGCGCCCTGCAAGAGCGCTTCGTTTGCCCGAATGATGCTTTGGGGTCGTCTGCTGGGTGATTCATTAGACCCTTCGCACAGCGGTCGTAGTCGAGGTTGCTGTGAGTCGTTGGTGGCCCCTGTCTCGGCGACAACCAGATCTGGCGTAGGCGCGCGACGCTGATCCGCGAGGGGCAGAAATTTCTTGGGGTTTGTTGGATGAGAACGGCTGACCGCCGGATCAACCATCAGAACTGAACCCTTCACAAGGAAACCAAGATGATCCCGACCATAGCTACGTCCGTTTTCTCACTTTTCGCGCTGTCGGCAGCTGCCGAGGCGCACTCCTCACGGATCAGCGCTCCTGTTTCGGGCCTGACAAGGCTTGGCGATGTCGGCGAGATGGCTGAGGCGTTCGCTGTGTCTATTGAGCCGCAGTCACCCTCGCACGGCAATTCGCCGAATGCCGCCGCCAGCACCGAGTTCACTACCCGGTTCCAAGCTCGTCAGCATGACATCGTGCAGACGGCGAAAGGGCTGCGTGTTACGGAGGTCGAGGATGGCGAGCCTAACAGTGGCCGGGTCGCGTCGACCCGTTGGGGCTTGCCCGATATGAGCACCCGCGAGTTCACGTTTTTGTTGCCCTACGACGCCTCTCTCGAGTCTATCCGGGTTGACATCCTCAATGAGGTGGCAGAGCCGTTGACGTTGGGCTTGATGGCGCCAGTCAGACGCGGAGTGGATGGCCACCACAAAGGTCTGTGGTCGGATCCGAGCGTTGCACTGGATCAAGCTGGGCGCGATTTGAGCGTTTACGAAAGCCAAGAGATGTATCCCATGGAGGCGATTGACGTCGCTTCTGTAGACGAGGATCGGGCTGTTCGCATGGTGCGGATCGTCTTTTATCCATTCAGGTGGGACCCGGTCTCCATGCAGCTCACCAAGATCTTAGATCTGACCGTGCGCGTTAGCTGGGATCAGCGAGAGGTCTCCGAGGAGCAAATCGATCGAGAGCTTGGGGACCCTGGACTGCCCAAAGTCTTTGAGTATGACGAACAGTTGGTTGTGCTCGAGGAGTTTGACAGCACGTATACGTTTCCTCCGCGAGACGCGACGTTCGATTACCTGATTGTCTCGACGGAAGAAATCCTGGCGAACTCAAGCAACATGGCCAGCTTCATCAACATGAAGCAGAGTCAGGGCTTCAAGGTGGCGACTCGCTCCATCGAGTGGATCTCGTCTAGCTTTCCTTCTGCAAGCACACAGCTGTCGCTTCGGCAGTATCTGAAGTCTGTCTATCAGGACGTCGGCTTGCGCTACCTGATGATCATCAGTGGTCATGGTCCGGCTGATGTTGGAACTCCAGGCTCGATGCCCTTAGGGCCGATCCCGATGTTTTTAACTTGGCCTCGCGGTGGCCATCAGCTGTCGGCATCACCTTCAAGCGACGATTTGAAAGAGCACGTGCGCTACCGCGTGCCAACAGATCTCTACTACGCCGACTTGTCAGGATCTGACAACTGGGATGTTGATGGAGATGGCTTTGCAGGTGAACGCAGGGACGACCTTCATCGATTCTCCAGCAATCCCAAGAAGCGGTTTGTCACCGATTTCTGTCAAGAGATTGGCGTTGCGCGAATCCCACTGCAGAGCGTTTCAGCAATCGATGATTTCTTGGCCGAGTTGATCACTTACCAGACTGCTGTGTTGGATTCGAACGTGGTGTCTGCTCGAGGGCGCGTGATGCTCGCCATGGCCGAATACACTCGTCGGGGTGCAAAGCACGTTGGCGCTGAGGATACTGGTAATACGATCATCCGCTCGATTCCTTCGATCGGCAACTTCATGAACCTGGGACCGTTGCAGCCTTGGCGCGCCTATCAGGTTGGCTCATTTGACGAAGAGCTTCTGTCAAACACTCTCAGTAGTCGTTGGCAGAGCGAAGACTTTGGCCTAGTCGTTTGGAGTGGCCACGGAAGCTGGAACGTGAGTCAGTTGACTTCCAACCCAACGAAAGCGAGTAGTTGGGGCAAGTTTCATGCTGCCGCTACCACCACCAATATGAACACGCAGTGGGTGTCGAATGTGAATCCAACCTACTCGCGCGCATTTGTGACTTCAGACTCCTGTCAGAACGCGTCTCCTTGGCCTCATCCCAGTTCATCTGTGCGATTGGCTACCGAGTTGCTGCCTAATCTTCTGGCGAATGCCGCTGTAGGAGCCTTGCTCAGCACAGGCAATGGCATTGGCTATCCGTATCGAACGAACAGCATCGGCAAGAAGACCTACTGCGATGACATCATGGTTTCGAATGTTAGCAAGCTGTGTTCCGGTTGGAGTCTGTCCTGGAGCCTTAAGAAGACTAGAACACGTGGTGACTATTCAGGTAAGGGCACTAACTGCGGGCTCAAAGCTCAGAACTTAATGACTTCGAATGCTTTTGGTGATCCCGCCAGCTTCTATGTGTTCGAAGAGTAGTTCCGAGTTTGGAGTCTAGGAAAGTGTTTGGTAACGGGCGGCGGTCAGGATCTTCCCTGTCCCCGCCCGTGATTCCTTTGCCGGGGCCGTCTACGGCATCTCCGTCCACCAATTCACCGCGGCATTACTCGCTGGTGAAATGGTTGCGACCATCGACCAAGTCTCGGCGATCACGAAGGACCGTGCGTGATGAATGGGGTCGGTGGTTAACGCCAAGCGGCGAGCAGGCGCGTGCATTCTGCTAAGAGCCACTCTGATTCTTCAAAGGGCCGCTCGCTGATGTCGCGCCACAGGACTCG
This sequence comes from Planctomycetota bacterium, assembly GCA_965662465.1. Taxonomy (GTDB): domain Bacteria; phylum Planctomycetota; class UBA1135; order UBA1135; family UBA2386. The sequence continues at coordinate 168,348 of CBFIIO010000004.1, read as the reverse complement.
TCCAGCACCGTCGACCAAGAATGTGCCGTGGAGTGCTTCGTCGCTGATGGGGTCCCAGGCTTGCCATTCTTTGAAGACCTTGCCGTCGGGATCACAGAGCACGTCGAAGTGCAGCGGGTCGATGTCGTTTTCGATGGACGCTTGTTGCGCAGCGCGAACCTGATCGAGGCTGTCGGTGCCGATCGAGATCACCTCGATTCCTGCGGCTCGGAATTGTTCAGTCTTGGGGTCGAGGTCTTTAAGCTGTGCCACGCAGTGGGCGCAGCCAAACCCAAGGAAGAACACGATCAGCTTCGGTTGGCCGTCGCTAGGTACAAACGAGTGCAGGCCGCCCAACCCCGACTGCAGTTGGAACTCCGTTGCGATTTGTGGAGTCCATTCATGCGGCCCGATTTGATCAAGTCCTGCGAGCTTGCCTGAGATACCGCCGTAGATGAACTCCGGGTGCAGGGGCATGCGTGCGAGTTCCGCTGCGAAGTCATCAGTGTTCGTAACTGGGAGGTCGGACCGAAAGTAAGGTACGGATGGATCGACTTCCTTTGCGAGCAACAATTTTAGCACCCGTTCGTAACCGGATACCTCAAATGGCATGGCGCCGGTCTTGGCGAGGTAGGCGTGATAATGACGCAAGAGTGTCCTCAACTCTTCTTGAGTGGGCTCTCGCAATGGCCTAGCCGGCCCGGTGCGAATGTCGGCCCACCTCGCAATCGCATCGGGCAGTGTTGCGTGATCCGGGTTGCTGTCGGCTATTTTGCGGAGTGTACGCCTGAGAACGATTCGCCGGGAAGTCGGCGGAAACTCAGCGTAACGCTCATCGACTAGCTCTGGTTGCGAGGTAACTGCGAAATAGCCCTGTAGTGCAACGAGGATCTCTTGCTCGATCAAGTTAGCGTTTGCGCGCCGCGAGACCGCCTCCCAGCAGCTTCTGGCGGCACCGTTGGGCCGGAACTGTTGGTCGAGGGCGACGGCCATCAGCGCATGTGGCATCGGGGAGCTTGGGTCATCGACGATCCACTCACGACAGAGTTTCACGGCCTCTTGGTTCCAGTTTTTTTGGATCCTCGCAAGCACATCCATCGCGGGGCTTCCTGAAGGCGCCTTAAGCCAACGATCGTCGGTTGGCTGCCACGTGATTTGTGTCGGTGGGCCTGACTCTGGGTTCTCAGTTGGTGTGCACCCCCCGATTGTTGCCACAATCAGGATCACAGCGCTGGAACGCTTCAAAAGACTCATGATGGACACTATAGACCAACGTGGCCCGGAAGGTTGAAGGAAGTGGTGCCGCCTAAATCGTGCGAACATGGCGCCCCGTCCAGGCAAACGGCTGAGGGTTCTCAGGTCAGTCTATCTATACACATGCAGGCATCTGTCCTAGGTGCCCGCGTGATCTGAGCCTAACGATCAGAGGTTCCGCTGCTTGCTGTAATGGGAGGAGCCGACAAGGCCTAAACCGAAGCTCATGTCGAACGTGTCGTCTGTGGTGATGCCGTCGTCCAAGATTCGATAGACGCGCTGCCCCTTCGGCGGAAACTTCAAGACGTGGGTCAGGCCTGTACCATCATCGAAAGTAAAATGTTTGTCGGCTCTCGAGACGTCCCAGGGCAGCTTAATCGTCCCGTTCTCGTCGAGCCGCAGGGGCTTAGACGCGGAGCTCCAGATGGGCTCGATGATCTCGCCAGCCGCTGGCGTATCGCCGCGCATCACAGTGACGCTCCGGACACCCGCGTTATAAAGCGTGAAGCTACCCAGCACAGTTAGAGCAACCAAAACGACAAGGACTCCGCGCATCACCAGCAAGATCCCAGAATTGGTTAGCGGTGACCAGTGGAATAGCGCCCTTGCAGGTGAGGTAAGTCCTTGCCGTATACAGTGACAGTGTGTGGTCACCCTTTCGCTCCGCATTGCATAGGATTTTGTGGAACTCTGCCACAAGCACTGGCACTGACGATTTGTGCGCACTAACTCTTTTCGAGTCGCCAGCTTGCTGCTGGTGGCCGTTTCACAGCCCCTGTGTATTGCTCAGGACCCGAAGCCGGCTGGCTCCGAGGCCTCTGCAGTGCTTCCTCTGGGGAAGCCCCGCGTCCTTACGGTTGGGACACATGCACGATTGACCCTGCCGCGTGAGGCTAAGCGTCTGGCAGTTGGCGATCCTACGGTGTTGTCCGTGGAGCTATTGAACACGCGCGAGGCCCTGGTGCTGGGCAAGAGTCTTGGCACGACAACGGTGCTTGCTTGGTATGCCGATGGCAGTCACGAGCCGCTGTTCTTTCAGGTGCAGCGCGACCTCTCACTGTTGCTGACGGCCGTCGAGTCGATTTGTTCGACTGTCCGGGTGCAGATGGCCCCCGATCGCGACGCTGTTGTCATCACGGGCAAAGTCCCAACGGAGTCGGTTCGCACGGCAGTGTTGGTGACCGTCGATAGCTATCTGACGGCCCAGCCACGCAGTGACATCACGTTTTCAAGGAAGCTTGATTCGTCGGGTAAGCCTGAAGATGTCGATGTTCAGATTGACGGAGTCCAGCAGCCTAGTTCGGCCATCCTCGATCTGATGATTGTCTCTGAGTCGCCTGCTACCATGGAGGCCCGTATTTTGGCGGCGATTGCGCCGATCGCTGGCAATGACGTGAGCGTGCGGCGGCTGCAGCGCAGTCCAATTTCTGATGATCAGGAAGACGTGCTTGTGCTCGAGGGCTCGGTGTCAGATCAGATTGCGCTGGTTCGATCCATGCAGTTGGCGGCACGCATGTTCTTGGGCAAGGCGGGCAGTAGCTCGCTTGGTCAAAGCTCGATCCAGGTGCTAGCGGACGAGGCTGGAGCATTGCTTTCTGGAGCCGGCCGGATGGGGCAGGGCGGCGGTGGCGGCCAAGGGCAGTCGGGTGGCGGCCAGGGGCAGTCGGGTGGTGGCCAGGGCGGCGGCTTTGCGGGTGGTGGTGGAATGCGACTGCAGCGAAATGAAGTCAGTCGTAATCTTGGTCGCGCGTCCGTGCTTTCGATGGCACGCGGCCGCATCTTGTCGTTTGTCGAGGTGCGCGACATGCCGCAGGTGCGAGTTGCTGTGCAGCTGTTCGAAATCGACCGCGACCGCCTGTTCCAGTTTTCGTCTGAGGTGCAGGGGTTGGTCTCCGATTTCGACCAGCCTGCTCTGAATCCGAGCAATGTAGGGAACAGCATTCAGGCTAACCCTGCGAGCGTCGGTGCATTCAGCGATTCGGATGTGCAGGCTGGCCTTGCCTCGCTGGCCAATGGCTTTAGCCAGCAAATCCAGGTCAACGGCCGTCGCTTCGCTCTCGACACATTGCTGCAAGCCCTAGAGGCGCGTGGCATCGCGCGCCGTCTCTCAAGCCCAGTTTTAACCGTGCTGAACGGTGAGACCGCGCAGTTCCAGGTAGGTGGTGAGATTCCGGTGCCGCAAGCGTTCACTCCGGCAGCCGGTGGCGGCAGCGGGCTTGGCACGTTCGCGTCGGTCGATTTCCGACAGTTCGGTGTTGGGATTGGTATCCGCCCGATGGTCGGTAAGGGTGGTGATGTGACTCTCGATTTGAATTCTATCGTTTCGCAGCCAGATGAAGCTCTCACGACTGTCGTTCGTGATTCGACCGGCACGACACCGCAGACTACGGCGTTTGCGACGCGGTCGCTCAACACCAAGGCGCGCCTGCAGGATGGTCAAAGTTTGCTGGTTGGTGGACTCGTTTCGCGCAATTTGCGAGATGATGTTTCCAAGACTCCGCTGCTCGGTGATCTGCCGCTGATTGGTTGGTTATTCCGTAGCAAGAACACCAACGTCAGCAAGTCGGAGCTGTTTGTGTTGGTTACCCCTAGCGTGGTAAGGCCGCCAATCGATGGCAGTGACCTTTGGCTGCAGCCTGGTCTGAGGGAGACGCTGGCGGACTGCCTGTCCCGGCTCGGGGCAGGAGTAGAGTCCAGCAGCACCGAGGCTGATGGGGCTGCAAATACGCTGTAGCGAGTGGCTGTAAGCAGCTCCAGGGAATGGGTTTAGATCTTAGCCTGGAAAACTTTAGCTTAATTGGAACGTACCGTTCCTGGCCGGCACTGCCTTCGAGGAAGCCTTGACTTCGCGGTTTCCTTGAACGATCAAAAACATCATTACAATGAATAAGCTTCTCAAGAACAAGAAGGGCTCCGCCCTCGTCGAATACGGCCTCCTCATCGCTGGCGTTGCTCTCGTCAGCGCCGCTGCTGTTTCCGTCTTTGGTCACAAGACCAACGACCTGATTGCCGCCACGGCAACGATCCTTCCGGGCGCACACGACGACGACAACGGCGCGATCGTCAGCGGCAAGTTGATTGAAACGACCCGTGACGCCGCCAACGGCAACGCCATCGTCCTCGACGGCGCTACTATTGGTGGAGACACGCCGCGACTCGGCGAAAACATCTTTGGTGCGACCTTCAACCAAGCGGGTGCCGGCGGCAACTTGATGGGCACGACGCTCGTCATCGAAGCCAACTAGGATACGAAGGATTCGCGACGAGTGGGTGGCTTCATCGCCACTCTCAGTTGCTACCGAACCTAGACTTATCGCGGTCACCTTTTAGGAGGTGCACGCGTTTTTTGCCGTACAAGAGTCTCCGCCAAATCCGCCAATATGGATTCGTCTGATATCGTCTCACTTGCCGCATTCGCTCTGTTGATGGGGTCAGTTGTGTACGATCTGAAGTCACGAATCATTCCGGACGCTTTGCCAATCGCTCTAGTCGTGCTCGGCCTGCTTTCGGCGTGGCTCCATTGGCACGAAGTAACCTTCGCCCAGATGGGCATTGGATTAGCTCTTGGTTTCGGGATTGGCGCGGCGCTCTTCTATCTTGGAGCTATGGGCGGTGGCGATGCAAAGCTCTGTGCTGGGCTGGGCGCCGTATGTGGATCTTCTCGGTTGCTTGAGGTGCTATTTGCAACTGCGCTGTTTGGGGGATTTTTATCTGCCTGGGCAAAGCGTCGCGGCATGAAGTCGCTGCCCTACGCACCAGCGTTCGCGGCTGGCTTCTTGGTGACGGTCACGATTGCGTGGATCTTGCCGCCAAACACTGGGCTCTGGCATCTGGTCACTGGCAGAGAAATCTAGACATGCGACACAAGCACCCTAAGCAGCAAGGATCGATATTAGTCGAGTTCGCGGTCATCGCGCTCGTGCTGTATTTGCTGCTCGGGGCTCTGTTGTCATTCGGCACAATGATCCAAGCGTCGCAGGTCGCTCAGGATGTGGCGCGCATCGCCGCGCGCGAACTCGCTCTGACGCCACTGCCTGCCTCGATGGTGTTCGAGGACGCGCTCGACGCTACGGCCAACAGCATCTTCGACCCCAACCAACTGGTCGTTGACTTAGGCGCTGTATCCGCCCAAGGACTTGGGCTCGATGAATACTTCGCCACTCTGCCGCTCGTCAACCGCGCCTTGCGACCAGTGTTCGTGTTCGATCAAGTTGCGGGTCGTCGTCTGCTGCGGTTTCCTGGCGCTGTTCTGTCGTCGCCACAGCCGACCGCTTTCAACGCCGGTTTGACTGTCGGCGTTCCGCAAGTAGTTGCACGCAATCTTGACGGTGGAGAGACCATTCGTTGGCTGCCTGTCGTCGAGGAAATTCGACCCAACGCAGCGGATCCGCTTAGCGGCCCGTTTTCAGCGGCGGCAACTGGGGCGGATCGCGGCCTAGTTGCACTTCGCATCAATATTCCGTCGACCGCGACAGCGCTTGCGTCGTACGATGCACCTACGACATGGCCACCCGAGCCGAACGCGGGTCAACCGCATCTGGCGGGCGCGGTCGTGACAGTCTCTGGCTCGACACCTTCATACGGTACGCCGTTTTCTTCTGCAGTAAGCCAAGGACCTGGTGTGCTTGGTGGCGAGCAGGGACTTGGTGAGATGGGATCGCTAGGCGTCGTTGTGCGTCCTTTCCGTCGCGTCTTCGTTGGCCAGGCGCTCTTCCGTCGCGAAGTCTACCAATAGCGCACATTCTATCGCTCACAGACAACCTAGGACCTACATCATGGCATCCCGATATCGTCCCGTTTCCCCACGTGCGCACAGTAGCTTCTTGTCGCGCTTGCTCATCCCTGTGCTACTTGCGGGTGTGGCTTTTGCTGGGCTCGCAGTGTTCACAGTCATCAACGGCGGTTTGCCGCTGCCGTTTGGCGGTGGTGTGCTGTTCGCGTTTGATGGAGAGGGGACGACGGAGTCTGTTAACCGGCGGGTTCAGCCCGAGGGTACCGTGGCTGTTTTTGCGTGCCCGCGATTGTTGCCCGCCTTCACCAAGCTCACGCGCGAACACCTGATGACTCAAGAGGGCTTTCACACCGTGCCAGCCGTCGAAGAAGCTATCGAGCCAAACGGACTATTCCGGACCGATTTGGAAGGGCTTCAGAATTTATTGGGTCGCGTGCTGCGCCGTACGAAGCCGGTGAACTTTGCATTCACAGAGAGTGACTTCTTGCCCAAGGGTACGCGAGCAGGTCCAAGCGCAGGTATTCCGCCGGGCAAACGCGGTGTGTGGATTGACATCAGCGAAGTGCAGGGTCTCGCCGACACTCGTGCCGGAGACTACATCGATCTTATTGCAGCACGCTCGGATAAGGCCGCTTTGCCAGCCAGCAGTAATGTGTTGGGGAATCTCACCGATCCAGTCATGAAGGCGCGTCTGGAAACGCTCGCCAACAACAAGTCGAGTGGGCCGCAAACTAGTTCGTGGGTGGTTGCACGAAGCGCACTTGTGATCAATCCGAAGCGCAGTCGCAAACTCACTGCTGGTAAACCTCAAGCAACTGGGTTTACTACCGTCGAGGAGGTCTTTCTCGGGATGGAGCCCAATGAAGTAGCGCTGTTCACTCAGGCACTTGCACAGGATGTCTCGATTCTCGCTGCGCCTCGATCTGGTCAGCCGGAAGTTACACCAACGGAAATTGAAGATTCGAAGCCCGTTGATGTCGCGGCTGAGATGCGGCGGATGTTGACTGGTGATGATGCAGTTGAGGCTACGTTCGGCGTCGTTGAGGTGATCCGCGGTGGTGAGCGTCAGTCCGTGACCGTGCCGCGTGCCCAAAAGGATGATAACGGGCGATGACCTCAGTGGCACTCACGACCTATTCGCACAGCGACCGCCAAAATCAGTCTGGCGCCGTGATGGTCTTGTTTGCACTGCTACTGGTTGGAATCTTTGGACTCCTGGGCGTCGTAATCGACGGTGGTCGTTTGCGAGTAACGAAGCAGCAGCTAGACGCTGGTGCTGAGATCGCGGTGCTCGAGGGCCTGCGCTTTAAGGATAGCGAGGGCGATGTCATTCGCCGTCAGCGTGCGGTCACGGCAATGGCGCTGCAGTGGGATGACGATCTTGACCCAAGTAACGGCGATGCTCTTGGACTCGGGGCTGGCTCCTTGCCGGTCGTTGTCGGTGCACAACCTTTAGGTGGCAAGATCATTGCTGCAACTGCTGTCGCAGACCGAGTGTGGAAACCGGCAGGTGAACTGCAAGCAAACTTGGGCAACGCGATGCACGGCGACATGGTGGCAGGATCTTTCCAGCCAGGTCAATTGCCGACCGAAGACGATGCGTTTCAGCGCGCCGACTTTGTCCCGCTGCCACCAGGCAGTACGTCTACCGAGCTTGCTTCATCCGATGCGTTTCTTGTCCGTCTGCGACGTGCAACTGATCGACTTGCACTTGATCGGCAATCTGGCGTGAGTTCGTCGGGTCCGGCGTTCGAATGGCTGTGGGCGCGTGGTAGCGCTTGGCAAGAACCCGGTCCAGGCGAGAACACACAAAGCCGTAACGATGGCTTTACCATGCGCGCTACCGCGATTGCATCCAGCGAGCGGGCACTAGCGATTTCGAACGATCCGTCGAGCACGGCAGAGTTGGCACTGATCGCCTTGCGCGGCGAAGCAGATTCCCTGTGGCAGACTACCGCAGTGGGCTCGACGCTGACGCTAGACATTGGCAGTGACGGTGTCTTGACGGTGGCGGGTGTCGAGCAAGGTGTCGCAACTACCACGACCCCACGCACTGTCGGTAGCGCGGTAGCCGTGTCTCCTACTGCTCTAGTTGTGGTGCCGCCGCAACTCATTGTTCCTGTCTATGGAACGATCAACAGCCAACGTCTGGTCGTCGGTTATTGCCGAGCGACTGCGTCTATCGTTGGATCGACGCTTGTCGTTTCTCGCCTATCATCTGCGGTGTTGCCGAGTGGAGCTTCAAGCGTTTCGCCGGCAGCACTTGACGCTCGCGTTGCTCTAGAACTTAGTCCAGAGTTACGCGCCTTATATTCGACCTTTTCCGAGCCCGTTCTCGCCCCTGTCCTGCGTCGCTAGAACATGACCCGCCCTATCACACTCCTGCTGATTTCGGATGATCCGGACCTTGCTGCCGAGTGGAAAGCAGCCGAACAAGGTCTGACCGACCTTCGCGTTCTCCCGCATTTTGCCGCTAACCACCGAGAAGCCTTGCGGCTTGCGCACGCGCAGCAACCCGATGTTGTTTGCATTGTGAGCCGCTCCGATGTTGCTGCGTTTGAGCACGTTGTCGGAGAGATCCGCGAAGCGGTTCCAAATGCAATGCAGGTCGGCGTGCTGGATCGACGTCAATTCGAGAGCGGTGATGCAGAAACCGCCTTTGTGGTGGCCGCCGCCCGTTCAGGAGTAGGTGACTTTTTACGTCGTCCGTTGTCTTCCAATGAGCTTGCCGTGTGCCTCAATCGGGTTCACAAGCAAGAGGCGAATGACCTCCGACAAGTTGACAAGCCCGGCTTTGTGACTGTGTTCATTAGCAACAAGGGTGGCGTTGGCAAGTCGACCATGGCGGTGAATGTTGCTTGCGAACTTGCGCAGCGTGCTCCAGGCCGCGTGCTACTTGTCGATGCGGCACTTCAGCTTGGCTTGTGCGCAACGATGCTCGACCTTGAGCCGAAGGTCACGATGCACGATGTGGTAACCCAGATTGACCGGCTGGATGGAACTCTTCTGCGTGAGTTAACCGTCGGTCACGAGAGTGGCCTCGACTTATTGGCAGCTCCCGGGGATGCAGTCGAGGCGGCTGGTGTGCGCGAAGAGCATCTTTCCCGGATGCTCGCCGTAGCCCGTTCGACCTACGATCACGTCATCGTGGATACGTTCCCGATTCTGGACGGTATAGCGATTGCAGCATTCGATCGTGCCGATGAAGTGTGGCAGGTCGTTTGTCCAACCGTTCCAGCCGTCCTTGGCGCAGAACGATTGAACACAATGCTTGAAGGTGTTGGTGTAGAGCGTGCCAGACAGCGTATTGCCATCAACACTTCGGTGCCGAGTCATGCAGGCCAGCTAACCCCGTTAGATATCGCAAGTCGTCTCCAACGCGATGTTGACGTGGTCGTGCCGTTCAGTCGTGCGGCGGTGGCTGCGTGTAACAACGGTCGTCCGGTGGTGCTCGGTGCCTCGCGCTGGAATGGTTTCCGACGTCGCATCAGCGCTCTAGCAGATTTGATCGACACACGCGAACCCGCGCTTTCGGAGGTCCAGGAATGAGTGATCGTCTCGATAACGACGACACCGGCGAGAAGCAGCCTGTCGCGATTAGTCGCGACCTGTTCCGTGGCTCGCGAGCAGCAGAAATGGCGGCCCGCGTTCAGCGTAAAGTCAGTCCAGTCCCTGCTGGCAACCCACGGGCAGTGGCTAGCGAGGAAGCTCGTTCCGCGACGGACTATTCATCGGTCAAGGGTGGACTCCAGTCACGCTTGCTCGAGCAGCTTTCTGAGCGCGATCTCTTGGGCGCTGACGAAGAACGAATAGCTAGCTTTGTACGTGAGTTCGCCGATGAAGTCCTCGCTGTTGGTGACCTGCCTCTCAATGAGGAGGAGCGTGATCAGCTTGGTCGTGATTTGCTGCAGGAGACACTTGGCCTTGGTCCGCTGGCACCGCTGGTGCTTGACCCAGCGGTGACCGATGTTTTGGTCAATGGCCCCGATGATATTTTTGTCGAACGCTATGGCCAGTTGGAGCGCAGCAAGGTGCGCTTCCGCGATGGCGAGCACTTACTGCGCGTGATCGAGCGTATTGCTGCACGTGTCGGCCGTCGTATCGATCAGTCTTCGCCGATGGCTGATTTCCGTCTTCCTGACGGCAGCCGCGTGAATGCAACGATCCCGCCAGTTTCTATCGATTATCCAACCCTCTCCATTAGACGCTTTGGTAGTCGTCGTCTGCGTGGCTCTGACCTTTTACGAGGTAAGTCGATAAGCGAACCAATGCTGCACTTCCTACAGGAAGCAGTTCGCCTTCGCACTAATATGGTCATCTCGGGTGGAACTGGAGCGGGCAAGTCGACACTGTTGGGTGCCCTTGCCGAGTCGATTCCTAGCGATGAACGCATTGTTACGATCGAAGACACCGCTGAGTTGTTACTCGACCAACCGCATGTAGTCCGACTAGAGAGTCGGCCGGTTAACACCGAGGGGGCGGGTGAAATCACCATTCGTCAACTCGTAGTCAACTCACTTCGCATGCGACCGGACCGCATCCTTGTCGGCGAGGTTCGCAGCGGGGAAGCGTTGGACATGCTGCAGGCGATGAATACTGGTCACGAAGGAAGCTTGACGACTGTTCACGCTAACTCGCCTCGCGATGCAATTAGCCGCCTAGAGACGATGGTCTTGATGTCCGGCACGGAGTTGCCATCGCGCGCAATTCGCGAGCAGATCACTTCGGCAGTGCAACTGCTAGTGCACGTCAATCGTTGCGAGGACGGTGTTCGTCGCATCCAGAGTATTAGTGAGATTACCGGTCTTGAGAGCGAAACACCGCTTCTGCAAGAGATCTTCCGCTGGCAACGGTTGGGGCGCAGCGAGCGACGACTTGAGGGGCGCTATGTGGCTACCGGTATCCCGCCGCAACTTGCAGGAAAACTGCGCGAACGAGGTGCTGATCTTCCGTCTGGAATGTTCCAGTCGAATGCGGGCGACCTTGCTAATGGAAACGGAGGCCGTGACGCGTGACCGACCTAACCGTCAGTCAGCAGCGTAAATCGACCTTCGCAAGCGGAGTGCTACGGGTCGGTCATGACGCCTCGAATGGCCGAGTCTGGGTTGGTGCGTTGACTGCAATTGTCTGTTCATCGCTGCTGCTCTTGACGGAGCTGTATGTCGAGCTAGCCATTACGTTGGGCATCCTCGTTGGAACGCTTGCGTGGGTTGCTGATGGCTGGGTAGTCGCTGCGCGAACAGTTCGCATCGAGAGCCAGCTCGCCGATGCACTTGACCTCATGGGGTCTAGTGTGGCGGCAGGCGTTGGTTTGGTGGAGGCGCTAGATGGCGTCGTTCGTGAAGTTCAGGGTCTCCTCAAACCAGTTTTGACCACTGCTGCCGAGCGTATGCGGCTCGGCGACGATCCACAGCGCGTTTTTGGAGATGCTCAACTGACGCTGCCGCTGCCGGCTTTCCGCCTGCTCACGCACTACTTGAGTGTGCAGTGGCAAAGCGGCGGCACGCTAGCTCCTGGCCTCTACTCTATTGCTGAGACTGTTCGCGACCGCGTCAATCTCGGCCGCAGAGTGCAGGGTCAGACAGCCGAAGCGCGCATCTCGGTGCTTGGTATTTTGGGCGTTGTCTATGGCATCGCACTGCTGGCTTGGACCAACAACGCAGATCGTGTTGAGGCGTTTTTGGGCTCTGATACTGGTGGCGGGATCGCAGCGGCATGCGTTCTATTGCAGGCCGTCGGCATTGTTTGGATGGCGCGCCTGACGCGCATTGAGGTTTGATGGAAGATCTACTTCTAGCCCTCATCGGACTCGCCGCGATCATCGCAATGTACGTATGGTTTCGGAGACGTAACCAACGCATGGTTGCGCAGAACCGGCTTGCAACGGCGAGCCTTAGCGGCGTTGCATCTGCCCGCGCGACCATGATGTATGGGGTGCCGGAGACGGCCGTTGCTCGCTGGCTGTTCTTGGCCGGTCGCAGAGGCTCTGACGCGACGTTGAAATTTTGGCTCGCCACCTTTGGCTATGTGCTGCTTGGGACGGCTTGTGGTGCTGCGCTGTGGCTATCTGGAGTGCTCGATGTCGTTGTCCAAGACCTCGAGGCAATCCCAGGCGGAGTTGGGCAGTTGTTTATGCCGATCGCGACGGTCGCGCCATTTGTGCTACCGCTGGTTCTTGGTTCGATCCCGACTACTCGTGTCCGTCGGGCTCGTCGCGCGCGTGTGAAGTTGCTGTTGCGCGATCTCTACCCGGCATTGGAATTATTCGCTAGCCTCGCACAGGCGGGCTTGGCCTTTGATGCAGCGCTCGCCCGCGTCCTGACTACAATTGGTTCTGATCGGCCGCTTGGTCGCGAACTGACCGCGTTCCAGGCAGAGGTAATGGGCGGCGCACAGCGCACACGATGTTTCCGTCGCCTGGCACGGCGTGTAGAAGTCTCTCAGGTCAGCAGTTTTACTTCTGCTCTGATTCGCGCGCACGAAGTTGGCATCGGCCTAGCCGCGACTCTGCGTCGTCAGGCTGACGACTTACGCAATGAACTTCGCGAGCGAGCCCTGGCACGAGCGCAATCGCTGCCGGCTCAGCTTGTATTCCCACTTGTCATTTGTTTCTTACCGGGGATCTTCGTTATGAGTCTCGGTCCCGCCTTCTACGGCTTCCTGGTAGACACCGCCGGCTTCGGCTCGACCCGCTGACCCTGATGCGCCACTTACTGATCGCTTCTTTGCTCGCCATCGTGACTTCTTCCTGTGCGGTTTGGGATCCGGATTATGAATCCGATCCTGATGTCGCCCTGGGCGAACTACTCGCCCCCGTGGAGGACGACACTGTCAAATTGGATGCTGTTACTACAGATCGTCTTCGTTTCGCTGTCGAGCGTCTCGCAGCGCGGCACCCAAGCCATGTGCCAAGTCAGGTCGCAGCCGCCGCGTTGGCGTTTGAGTCTGGGGAGCCGCAACGAGCGCAGGGTCTGGTCGATCGCGCTTTACTACTGCAGCCATCTAACATCGATGCGCGCTGCTTGCGCGTGCGAATTGCTGTCGCGGACGGCAGTGTTGATTTAGCCCGTAAGCTAGTAACGGATGGGTTGCGTTTGCGGCCCGATTCCTCGGCGCTCTATGAGTCGTCGGCATGGCTTTACCAATTGAGCGGCAAGATGGACGAGGCTCTCGCTGACTTAGACGCTGCTGATGCGCTCGAAGCCCCCAAGTGGCGGACGATGTTCCACCGCGGGCTGATCGAAGAGTTGCGCGGTAACCGTGACGCGGCACGTAAACACTACGAAGCGACGCTTGTGATGGACGACAGCTGCATGCAAGCACGGCAGCGATTGGCTGGTTTGCTAGCCCGTCAAAAATCAGCCATCGGCCGCTAGCTAGTTCGACGAATTAGAGTAAGCCCGTCATCTAGCTTTAAGGCTTGGGCTATGATGGTCGATCATGGGATGGCTACGAACAATGCTCCTCGGCGATATCGGAAATCGGCTCGACATTTCAGATAACGAACAACGCATCGCGCAGATACAGAGAGACCAGCGCAGCAAGTACAGCGCGAAGTCGAGTAAAGATAAGTCGCAGGACGAAGCGATTGCTGCTCTTCAGGCAGATGTCTCCCAGCTCGAGCTTGCGCTAGGAACCATGGCTACTCTACTCATCAGCAAGGGAGTCGTTACGACGGATGAGCTTGGGCGACTCGTCGAGGTGATTGAGTCTGGCGACGGCGAAGCCAGCTGAGCGCTGCGCGCCTGCCGGGGCCGATAGATCGCCTCAGTGTGTTAATACTCTGCTGGCTAAGGTGTCGCGAGACATGTCATGCAAGAAGGCTGAGAGTGTTCGGTCTCAAAACTAGACTGCTTCTGAGCTAGTCTCAGTCACTGCAGTCCAGCGATCGATAGCAATCGCTGTATGAAAACGCCCGCTTTTCGTGCTTGTCATTATCCGGCTTTGCTGCTGACCGGAGCTCTATGCGCCCAGACGCCTGTGCAGCAGCACGGTCATCTCTCTGTAGCTGGCAACAGGATCGTCGATAGCTCGGGCAACTCGGTCAGTCTTGCCGGTATGTCGCTCTTTTGGAGCAACACAGGCTGGGGAGGCGAGTCGTTCTACAACGCCTCCGCGGTGCAGTCGATGCGCAACGACTGGGGAGTCAAGGTGATTCGCGCTGCGATGGGTGTTGAGGATCCTGGCGGTTATTTGCAGGATCCAAGCAACAAGGCCAAGGTCGAATCGGTCGTTCAAGCAGCGATCCAAGAAGGCCTCTACGTCATCATCGATTGGCACTCTCATCACGCAGAGAATTACGAATCGCAGGCGATCACGTTCTTTACCGACATGGCAAACCAGTTCGGGCATCTCCCGAATGTGATTTATGAGATCTATAACGAACCGTTAGGTGGAGTTAGCTGGTCCCAGACGGTCAAGCCTTACGCCGAGAATGTTATCGATGCGATTCGTGCGATCGATCCCAGCAATCTGATCATCGTGGGCAGTCCGACGTGGTCACAAGACGTGGACGTAGCGTCCCAAGATCCGATCACTGGTAGAGCCAATATTGCGTATTCGCTCCATTTCTATGCCGAAACCCACACTACCGCGCTCAGGCAAAAGGCATTGGTAGCGCTCAACAATGGCATTCCGCTGTTTGTTACCGAGTGGGGTTCGGTCAACGCTTGGGCGACGGGGAGCGTCGCATACCATTCCGTGAGCGAATGGATGCAGTTTCTCTGTGACCATAAGATCAGTCACTGCAACTGGGCGCTCAACGATAAACAGGAGTCAGCATCGGCGCTCATTCCTGGAGTCGGACCGAACGGCGGTTGGTCTGCCAGTGAGTTGACGGCGTCAGGTGCATTGGCCAAGTTCCTTATCGAAAACTGGAATGCGATGTGCCCTGCAAGCGTCGCGCCCGCTACTACAATTCGGTTGGGCTCGCCGTTAAATCCTAATGCTTTGGTGACTGGTGCTGTTGCGCCGCGGATTGGCGCAGTCTGGGATCCAGCCGTCGATCATAGTGTGTTCTTTCCTACTGCAATCATGGATTTTCTGGTGGTGTCGACGGTCCAGATCAACGCTCCGTCGCCATTTGGCACGCTGCTGATCGATCCTACATTGACGGTTTTCAGCGAACTGTTCACTACTCCGAATACGTTTGCTGTGCCCTTGCCTTACGACCCTGCGATCGTCGGTTTGCAGTTGAGCGCTCAGGCAGCGTCGCTTGGATTTGGATCGATCGAACTGACCAACGCCATCGACCTTGTCATTGGTGGTTGAGCGAGCAGTCATTCGTCAGGTTCGATAGGGAGCTGTTGACGGTCGGTCGGAGGCGGTCGCAACAATCATCACTGCGCAGCGTTTTCCTATTTCTGGAAGCATGACTGTTTGTGTCTCAGCATGATGGTGTTGGCCTTGCCGTGACACAGCGCAGTCAAAGCGGTTAGCCAAGCTGTTATCTCACGGAGATATGCACACGTCTTGGCGTCCCCAAATTTTCAGGAACTAGTTCCGGGAGATGGCGTCGGGTTAGCCATGATGAATTTTAGAAATTGGTTCGCTGTAGCAAGCATGCTACTGCTGACGCCTTTGGCACTGGCTCAGGATGCACCTCGATCCGGCTCGGCCAATAACGACTTTGCCTTCGAGGTCCTGCGGCGCCTCGGGTCAGGTAACCAGATCTTTTCGCCACACAGTGTTCGAACTGCATTTGCCTTGTGCCTCGCGGGAACGGATGGCGCGACGAATCAGCAGATGGGCAAAGTCCTCGGGCTTGACGGCGCAAAAGCGCAAGCTGATCTGTTGAAAATACAGGCGGCTTTGGATGCTGTCAGTGATGGCAAGATTGAACTGCGCGCGGCCAATCGAATCTGGGGTGATAATCGCTCCGGCTACTTTGAGCAGTCGTTTCTTGATCTTGTTCGCCAACAGTATGGAGCAGAGCTGGGGCGAGTAGATTTTCGCGAATACGACGCAGCACGCGCCTCAATCAACCGTTGGGTTGGAGAGCAAACGAATGACAAGATTCCCGAGCTTCTGCCTAAGGGGTCGCTCACTCCGAGGACGGTGATGGTGATGACCAACGCGATCTACTTCCTTGGCAAATGGGAGCACCAGTTCGATAAGGAATGTACGCGCAAGATGCCGTTTCACTTGAACGCTAAGGATGATGTTCAGGTGCCATTCATGCACCGTAGCGGGCAGTATCAGGTGGCGACGACGCAAGGGTGTACAGCAGTGGCGCTGCCTTATCAGGGCAGTCAGCTAAGGATGGTCGTCATGATTCCCGATGGTAACCTCGCAGGATTCCAGAAGGAGATGACTGGTGTCAAATACGCCAAGCTGCGCGCGGCACTACAGTATGAAGAGTTGGATTTGGCGATGCCGCGTTTCAAGCTGCGAAAAGATTGCTCGTTGCACAGCGAGGTTCTGCCGGCAATGGGGATGAAGGCACCGTTCGAGTACAGCCATGATTGGACGCCGCTTAATGGTGACCAACATAGGCTGTGCATCAGCGGTGTTTTCCATTCTGCGATGATTGATGTTGATGAGGCTGGCACAGAGGCGGCAGCTGCGACAGCGATCGCAGTTGGCAGAGAAATGGCTGTCATCTCAAGGGGCTTGAGCATCGATCGGCCGTTTGCGTTCACGATCGAGCACACAAAATCTGGTCATATTCTATTCGCTGGTGATGTTGCGAATCCGAAGTAGCAGAAGAAGTAGCTGGACGAGACACGCTGCAGTGTCAGTTGCTGTGGTGGCGGTAAGAACGCGACACCAAGCGTCTGCAGGCTGGCTATGACGGTGGCGGCTAGGCAGCCTCATTCGGTGGGGCAGGAGCGGCTGGAATACCTTCCTGCGCTATTACAGCATTGGTGGGCTGCATCTGGTGTCACCCTGTGTGGTTGGTCGGAACCGCACTAGGAATTCGTGATATTCGGCCTATTCTTAGCTGACCGGGGAAATCCACCGCGGTCCATGGTTAAAGCTAGGAGACGTTGAATTGAACGAGGGCAAGAGCGAGTTGATCGGCGCGTTGCGACAAACGGCTGAGCGCCTAGCAGGCGGAGCACGTTACGAGTGGGGCCACATGGGCCGCTGCAATTGCGGTCACCTAGTGCAAACGCTTACGGACATGAGCGACGTGGAGATCGTCAGATCGATTGATCACCAACTCGACGAGTGGACTGAGCACGCTCATGACTATTGCGCCGGCACCGGCAAGGCTGTCGATGATCTATTCCGCACGCTTGAGAGCGTTGGCTTCGGCCACAAGGACGTGATGCGGCTTGAGTATTTATCTGACCCACGCGTGCTTGAGCGTCTGCCTGGTGACAAGCGATACCTTCGCCGAAACGATGTCGACGACGTGACCCTCTACATGGAGACGATGGCAGATGTGCTTGAGGCTGAGTTAGTTTGATCTCGGCGCAAGTCAAACATCTGAGGTAAAGGTGCGGGTAATGATGACATCGATGGCGGTGCCTATCTCAGGCTAGTCTCGTGTGAGGTCGAGCGGAGATGTCGCTGAATCGTCCATGGCTAGGACTGATCGGGTTGGTGGGTTTGTTGGTAGTGGTGGGACTCATTGCGTGAGGCGAGGGCACCGTTTGAGCAGGAAGCGCCTGCTTGCGGCTTGTTCTCGGTCACTTCAGTGCCTGCGCCAGGTTGACGGGTGCTGCTTGTCGCTGCACAGTAGCGTCACGCAACTCATGAATTAGTCCCTTGTCTTGGTCGTTTTTGCGGGCGTTTTGTCCCTTCCCGCAATTTCCCAGGCGCCTGCATGGGGGCAGATCGCCCCGTCTAACAGCCCAAGTGATCGCGCTCGATCCGCGATGGCTTACGACAGCGTGACGCAGAGGGTGGTGTTGTTTGGGGGGCGAGGCAGCACATCTTTCAACGACACCTGGAAATATGACGGTGTTGATTGGGCGCAGGTAACGACCGCTAACAGTCCGGGTGTTCGCTCCCTGCACGTGATGGCTTACGACAGCGTGCGTCAGAAGATGGTGGTGTTTGGTGGCGCTGGCCCCGCTCCTCTTCACGACACGTGGGAGTATGACGGCGTTGATTGGATGCAGGTGACGCCGACGGGCAATGTATTTCCGTCGAATCGCCATTCCAATGCGATGGTCTACGACAGCGCGCGTCAGATGATGGTGATGTTTGGAGGCTACGGTTCCAGCATCTTTAACGACACGTGGGAGTATGACGGTGTCGGTTGGACGCAGATCACGACAGCCAACAGTCCCAGCCCCCGCATGGGGCACACCATGGTCTATGACAGTGCCCGCGGCAAGGTGGTGATGTTCGGGGGCTATGGCGTCGGCAACATCCACCTCAACGACACGTGGGAGTACGACGGTGTCACCTGGACACAGATGGCGACTGCCAGCAGTCCCGGCGTCCGCTATTTCCACGAGATGGTCTACGATAGCGCTCGGGCGCAGATGGTGATGTTCGGGGGGGCTGACGCCGCTCCTGTCGGTGGCGGTGGGCCTCCCACCGGGCCCTGGGAAATCTACTTGGGCGACACGTGGGAGTATGGCAGCGGTTCTTCGGTCCTAGCAAGCGCCATCAGCTATGGCTCGGGCTGTGGTATTCCTGCGTTGGCTTTTTCACCAACATCCAACCCGATTGTCGGCACGACTGCTGGTGCATTGATCACGAATGCGCCGACGATATTTGCTGGCATTGCGTTTGGCGTTAGCGACACAACCTTTAACGGACTGCCGCTTCTTCCGTTTAACTTGGCAAGCATTGGCATGCCCGGTTGCTTCTTGCTGCAGTCTAATGAAATCTCGGGATTGTCGGTGACGCCAGTCACCGCCTCATCGCTTCAGTTTGATGCGGCGATACCCTCGAATCCGGCCCTGCTATCGCAGCAGTTCTATATTCAGGCTTACGCCTTGGCTCCAGGCGCCAATGCCGCACAGATCGTGACGAGTAATGGCATTTCCTGGATCATTGGCAACCAGTAGATCCTTCGGCTAAGTGCAAACAACATCGAGCGCTAGCCACTTCGATGATCAACTAAGTTCCGACGAAGCGGCGTCGCCAAAGTCGCCAAGACAATGCGCTGGCTACCGCAACGAATCCCCATAGTACGCCCATCGCGCGTAGCATTATGGGGTCGGTCAGCGACTTCTGGTGCCAAAGCATGCCTTGAAAGCCCTCCATGGCCCAGTAGGTCAGAGTCGAGCGCGTCACGACTTCGCCGTACCATGGCAGGCTGGCCATCTGAATGGGGAACCAACATCCGCCGAGCGCTGCCATCACTAAGATCAACAGCGTTGAGACCCCCTCTGCCTGCTTGGTGGTTTTTGCCCAAACGGAAATCAAGATGCCAAAGCTCGTCGAGGCAGCTACCCATGTCATCGACAACGCTAAGAGCGTTAGCGGATCGCGGAATGCATCGATTGAGAAGACTAGTTCGCCAAAGCCGAACAGTATTATCAACTGAACCATACCAACGATGAAGCAGAACAAGAACTTGCCAAGCAACAGTGCATGGCGTGGAGCGCGGCTGACCAACAATCGACGCAACGTGCCCTCATCGCGTTCGATTAGTAACAAACTGCTGCATGCCATCAGTCCAAACATCAGCATCATGACGGTCATTCCAGAGACGCTCTGAGCTAGTTGGTAGCCCAGATTTTTAGGTCTTGCTGGCGGTGCGATATTCTCCTCTGTGACCGGCACCATTTGCTCAAACATCGACGTCATGTCGATTCCGGTGGTTCTGACCTGACCTGTATTTGGGTTTCGCAAATCCGGATCTTCACCGCGACTGAATAGTCCGATGACGTTCTGTACGGCATCCATCCCAGCGCTCACGCGCTTCACACCGGCGTCACTCATGCCGTTACGACGCATCATGCTGCCCATCATCCAAGACATGCTTCGTCCATCACCCGCATTCATCATCGCTTGCATCAAGCCGATGCCGATCATGCGTCCTTCCATCCGGCGGCCAGGATCGCGAATTAGCGTCAATGGCGGATCGGTCTCCTTTGCTAGTGCTGTGCCGAAGCCTTTCCCTACGAGCAGCGCGTGATGCGCTTCGCCATCTTCTATTAGGCCTCGTAGATTCTCTGCCGTGCGAGGGGCTTGCTCTGGGGATGGCTTCACCTGCAGCAGTGAGACGCTGCGTAATGCCGAGACGAACTTCTGGCTCTCGGGGCTGCCGTCTTGGTCGCAAACCCACACGGTGGCGCGAGGAATGCTGTTGCCACCTCCAAAGGCGAACTTCATCACCGATCCAAAGACCGCGACCAATACGATTGGTAATAGCAACCCGAGCAACAGCCCGGTGCGGTCGCGTCGATAAAGGTTGAGATCTTTACGCGCGATTAAAACAGCTGCGGACCAAGTGTTCATGATTCATCCCTCAGCGAGCGACCCGTCATGACTAGGAAGGCTTGCTCAAGATTGTTTGCGTCTGATCCTGCTTGTTTGCACAATTCCTCGGTCGTGCCAACACCAATGACAATGCCATCATTGACAATGACAATGCGGTCACACAAACGCTGCACCTCTTCCATGTAGTGCGACGTATAGATCAAAGTGCGGCCTTCGTCGCGTAGGCGTAGCAAGGACTCAAATAAGTGGTTGCGCGATTGTGGGTCGACCCCCGTTGTCGGCTCGTCGAGCAGCAATAAGTCTGGTTTGTGCATGTCGCCAACCGCCAGGTTGAGCCTTCGCTTCATGCCACCAGAATAACTCGACACCCGATCGTCTTTACGTTCAACAAGCCCGGCGAGTTCGAGTCCGCGCTGCACAGCCGAAGGTGTATCTGCAGCCGTAACGCCTTGCATGCGAGCGAAGAACTCGAGGTTCTCTTTTGCGGTCATCTCGGAGTAGAGCGCTAGCTCCTGTGGCACCATGCCGAGACGTTCTCGGCTGATTGGATCATCGGCCGGAGTGAAAGGTTTGCCTTCAAATGTCAGCTTGCCGTTAAATCCAGCTAGCAATCCCGCAACGCATGATAGCAGTGTTGTCTTACCGGCACCATTTGGCCCGAGCAGACCAAGAATCTCACCGCGGTAGCAGGTCAAGCTGGCGGACTTGACTGCCACGCGATCCTGGTAGCTGTAGTGCAGGTCTTCGACGACGAGTAAGGCCGTGGGGTCGTTCATAGTTGGGGGTGGCTGAGCAGTGTGAGTGCTTTGGAAACGTATGCTTGCTGGCTAAGCATCTTCAAATACGTCTAGATATCGCCGCCGATTTCGAAGGCGATTCAGGTGCGGTGATCTTGTGGCGCAGAGCGCTACTTGCGAGGCCCATTCTTTAAAAGACATGTGAGCGTCAATAATCGGAACCCGTTGCACCTCTATGATTTTTACCGTCCTGATTCAGCGACCACTTGGGCTGACTTCCTGTGTCCGGATGTAGCGACCATCAGACCGATGTGGGTTTAAAGGCCAGTCATCGCTACGGAATGGATATGCAGGCAGTTCTTTTCCGTTCATCAACGTGCCTATTGGCAGATTAGACCACGCATATCGGACTGCGACGGGATCGGTCACTGCATCGCAAAACACTTCCACTGAGGTTTTGTTCACGACCTGAGCATCTGCGAGGTGAAATATTTGGTCTTCGCCCGACAGGTAGAATCCGAGTGCTTGTGCTTTGTCGAGACGTAGGCCACGTGCTGTGTCTGCTTTGAAGTGCACGATGATGCGTCCTGCCTTTCTTTCACTCGATTCATATATTGGTCCTCGCCAACGCAGCGGTTTGTTGTCGGACCCGTTTTTTGCGTAGACCTCGGCGAGCGCCCATCGCGCAGTTCGATCGCCTACAGGACGTTTGTGTCCTGGGTGGATGTTCTTATCTGAGTTCAAATCGAAGGTGACGATCAAACCTGTGTTTGGCGTTCGTCGCCATGTGTCGAACTGCACCTCTCGCACTGCGTTGGTGTGGTGGTTCATGTCGTACGTCATGGTGCGCCGAGTGCTCCAACCACCGATCTGGATTAATCCGATCGGCAGTTCTGGGTCGGCGAACAACTCGCGCCACTCTGCGATTACTGCCGGATAGGTTTGAGGAAACGGTTTCCACATCTCGCCGAACGCATTGTTCTCGCCTTGGAAGTAGAGAGCTCCTCGGATCGATAGGCCGCGTAGTGGAGCCATCATGCCGTCATATCCACCGCCAGGGTGACGCTTGTGCGCAGGGTTCTCGAATGGTCCGAAGCCTGGTTTTCTGGGGGGCTTCTTCCCTGCATCGCGCGCTTTCGATTGAGCTGTTTGCCATTTGTCGATGGCCGCTTCATAGCGAAGTTGCGCTCCCTTCTGACCACCACCCTCAGTCCAGGCTGATAGCTCGCCCTCATAGCGATCGAACTCTGGTTGCACTGCTGATAGTGACCGCAATCGGCGCTTGGATACCCAGAACTGCGCCAGTGTGCCGCCCCATGATACGTCGATAAGACCAACCGGCACCTTTAGGTGTCGTCGCAAACGCTGGGCGAAGTAGTAGCCCACAGCGGTGCACTCCTTGACCGAATCCGAATCGATCGCTCGCCAGCTCTTGCCGGCGCCGCCATGCTCTGGCCGAAGGTAGTCACGTCGCGGCTCACCTCTCGCCTCGTTCGGCATTCGCACATAGCGCAGCAGGGGGTCGGAGGCGCAGGCAACCTCAAGGTCTGCATCGCGAGTCCCACGGACTGTCCATGCCATGTTGCTTTGACCGCCACAAATCCAGACTTCTCCGATGACAATGTCATCTAGCACATACGCTTGATCACCGAGTGTCAGAGAGAGCTGCTGCCCATTTGCATTTGCGCTAAGCGAGTCCAAAGTCACAGACCATCGCCCTTTGTTGTCAACGCTAGTCCGGTGTTCTTGCTCTTCAAAGCGGACAACTGCCGATTGGCCGCTATCACCCCATCCCCAGATGTTCACTGGCTCGCTTCTTTGGAGGACCATATGGCTGTCGAAGACTCGGGCGAAGCCAGCCTGCTGAGCGCACAACGAGGTCATCGTCAGCATGGCGGACAAGAAGAAGAGCGACGCACGCAGGGATAGCATTCGTCAGAGACTACGGCACTACTTGGCAATCAGTTTGCATGTTGTTGCCAGATGCCAAGGACGCAGTGATGCGGTTGCTAGATTGAGATGCTTGATTATACGGTGGGCTTATCCGTTAGTACGAGATGTGATGTTTGCCTGTCGACCACGCATAGTGTGCTGCAGTTATGTGCGCAGATTTCGTTCGTCGTTAATGCCTACTGTCTAAGACCAATAGATTTAAGTTCGTTGACCAGTGCTCCAAGTAGCGTCTTCTGGTGCCAACGCTGACGGGGTTGAGAGGTCTGGTCATCGTGCTTTGATGGATTCGCGTAGATTTTCGTTTGGAAGTCGCACATGTGATGTGTTTGGTTGCATCTGACTGCTTCCAGGATTGGGGCGTTGGGTCAAAACAATGAGGTGTCTTTGGTTAGTCTTATTCGTAATCATCAGCGCATGTCGTGCACCTGAGGGGCGTGACTACGCCGAACCAGCAGTTTCTGCCAGTGACAGATTTTTGGCAGGTAGTAATCAGGCGGCCGCTGAGCAGCCGCTTGCTGCATGGTGGCGTGAGTTCAAAAATCCGGAGTTGGATGCAACGATTGATCGCGTGCTTGATTCTAGTAACGACCTCGCCGCAGCCGCAGCACGAGTTGAGCAGGCTGCTGCTGAGGCACGTATAGCAGGTGCGGCGGGTCTGCCTACTGTGAACGCGACCAGTGGTGGAACGCGTCAGCGACAGAACTTTGTTGGACTGCCAATTCCGGGCACTAGCGGTGTGCTGTCTTCGACGGCTACAACCTTAGGTCTCAGTCTTGATGTATCTTGGGAGCCGGACCTCTGGGGTAAGATTGATGCCGCCCGCCGTGGTGCGACGGCTCTTGTGCATGCGTCGGTCGCTGATGAGCGCGGCGTGCGTCTTTCCCTTGTTGGTCAGACAGTTAAGTCGTGGCTTGCGCATGCGGCAACCCGCTTGCAGCTCGACGTCGCCGAGCGACGTGTCTCCAACTACTCGCAAACTTCGCGATTGCTTGCAGCGCGTTATGCGGATGGCCGTTTAGATCCGCTCGAATTTCGTTTATCGGAGAGTCAGCTTGCGGCAGCGCGCGCCGTTCGTGATGCGCAACGTGAGATACTCGAGAGAATGAAGCGTCAGCTTGAAGTGCTGCAGGGCGACTACCCAGCTGGCATTTTCGAAGGGCCATCTGAGCTCCCCGAGCTTCCGGGTGAGGTGCCGTTGGGTTTGCCGTCGGAGCTGTTGCAGCGGCGCCCGGATCTTGCAGCGGCGATTGAGCGAATGCGTTCTGCAGACTTGAGGCTCTATGAAGCGCGCAAGGCCTTGTGGCCGTCTCTATCGTTGACGGGTAGCGGTGGCCGCCGTAGCGAAGAACTAAGCGATCTCGCGAAGAACTCGTTTGCTGTTTGGAGTCTAGCAGGAAACGTCTTCCAGCCATTGTTTCAGGGCGGCCTACTTCGCGCAGGCGTAGACCTAGCCGCAGCGCGTGTAAGGGATAGCTTGGCAAATTATCGACAGATGACGCTCGTTGCTTTTTCAGAGGTTGAGACCGCACTTGCTGCGGCTGAACACCTTGATGCGCGTATCGTAGACTTGGCTGAGTCAGCCAGGCATGCGCTCGCGGGTGAGAGCCTAGCTGAAGCGCGCTACCGCTCAGGACGCTATGACATTCTGTCGGTATTGGCTGCGCGGCGTCAGTCATTTGACGCGGAGAACTCATTGATCGAAGCGCGACGTGTTCGATTAGAAGCGCGCGTTGATCTTTACCTTGCTCTTGGTGGTGGCTTTACGTTGGAAGAAGTTGCGACTCACCAGGACCAGATTACCCCCGAGGTTACGCAGCGATGAAGACACTGCTAAAGATCTTGCTTCCCATGATCATTCTTGCAGCAAGCGTCTATTTGGCGCTGTTGTTGATGCAAACAAAGCCACCTCGGAATTACGAGGAGAAGGTGAAGCCTGATCCGCCGGTTCGCACAACAACTGTAAGTGCTACTAAGTATCGAGTGGAGGTCGCGACGCAAGGTGCGGTAGTGCCACGCACGGAGAGCTTGTTGACAGCACAGGTCAACGGACGTGTTACTCGGGTTTCGCCGGCGATGGTCTCTGGAGGTTTCTTTGCTGCCGGTGAGGTTCTAGTCGAGCTTGAAGCTAGCGACTACCAACTCGCCTACGCTCAGGCACAGCTCAATGTTGCCCAGGCAGAGCGCATGTTAGCAGAAGAGGAAGCCGATGCTGCTGTTGCTCGTCGAGAGTGGCAAGCAGTAGGTACTGGTGAACCCTCGCCGCTGGCGTTGCGCTTACCCCATATCAAAGAGGCAAAAGCTTTGCTGGAGTCCGCTAAAGCTGGCCTCACGAACGCCAATCTTGACCTAGAGCGTACGAAGCTACGTTCGGTTTATGCCGGCAGAGTGCGGAGTAAGCACGTTGACGTGGGGGACTACTTAATGCCGGGTGCGACGGTCGCGAAGGTATACGCGGTCGATTATGCCGAGGTTCGCCTGCCACTCCCAGATGACGATCTCAAGTATCTCGCGCTGTCTATGGCTTTCCGGGACGGTAAGCGAGCTGTTCAGCAACCGAAGGTAAAGCTGAGTGCTACCTTTGCTGGTCAACATCATGAGTGGCTGGCTCGCATTGTTCGTACTGAGGGCGAGATTGACTCCCGCACGCAAATGGTAATGGCTGTTGCGCGCGTTGAAGATCCTTACGGCCAAGGTCTAGCCAGTGGTGTCCGCGATGTACCGTTGGCGGTTGGCATGTATGTCGATGCACTGATTGAGGGCGAAGTGTTGGACGATGTGTTTGTGCTCCCACGTGCTGCATTGCGTCCGGGCCAGAAGTTGTTCGTGACTGAAGATGAGGCGGGAATCACAACACTGCGGGTGCGTGACGTCGAGTTATTACACGCGAGCGGTGAAGATGTCGTCGTACGCGGAGAGGGGATTGTCGACCAAGTTACGGTTGTTGTAAGTCCACTGCAGATCGCAATTGATGGCATGCGCGTGCGTGACCTCTCGACCGCTGAGCGTGACCCCGGCAAGTAAACTTAAGGCTACTGATGAACGCTATACTCGCGTGGTTTGCAAAGAATCCGGTCGCTGCCAACTTGCTCATGATCGTCATTCTTCTGGGTGGCGGCCTGAGTTTTGCCGGCATCCGTACGGAGATCAGCCCTGAGTTTTTTGGGGACAAGGTATTCGTAGAGGTTAGGCACCCCGGCGCCGCGCCCGAAGAGATCGAGCAGGCTATCTGCGTTCGCATTGAGGAAGAGGTTTACAGCATCGAGAACGTGAAACGTCTGACGTCGATGTCTCTACAGGATGTGGGTAAGGTGACGATCGAATTCGATCGCAATACTGACATGCAGACGGCGATGGATGAGGTTCGTGGTCGCGTTAACGCGATCAGCACCTTCCCGATTGATGCAGAGCGTGCGATCTTTAAGAGGGCTAGGACCTACTCGACAGTCATCTCTTTAGCTGTTGCAGGTGATGTTGATTCGAAGACTTTGAGGCTGATTGGTGAGCAGATTCACGGTGAGATTAGTGCGCTGCCGGAGGTTCGTCAGGCCCGGTTGTTGTGCGCGAAGTCGTACGAGATCTCGGTCGAGGTTGATGAGCGAAACCTGCGTCGCTACGGACTAGGTTTCGAGGATGTTGCCGCAGCCATTCGGCGCAGTTCACTCAATCTTACTGGTGGCTCTATTAAGTCCACGGCTGGCGAATTTGTCATTCGCACCAATGCGCAGGCCTACGTCGCAGAAGACTTCGAGAATCTCGTTGTTCGCACCAATGCGGATGGTAGTCGAGTGACTCTCGGTGATATAGCAAACGTCATTGATGGGTTCGAAGACCGTGAGGTGATCACCCGTTTTGACGGCCGGCCAGCAGTCTTGGTTAGGGTGTTACGGGGCGGAGAAGGAGATGCGTTGAGCATCGCGAAGAGCGTTGTGCGATACCTCAATAAGAAGCGTGAGTCGCTACCCCCTGGCATCACACTATCGGTTTATGAGGATTCCTCCGAGCCGCTCCGTAGTCGGCTCAGCCTGCTTCTTCGCAACGGTCTTCAAGGATTGCTGCTGGTGTTTCTGGTCACGGCGGCGTTCTTGCGGTTCCGCCTGGCAGTCTGGGTCACTCTTGGTATTCCGACGGCCTTTCTTGGCGCGATGTGGTTGCTTCCAGGTCTCGGTGTCAGCATCAACATGATCTCGCTGTTTGGCTTTATCCTCGCGCTTGGAATCGTGGTGGACGACGCGATCGTCGTTGGCGAGAGCATTCACAGCAAACAGCAGCGCTCAGAATCCATGCTCGGTGGCGCTATCGCAGGTGTCCAGGCGGTTGCAAAACCAGTGACGTTCGCGTTCCTGACGACGATCGCAACATTCGCACCGATGCTCGACCTTCCGTCCTGGATCGGCCGCTTTGCTGGGGTGATCGCAACGGTCATCATACCGATCCTGTTATTCTCTTGGATCGAGTCGAAGCTCATCTTGCCAGCCCATCTAGCGCATGAAAGTAGGCTTCTGTCTTGGATCGGAACGATTCGACCGTTTCGATGGTGGGTTGCGCTGCAGTGTTTGATCGAGCGTGGTATGGCGACATTTGCGCAGTCTATCTACAGGCCCATACTCGCATGCGCTATGCGTTGGCGATATGCGACCTACGCGACTGTGGTCGCGACGATGGTGTTGTCTGTCGGTCTCGTCGAAGGCGAGAGAGTTCGCTTTACTGACTTTCCGGTGATCAATGGTGACCTCGCTTCTGCTCTGCTGCGCATGCCCGTCGGGACTTCGGTCGCGGATACCGAAGATGCTGTTCGCAGAATCGAGCGCGCCGGTTGGCAGCTTAACCAAGAGTTTGATGGGGTGGCGAACGCTGAGGTGGTTCAGCACATAAGGTCATCGATTGGAGAGCTCCCGACTTTAGCATTCACTCGAGGTCAAACCGTCAGCGTGGGGGGCAACCACCTGGCGGAGATCTTCTTGCAGTTGGCCCCTACAGAAGAGCGATCAGAGGTGTTGACTGCGGACATACTGGTTCGCTGGCGTGAACTCTGTGGGGCTATTCCAGGAGCTGTCGATTTGACCTTCGACGCGGACCTTGTGATAAGGGACCAGCTTAGTGATTTTGTCATCGAGATCTCTGGCTCAGATACCGGCGAACTGCAGTTGGCGGCCGATCAACTTGGAGATGCACTCGCCACTCGCAAAGGGGTCTTCAACGTTTCAAATTCCATCCAAGATGGGAAGCAGGAAGTGCAGCTTGAGCTTCTGCCTGCGGCTGAGTCGCTTGGTTTGACGCTAGTCGAACTTGCGACACAGGTCCGGCAGGCGTTTTATGGTGCCGAAGCGCAGCGCGTGATTCGACAGAGAGAGGAAGTCAAGGTCATGGTTCGCCTTCCCTCTGGAGCGCGTCGTCAGTTGCAGTCTCTTCAATCAATGCGCATTTTGACTCCTTCGGGAGATCACGTGCCGTTGTCGGTAGTGGCGCGAGCAAAGTTTGGACGCGGCGCGTCAACGATCGTGCGAGCTGGCCGTAAGCGTACCGTTAGCGTCACCTGTGACGTCGATAAGAGGTTCATCTCGCTAACAGAGTTAAATGCCGATCTGCGATCCTCAGACCTACCTCGCATTCTAGAAGAACATCCGTCGATCGCCTTGAGCACCCAGGGTGATATGCGGGACGTCAACGAGATCCTCGAAAGGATGATCAAGTTGTTCTCGATCGCGCTGCTCGTCATCTATGGATTGATTGCGGTTCCCGTCCGATCTTATCTGCAGCCGTTGATTGTGATGTCAGCGATCCCGATAGGTTTTGTTGGTGCGGTCTACGGACACTTGATCATGGGATACGACCTCTCGATGTTTTCCCTAATGGGGCTTGTCGCGCTCACTGGCATTGTCGTCAACGACAGTCTAGTGATGGTTGACTACATCAATCGAGCTCGTAGGGATTCACAGTCGCTGCTATCTGCGGTGCAGAGTGCAGGTGTCTTACGTTTCCGCCCGATCGTGCTTACCTCGTTGACGACATTTGTAGGCCTAGCACCGCTGATGAGTGAGCAGAGCGCGCAGGCTCAGTTCATGATCCCGATGGCAATCTCTTTGGCGTTTGGAGTCATGTTCTCGACGATCGTCACGCTTGTATTTGTCCCCATCAGCTACTTGATTCTAGAAGACATCCGGGGTGCTTGGAGATGGTTCGCATCTCCTCGGTCTAGCACTGAGCGGTCGGTCTAAACTGCATATTCGAGGAATGCTGGACAGCGTGCCAGTGGCTTTGTAGCAGGTCATCCACGCTCGGGTGATTGCAGCTCCGCCTGGGTCAACTAAACTCCGTCTGGCAATGCGTGAACACCGTCGTCCAGCGGAAAAGCCTTTGCCCACAGAACTTCGTCTAGTTGCAGGTTGCGATAAAGATGAGGAAACAGTGCTCCGCCTCTTGAAGGCTCCCATTTGAGATCATCGCCCAGGTGTTCGGCATCTATTGCCAGCAACACGAGATCAGCTATCCCAGCAAAGTGCTTGGCGGCTGTCTCGGCAACTTGCTCGCCGGTTGAGAAGTGTACGAATCCATCTGCGATGTCGATGGGGGCACCGGCAGTTTGACCTGTTGATTGCAGTGCTTGCCACTCGGACTCGTGGAAGATTTTGTAGATGTAAGCCATTCGAAAGTTCAGATGATCAAGGCTAGGTCGGCGTCTGTTGCGAAGTCGCGTTCTATCGCGAATCAATATGCCGTCTAGGCCAGACTATTGCTTTTGGCAGTCCTGATGGAGCTCTCGATAAAAGACTGGATAGTTGCCGTAGCCGTAGCCGGTATGTAGCACCGCGAAGACAACGCAATCAAAAGCGCCTTGCCGACGTGCGAGCTCTTCCTTGTAGAGTCTCGCAATCACAGCGGGAGGGTTGGCAAACGCACCGCATCCTGATGCCCCCAAAACCGCATGTCTTTGCTGCGCTTTAATCAGCGTGTCTAGCTGAGCGCAGATGCGTTTGCGCGCATCCTCCAGATCAAAAGTATCGTTGTGTCGATAATCGCGTGCAGCTGCACGCAGTTCATAAAATGGAAAGACTTCGCTGTCGGGTAACCAATCGTAACCAGCTAGCCGACCAATGGATTCGGCGCCTCGAATACAAACGCGTGGAGCTTCACGGTCGAGATAGACCGTGCCGGAATATCCTTCGATGCACTCTGTCATTTCGCTTCGATAGCGTTGGCCGTTAGTTTGAACTTGCTCACCATTGATTGACAGGTGGCAGTCCGTGCGGCGGAACATGTTCTCCTCTTGGGCTCCTAGTCCTTCGAGATAGCCTCCACCTGGCACTATCGCGTTGGCCATGTTCAGGACGGCGAAGATGGCACCATGCTGTTTGGTTAATTGCAGCGCTACCTCACCCCAGTCATTGGGTAGCACGGCAATTGATGCAGCCTTTGGGTCGGCTCGGCTCTGCCATCTCTGCAGGTTAGAGTGTGCCAATGACCGGTAGTGGCTGAGGCCTTCGCCATCGAAGCGCGACACCGTTTCCCGCAATACTTGCCTTCGCCAAGCTAGCAAAGAATCTGAGTATTTGGTGTCGGCGAACTCGGACTCAGGGATCAATCGGCGACGGGTCATTGGTAGATATCAGTATGTGCCAATTCTGAACTCTCTGTTCCTTTCTTGTCGGCTGTAGCGCTCCATGGCTACACAGTGAATGATTGCACTGATAATTAGGTGTCTTGTCTGGCTGTGATCTAACGTCGAATCTGCATCTTTGATGTAGCCGTCAATTTCGCGGAGGTTGTCGGCAGTCATAGTTTTCGGCGAAAGTTCGGTGCCTGAATCCTTAAGGCGGAATGAATGAAGAATATCCTCTGTTTTGGAGATTCGAATACCTGGGGGTATGTGCCGCTTGCTGCGCACAGATATCCGATTGATGTTAGATGGACTGGTGTCCTGCAGGATGAGTTGGGCGAAGGCTTCCGAGTGATTGAGGAAGGGCTGAATGGCCGAACCAACGCGACCAATGAGGTGAATAGGTCAATCCGTAGCGGTTTGGATGCGCTCCCGATACTTCTCGAGAGTCACAGGCCGCTTGACCTAGTCGTGATTATGTTGGGGACTAACGACTTAAAGTATGACTTTGGTCTCACGGCATCGCAGATTGCAGATGGGGCTAAAAAGCTTTGCCGTTCGATAACGGATTGCGAACATTTAGCGGCTGATCCACCCCAGATCTTATTGGTGTCGCCGACCCATGTTGAGTCTTTGCCGGCAGATGAGAGCGACGTGTTCCGTGGTGCGATGGAAAAGAGTCGTGAACTCGCCGTTCACTATCAGGTGATCGCTGAAGAACTCGGCGTTCACTTCTTGGATGCTGCGAAGATTGTGATCAATACCGCCATTGACGGAGTGCATTGGGATGTTCTTCAGCACAAGACCTTTGGTGTCGAGTTGGCAAAGGTCGTGAAGCGCAAGTTGTGAATTAGGTCGCTAGGTCCATGTCTGTTCGTGCGATGATTTATGCCGTTTACGATCATGGCATGTCCCTTGCTGGTGAGTCGTTGTGCTTGTCTTCTGGCGTTGCTCATCGCCGATGACCTGCAATTGTTTGTTGGCTGCGACTTTTGTTCGTTAGCGACTTCGCTTTGATTTCGATTGTGATTCGGCAAAATGACCGGCAGGTCGGTTCAGCGAAATACCGTCCTTTCGCAGCCAGTCAGTACGCCCAATGAGTAGTTGGCCGCGGAAATAAGGGGTGGTTCGACCGCACGAGTGCTGCTTTCCAGCTGTTGTGGTGTCGCCGACAGTCTCTCTGTTGGGGTAGATTGCCCGATAGATTGGTCTCCGAGTTCGCGAACCTAGTCAGTCGATGTGGCTATTCGGCTATAACACGATTCCCGGGGTGAGATTTGGGCCGTGCAAAGGGCTGTTCAGACAGCTGCGACAGGCGACGGCACTAATCAATTTAGGCGGTCTGGGGTATCCTGTACGCAAGTTGCCTACACACACAACCGTGCCTTGTAATCATGAATAGATTCATCCGTCGAATCTGTCTTTCGGTCTGTGTTGCCGGTGTCGCTCTTGCGACTACTTCGTGCGGCGGTGGATCTGGTACGCCGACGGTGATCGTTGACCCTGACCCAGTTCCGGATCCGGATCCCGATCCCATTGCGGTTGTGAATCCTGGAGATCCCCGCGCTGACTTAACAGCGGATGAGCTCGCAGCCTTTCATCGGGGCCGTGAGATCTTCGTCAAGCGTTTTAAGCCAAGTGAAGGACTCGGGCCGTTCTACAACGCGACGTCCTGCTCATCTTGTCATAGTAAGCCAGTGCCTGGCGGTACTTCAGATCTCTACCGCAACTTCTATGTTGCGACGTGGGGCTCTTCGCCGTTCGTTTTCAATCTGCCGGGCTTGCCCAGTCCAGTAGTGCCGGCTTTTGGCTCCTCGATCAATGCCCCTTTCTCGCTTCAGCGAGGTCGCACAGTCATCCCAGAGTTTGTTAACGCACAGCCAGTTGCTTCAGATCAACGCAACGGGATCCCGGTGTTTGGCACCGGCTTGTTCGAGTTGATTAGTGACGAGACGATCCTGGCCAATGCGGATCCTGATGATGCCAATGAGGATGGTATCAGTGGTCGTGCTAATAATGACGGGGCTGGCATGGGGCGCTTTGGCTCAAAGGCGCAGGCGAACAATATCGAGCTGTTTGCGCGTGCCCCGTTGTTTAACCAGATGGGTATCTCGAGTAATCCAGTGCAAGGGTTGGCGGGAACAGTGAGTCTCGGTCATGGAGCACTGATGCAGGGGACGGCGACACCTAATGCGCCGACAGCCGACAATGATGGCGTCGCTGATCCTGAGATCTCTACACAGGACCTAAGTGATCTCATTGCGTTCTCACGCTTCTTGGCCCCGCCACAAAAGAAGGTGTTTAACGATGCGGCCGTTCGCGGTGAGCAAGTCTTCGCGCAAGTAGGCTGCACCAATTGTCACATCCCTTCGCTGGAATCTACGAGAGGACCAGTTGAAGCCTATTCCGATTTGTTAATCCACAACATGGGCCCCGACCTAGCAGGTCAAGTCAGTTTCGGTTCGCCACAGGTGAGTTCGATAGACCCGATAACGACTGAGGCCGAATGGCGCACTGCGCCACTGTGGGGCATTTCGAACGTTGCTCCTTATCTCCATGACGGGCGCGCCTCGACCCTTCTCGAAGCAATTCTGCTCCACGGTGGCGAGGGAGAGACTAGTCGCAACGCCTTTCAGGCTCTGTCCGTGACTCAGCAAGAAGACATACTCGAGTTCTTGAGGCACCTCTAATGCAACTTTCATACCTTGCAATAGGGTCGTTCATCTTTGCTGCAGCGCTGATGCAAGGTCAGCCTGGGGGAGACCCCCAGTTTGATCGAGGCCTTGCATTGTTCGATAGGCCATTTTCGCTGGTTGAAGGTCTTGGTGCTCCAGCGATGAACGCGGATAGTTGCCGGGCGTGCCATCAAGATCCGGGCATCGGTGGTTCTGGCTCTTTAGAACTTAACGTTTCACTGTTCGGCAATGACAACGGCGGCAACGGCCCATTTACGAAAATCCCGGGGGGCTTCACGGCCAGCAAGCTATTTCCGCCATCCGTTCACGGTCGTGAAGAATATCCAACAGGGGTTAGTGGTGCTGATGTGTTTGAGCAGCGTCAGACACCATCGTTGTTCGGTGTCGGTTTGATTGATCAGATTCCATCTGCAGTCATCACTGCTAATGAAGATGTTATTGATGCCGATGGAGATGGCATTTTTGGCTTTGCTCGGCGCTTGCCTGTTGGTGTGAATGTTGAGATTGGCCGCTTCGGCTGGAAGGGGCAGATCCCAAGTGTCGAAGACTTCGTCAATGATGCGATGTTCAATGAGCTTGGCCTTACGACGCCGGGCGATGATCGTGGCTTTAGTGTGCTAGCCGACGCCGACAGCGTCGCAGATCCTGAAATCACGGAAGGGCAGGTCGATGACATTACGCACTTCGTCAATATGTTGCCGCGGCCTCAGCGTGGAGGGTCGGTGGATCCGCAGGTTGCGGAGGGCGAGGTAGTATTTAATGAGATTGGTTGCGCCAAGTGTCACACGCCTAGTTTGGCGAGTCCGTTAGGGCCGGTGCCGTTATTCTCTAATCTGCTGTTGCACAATGTGATGCCGGCCGGTTTCCGTGGCATGGCCGAACCCGGTGCGGCGGCTGGTTTCTACCGGACGCCGCCGCTGTGGGGCATCAAAGATACGGCGCCTTATATGCACGACGGTAGGGCTGAAGATCTGGAGGGCGCGATACTCGCGCACTTCGGTGAAGCCGAAGGCGTTCGCGCTGCCTTTGAGCTCTTACCGTCCTTTCCAAAGAAGGCATTGCTGCAGTTCCTTCGAGATCTCTAATCTTGACTCTGGCCTATGCCGAAGCGGCCTGGGTGAAATCTCAACTGTTTGATACGGATGAATCACATCGCTCGACTTTCGCTTGTCTCACTAGCTTGGCTTCTGACCACGCAGATGGTGCAAGCGCAGGCCTGGCAATTTACAGATGTCACGGCGTCTGCAGGCCTCAACTACAAGCACGAGATCTCCTCTTCCGTTTTCAGTCCGATCGACATTGAGCGCTGGATTATTTGCTCCGGAGTCGCCACGGGAGACTACGACAACGACGGTTGGATCGATCTTTATGTCGTGTGCGGCGATGCCGGTCCCAACCGGCTATACCGCAATCAGGGCGATGGCACCTTTGAAGAAATGGGTGCTGCTGCCGGCGTTAATTTGTCTGGAGTCATAAGTGCTGGACCGCTTTTCGCCGACTTTGATGGCGATGGCAGACTGGACCTGTTTGTTGGCGCGGTGGGCGGTCTTGGAGTGATGCATCCGACCCTATATCGCAATGTTGGCGATAGCTTCGAGAATGTCACCTCGACAAGCGGTCTAGAATTGTTGAACAACTGCTTTGGCGCATCCGCTGCAGATTACGATCGAGACGGTGACCTTGATCTCTATATCGCGCATTGGATCCAAGGCGGCAATTCTGGTGTGGGTTCGCTATTCCGAAATGATGGCAATAATACGTTCACGGACGTCAGCGTCTCCTCAGGCCTATTTGGATTAATCGAATCGGACTTTGCAGCCAACTTTGCCGACATCAACAGTGATGGCTGGCCTGACATTTTGCTCGCCGCCGACTTTGGTCATAGTCGGGTGTTTATTAACAACCAGGACGGCACCTTCATTGACGCTACTGACCTGTCGGTCATTACTGACGAAAATGGAATGGGTGCTGCAATTGGCGATTACGATAATGACGGTGACCTCGATTGGTTTGTCAGCAGCATCTGGGACCCTAATCAGGTTTCTGAGGCCAATTGGGGGGTTTCCGGCAACCGGCTCTACCGCAACATGGGCGACGGCACCTTTAGTGATGCCACTGATGATGCCGGTGTGCGTGAGGGCTATTGGGGATGGGGCAGTAGCTTCACAGACTTCAATAACGACGGCTATCTCGACATCTTTCAGGTCAACGGATTCTCGTTGCCGTCTGGCAGCTTCGTCCAGCCGACCGAGTTCTTTACTGACCCGTCTCGTATGTTTGTTTCGAATGGCGACGCTACATTTAGCGAGCAGTCGGCAGCGCTTGGTGTAAATGATGGCGGGCAAGGGCGAGGGGTGGCCTGCTTTGATTACGACCGGGATGGGGACATTGATATCTTTGTTGCCAACAACAACCAGACGCCGATCTTGTATCGCAATGATGGCGGTAATGAGTCGCACTATTTGGATGTGAAGCTGGTCGGTGAAGGGCCTAACACAGAGGCCATTGGTGCGAAGATTCACCTAACTGTTAGCGGTGTAACTCAAATGCGCGAATTGCGCGCTGGCAGTAATTACGCTTCTCAAAATCCAGTCGAGGCACACTTTGGTATTGGCAGTGCCACAACGGTTGACGAACTTCGTGTGGTCTGGCCTAGCGGCGGCGTCACCACAATGCTCGACTTGCCCGCTGATCAAGTGCTTACCGTGTTTACAGCACCAACTCTTAGTTGGGCGCCCGGAGAGGTGGCTGGGGTTTCACCAAGCTTTGGCAGCAGTGGCGAAACCTTTACTTTTAAGGTGGTCTACACGAATAGTGACAACAGGCCACCGACACTTGCTGAGTTGTGGGTCGATTTGAATGCTGACAGTAGTTACGCCGAGAACGTCGCTCCGCTGTTCGAATCGACTTTTATGTCGAGGCGTCAGTTGGGCAGCTCAAGTTGGGCGATGTTGGCAGCTTTGCTGACGGCCGGCATCTTGCTGTCGAAGACCCATAGATCGGCCACGCGTCGATGCTGCGAGGCATTGGCTGTTATCACCTTTATTGGCCTTGTTGGCGTTACATCGGGATGCTCAGGCTCAGGCGCTGGACCAGCGAAGCTACCGCCAGCGGAACGCATCGTGATGACAGCAGAGGATCCCAGTGATCTCGACTACCGCGATGGTAAATCCTACGTTGCCTCAATGGTAATTGATCGCGTCGGTGATGGAGAGATCGACTACACCTTCCGATTCTGTGACTTAGCAGATAGCACACTTCCACCCAATGCGGTCGGTAAACCAGTGCTCAATAGCACACTGATGGTCAATTAGTTCATTGTTCCTTGAGTCCTAATCGAAGCTGATTAGTCGACTGCCTGTAGTTCAATGTGAAGTTCTTAGTAGTGACATCCGACACAACAAAATGACGGAACCAATTGATCCGGCTACGCGCCGCAAGTTCCTGTTCGGCACTGGTAGCGCTGCGATGGCGGCGGCACTTGGTGGCCCTGTGGTCTTCGCGAATAATTTCCCCGAGGGCTTGGATCCCGTAGGACTTGATTCGCAAGATCCGGTCGACTTAGTCGGCAAGAGTGGCTTGCGAGTACTCAATGACCGGCCGATCAATGCCGAGACTCCAGCGCACTTTCTCGACGATGACGTTACGCCAGCACAGCGACTGTTCGTGCGCAATAATGGCCACCCACCGCGGCTTGATGACATTGATGCGAGTACCTGGACACTCGAGATTGCTGGCGAAGCTTGCACAAATCCACGCACGTTCACTTTGGCACAGTTGCGCGAGCAGTTTGCGGAACATACTTACCAGTTGACGATTGAGTGTGCCGGTAACGGTCGCGCGGAGTTCTCGCCACCGGCGACTGGTAACCAATGGACCACTGGCGCCGTAGGCTGCCCTAGGTGGACCGGAGTTCGTTTGAGTGATGTCCTGCGTGCATGTGGTATCGCTGATGATGCGGTCTACATCGGTTACTACGGAAGCGATCGGCACCTTTCCGGAGACTCTACCAAGAATCCGATCTCACGAGGCGTGCCGATGCGTAAGGCGCTCGAGCCGGAAACACTTTTGGCCTATCAGCTCAACGGCAAAGACCTGCCATGGCTGAACGGGTATCCGCTACGACTCGTTTGTGGTGGCTGGCCAGCATCAACAAGTGGCAAGTGGCTGCGTAAGATTGTCGTCCGTGATCGTGTGCACGATGGCACCAAAATGACCGGCAAAGCCTATCGAGTACCAAAGAATCCGGTCGCTCCCGGCAGCAAGGTTCCTGATGAAGACATGGGCATCATCGAAGCGATGCCCGTCAAATCGTTAGTCACGTTTCCTAAGAGTGGGTCTGTATTGGCCCTGGGTGAGCCGCACGAGGTTCGGGGCCATGCTTGGGTCGGAGATGGTGCGATTGATGAGGTGTCCGTCTCGATCGACTTCGGGGCAACTTGGCAGCAGGCAACGCTGTCGCCGGCACCAAATCGTCTCGCTTGGCAGCGATGGCGCGCAAATATCACTCTCCCTAAGGATGGTTACTATGAGGTCTGGGCGCGAGCGACTGATGATCGCGGCAGATCACAACCAATGGTCGTGCCAGGCTGGAATCCGAAAGGCTACTTAAACAACGCGTGCCACCGCATTGCCGTGCTGGCCAAGTCCTGATGCGTTGTCGTTCCTATCTCAGTGCCGTGCTGGCCGTTTCCGTGACTGCCTGCGGTAATGATCGAGATCCGGTTACTGTGAAACCCTCGGAGTCACCGTTGCCCGTGACACAGGAGGCGAACGCGATTGTCGAGATGGAGCTGATCCAGGAGCCGGGATTTGGATTGGTCTTACAGCATTGCGTCACCTGTCACAGTCCACGGCAGTTCTTGCAGCAGCGCGGCGATCGCGCGACGTGGCTTGGTTTGATCCGCTGGATGCAAAGTGACCACGGCATGCAGCCACTGCCTGATGGGGTGGAGGATCGAATTGTGGACTATCTGAGCAAGCACTATGGTCCACGGCATTCCGGACGCCGTAAGCCTTTGCGGCCCGATTTGATGCCGCCGCAGTCGCAGCCAAAGTAGGGTCGTAAATATGATCTGAGCTGTTGGTGAGGTTGTTTGCCGGTCCGTAGCAAGTTTGGTCTAGCTCACCTCTCCGTCCCTGCTTAGGCGAGTTGTCTTACTCTTTCGCTTGGAATTACGACGAGTTGCGCGAGCTTTTGTCGTTCCAAATGCGAATGCGAGTAACAGCAGTGCAAAGCCTGCAATCGCAGTGATCAGGTCTACTTCCGTCACGTTTTGACGGACCTTCAGAGTGATCGATCGGATCTCGATGTCATCACTCCGAGTGCTCTTCGCGATGAACTGGTAGTCGCCTGCTGTATCGACCATAAACACCTGCAGTGAGCTGGTCGAATAACTCGAACTCAGACCGAATACGCCGGTCTTCTCGTCGTCACCAACAGTGACACCGAATGTGTCGGACCACAGTTGTTTGTCATCACGGCTTAGCACGCCTTTGAAGGAGGTTCGCGGTGGCCCGATACCGATGTGTAGACGTGGTTTGCGGTACTCTATTCTTGCTAAGAGTCGCACCGGACTTTGGTCGGGAGAAAGCGAGATCGAGATCTCTTGATCTGGCTCGCACTTGTAAGAAGCACCGGCCGATCCTGACAGGAACAAACACCAGATAACTTGACCTGGTCCCAGGAGCGCTCCAGCAATGACGCCGATTGCAGTGAAAAATTGGATTGCCTTCATGCTTCTGTCTGAGCTTCAATTTTGGACAGTGAAGTGTCTACATGCTCTGTAGAAGTGGCCGTAGTCGCAACTCGTGATCATTTTGTATTGTTGGCCGTTGGTGATGATCTAGCAGTAGCCACGGTTTCATTTTCAGGGATAGGAACGTAGCTGCAGATGGTCCTGAAGACGCTGTCATCGATTGTTGATCCTGCAGATTGAAGTAGCTAGGAGGCTTACGTGCGCATGGCGGCTGTTCTTTGCGATGCCCTAGAGGAGAGTTTGCACGAGTGACTGCTGGTCATTTTGGTTGTGGCTGCAACTGACTGCTGCAATGAATAGCCTTCACCTCGGTCACCGACTGGTTTATCAAGCGCGAAGGCGTAGCCTTTGATCTATGTCGCAGAAGAAACGCTGGTCGCTGGACTCTCTTGTGCTGATCTTCTCGATCGTTGTCATCGCGCAGTTGCTCACGTACGTCGTCCCACAGGGGCAGTTCGACCGTGTGCCTGTGCCTGATTCGTCAAAGACGATGGTCGTCGCAGGATCTTATGAGCGTCTGCCTGAGGCTGAGCAAACTACGCTCTGGCCCTGGTATTGCCTGATGGCAATCCCCAAGGGACTGGAGAAGGCCATGGACATTGTATTCCTGGTGTTTCTGGTCGGCGGCGTCATCAAAATTCTGCGCAGGACGGGAGCAATCGATGCGGCACTTCACGCGGCAGTTCATCGCCTTGGAGCAAAGCCTTGGATTCTGATAGCTGGGTGTTTGTCGATGTTCAGCCTTGGTGCGTTCACCATCGGCATGGGAGAGGAGTACGTTCCTTTGATACCCATCCTCGTCACCATGAGTTTAGCCATGAAAATGGACGCTATCGTTGCCATGGGCATGGTGTGGGTTCCATATGGGATTGGTTGGGCATCAGCGGCGTTTAACCCATTTGGTGTGGTCGTCGCTA
This sequence comes from Planctomycetota bacterium, assembly GCA_965662465.1. GTDB lineage: Bacteria > Planctomycetota > UBA1135 > UBA1135 > UBA2386. Next base: position 128,375 of record CBFIIO010000004.1, on the reverse strand, counting down.
AGAACCTCGCTGGTGTCCCGCTAGAGAGTGGCACCGGCTTTCGCTTCTTAATGCTGTTGGTATTCCTGCTGATTGGCTTCCAGCATGTCTATGCGTATGCGCGTCGCATTCGCAAAGACCCCAGTAAGAGCTTGGTCGCCCACATCGATTACAGCACCGGCTTTGAGCCACCGACAGACATCAAGTTCAATGGGGCAAGGGCCGCGGTATTGTTGGTGTTCCTGGCTGGCATTGTCGGCTTTGTCTTTGGCGCCAAATATGAAGGTTGGTACATCCTCGAACTCAATGCGGTGTTCCTCGGTATAGGCATCGTAGCTGCAGCCTTGGTGCGTATGTCACCAAGCGACACCAGTCGCAGCTTCATTGAAGGTGCTGCAGAAATGACCAGCGCCGCGTTGCTTATTGGGGTCGCTCGAGCGATCCAGGTCGTTCTCGATGACGGCCAGATTGCAGACACCGTGATCCATGGGATTGCGAGTCTGCTTGATGGGGCTTCGGCAGATGTTGCTGCAATCGGAATGCTGGGCGTGCAGACGGTCTGCAACCTCTTTATCCCGTCGGGAACCGGCCAGGCTTACGTAACGATGCCGATCATGTCACCTCTTGCAGACCTTACGCAGGTCCCCCAAGAGACTGCGGTGCTCGCCTATCAGTTTGGAGATGGATTCACCAATATGGTTGTGCCCACTAGTGCACTGGTGATGGGAACTCTTGCTTTGGGCAAGATCCCATACGGGGCTTGGCTCAAGTTTGTGACACCGTTACTGCTTAAGTTGTTCGCCGCCGCGATCGTCTTTTTGATCATCTCGGTGCGCCTATTTGCGGATGCGTAAGGTGTTCGACGCGGCTGCTTATTCGACATTGCCTAGGTCGATATCTACGAGTTCCGCTCTAAGCCGAAGGTAATCGTAAACCTCACTCGTTGTAGCCGTTTGCAGATGTAGTCAGGTAGCAACCAGGCGGCCGCATTGGCGACTGTCGTTAGCTGTGGCGCAGTTTGGTCGAGAAAGTCTCAGCGGCGGCAGCGGACGTTGCGAAAAAACGCGTCGTTATGGCGTTTGGTCAGCAGCTAACACACTACCATTGCCGTTATGAGTGTGAGGCGCCGGGTCTACGAAATCATTGAAACTGCAAACCCCGGCGACCGCTCAAGCCGTCTTGTCGATGTTTGCATCCTGACTTTGATTTTAGTCAACGTTGCGGCACTTGTGCTCCAGTCGATCCCTGAGGTTGATCGGGAGTACACAAAGCTATTCCGGAATTTGGAGTTGGCATCGCTTGTTGTCTTCACCTTGGAATACTGCATCAGGATCTGGAGTTGCGTAGAAGCCAGAGCTTTCCGCGCACCCATGCTTGGACGCATACGCTTTGCCTGTACGCCAATGGCACTCATTGATCTTGCCGCCTTCGCCCCGGCATACCTTGGCCTCGATGCTCGCTTCATCAGGATTCTTCGACTACTGAAGTTAAGCCGCTACATCCGGGCGATGCAGGTCTTTCAGCGAGTTCTCATTCGCAAGCGGATGGAGTTGATGGTGACCCTCATCATCATCTTGATCTTGCTGGTCTTCACTTCGTGCTTGATGTACTTCGCTGAACGCCATGCAAACAGCGATCAGTTTGGCAGCATTCCTGCAGCCATGTGGTGGAGCATTGTCACCCTTACAACGGTTGGTTATGGAGATGCGAGTCCAATCACCCCGCTAGGGCAGACGTTTGCAGGGTTTGTTGCGATCCTTGGAATTGGAATGTTCGCGCTCCCAACTAGCATTTTGGGTGCTGCCTTTCTCGAAGAAGTGAACGACAAGCAGCTTGCGAAGCCATTTTGTCCTCACTGTGGTAAAGAGATTTGACGTTGGTGCCGCAGCTTCTGGAGCTCCTGAAGCTGTTGTTGCGAAGCGTTCTTAGGTCGATGAGGGATTGGCGTTTCGTTGACGGCTATCGTGCTAGGATTCTTGAGGACTTCACTCTGGTCGAGAGTCGCTAGCCAAAGACTATAGCTCTTGGCAAGATACGTGAGTGCTGGCCCGAGCGGAGATTGAAGCAGCGTGCATCGCCGTCGCAGTAGGCGTTCTGCTCGGATGGATCTTTCAATGGCGACTCCGTCGACAAGATGATCATACATGGGTGATGGCTCGCGCTCCCGAACTGCCGATTCGCGCCTTGTCCGTCGGCGATGATGCTTGGCTGCGCGGCACAGTATTGAGCGACGATCCGCTCATCTGCCCGTGGTTTGACGTTCCTTGTGTCTCCTACCGCTACAAGATCGAGAAGAAGGTCACGACACGTTATAGGGATAGTAAGGGTAAGAGCCGGACGCGTACTTCATGGCGAACCGTCTCTTCAGAGCAGCGTGACCAAAACTTTGTTCTCGATGATGGCGATAGCATCTACATCATTTTTCATGATGCGGACAACGAAGCGTTGTTGCATGCGGGTAGGGATTACGAGACCAGTCGACGACGACACTCTGCCTCGATGATCCAAGTTGGTGAGACGATTTCCGTGCTTGGGGTTGCTGGAGATGACAATACGTTTGCCAAGCAGCGTGAAGTGCCGCTGCTGCTAACGAGGAAGAAGCCGGAGGCGCGGGTGCGATCTTCGCACGGTAGCGAAGCTTGGCTGTTCTTCTTTTGCTACTTTGCGCCGCTGCTCGCTGGGGTTTCTGCAGCAGTATTAGCACAAGGGCCTCGGTGGCATCATTCGCCGGCGACGATCGCGATCACGGTGGCGGCAGGGCTTGGTCTTGCGTTGCCGTTTTGGACGCTTGCAACCTATAACCGCTTAGTTCGTCTTAGGCAGCAGGTGCAAGCAGGGTTTCGTCAGGTTGATGTCGATCTAGCTGTTCGTAGTGCTCTCGTTCCGAATCTGGTGGAGGTTGTGAAAGTAGCCTGCAGCCACGAACAAGACTTACTCGCTAAGCTTGTCGAAATCCGTGTGACGGGATCCGCTGATGAAGCAACCGAAGCAGAGTCAAAGTCGGTTGCGACGGCGAGGCAGGTTTTGCTCCTTCATGAGTCCTATCCCGAACTTCGCACTGATTCGATCTACCGCGACCTACACGAACGCCTTTGGGCGGTTGAAGAAAAGCTGTCTCACAGCCGTCAGCTCTACAACGACATTGTGCAGGAGTGGAACGATCGAACGCAGCAATTCCCAGCCATCTTGCTAGCACGCATTTGTGGATATCGTTCTGCGCCATCCTTTGCTGGCGACGACGCCAGCGTGCCACCACCCCTTCGTGACAGCGATGTTGCGGCTGATCCTACGGATCACAATCTTGACTAGCGCCCGCCTGTCTCATGCAGCTTTTGGCGCTTGAGATCATCATGAGTTGCCATATTTGTGATGGTGCTGAGCGGTCTGGTGTCGGTGCGGTGAAATTTCCTGGTGAGCTGGCTCAGTAAAATATGAAGACGCGTCGTGTCTCATACTCGTCGTCGAATAGGCTTCTCGGATGAATAAGACTTTGTCTCTCGCGCTTACGGTTGCAGTCCTGGGGCTCAGCAGTTGTGGATCTGAAAATACAAGTTCGAACGCTGCCAACATGGAATCGATGGAGTTCGTAGTGTGGCCAGAAAGCGGATCGACGGTGTTTACCCAGTCTCCGATCTACGTTGGCGATCCATCTAAGGAAAGCTCCATTGAGGGCACCATCGCTGTTGTCATTGGCGGCGATGCGCCAAAGGTCGGGAGTAGCATGCCTACTGGTGCGTTATCGTTTGCGTCGGGCAAAACGTTTGGCACAGTCGAGATGCCAACAGGCAAGCAAACCTTGCATGTGCAGCATTACGGCAAAGACGGTAAAGCAACGGCTCAGGCTCAAACGGTTGAATACACCGTAGAAGCAACGCCAGATTCCCTCGGGGTGCAGTGGGGCGAGCCAAAGGATGGTGCAACGGTAAAGTCTCCGTTCAAGGTGAGCTTTGCTTTGGCCGGTGCAGACCTTTCGCCTGCTGGTCAAAATGCGCTCGACAAGACGATGGGTCACCATCACATCACGATCAACAAGGGCGTTATCACGCCCGGCATCATTATGCCAATGGGCCAGGATGGCCTGTTGCACTACGGCAAGGCTCAAACGGAAGCCGAGGTCACGCTTGCGCCGGGAACTTATGAGCTGACGATGCAGTTTGCGGATGCAGCGCATCGCAGCTATGGCGAGAAGCTCGCGCAAACCATCAAGGTCACCGTCGAGTAAGGGCCTGGCTGAGGATCAATGATGGGCGATGGTTGAGGCAGTGGCCTCAGCCTTGCCAAGATCCTTTATCTGACGGTGATCACGCCTCTCATAAGGGAGGCATGCCCAACAAAGGTGCAGAGGTATGGGTAGCTGCCAGCTTCATCGAGTTTGACGATGAGTTCGGCTTCTTCGCCCGGGCCAAGTAGTTTCGTGTGCGCTAGCACATCGCTGCGCACTGCCTCTGGCAGGAAATCGTTTTCCATGGTGGCCCCGCCACTAAGGCAGCGGCCGGCAAACTCGAGGGTCTTGGCACCGTTCTTGAGTAGCACGAAGTTGTGTCCCATGGACTGCTTCGGCATCGTGCCGACGTTCTTGAACTTGATCGTTACTGTTGCGGGGGCGGTTGTCTCGAATCGCTCTTGGCTGAACCGCATCTGGTCATTACCGGTCACCACAAACGTGACGTCGACAGGGCTGTTGCTACAGCTGGAAAGACAGCAGTAGACGCATGCTGCAGCTATCGCGCGGAAGATCAGTTGTTTGGTGGTCATTATCAGTGCGTTAATAGCGCATAGAGATGGTGATTTGTTCCGGCTTTCGATCAATGGGCGAAACTCATCGATCGAGCCAATAAGGCTGCGGAGTTCAGGCCGTTCGACGCAGAAAGGTCGGGACGTTTACTTGGTTAGCTTTCGCCCTGATGGCCTCATTGTGGGCTATTGATCCGAGTGTCCGGGTTCATGGGTTGCCTCAGAAACCGGGCCCATGGCGCACGGCTATATGGACGGTAGTTCATAGCCGGGACGCCGCTCGTAGTCGCAGAGTGCATTGGCTTCGTCGTCGTCAAGAAAGCGCCAGTTTTCGGGGTCCCAACGAAGTGTACGGCGTAGTCGATAGGCGACGTTGAGTAGGTGGCAGATGGCAACGCTGCCAGCGCCAACTTCTATGGGGCAAGTTGTTGGCTCGCCGCCGTGGATTGCCTGAAGCCAGTCTTTGGCGTGGCTAGCACGGCGTGGTAGCAGTTCGGCATCCTCGGCGAGCGGTTCTTCAAGCAGTTTGGTCGGTTCTGTGCCGATGCGATCGCGATCGACCGAGAGCACACCCTTGGTGCCGATAAACGTTGCACCACTGCGGCCACCGTGAACGATTCGCACGCCATCGTCGAAAACGACAGAGGCACCGGTCGTAGCGTCAGCGACGTATGGTGGGTGTACTTCTACAGGGCCGCTACCGTCGCGACCCAGTGCCCAGAGCGCGATGTCGAAGTGGTGCGCCCCCATATCTGCCAGCCCGCCGCCAGCGTATTCCCAGTAGCGGCGCCAAGATGGATAGTGCGTGTGGACACCGCGCGGTGATAGGTCCGAGTGGAAAGCTCGCATTGGTGCTGGACCGAGCCACCTGTCCCAGTCGAGGCCGGGCTCCATTTCTTCGGCGTCTAACGTGCACGCGATTGCTGGATCTCCGACGCCGACGTGCACGGTCATGACTTCGCCTAGGCGTCCGTTGCGGATCAGTTCGGATGCCTGCACAAACTTTTGGCCAAACTCCGTGCGTTGTTGGCTGCCCGTTTGGAAGACGACGCCAGCTTTGTTTACAGCTGGAATCACGCGTTGTGCTTCGCGAAGGGTTAACGTCAGCGGTTTTTCACAGTAGATGTGCTTTTGCCGCTTGGCGGCATCGAGGATCTGGTGGGTGTGCCAATGGTCTGGTGTCGCGATGACAACGGCATCGACGTCCGGATGGTCCATTGCCTCTTCGTGGCTAGTTGTCGTAAAGCAGGTGGTGTTCGGCTGCCGTTTTTCCGCAAGCGCCTTGGCTGCTTCTAGGCGGTTTGTATCGACGTCGCAGACTGCTACCACTTGGAAGCCGTTGCCTAAGAACGCGGCTCGCATGAGGTTCATGCCGCGTTTACCAGGACCGATCACAGCGAGGCGGACGATCGGAGGTTCGCTGGGGAGCGTTCCGAAAGAAGGCAAAGCGGCGGTGAGCGCGGCTGTGGCGGCACCGCGGTGGAAGTCCCGGCGAGTTAGGAGTGGCTTCATCGTTTTGATTGTAGGTGTTAGATGCCCCGAGTATCGCAGTTCGATTCAAGTGTTCCTAGTGCCGCGAGACGGCAGGCACAGACATCGATGACCTTGGCAGACTTGTCACAAGGATGTTCGGCAAGCGAGCTGGCATCCTAAGCCGAGCCCGCCGTTATTGGATTTCTCAGACACCGCGTCCTAGCCTTTGTCGTTATTGCTCCAGCAGTCTTAGGCGCCGTCCTTCTTAGGTTTGACGGGAGGCCGCAGCAGGTGTTGCTGTGCCTTCTCGGTATAGGTCAAGTAGCCTCGCCACGCACCCTCTCGGACCTCCACTAGGTTGCGCTGCTCGCGGTTGAGTTCCATCAGCACCCGATTGCAAAGCTGGATCCCAGCCAGCATCGTTCCCTCTTTTTTGGCACCTCCGCGCTTAGGGGAGTCTTTACCCTTAGTCAGCGCCAGCGGGATCGTGAAGTAGATCCAGACGTTCTTGCCGGCGTCCTCCCGTCCTACGAACTGCGGCTGCGGCTTGGTCCCGTCGGCCATCGTCACCACGAATCGGTCGCTTAGGTAGCTCTCAACGAGCTTCTCAACCCCTTTGGTCTTGTCGAGGTTGACTCGCTTGCCGGCGCGTTGGCTCAGAGTCTTCTCGAAGTCGATTGCGAGCATGCCGAGCGAGACTTGTAGCTGTTGCTGTTTGGCGTTGCAGCTGATCTCTGCGTAGGACGAGTGTCCAGGGTGCGCAGGCGGCGTAGCTACGAACAGCGCCGCGGCGAGCGGCAAAAGAGAAGTTGTAGTCATCACTTGCCACCTCCTCGAGCGTCACGCCCCTTAGACTCGGCGTCTCGGGCTCGTTGCATCGCGTTGCGTTTTTCGCGGCGCGATTGGAATAGTTCGAAGCGGCTTGGACGCAGCTGTGGCGGCCACTGGTTGTTGTCGAGGTCGGCGTCGGCTGTTTCCAGGTGCGGGTCGAGGACGACGCGCGCGATCACCTTCTTGCGGATCAAGAGCTTGTTGACCCGCTCCTCGTTGCGACGCCAGATCTCAGCGGGTATTCGTACCTCCTCGTGGCTGCCGTCGGTGTATTCGAGGTCGACAATGATTGGCATCACGAGGCCGCCTTTGTTCTCGAAGGACAGCAGGAAGAGGTTTTGGTCGAAGGCGCGCAGCTGCTGTTGCGATGGGTTGAGCCCCCGCATGGCCTTGCGGAACGCCGCGCGGTCTTGCGGCGTCACGTCGAGTTCGTCGAAGCGGTTGTAGAAATCTACGAGTTCGGGAAACGACTCGGTGCGCTTCTTTATGCCTGCGTAGCGGCGTTCGCTTACCGTCTCAGGTCTTCGTGCGCGGTCGTCTTTTTCTCGCTGGGCGATTTTCTCGGGCGAGGCAGGCTGCTGCCGGAACCACTGCACGTCGGTGAGCGCGATGTCGCAGTGATCGGTGGTGTAGAACCAACCGCGCCAGAACCAGTCGAGGTCCACTGCAGATGCGTCTTCCATGGTGCGGAAGAGGTCGGCAGGGTATGGACGCTTGAACATCCATCGTCGCGAGTAGGTCCGGAACGCGTGGTCGAAAAGCTCGCGCCCCATGATCGTTTCGCGTAACACGTTGAGCGCGGTCGCCGGCTTGGCGTAGGCGTTTGGCCCTAAGGACAAGACCGAGTCGGAGTGCGTCATGATCGGCACCTGCTCCGTGCTCTTCATGTAGTCGACAATTTTGTGGGGCTCGCCGCGCCGGCTCGGATAGCGGTCCTCCCACTCTTGCTCGGCGAGGAACTGCACGAACGTGTTGAGGCCCTCATCCATCCAGGTCCACTGCCGCTCGTCGCTGTTGACGATCATTGGGTAGTAGTTGTGGCCGACCTCGTGGATGATGACGGAGATCAAGCCATACTTGGTGCGTTTCGAGTAGGTGCCGTCGGGCTCGGGCCGGGGGCCGTTGAAGCAGATCATCGGATATTCCATGCCGCCGACCGGGCCGTTGACGGAGATCGCCACGGGGTATGGATAGGGGAACGAGTAGCGGCTGTAGACGTCGAGCGTGTGCATCACCGCTTGGGTCGAGTAGCGGCTCCACAGCGGCTCGCCTTCGTTCGGCCAATAGCTCATGCACCAGACGTCCTCACCGTGGCTTCGGTGCTTGACCGCGTCCCAGAGAAACTTGCGTGAACTGGCCCAGGCGAAGTCTCGGACGTTGTCGCCCTTGAAGACCCAGGTCTTGGTGCCAGCTGCCTTTTCCTTCTCGTTGGCCAAGGCTTCTTCGGCTGTCACGATTAGCAGCGGCCGGTCGGCCTCCGCTGCTTGGTCGAGCCGCGCTTGCTGCGTGGCCGACAGTACCTCTTGGGGATTCTGGAGGACCCCAGTCGCAGCCACGACGTGGTCGGCGGGGACGGTGATCCGGACCTCGTAGTCGCCGAACTCGAGCGTGAACTCGCCGCGTCCCAAGAACTGCTTGTTCTCCCAGCCATTGAGGTCGGTATATGCGGCCATGCGCGGGAACCAGTGAGCGACCTCGAAGATCCAGTTGTCGTCGCGCTCGAAGTATTCGGCCGCCGTGCGCGCGCCGACTTCGTCCGCGTTGTTCATCTGGTAATTCCAGGCGACGTGGAAGGCGGTTTTAGCCTTCGGCGCCAGCGGCGCTGGGAGGTCGATCCGCATCATCGTGCCGTTGATCACGAAAGGCAGCGGCTCACCCTTGGCGTCGCTGACCTCAGTGACCTCGACGCCGCCGTCGAACTGGTTTCGCGCGAGCGCGTAGCCGAGCGTCTCGTAGGAGATCTGGTCCATCGAGTCTGTCGACGTCGCGACGTGTCCGTCGGCGTTCGGTCGCAAGAGGTTTAGGTCGAGCTGCAGCCAGAGGTAGTCGAGGTGGTCTGGGCTGTTGTTTTGGTAGGTCACGCGTTCACGGGCGGTCATGCGACGCGTGGTCTCGTCGAGCGCAACGTCGATCACATAGTCCGCTTGCTGCTGCCAGTAGGCGTGACCGGGCGCTCCAGAACCAGTTCGGTATGGAGTCGGGGTCGGGAGCTCTTGGTCGAGCTGTCGAAAGGCGTCGCGGCGGGCCTGCTTGGTCGGCATCCCGGTGCGCGGATCGATGCTGGTCGGAGTTTGCGCTATGGCTACGCACAGGGTCGTCACCATGGAGGCCGCGAGGGCCAAGGAATGGGTCGTCAACATGTCCGCAGGCTAGGCACTCTGATGGCGGCGATCTATGGTCTATGTCGCTCGAGATGGTGCTGCGGGCGATTAGCGTGGGCTGCGTCGTGCGCCGGCAGACGCATGCTGCGCCGGATTTGGCAGCTGCGCGTGCCCGACCCGGTGGCGTTCAGGGTTGGTTTGGAGCTTGAAGTGGTGAGTATGCCTTTGCCCGTTAGCCGCAGTGGGAGAGCGCTCTATTCGTGGGGCGCTGGTGTAGGCGTTTTTCCCGTAATCAGAATCGGGTTTGCGGTTCGTCAGCTAGCGCTAAGGCACATTATAAGGGCGTTACCTCGAGGGGGAGCTGTGATGCATGCCTGCCTGCGGCTCTGCGTTCTTAGCTGGCTTGATCTTTCTCGCGCGCCCCTCACGGACGATTGGCCAGTAAGAGCCTGGATGATTTGCGGCAGCTGCGGAGGCTCTCAACGGCAGCGACGTCGCGGTTAGCGCTGTTCGAACTGGTCGATGACTTCGCGGAACGATGCTGGTACTGGCTGCGCTTTGAAGTCCTCGCCAATTGCACAGTGAATCGTGTAGCCCTCGGCGATGAGCACGTTGCTGCGACGGTTGCGAATGCGGAAATCAAACCGGATGCTCGCTGTGCGGATTTCGGCGACACGAACCTCGATTTTTAGCACGTCGTGCAGCCTGGACGGGGAGCGGAAATCTAGATGAGCGCCCACGACGACGTTGTCAAAGTCGCGAATTGGTCGGCTTCCTTCCGTCAAGCCGAGGTTGAGCAGATAGTCGACACGTCCGACCTCAAGATAGGTGAAGTAGTTGCCGTGGAATACCACGCCCATCGCGTCGGTCTCGGGTAGTCGAACGCGTACTTCGGTGCTGAAGTAGAAATCGGAATCTTTGCTCACGGGTTTGTGAGCATACCGTAGCCAATAGGAGATACGCGCATATTGCGGGCCGCGTTCTAGAAGGAGAATCTGCCGAATCTGCCCGGTGCTCTCTAACCTAGGGAGAACAAATGCCAGTCGTGGATATCTGGCCGCTCGATTTGAGTGAAGGTCTGGTCGTTACCGGTCAACCGGGCTTGGCTTTTGCTTATTTGCGCCGCGTTGTTGAGGTGGCTGTCTGGCGGTCGGGATATTGTGCGGCCACGGCCTCTGCAGCTGCGTCACGCAACAACTGCCCTTCTTCCTCAGGAATATCGATCAATACGGTCTTCTTGCCCGACTTACTTTCGGCAATCAGTTTGCTGGGCAAGTTGCGAAGGTCGCCGCCAAACATGGTGCCGTAAAGAACACAGGCACTCAGATACGCTCCATGCGGGTTTGGATGCAGGCCATCCTTGACGTGCAGTTTCAGATCTTTGTTATTGCGGCGAACTCGTTGCCAGGCTCGCCCGACTGGCGCGAGTAGGCCGCCATTTTGCTGATGGACGCGTTGGTACTGCTCGCTAATGCCATCCTGAAGTTCAGGCTGATGTTGCTTAGAGTAGGTCATGTACCAGACCGGCACTGACCGGGATTTCTTACATGTCTCCGCCAATTTGGTGGCGAATTTTTCCATCGCCTTCGGATCTGAAAGCGGTCGAGTGCTTTGCTCTTGGAGCACGACGTAGTCCGCTCGCTCCTTTTTGATCACCCGATCGGGTCGTGGTTTTTTGGTCGATTCGATGTGCCGTTGAAGCGTGTAGCCGCCGGGCGCAATCATCAGTGTTGTCAGTCTCCGGGCTGGTTTGTCGGCCGCTCCGAGAGCGCGTATACACGCCGGAAGGTCGTGAAAGTGGGTCAGGCTATTGCCGACAAATATGATCTCAGCTGACTTTCCTGGCTTTGGGAGTTTGACCTTCTTTTGTGCCAGTCCGGGGCCAGCAATTAGAAATGCAAAAGCCATCGGCAGCAGGGCGAGTTTCAAAGCCATGTGTCGAGTCTAGTTCGTGCACTGGCTGACGTAACGCAAATGGTTGTGGCTTTATGAAGTCGTTTGCGATTCGGGCAGCTTGTCGATTCGACCATTGGCCGTGAATCCTTGTGGCGAACCAAACCGCGCTAGGTTGCCGGTCGATTCGCAGCATTGGATCGATTGCATGTGGTATCGACGTGACGCGCATGGATGCGATTCAGTCGGCCAATGGTCTTCTAAATTTGCGACTAAATTGAATCCGTTGCAAAGCGTGTTGCGAAACCCATCGCGCTTGCCGTCCCCCGCAAGCAAGTCCAACACCACAAAGAATAGAATCATGAGACTTTCAGTAATCTCCATCGCCGCAGGCTTGTTCATCGCAGCAGCACCCGCTCAGGAGGCTTCTGTATCAGTGCTTCACGGCATCCCTGGTCTGAGCGCGCCCGTCGATGTCTTCGCTAACGGATCGCTTTTGTTTTCGTTTGAATATGGCGACCAAGAAGGCCCTCTAAGCCTTGCTCCCGGTAGCTACGCACTCGAGGTACGTCAAAATGGCTCTACGCTATTGAGCTTAAACGCGTCCCTGGCAGCAGACGAAGACTACTCAGTCATCGCTAATCTGGACGCGGGCGGTAGTCCACAGATCGCAGCCTACGTGAACGATCTCGACAACGTCGCTTTGCCAACTTCACGGCTATACGTAAGGCACTCCGCGCAAGCGCCGTCGGTAGATGTCGTTCTTGGGCAGAACGGCTCGACGGTGGCAACGATCCCAGGGCTGACAAACGGAAATCAAGCCCAGGCCGATGTCGCTCCGGGTATCTACTCGGTGCAACTGAACCTAGCAGGGACCTCGACGGTCGCTTTTGGACCAGTAGATGTCCGCGTTGAGAACGGCGTCGGATACGGGGTCTTTGCAGTCGGCCAGGCCGGAACTAGCAACTTCCAGCTTCTGAGCCAGCGCGTGCCCTTAGCTGCAAAGGTAACCGTTGTACATGGCATTCCCGGTCTTGGTGCACCAGTCACTGTCGCTGCGAATGGCGCTAACCTGTTTACCTTCGACTTCCGTGAAACAGTCGGCCCATTGACGGTCCTTCCCGGCACCTATGCATTTGATGCGATTGTTAACGGCAATTCCGTTTTGAATCGTAGCGATGTGGTTGCCCGTGGCGATGACGTGACGATCGTAGCGAACCTCGACGGAAATGGCGGTCCAACACTCTCTGCTTTCCCTAATGAAACTAGTAGCGTTGCGTCCGGCAATGCGCGCGTCACCATCCGTCACCTTGCTGCCGCGCCTGCTGTTGACGTCATTGTCGAAAACGTTGGCAACCCAACAGTCACCAACCCCATCGCCACGATTCCAGGACTGAGCAATGGTATGGAGGTGGTCGCGAGTCTGCCCCTCGGAATCTTGTCAATCAGGCTGAGCGTTAACGGCAGCACCGTCTTCGGTCCAATCCCGTTTTTGCCCTCAGACAACGTGTCCTATCAGTTTCTGGCAATCGGTGACTTCAATGCCGGATCATTTGGAATTGAGGTAATTCAAAGTGATTTAACAGCGCCTGTTCCTGGTCAAATCACCACCCAAACTGGTGGCACCACTTGTGGTCCAATGATCGCCGCTAGCCCATCGTCATTCGACTACGGTCAGCCGTGGGTGCTATCCGCGACAGGTTCGGACCCGGATGCAATGGCAATGATCAATTTCGGTGACAGCGTCACTGCAATTGATGGTGTGGCGCTACCTTTCGATCTTGGAATCTTCGGTGCCCCAAGTTGTGCGCTTCAGGTGAACATCATTGCTACGTTTGCGGCAGTGACTGATTCCCAGGGCCGCATCGAAGTCCCGTTTACAGTTCCGGCGTCGTTGTTCGGTTTCCTACAGTCGAGTTACTTCCAAGTCGGAACCAGCACGACAAGCAACGCGCTCGGATACGTAGCGAGTGACTATCTCGAGATCTTCTAATCTCAGATCTGTTGCCACTGGCGTGCTGGGTTAACCAGCACCAAGTCTTGAGACGCTTGCCGATCGTTTGCGACAGGTTTCTTGTCGTCAATCTGTTTGGCAAGCGTGGTTCGGTTTTGGCCGATGCTTTTCAACCTGGATGATGAACGCTGCTGTGTGGCTTATGTTGCTACCCAGTGTATCGCCACAAGGGTTCTTAGTGAAGGTGGTTGCGTGCACGTGCACGCCAGCAAGATGAACCAGAGACGGTTGCGCTGTGATCGTTACAGCTCCGAGGGCCAATCGATTGCAGTGAGTCACGTTCGCTGGATTGCCGGTCTTTGACTTGGTGTCTATGTTCGCGGCATCTCATTGTCATTAGATTGTCGGTCATGATTCGACTGGCCCGATATGTAGTTACGACCGTTGTCCTTTGTGCATCAGTAAGTTCTCAAGGTCAGGGCAGCTCACCGATCTTGTTCGCCAGCGATCGCGTGCTCGAAATTGAGGTCTCAATTGCAAAGCGCGATTGGACACAACTACGTTTGCAGGGGCGGTCCTTCGAGTCGGCGCTATCTGCCGATCGCAAAAACGGAAAGTTTGGCAAGCCCTTCAGTTATTTCGATGCGAGCATCGCGATTGATGGGGTTGTCTACAGCGACGTTGGAGTTCGCAAGAAAGGGTTTGTTGGGTCATTGGATGGTGTCCGCCCATCGCTCAAGGTCAAACTGAACCGATCCAATCGCGACATCGCTATCGATGGCTACACCAACCTAACTCTCAACAACAACAAGCAAGACGTCAGTCTGATTAGCCAATTCTTGAGTTACCAGATGTTTCGCAAGGCGGGGTTGCGTGCGCCGCTTTCAGGGTTTGCTCATGTTAAGGTCAACGGCAAAAGCCTAGGTGTTTACTCAGTCGTCGAGCGCGTTCGCAGTCAGATGTTGGAGCGTGCTTTCGGTGACTCCAGCGGTGTGTTGTACGAGGGCACAGTTACCGACTTCTTTCCAGGTTGGGAGCTGGGATTTGAGCGTAAGTCCGGAAATGCAACGCGTGGCCTTGCTCGTATCAAAGATTTGATTGCGCTGCTAGATGAGTCGAGTGATCGCGCTCTGGAAGCCAAGCTAGCCAAGGTCATTGATCTGGATGAGTTCTATGATTTTTGGGCTATGGAAAGCCTGCTGGGATTTTGGGATGGCTATACGGGCAACAAGAACAACTACTTCGTCTACCTGCATCCGGTAACCAATCGCTTTCACTTCATTCCCTGGGGTGCCGACATGCTGTTCATGAAATACAGCTTGGTCGATTCGAATCGGGACGTGCCGTTGTCTGCGAAGGTTGTCGGTCTCGTTGCGTATCGTCTTTACCAGCTTGAGTCTGGGCGTAAACGTTATGCAAAGACTCTTCGTCGCATGTTGGCCAAGCAGTGGGATGAATCGCAGATTCTTGCTGAGGTCGACCGACTTGAGGAGTTGCTGGATCCATATCTCGGTAGGTATCAACGGCGCGCAATCGACGAGATGGATTCACTACGAGAGTTTGTGCGCAATCGACGTGAAGATCTCGAGAATGAAATTGCTGATGGGATGCCAATCTGGGCAGAGCGTCCCGATCCACCGTTTGTCATGCCGGTTTCGTCAGATACCTGGACCAATTCTATTTGGGGGGCTGCGCGTGATGGCAACATGGCAGCCTTGAAGCAGTTTGTCCGGTCTGGATCTGACGTGAATGAGACCAGTGAGCAGGATGGCTCGCATCCGTTATCCTTGGCTGCTCTCGCCGGTCAAGTGCGTGCGGTTCGATACTTGCTCGCTCAGGGTGCTGAAGTCAATGACACCAACCGAAAGGGTGAGTCTGCGTTGCATGTAGCTGCACTGTTTGGGCAGTTGGAAGTGGTCGAGGTGCTCTTGGATGCGGGCTCAGAGATTGGGGCAAAGACACGCGAAGGCGCGACCGCCTTAAACAACGCATCACTGCCATGGAGCGAGGGGCTTGCTGGTGTATTCACCTATGTGGGATCGGCAGTCGGGATTGACTTTGATCTCGAGAAGATCAAAGCCAGTCGTCCAAAAGTCGCAAAGCTCTTACGTGCCCGCGGCGGGCGTTAACAGCTCCAGCCCTATGCAGTGACAGGCAAGGCTGCAATCGTCATGTCTGCGTCTATGGCATGATCGATAATGGTCGGAGTCGAGCTTCAGAGTCCGAATTTCGATATGTCTGTAGAAAAGCTGTTTGAATAGAAGCCACGCAAATATCGCACCATCAAGCCTCAATCTCAGGTCCACTGCATCGAATACGGTTTGTATGTCGAAACGCATTATGATGTCGGACAACTGTCGCGTGGAATCACTGCCAACCTTCGCTGCAGACGTCAGCAGTTCTTACAAGGCCTGGTTACCAACATTGCTAAGCGCGTCCGGGTGTACCTGGTGGCTTTGTGATGTTTGGGACCCTCAGTTCCTCCTGCATTTGCTTAGTTGGCTGCCGATCGGGTTTGTGCTCATTCCGGTCTTGTTTGCTGTCGCGACTATGTGCTGCGCGGCCGTTTTGACCATCTTGTTGAGCCTGATGGCTGCCCCGTTCTGGCTGCTAGGTAGAAGGACTGGCTTGGGCGAGCTGCTAACGGATTTGTGGTATCTGCCATCCCATATCCTTCCGGGGTTTTGGATTGCGATACGCAAAGTTAGAAACCCCTACCTGTGGGGCGCGATTATCGGCTGTCTGGTTGGTCTCTCGTGTTTTGGCTTCATGCGCGGCTATGCATCCTAAGTGTCCGCATCGCGTGTGCTGACGTTCTGCAGCAGCAAGTTGGCTAGTCCTCATCCACGAATAGTCAGTATGATGCTCGGCATGCATGCCCGCACCCTGGAAGTCTTGCAGCATCTTGATGTCGCGGCCAAAAGCTTTCTCGATGCCTTGGAAGCGATTCCTGAGGGTCAGCGAGACCGTCGCCCGGCCGATAATATTTGGTCGGCTGCGAACGTCGCGGCTCACTTGGCTCGGACTGAAGGGCAGGTCGCTGCCTTTCTGCAGCCGGCTCTGCGTCAAGCCCTGGCAAATCGTTCGTTGCCTACTGTCTCCGCTACCGGCTCAGTGCTCGCGTCTATCGATGGTGTGATGGTGCTAGATCGAACAACGCCGCTGGAGGCACCACAGTTTGCCATGCCCGATTTTACGATGACGGCGGTGGCGGCGCTGCTGAAACTAGAGCGCGCGCGCGCTCGCACACGTCAAGTTCTGTTGGCAGGCGATGGACTTGATACAACCAGCGTTCGCCGAACTCATCATGTGCTTGGCGAGTTGAGCTTTGAGCAGTGGATCGCGTTCGTTGGGCTGCATCAGCAGCGCCATACGGCGCAGCTCCGTGAACTCGCGACCAAGCTGGCTGTGGCTCGGGATTAGGCCTTGTCCCAGCTAGCTAATCAGAGCAGTCAAGCTCGGTAGTGGGGCAGATCCGACGTTGTCGACAAGGTCCGCTTGCTGCCGACACCCATGACTACTCATAGACGGGCTACTTGTTGTCGCTTTGCTCTAAGCTTGCGAATCCTCCGGCGGATTCCATCACAAGCAACAGCTCGCCGTTGTCTTGAATCTCTAGGACGTTGCCCCATTGACCAAACTCGACGAGGCCACCTTCTGCATCCTTGGCTTCCCAGAGGCCGTTGGCGATGACGATAGTCGGTGAGACTTTGAGCATGCCGAGCTGCGTGCTGCTGAGTGTGCTGCCCTTGAACGGGCTGCCCGCTGCAAGCTCTGTCATTATACTAGCGGTGACTGCTTCTCGACCCCGCGAGGGATCTGCCGAGGTGCTAACGATCCGCATGCCGTCCGGAAGAAACTCTGCGGCAATCAGCTTGGCGTCTTCCGCGTTGTATGCGGCACTATAGCGAGCGGCACTCCTGTCCATTGCTGCAGCGAGATCTTTATCGCTACCCATGTTTGGCTCCGGTGGTTTCTCGCGCTCGATGGTCGCAAATACGCTTCGGTCTTTATCAAGACCGATTTCAGCATGTGCGGACTCTAGAACGAGTTCGACCTTATCGCCTACTAGGCGAAAGAGGTTGCCCCACTTGCCATTGCGTATGGTCTCGCCAGCTTCATCGCTGACCTTGAAGGTGCCGTCTGCAATGATCAGGTTGTCTGATATCGACATTGCCGTAGCGACGTTTGCCGTCAGCTTTGCGGTCGAGGTTTGGGTGCCCTCTGCCATTGCGTCTTCAAACTGTTTGCAGATGGCGGCGCGACCGACGGCGGGCAGTTGCTGTGAGCTGACCACGCGTATTGCGTCTTCCGCGAAGAGCATCGATAGAGCCTTAGGCTCACCTGCATTCCAATGCTTGAGGAAGTTGTTGACGCTGATTTCGACAAGCTGCTTTGGACTCGACTCTGCGTCTTGGTTGGCATCGCTGCACGCGACAAGCAGTGCTCCAGCGCTTAGTAAGCTCAAGGTAGCTAGTGGTAGTTTTGGCAGCGTGAAGTTGGCAGTCATGACGTTTCCCTTATGGCTGGTAGTTGTCAACGCAATTGGGTCCAAGGCGAGCCCTCAGGTCTTTTGGTTGATAAACAAAGAACCTAGTCCTTCCATGTTTTGCTCCTCAAGGATCTCTTGTTTGCTGATGTTGGCATGCAGTGGTGTTTTCCGGAGGCAGCCTACGATCTCTCGATTCGCCTGCAGTAAACAGGTTGATAGGTTGATGATCGGTGACTTGTCGCGGCTATCTAGCGCGCAGCCCTCAGGTGCTCTTGCTCTCACGTGGAGCGCTCAAGAGTTTGGCCTGAGGGCAGGTTCTTTCACTGCTCTACTATGAGCGAATGCATAGGCGCGCGTGATGCTGCGCAGTTGCCGTGTTCCGGCCGAAGGTTGTTCGTCTGTGAGGCTATGTGTCGCGGTGTGAGTTCACCGCTTTATCAAGTGACGATCTCTTAAGCATGAGCAGGTCTTCCCGTCGGGTTGACGAGAAGGCGACGAACCGATGCTTAGTTCTCGCTAGCGAGATTCTAGAAAGAGATATCCCACTGCAGGCGGACGCGACTACCAGACTTATTTCTGTCGAGATTCTCGTCATCGAGAGTCAGGTATGAGTAGTCCAGAGTGAGCTTGTTGTTATGCCCGTTGAAGAACCAGTTGGCACCGATGGTGAATTCCTGCCGCTCGTTTTCGAGGGCGAGGTCTACCGCATTTGGTTCGGTAAGCCAGGCGTAGCGCGCAGCGAGTTCGAGTGGCTCAGGGAAGCCGCTCCAGATCTCATTGAAGAAGTAGCCAACCTGCGTGTAGAGGCCGTAGAGATCGCTGTCGTTGCCAGCTTGCCCAGAGGCAAGCGTTGTGTCCTGGATGTTCTTCCAGTGGAACTCGTTTTGAGTTGAGAATCCCTGGTGCTTATAGGCGAACTCAGCAACTGCTTGGTGAACCCGGTATTGCCCAGCTTCGGCGTCTGCGACCTTTTCGAAGCCGTCAAGGTTGCCGCCACCGCTGGATGACCAGCGCGTTGCCTTACCAGTGTGCGTGGCACCACCGAGAGCGAAGCTTGCGGTGGGCTTCTCAGTTCGCTCGACATCGGTTTGACGCATGCCCAGGTCTCGCCCTAGGAAGTTCCATTGTAGGCGACTGGCATACATGAGGGTGTTGTCATCGTTGGAGACACCGCGCCCTTCGCCGGTGAAAGCACCCGCGTAGTAGCGTAGGTCTGCGGCTGTTCCTTCGAAGAGACGACCTCGCGCTCCGATACCCATTTGTCGGTCAATAGTGAAGACCCGGTTGACAATGGATCGCTCGACGAACTGTTGGCGACCGGACGAATCGACACGTTCGCGGTTGTAATCAATCTTCCATTGTCCGGCACGAATCCCGAATGCCTTGTTCTTCGTGATGTCGATCCGCCAGTCAATCACGCGAGCGCTGGCGTTGGAACTAGAAGCACCTGATGAGCGAGTCGGCTGTAGGTCTACCTCGAAGTAGTATTTGAGCCATGGCTTGTATCCGTGCCCACCGATCTTCATCCGTAATCGACGGCCTTCGAAGGTTCGCTCATCTGGGCTTTCGAAGTCATCCACTTGGCGCGGATCACTTCGATAGGGCTCCGTGAATCTTAGCTGGGCACGCCACTGCAGGTTCGTCTGGAAGTTTCCGTCTTGGGACTCAAGGCGAAACCCTTTGCTGCTGTAGCTGGCTCTCGCCATCGAGTTCTTCTCAAAATACCGTTCAACGGCTGCGTCCAGTTCGGCCTTACTAGGCTTCGTGGCTTCTTGCTTCTGGCCGTTCTGAGGAGTGGCAATCTCCTGCGCGGGGAGTAGCCCACATGTAGTAAGGATTGTAATGGCAGCAGCTAAGCTTCTTGGCTTCATCTTGAGATCGCTTTCAGACTTGGATTAGGATTGAGGAGCCATATCTGTAGGCATTGCAGATGTAGAAACTGTTAAGGCGATATTTGCATTTGATGAAGGTTATCCATCCTAGATCAGGCTTGTCTTAACGAGTCTCGGTCAGGCAGCGGCAGTAGTTAACGCCTGCTTGCCCGATCTTAGGTTTGCCTCGTTTGCGGTCCTAGTAAGCTCTTTTTGCTCAGGGCCGATACCACCTAGAGTGGTCGGATCTCGATGAGTCGGGCAAACGCCTATTTGTTGGTTGACCTGCCCATCGTTCACAAGCAAAGCCTGTTAGCTAGCTTGGTCATGACTGACTGTCGAAGCCGATCTACGGCACTAGGATAAATTTGACTGGGTTGGTCAAAAGCTGACTGCCCGGAGCGAGCATCAGTCCCTGTGCCATCAGGCTGATCCCTGCCGGTATTGATACTGGCACATCAAGCGCAGTGACGAACTCACCGGGTAGATTTAGTGGTGAGTATGCAATCACCACTATTGGCAGGGCTTGGTCGAAGCTCATCAGACCCCAATTTGCAATTGGAACAGCGTTGGCAGCTGGGAAGCCAATAGCAATAGCCCCAAACGAGCCAGGTAGGCCACTCATCGACAATGCAGTTTTGTTGCCGACGCGAACCGGCACAGCCGGGCGAGTGCCGAAGCCGTCGCCGGCACTGCGTTGGTCGACGCGCAGGGTTGCCAAGCAGCTGGGCTGTTGAATCCCAGCCACGACCGTGTTGGTCTGTGTGAAGACCATGCCGACATCTGAGATTTCGTCGGCCGCGATGATATCTATGTCGCCATCGCGGTCGTAGTCAACCAAAGTAGTGCAGCCGCCACCACCGGCAGCTGGCAGGATTATTGGTGATGCAAAGTTGCCGGTGCCGTCATTGAAGTAGACGCGAAAGTCATCGCCAATGTAGCTGGAGACTGAGGCGTCAATGTCGCCATCGCCGTCAATATCTGTTAGGTGCACTGACGTCGGGTAGCCACCTGCAGGAAGTGAGCCGCCGGTTACGAGGCCGCCAGCGCCATCGCCAAACAACCAGCGAAAGCTATCGGGATTCAGGCATGCATAGCATACGTCAATGTGACCATCGCCATTGATATCTGCAGAAGCACTAGCCCACGGTGTGCCGCCGATGGAAACCCACTGGTTGTCGGGGGTGAAGGTGCCATCGCCATTGCCAATCAAAACATAGGAACGTTGGGTTCCTATGCTGGCCATTACTAGGTCGAGATACCCGTCCTCGTTGGCATCAACTACGTTGATTTCAGCATTCGAGTTGTTTTGGCTGTTCGTGTATCCAACCGGTGGTCGGAAGTCACCAGTTCCATCATTCAACCAAACCAGAGTTGTCCAGCCATTGCCTGCTGCGATATCGGGCCAACCATCGCCATCGAAGTCACCTGTGACAACGCCACGAATGAAGCTCCCGCCCGATAGGTTGAATGGTGGCAGGTAAGACCCTTGACCATCGTTGAGGAAGACTGACAGGTTGCCGACTGTGTAGTCGCCAGTGGTAAGGTCAAGCCATCCGTCGCGATTGAAGTCGGCGCCGTGGTGAGGACTTGGCCAATTGTTGCCGTCCGAAACCAGGGTCATGGGCCCGAAGTTGCCGCAACCGTCGTTCTTGAATACGCGCAGATCGTGTGACCTTTCATTGATCGCCGTAATGTCGGGTGAGCCGTCACGGTCGATGTCGCCAGCGAAAATTCCATAGGTTGCGATCCACCCTTCGCCTGGCATCCGGAACGGAATCTGTTCCGTGAGTTGAAACGTTCCTGAGCCGGGAGCCGAGCGAACGATAAGCTGGAAGTGATAGCCTCCGGCTAGTGGTGCTCCGGTCGTCGACAGAATGTCGCGGGACAAGCTGACCTGGATCGCATCACCAACGAACAGCGGCTTGTTCGGTTGAAACGAAGCAACCGTTTGGCTGGCATCTAGCGTAATGGTGCCTTCGACTGCGCCAGTCCATTGCCCGAAGACCGCGAAGCTGTGCGAGGTCACAGTGGCTGCAGAAATTGGCGCTGCGAACTGGACTTCAATGCGGTCGAACGGGCCTGCGAAGCTATTGGCGGCCGGAGACGTGGCGACCACAATCGGGGCCTGCGCACAGATAGTCGATGCCATGCCAACGGCGATAAGTACATTACGGATCATCACTAAGACTGTTGTTTGATGGTTGGCGCGCAGTATAGCTTACTTTTTGGCAGTCGTGGAGAATTGTCTCATCGGCTCGTGACTCAAGCGTCAGCAAAGATGCCTCAGATTTGATCGCCGAACTGCTAGGCGAGTGTCTGAGTGTATCCGTTTCAGAGTCTGGCAGCTTCTTTCGTGACTGGTCCAATTCATCCGGATGCGTATTCCAAGAAAGAGCAAATCTGCAATGGCAACGATACATCAAGTCTTCGGTTGATTTGGATTGCCTGACTCTTGGCTTGCGTCATCGCGCGGAAAGAATCAGGATCAAATCGCGACACATACTTCGGCAATGGCCGGTTACTTAGAGTGGAAAAAACGGGTGAAATATCTTTGCGATCGACCATAAGAAACTTCGGTGGTTTGGTCGCATCGAGTGATTCGTCGCTATGGCTAGCTGAATCTCCAGCGTAATGCTCTCCAGAAGGTAGCGAGCGCTCCTCGCAATAAGTCATTCGGTTAGCCGCGAGTGCAAGGGGTCCTCTAGTTGCGTGTTTGAATCATTTAGAAATTGCCAGACGCGAACAGGGAAGGGTGTCGACTGTAGAGGTCGCCCGACTGCCGCGCGGGCACGGTGAGCAGTTGTGACAGAAGTCGATGCGAAGATATCTAGGTATCGTTGCATTGCTCATGTTCTAGGTCTTTGTTCGGTTCGCTCTTGCCAGTAAGAGCACGCTTGTTGAACTCGTAGACCCACCTTCATCACTAACATCAGCCAAGCTAGGCGTTAGCAGATTAGGAAGGTGTCCTAGGGCTGCGCGCGTCGTCTGCGTAAGCGAATCGCCCCTTTTGCTCTCGAAGGGTCTACGACTTGGCCCCGTTGCAAAATGTCGATTTGTTTTCGTGCGTGGAGCCGCCGGGCTGCGGCGCGTGCTGGCTCCATTAAGCTGCGCCAGTCCTGGTCGCCGACTGTCTTCGCGGCCTCAGACGGACAGATCGTGGCAGCAAGCGCTCTTCGGGTTAGCAGACTGATGATAGCTCCCTCCAGTTCGAGGTCTTGATTGCTCGGCCGATGTCGTCGACAGCGCTGGCTGCAGTGCCTGACTTGTTCCCAGCATCGCGACCATTTTTTGCGCCAGGTAATTTCGCGACCACATGTAGCGCATGGTTTGGAAGGCGTTTGTTCTGTTGGGCAAGACATTGTCGGATAGGTGAGGGTGCGTAGTCGTTAGGCCATCACCGCTTGATTACATAATCCTTCGTAAGCGCTAGCGATCTGGATGCGCAGGCAGCCAAGAATGAATGCGGTCCACTGCGACACGCAACTTGTCGAAGCTGACTTCGAACGTCTTCTTGCCAGCATCGAGCGGCGAGAGGTCGATGGGCGGCGTAGCAGTTTTGCCAATGGTGCATTGGCACAGACCCCGTGTGCACGGCGGTAGGCCACGGCGCCCTCTTGCTTTGGTGGCTGTCAGCAAGCCATAGCTAGCCGATGTGGGCCTTGGCATCGGCGCTCTTGAGGGGTTGGATCCTGGTCAGGCGATGGCGGGCAACATTTTGAGCAGTTTTTTTGAACGGATTGCGTGCGGATGCGACCAGAGGGTCCTTCCGAGGTGTGCGAAGCGTGAATCGCGTTTCGACATCCAACTCATACAAGCAAAACAACAGCCCGAAACTCGCTATGATTAAGTCCAAGAACCTATTGCTCGTTACTGCCTTCACGAGTGTTTTTGCCGCCAGCGCCACTAGTCAGCGCCTTGCTACCTACGACCCAGCTTTGCCACGCGAGTTTGCGACGAGCGCCTGTGCGCCAGCGCCCGCCGTGACGGGCACGCGAAACCTCGCTGCACGGACACCGGCGATGTTGATTCAGTCGGGCGCTATTGCTGCCGACAACGTGCACAGAATCCTGTTTACGACGACGGGATTCCCGGCTGACGGTATCGACGCCATCCCGTTCTTGAGCATCGGCACGGGTAGCGCTCCTGCTAATTACGCCGCGCCTCCAGGATTTAACCAAGTTACTGGCATGGTTGTCGATCCAATCGATCCCTCGGGAAGCTCACTTATCGTCACTGACGGCTACAGCCTCGGATCGTATGACTACGCCGCTGGTGTCTATCTTCAGACCCCGCAGTCGATCCCGATGCCAGCAGGTAGAATGGCTACCGGACTAGATTTCGATGTTTGGACCAATGATCTGGTCGTCGTGCTAAACGATGCCACTATCATGCGGGTCCCGATCAGTAGTGGCCCGTGGACGACGCAGCCGCCAACCGTACCTGTTCCTCCCTTTGCTACCGGTATTGCTGTTTGTCGAAACGTGCCAGGTGCGCCGATGGTTTCGTTCTTTAACGGCACCGTCATGGATCCGCAGACTGGAGCGACCCAGCCTTTCCCTGGCGGCGGTATCTTCGGTCCTCGTCGTCACCGTGGCATGACGTTCTACGCTCGTCCGGTGTTGCTTGGGGGCAAGGGTCTTGCAATGTCACCTGAGGTTGAGGTGCTTGGTAGCTACCAGTCGGGCTCTAACAGCTGCATTGTGGATGTTACGAGTGCCGTGCCAACTCTCTTGGTGATTGATATTGCACCGATGATGGTTGCTCGTCCTGGGCTACCGATGATCGATGGAACCTTGTTGATCGATCCTGGAACGAGCGTCACTACGATGTTGATGCCTGGTCGCCATCAGATGCCGCTGGATCTGTCTAATGTTCCTGCAGGTGCGAAGGTGGTGGTGCAGGCAGCTGCGCTGGGCAACGGAACACTCCACATGTCGGATGCGCAGTTCTTCCAAACCTGGAAGTAGTAGAGGAGCGCTTTTATTAAGCGATAGACGGCGCCGTGCGGCTCAACTGAGCTGCGCGGCGCCTGTCTGTACTCTGCCATCTTTCAGTTCGCCCAGACGCAGTTGCTTCCTTGTGCGGCTGTCGTCGCTAAACTCTCGCCACAATATGACGATGAACAAGGATGCAGTAGTTGCCGTTCTGAACGAAATCCTCGAACTCGAGCTCGCTGGCCTCGTTCGCTACACTCACTACTCGCTTATGATTTTTGGTCATGCGCGGATTCCGATCACCAAGTGGTTTCGTGACGTTGCGACCGAATCTCATAATCACGCGATTGAGGCCGGAGAATATGTGACGAGCATGGGCGGTCACCCATCGCTGCAGATTGGTCCGCTGCTTGAGACTCAGAAGCACGACATCGCTGCCATTCTGGAGGAATCGATTGAGCACGAACTTCTGGGGGTCAAAAAGTACCGTGAGCTACTGGCTCTCGTGAAGGATCAGGATGTCCGACTCGAAGAGTATGCACGCACGATGATCATGGATGAGGAGAACCACCTCAGCGAGATCGAAAAGATGTTGCGTCGACCAGGCGAGACGACGCCGGTCGTGATTCCTAAGTCTTAGAGCGACGAAAGGCTGACCGACATTTACATGTTGGCCATTGTCTAGTTGAGCGGATCGTCGACGGAGGTTCTATCTAGCGACTCTGCAGTTGATAGAGCCAGTTGCGGCCGTCGGAATTCGCAGTCGCGATTTCTGGTAACCCATCGCCGTTCCAGTCGCCGGCTACTAGGCCGTATGTGATACCTGCAGCTGTTCCAAATGGGATCCTGTCAAAGGTATGATCATCGCGTTGCAGATAGACTGCGTTTGGCTCTTTAACGTTTGCCACGGCGATATCGAGGAGCCCGTCGCAGTTGAGGTCAGCTGCCAGCACTGCGTAGCTTTTGGCATCCTTACCAAATGGTCTTGAGCGATCAAATCGCAATGCTCCGTCGCCGTAGTAGATTGCATTGGGATGTCCAATGTTGGCATTGATAATGTCAAGGTGTCCATCGCCATCGACGTCGGCAATCGCGACGCCACGAGTCATATCAGTTCCGGTTCCGTAGATTGCTGACTGCTTGAAGTCACCCGTGCCGTCATTGATATAGACTCGATTCTGTTGCCCCTCACGATTGGCAACTGCTAGATCGAGGTCGCCGTCGCTGTCTAAGTCGGCGGCAGCCACGTTGATGGTCGCATCAGACTTGTCTCCAAATGTGGTTGTCCGCGTGAAGCCACCACGACCGTCGTTGAAGCAAATCAGGTTCTCTTCTCGTCGGTTGGTGAAGATCACATCAACCCCGTCTTTGCCGTCAAGGTCGGCGAGCGTAACGCTTCGTGTGTTTGAGATCGGGCCCACTCTCGCACCTTTGACAAACTTTCCCGTGCCGTCATTCAGCATGATGTAGCTCGGCTTCTTGTCGTTGCCTACTACGGCATCAAGATCTCCATCGCCGTCGATGTCGTCTAGAGCTGCGGTATAGCTTGTCGATTGTTCCGCACCGAGGTTGTGCTGAGTGCTGAATGTCCCGCTGCCTCCATTCTTGAGATCGTTCAGGAAGATCTTGTTTTGACCAGCCCAATGCCGGCCGTTTGCGACAACTACATCTAGGTCGTCATCACCGTCAATGTCACCGATCGACAGAGATGCGGTGCGTTCTGATCCATCACCGAGTGAACCGATGCGGCGATAAGAAAGTCGGTTTACGGACCCTGCAGTAGTCTTCGTTTTGGGTGATGGTTGGCCTGTTTTGGGCTCGGCATCTTTGGCTATGCAATACATGTACTGCCGCCCGCGCATGTAGATGGAATCACCGATAATTGCTGACGAAGCGTCGACTTCGTCGTCGATTCGATTGACTGCCAGCTGTTCAAATGATGATCCACTTTTGATAACGATGGTGACGCCTTCTCGAGATGTCAGGTAGATACGGCCGTCGGCGCATACTGGGGATGCATAGACTTCGCGTAGACCAGGTAGCCGTTGGCCTTCGTAGAGAACCTCTCCGGACATCGCGTCGAGGCAAGAAAGCACCGCTGTGTTGCCTCGCACAAAGTAGAGGCGCTGGTCATGCAGTGCGGCAGAAGGCACATACGACGTGCTACGTGTGTGCTGCCACAGCAAGTTCTTACTGCCTGTCAAATCACCAGTCGCGCCCGCGAGGCTCACTGCCTGTAGCATCTTGCCTCGATATCCGCTCATGAGGTAGACGATGCCTTTTTCATGAATCGGGATGGGGATGCAGTTGACGGTCATCCCGGCTAGTGACCAGATTACTTTGCCGGTATGTAGATCGTAACCTCGTGAAGCACTGGTGGCGTTGACGATGACTTGCGTGCGGCCGTCGACCTCGGCCACGATTGGAGTAGACCAGCTGGTTACCTCATTGCGTGGTTGCCGCCAGAGTTCTTTCCCCGTGCGTTTGTCTAATACAGCTAGGAATGATTCGCCCTCATGGTCCCAGTTGATAATGAGTTGATCACCATGCAGAGCCGGAGAACTGCCTTCCCCGTATTGGCGCCGCGTGCTCATTGTCCCCATCATCTTGGCCCAAATCACATCGCCTTCGAAGTTGAGGCAATACACTCCGTGCGACCCAAAGCTTGCGTAGATGTGTTGGCCGTCAGTGACCGGCGAACTTGACGCATGACTGTTGGTTCTGTGGCCGCCCTCATGCGGCACTGCCTCGGTTAATTTCTTCTGCCAAGCTATCGACCCGTCCTTTCGATTTATCGCAATGACTGCAAACTCGTAGATAACGGTCGGCCTAGGTACAGCTCGATGGTCTTGAGGGATGATGTCGGCATCGGCTACCCCAGGGCGATCGGTGGCAATAGCAGTCGTCATGTAGATGCGGCTTTGCCAGACGATTGGCGATGAGATGCCAAGCCCCTCGACTTTGGTTTTCCAGGCGATGTTCCTGGCTGGCGTATCTTCGGTAGCTTCCGCCCAATTTGTCGGGGGACTGCCAGACTGAGCTTCACCAGAGCCAAGCGGGCCGCGCCAAGATGGCCAGTTTGATGCATAGGTATTTGCGAATGCCTGTTCCTGTCGCTTGTCTTGTGGCCGTGCCGCTATGGCACTGGTCATGATGAGCGTCGCCAGACTTATCGTGGCAAGTTTGTGCATGTGGGCTCGACTCGTATCAAATGCTGGACCGGTGGGTGCCAAAGTAGCTATGCAGATCTTACGCAGCGTAAAGCCCTGGATTAAGCCATGTCCCTGATTCCTTGTTGCGAGGAGTGTCGCCGGGCAGTTTGCTCTCGTTGTATCCAATCCTATGGAATCTTTACGTAAACCAGATCGCTTGGGCTGGCTTGTGCTGGCGCTGGTTCTTGTGATCCTGATTGCGAGTTATTGCGCATCTCGTGTGCAGAACTCGAGCGGTGCGGTTTCCGTGCAGACAATCACCTTGCCGACCCAGAACGGCCAGTGGATCTCAGCAGAACTACTCAAACCCAGGAGTGCTACTTCGGATAACCCAGCTCCGGTTGTCATCGTGGTACCTGGTTTCCAACGCAGTAAAGAAACGCTGCTCAACATAGGGATCGAATTATCGCGTCGCGGCATTGTCGTCATCACTTTAGATCCTTACGCCCAAGGCGACTCGAGTTCTTCGATCCATCGTCAGTCGGCGACGACGGAAGGCTATGGCCTATTCGCTATCGTTGAGTATCTGCATGACACGAACATCCTGAATTACATCGACAAAAGTCGGGTCGCGGCGACTGGTCACTCGGCTGGCGGCAACGCGGCGATTAGGGGGGCAAATTATTTTGGCAGGCAAGCGCGTAAATCAAATCAGCCCAGCAAGCTGCAATCGATTTATGTATCGGGATATGTGCTGACCCTGAAGAAGGGACTGCTGAGCAATATTCGTTCGAATATCGGCGTCAGCTATGCGCTTTATGACGAGGGTGCTTTCCGCAATGAGTTTGCCAAACAGCCACCTGTAGGTGAGCCAATGTGGGCTGCTGCCGACATGCGCTTTGCGCCGGAATCTTTGCGGGTCATCGCGTCAGGTGTAGGAGCGAGTGCTGCGCCAACGGAGGTTGAGCTGGGCCGATACTACGGGAGCGTCGCTGATAGAACATCGCGCGTGGTGCACAACGAGCGCACCATTCATCCAGTTCAACCTTATTCGCATGAAGCAACGGCCAACCAGCTCGATTACTTCGAGCATGTGTTTGGTATGGACTGGAGTCGCGACTCCGGAATTTCTAGCAAGGATCAAGTTTGGCAGAGCAAGGAGTTGCTGACGCTTGTCTCGTTGATCTGTGCCTTCGTCATGCTTGTGCCGTTGGCGCGGCTATTACTCAAGCTGCCGATCTTTCATTCTTTAGTGCAACCGATGCCAGAAGCATTGCCACGACCCAGGGGTAGAGGGCGTGCGATTTTCTGGTTCGTGTTCCTGCTGTCGGGATTGATCTCCTGCTTCACTTTTGTGCCGTTGTGTGAGCTTTCTCAGAAAGTCTTCGTCGCCGCCAGTAACCGTGAACAAACCTGGTTATTTCCGCAGCGGATGAATAACGCAGTGATGCTGTGGGCGGTGCTGAATGGCGTGATTGGCTTTGCTCTATTCCTACTGACCGTCGATACCACCACACAGAATCGAAGCCTACGTTTGCGGCAGGTTTGGGGTCTCTACATCAGTTTTCGAGACCTGCTGAAAACCTTCACGCTTGCCGTAATGCTGTTTGCTGCGTTTTTCAGTCTGCTTGGAGTCGTGCACTGGCTATTCCACGTCGACTACCGATTCGTCTTCCTTGGTGTTCGTGCGTTCAGGTCGGAATTGTTGTTGTTGCTGCCGATTTATGCGCCGCTGTTCTTCGTGTTCTTCTTCTCGAACTCTCTTCGTGTGAATAGCAGTATGCGCTTCGAAGGTTCATCCGAACTGTTAAGTATGCTGCTGGCTGGTGTGGCCAATACGTTTGGGCTTGCCCTAATCCTGACGATTCAATACTGGGTGTTCTTTGAGACCGGCACTGTCTTTTGGACAGACAGTTGGCTCTATGTGAACCTTTTGTTCGCGGTGGTGCCGATCATGTTCGTGCTGCCGTTCTACCACCGACTGTTCTTCCGCATGACCGGGAGGGTCTATCTTGGACCGCTGACGACATGCTTAGTGTTCGTCATGATCCTATTGTCGAATACAGTCTGCTATATCCCGCTATAGCGCAGCGACAGTTGTATAGGGCGCAAGGGGAAGGTTCGGCTGTGCGATAGCCTAGTGGGCTTCGTAGCTATTCGGGATTCGCAGCGAACTCCTTGAGTCTTGCTATTAGCGATCTTCGTCGGGGTCAACTTTGTGCTGGCCGCGACGGCGTTTGTGGCCGCGCCGGTGGGGTTCTGGTTCAGGCTCTATGGGCTCGTCGTTTTCGTCGAGCTTTAGATATAAGCGCACAGCCGCGCGTACTACTGCGCCTGCCGATGTATGGTTGCCGTTCTTGACCTGGGCATAGACGGCTTGTGCCATCAGAAGCGGCATATTGGCGCTGATTGCGGTGCCCCGTTTGGACTTGTCGATTGGCATAGTAGGAATGTGTTGGTTCGACTTGTCAGCCACCTGCTCGATTGCTCGTAGGCCGTTGTATCATGCATCGCTGCATGATTGCGCTAAGGAAGTCAGTCTTAGCACAGGCTGTTGAAGTTTGGGCTTAGCGGGCAGCCCTACTTTTGATGCGCGAGTGCATAGTCGAGTGCGGCGGTCGCTGCAGCAACTTGCGCTGCGTTGCAGTCGTCTGCCGTGACTCGCGGGCTATCGGGATATACTTCTGTAGTGCTCGTGAATTGGGCACCGGTCATGCTTGCACACAAGTTGAGTGAAGATAGCGGATAGTTGATGACCCCGTGCTGCGTCACTTTGCAGCCAATGATTTCGCCCTGATCATCTGCTGGTGCAATATGGGTGACTTGCTCGACAGCTGAGACGATTGCTTTTTGGAAATCAGGCTGCGGATTTTCTGTGTCGCCGACTGTGTAGAAGCCGTCAGGAATCAGGCCTGGCTCATAAGGCGCGCCATCGCGTGCGGCTAATGCTGGGCGAAACTCACTTTCG
This sequence comes from Planctomycetota bacterium, assembly GCA_965662465.1. Taxonomy (GTDB): domain Bacteria; phylum Planctomycetota; class UBA1135; order UBA1135; family UBA2386. The sequence continues at coordinate 97,770 of CBFIIO010000004.1, read as the reverse complement.
TCAGTGTCGGTCGTTTCATGCAGGTCGATATGCATGAGGAATGACACACCAAGCTTGGCAACTTTGGCCAGGAGTGCGCCAGTTTCTTGGCAAGCGCTGTCAGCGGCAAAGGAACGATTTGGATCGATTGTGAGTGGGTTCCAGCGGTGGATGACTTCATAGCTCCAAGGACTCACGCATGGCGCAACTAGTAGATTGACGAGATGCGCATAATCGGCCGCTTTGGTCTCTAGGAACGTGAGCGCGCCCTGCACTCCGCTAGTCTCGTAACCATGGACACCGCCGGTTACTAGTGCCCAGGGTAGGTCCGGCTTAGTGGCTCGGCAGGTGACCGCGAAGAGCGGGTATTTTTCGGGGTCGAGACTTAGAGCTCCATACTGTTCCACTTCGAATTTTGTCGAGAGGCGCTCCAGCTTGTCGAGAACCTCCTCGCGATAGCTTCGTTGAACTTGTTGCCCATGAAACCAAGTTGCCTTGTCGGTATCTGACCATGGCTGTCCAGGGGTTCCGATTGGATGGAATCGTTGCATTGTCATCAGGAGCGTTACTTTGGGGCCTTGCCACGGATCTATTCCATGGTTGGTGTTAGCTGGGCATTCTAGCGAAGATGTTTTCAGAATCCTCCTAGCATCGGACCCCTTAGCTCATCATCGCGATCCGCTGATCGGCTAAGGCGTAATGCAGTGCGAGGTATGAGCTGGTAAATCACGCTATGCTCACGGCACTCGTCTGGCACGAGTTCGCGAACTGAAATGACCGACGCCACTAAGAACCCGCGCTTCCTTTGGCTCTTCACGATGATTTGCAGCTGCGTAGGCAGCATTGCAGCCCAGTCAGAAGAAGAGTCGAAAGTAGCCCCTGATAAGACAGTCGAAGATTCTGTTCGCCTGTCGCTTGAGCAGCTCAAGGCGCAAGGAGCGTTGCGATCAAGCTATCGCGTCCACGACTCGAAGCCGGTAACGGAAGGAATCCCCAAGCCTGATCTTCTGACGTTCCAGCGTGACATCGAACCGATTTTGGCGAAGGCTTGCTACGAGTGTCACGGGCCTGACAAGCAGAAGGGTGAGATTCGCATCGACACGTTAGACGCAGACTTGTTCGGCGGACGTGACGTCGATTGGTGGCTAGAGGTTTTGGCTGTCTTGACTAACGGCGAGATGCCACCTGAAGACGATGTCGAGCTTGCAGACACCGACCGTGCGAAGGTAATTGAATGGTTGGCGTCAGAAGTGCAGATCGCATCGTCTACCCGTCGTGCGACGAATACCCACTCGTCATTTCGAAGGATGGCCCGCTACGAATACAACTACGCGCTTCAGGATCTTCTTGGGCTGCCTTTTGATTTCGCCGAAGACTTGCCACCAGATCCTGCTTCGGTCGACGGCTTTCAGAACAGCTCTGAAGTGTTGCACCTGTCGGGAGTGCAGTTTAGGGCTTACTTAGAATCGAGTCGCAAAGCTCTGCAGTTGGCCACAGCTGTGGGGGCGCGGCCAGAGCCAATGTATTGGGGGCTCTCTATGGAAACTGCTTCGGCCGTTGAGTGGCGGAAGCAAGACCAGCAACTTAAGAATATTCGCAAGAAGCACGCTGCTGACCCTGAGAAGCTGCAGTCGGAGTTGGCACGTCAAGAAAAGCGATATCGGGTTCGACCGAATCGCGCGTATTACGAAGATCTATCGACTGGTCGAATAGCTCATCAATCGTGGGGCTACAACGGCGCTAGCTTTGCATGGAAGCCTGTTGCTGCGCGACCTGAACCGCCGACGGATCCAGCGTTTTTAGGAGTCATTCCGAAAGGTCGAGGAATGATCGTAGAGCTTGGCAATCAACTGCCAGAGCGTGGCATGCTACGAATTAGGGTGCGGGCATCGCGTGCGAGTCGCAACGGTGCTGTTGCGCCAAGCATGCAGTTGCATTTTGGTTGGCAGGCGAGCAATGACTCGAGTGCGGTGATGAGAATCAGCGAGCGAGACCTAGTTGTAGCGGCGGGTGATTCGCGCTTCTATCAATGGGATGTCCCGCTAAGTCAGATTTATCCGCGCAACCTCGTGCGCACGACGTCAAAGCTGGGAGCTATCCCAAGCCCGTCCGAGTATTTGAAGATCGTGAATGGGTCGGTTACCGGCGCTGATATCGAGATCGATTACGTTGAGGTGACTGCGCCGTTTTTTGAACAGTGGCCGCCGGCATCTCATAACGATGTGTTTGTGACACGGCGCGATGATGTCAGTGATCATGAGTATGCACGTGATGTGATTGCGGCGTTTCTGCCACGCGCATGGCGACGTGATGCCACAGATGCAGAGGTCGATCGCAAGCTAGCTCTCTTCGACAAGATTCGACCTAAGTGTGACAGTTTGGAAGAGGCAATGATTGAGGTGCTAGCGACTGTGCTTGCCTCGCCCAACTTCCTCTACATCGTAGAGTCGGGAGAGGTCGCAGAGGAGCCAGCCAACCAGTCAGGACTTGTGGCGCAGCGGCTATCTGACTTGGAATTAGCATCACGTCTATCGATGTTCTTGTGGTGCAGCACGCCAGACGCAGAGTTGTTGAGTTTGGCGAAGCAAGGGCGGCTGCACGATGCGGAAGTGCTAGCGCAGCAGATCGAACGTCTCTTGTTCGACCAAAAGTCGCAGCGTATGTCGCGCCACTTTGTTCGTCAGTGGTTGGGCCTGGAGTTGCTCGACTTCTTACATGTTGACCGCAAGGCCTACCCGCATTTTGATGCGGTTTTGCAAGAGGCGATGGCGCAAGAACCGGTTGCGTTCTTCCACGAGGTGCTGCGCAATAATCACAGCGTGTTAGAGTTTTTGCACTCTGATTTCACCATGGCGAACGAGCGACTCGCTCAGCACTATGGTTTGCGTGATGTCACCGGCAATCACTTTCGGCGAGTTGAACTTTTGCCGGAGCAGCGGCGTGGCGGCGTGTTAACGCAAGCTGGTTTGCTGGCGATGAACTCAGATGGTTTGGACTCACATCCACTGAAGCGTGGCATCTGGATGCTGGAGCGTCTGCTGAATGATCCACCGCCGCCACCGCCGCCAGCAGTTCCTGAGATTGACTTGGCAGATCCTGAGATCGCGAAGTTGACTTTGAAGCAGCGGATCGAAAACCATCGTGATTCGCCAGCATGCATGTCGTGTCATGCCAAGATTGATCCGTGGGGCATTGCTTTCGAGGAATATGACGCCGTAGGTCTGTGGCGGACCGAGGTACAGGGCAAGCCAGTCGATTCCGTCAGTTACCTGTTCAATCGGCAGAAGCTCGATGGTGTCGATGGATTGAAGCGTTTTTTGCTCGAGAATCGGCAGGACCAATTCGTTCGCGCGATGATCTACAAGCTCACTACATTTGCGCTGGGCCGCCCGTTAGCTTTCACGGATCGGGCAGCAATTGATGAGATAACTGCAGCTACTCGCAAGCAAGGCGATGGACTTGCTACGATGGTGCGAGTCATTGCGACCAGCTTGCTGTTTCATTCCAAGTGAGATTACGAGTGTCATGAAGATCGACATTGCATCCCTAGATCGACGGAAGTTCCTGCGGGGATCGGCTGTTGCTCTTGCGCTTCCATGGCTTGAGTCATTTGCCGGAACAGTTGGTGGCTTGCAGCCACGTGTTGAGCGTAAGCGCTTTGCCTGTGTCTATTGGCCCGACGGCGTCCCGATGCCTTTGCCTGCGGACCCTGCGTATCAGGATTGGTCATGGTTCCCTCACGGTGGCGGCAAAGACTTCAAGTTCACAAAGTGTCTCGAGTTGCTTGAGCCGTTGCGCCAAGACTTGACGGTGCTTTCTGGTTTGTCACATCCTGCTGTGCGTGCTGTGCACGGTCACTCAAACGCTGATCAGTTCTTAACCGGGGCCGATACTGGTGCGAAGCAGGGCTATAAAAACACCATCTCGCTTGATCAAGAGTTTGCCGCCCACGTTGGTGACCAGACACGCTACGCGTCGCTGGTCATGTCTACTGATGGCGGCACTGGGACTCCTCGGGGGGCTCACACGTTGTCTTTTGACCGCAATGGTCGTGCGATTCCAGCGGCGCACCGTCCGAAGAAGATCTTCGACGCGCTGTTCGTAAAGAGCGACGGCGATGCCGCCAAGCGTCTGGCTATGAGTGAAAGCGCGCTGGACGAATTACTCGGCGACGCCCGTAGTTTGCGTGCGAAACTGTCCGGGCACGACCAGCAATCGCTTGATGAGTATCTCGACTCCGTTCGTGAGACGGAACTCAAGGTAGAGAAGGCTAAGCAGTGGGCTGGCATCCCGTTACCTACTGTTGCTGTCGATGACTTAAAGTTAGATGTGACACCTGATGATTCGAGGGCTTACATCCAGGCGATGCTTGATCTGATGTATCTCGCATTCCGGACGGATTCGACGCGGGTTGCGACTTACCAAATCGGCCGAGAGAACGGCGTTGGCATCAGCGATCACCTAGCAAGATCTGTTGGGTTTCCGTTGGCTCATCAACTCTCGCACGAGACGAAGAAGCCAGGTGGCTGGAAGAACTTTGGCATCTATTGCCGGTTCCTAACAGAGGAGCTCGGAAGATTCGCTAGCAAGCTAAAGGCGACGCCTGAAGCTGGTGCCGATGGCAGCATGCTAGACAACACCTTGGTGCTGTTCGGATCTGCTTCCAGCGCATTCCACTTGTCGCGTAATTACCCTTTGATCTTGCTCGGTGGCAAAAGCATGGGATTCAAGCACGGGCAATTCCTGAACTACATTGGCAAGAATGCATTTGGTGGCTCGTGGGAAGGTGGTCGCGAGCCGTGGCAGCGTGAGTTCACCCACGAGGATCAACCTCTGGCTAATCTGTTCGTGACGATGCTGCAGCGACTTGGCGTGAAGACCGAGTCATTCGCTGGCAGCACCGGCGTGATTGCCGAGGTCTGAGCCGCTCGTCATTGAGGGCTACTGGATTGACGGCTGCTGGATTGACGGCTGCTGGCGTTGATCTGGTCCAACGCCGACCGCGGTTGCGATAGCACCCAAGGGGTGCTCGCAGCGATTACTTGCCGGACTTCGGCTCGGACTTCGGCTCGGACTTTGCCTCGGCCTTCGGCTTCGGCATGGCCTTTTCCTTGGTCGTGCGCTTAAGGACTTTGGTGGCGAGCGTAGTCATCATCATGTCGCCCATTTGTGTTTCCATCGTAACGTCGGCGGTTGCTTTCAGCGTTGAGGAGGTCACGAGTCCGTCCTTGCGGGAAAGCATCTGTCCGCCGACGACCTTGCCGTTGCTGACTTCCATGCCGGCGATCATTTCGGCTGCCATGGCTGCTTCTTCGGATTCATCCTCATCTCCGATGGCATCCGCGGCATCCGCGCCCTTCTCGATACTGCCGGAGAGCTTGGTTTCGAAGCTGTCGGCATCGACTTTGACAAGAGTGGCTTCGATCTTGTTATTCATCGCGAGTTTGTTGCTGCCGGCAACATCTGAAAATGCCCACTTGTCGCCGATGGCCATATCTTTTTCTGGGCGCTGGCCGAACGCTGCTTCGATCAAGACCTTGGCTTGATCTGCAACGCTAGGTGCGGCGTCCTTCTGCTCATCCTCAGTTTGCACCAGCTTTGGCATACCCTTCGCACGCCCAAAGCTGTCGATCTTGACGGTAAACTTGTGCCCTACCACATCGGTTAGGGCTTCGGTCATTTGACCAACGTCGATACCCATCATGCCGCCGTCGAAATCATCGTTGTCGACAGGGTTTGCCGAATCGAATTCCATTTCGCCCATCATTGGCAGGCTCATGATGCCGTGAACTCGAACTGCTTCGAACTCCACGGTCCGCATGCCGTCGTCGCCAACAGACTTGATTGAAACGGAGAATGTGCGGTTGACGGTTTGTCCTGTCTCCATCATCTGGCCAGCCATGTCGATTGTTTGGCTGTTCTTTTCGGTTTGGACAAACCAGACGGTCGTGTCAGCCTTGGCGGTGGTCGCAAGGTTGTGAGATTCCCCTTGGGCGATGACCGGAAGGGATAGGGACAGTAGGGCGATAACGGGTAGGGAGAGTCGTGTCATATCGTGTTCTATTGTTGCCGACGCAGTCTCGGGATTGTTGAGTCGTTCAAAAAGTCTTGCGGGCGCCAGATGACCTTAGCGTGGGGTTCTGGTCATGTCTGTTGCATCGATTCGTGTCCGGGCAAGAGCCCTTCCACGGGCTAGCTCTAAGTCTGCCAACAGTTTCCTGGGGGTCATTATACCTTTGTCCACAGTGTCTTAGGTTTTGTTGATCCTGGCGCGCGGGCCGTCGCTGTCGACGGCGGATAGTGAGAATCGATGGTGCCATGGTGGGCGGAATGCTTACGCCCGGTCGATTCGCTCAGAGCGTATTCAGCGACTCAGGGCTTCCGGAACCAAATGATCAGGTCCCAGAGGGGCTTGCCATGCTCTGCCGGGATATCGAATGAAAAGGATGCGTTGTCGGCAGTGATGACCTCAGAGCTGACGGTTCCGAGGCGCTCGCTGGCTTTGTTGAATAGGCCGATCCTCATGATCGTCTTGCCAAACAGCGCGTGATTGGTGGCGAGCTTATAGGGCTTAACTGTCAGGGTTTTGCCGTCGACAAGTCGGCAATTCCAGCCCTGAGCGAGAGGCTTGGAGCCTTTATTGCCTGTCGCAGTCAGATGCTCTGAGCGAGCTGCTCCGGTTGTTGGCCCGAACTTCCAAGCGACGTCTCGGTTTCTCCAGTCTACCGCCTGCTTACTGCCACACGATGGCAGCGCGAATAACAGGCAAGCCAGGGCAAAGGAGCTACGCAGACATTTGGTGGGGCAAACTCGCATGCCGAGACCATCCGGAGAACGTGCGGCGAATGCAAGCGCGCCTAATTTTCGGCGGTCCGCAGTGAGTGGTTGACGATACCTGGCAGTCATTCCGTTGCATCAGTCAGCGGCTAGTCATGACGCGTTCTTGCGAGAGGCGGAATGTTCGCTGTGATCGGCATGTTGAGCCTTTTTAGAGCAGCAGTCGCAGGCGCCGGATACCGTACATGCTTGGTCGGGCTTTGGACTTGCTGTTCAGCTGGTGTCAGTTGCTTGTCAATATCTGTGGCAATCGGCAAACGCTGGCGGATCTGAGCCGTTCAACCGAAGTCGTCGGTATGATAATGGCTCGATATGAAGGCTGATGACACTATGAGCAAGGCAACCCGCTTGATTGCAGTCTGCTGGCTGTTGACAGTCAGTTGTGTCATTTCTGCGCAGCAGTCCGTCGATTTTGTGCGCGATGTGCGACCGATTCTCTCGCAGCACTGCTTTGCTTGTCATGGACCAGATGAGCAGGCGCGCGAAGCAGATCTTGACCTGAGCGTGCGTGAAACTGCACTCGCTGTCATTGCGCCTGGTGACTTTAGGGAGAGTCAGTTGTGGCAGCGCATTGTGGATATGGAAGATCCGATGCCGCCTCGTCAGGCGCACAACGCGTTGAGTGATCAGCAGGTCGCAGTCATTAGGGAGTGGATTGATGCTGGCGCGAGCTACGCGCCGCATTGGGCTTTTGTAGATCCGGTCCTCGCCGACTTCCCCATCCTCACTGGCCGTGATGACTGGGCGCAAGATGTGATCGATCAGTTTCTTTTAGGTCAGCATCGCGTCAACGGTTTGACGCAGGCTGACGATGCCGATGCTGCGACGTTGTTGCGCCGCTTGAGCTATGACCTGACTGGACTGCCGCCCGAATTAGAGGCATTGGATGCTTTCATTGCCCTGCCCGATGCCTCTGATGCAGTGGACCGCCTACTCGCTAGCCCACACTTCGGCGAACGCATGGCCATGATGTGGCTCGATTTGGTTAGGTATGCGGACACGGTTGGCTATCACGGTGATCAAGGGCATCGCGTCTGGCCTTATCGCGACTACGTGATTGCGGCATTCAACCGCAACTTGTCGTTTGATCAGTTTACGATCGAACAGCTGGCAGGTGACTTGTTGTCGCAACCGACTCAAGACCAGCTTGTCGCAACGACCTATAATCGCTTGTTGCAGACCTCGCACGAAGGTGGCTTACAGCTCGGTGAGTATCGTGAGATTTACCTTGCCGATCGCGTTCGTAATGTCAGCTCTGTTTGGATGGGGGCGACTGTTGGTTGCGCTCAATGTCACGATCATAAGTTTGACCCATACACGAGTCGCGACTTCTATTCGCTAGGGGCTTTCTTTGCGGATGTCGACGACGAAGAGCACCTACGCAATCCGTATGGTGGATTGAACTCAGATCCGACTCGTCGCGTGCCCGAAATGCGTGTGGTCTTGCCTGAAGCAAACCAGCGTAGAGCCCAGATTGATTCTGCGATCACCAAGGCCGAGGCCGAGCTTGTCGATGCTATTGCTGGGTTGCCAATGCGGCGAGCAGCTTGGCTAAACGATCGGCGTGTCGGACTCGCGAATCCTCAGGTGACTGAGCAAACTTGGATCGATGATGAGGTAAAGACTGGCGGTAGTCTGAGTGGAAATTGGACCTTTGGGCGCAACGAGGCTGTTACCCCGCATTCAGGAGAGGCGTATCGCACGCAGCTTTCACAAGCACTCGTTCAGCACTATAGCGTTGACACAACGCGGCAGAAGATCCACGTCCAACCGGGCCACAGCTTCTTTGCGTGGGTATATCTCGAACCCGAAAATTCTACTCGGGCGTTGATGCTGCAATTCCATCAGGCCGGCGGTGGTTGGGAGCAGCGGGCCGTTTGGGGAAGCGATGAAATCTCTTATGGCCGCAAAGCACAGTCTTGGAATGGCTACCAAAGACTTGGTGACTTGCCCAGAAAAGGCGTTTGGGTAAGTCTCGAAGTCGAACTCGATCAGTTTGGCTTTGAGTTAGGTGATGTGATCGATGGCGTTGCCTTCACGCAGTTTGGTGGCACGGTGCATTGGGACCGATCTGGGCATCGTGTTTCTTCTATGCCGAGGGCACTGGCAAAAGCGCTATCAGTGGCTTCGCCTAGTGCCGCCGAGTTGCAAACGATTGCTGCTTTCCACCGCGCAACCGATGAAGACGTCCAGGCAGTCGAGCGACGACTTTCTGGTTTACGTCTCGAACGTGAACAGCTTTTGGCTAAGCAGCCAATGACGATGTACACGCGGGCATTAGCGTCGCCGCGGGAGGTGCGTGTTCGTCCCCGAGGAAACTGGCTCGACAACTCTGGCGAAGTAGTTTCACCAGCGATTCCGAGTTTCTTTGGGACACTTGAGACTGATGATCGTGCAACACGGCTTGATCTAGCTAGATGGTTGGTTGATCGCGACGGGCACGGTTTGCGGACATCGCGTGTTTTTGTGAACCGCATCTGGGCGATGCTCTTTGGCGTTGGCCTTTGTCCATCGACGGAAGACTTCGGCGGCCAGGGGCGGCCGCCAAACCATCCGGAGTTGTTGGATTACTTGGCTTTGCATTTCGTAGATTCTGGATGGGATGTGAAGGCACTGATCAAGAAGATCGTGCTCTCGCATGCCTACCGCATGTCATCTTCAGGATCACCCAAGGCTTTGGCAGCGGATCCGTTCAATGAGTGGTTTGCACGCCAATCAAGGCATCGCTGGCCAGCAGAGATGATTCGTGACACAGCGTTGTCTCTGGCCGGCTTATTGGTGACTGAGGTTGGCGGGCCAAGTGTCAAGCCACAGCAGCCAAGGGGCTACTTTCGCCATCTCAATTTTCCGATGCGCAAATATAGGGCGGACGATGATGGGCGTCAGTGGCGGCGTGGTGTCTATGTGCATTGGCAACGTCAGTTTTTGCATCCCATGTTGCGGGCATTCGATGCGCCGACCCGCGAAGAGTGTGTGACGGCGCGGCCAGTCTCTAATACGCCAACTGCCGCGTTGACGTTGTTGAATGACCCGGTGTTTGTCGAAGCGTCACGTATGTTTGCCCAGCACATTCTGGGGTCTGCGGGAGATGATGAAGACCGTTTGGTGCTTGCCTTTCGTCGCGCGACAGCTCGGACACCACGTGCTGACGAGCTCGCAGTGCTGACCACATTTCTGCACGGCGCCCGGGATCACTTTCAGCAAAATCCGACGGCTGCCAAGCAGTTACTCCAGGTTGGTTCCGCAAGGCGTGACGATCGGATCAACGTAGTTGAGCACGCTGCATGGACCGAACTTGCTCGCACCATCCTTAACCTGCACGAGACGATCACCCGTGGCTAAAGCAAATCAACAAGTCGTAGGTCTGAGTCGTCGTCACGCCCTGGGTCGCATGTCGCTTGGCGTTGGTGCGATGGCATTACACAGCATGTTGCCGAAGCACTTGCAGCCTCCCACAAGTGATGACAATGGCACGGTGTCGCCACGTCACCACGCTGCAAAAGCGCGCCGTGTGATTTTCCTGTGTATGGCGGGGGGGCCTAGCCACCTGGAGACATTTGACGAAAAGCCAACGCTGGCACGGCTTGATGGCCAGCCTATGCCTGAGTCGATTACCAATGGTATGCCCATAGCTCAGCTGCAGGGTAAACCATTGAAGTGTCTCGGGTCTCGAGCGACCTTTGCGCGCTACGGGCAGAGTGGTCAAGTGATCTCTAGCTTCTTGCCGCACATTGGCACCCTTGCTGATGATATCGCAATCGTTCGTTCGATGGTGACGGATCAGATCAACCACGATCCCGCCCACACGTTCATGAACACAGGTTCGATCATCTCGGGTAGGCCGAGCATGGGTTCGTGGGTCAACTATGGTCTAGGCTCGCTTAATGAGGATCTGCCGGGATTCGTGGTGCTGACAAGCTCGCGCGGGCGCAGCCCGCAGCCAATTGCAGCCCGTCAGTGGTCGAGCGGCTTTCTACCGAGTCGCCATTCTGGTGTCGAGTTTCATGCGAAGGGAGATGCTGTTCACTACGTGAGCAACCCAGCTGGCATCACGCGTGCACGTCAGCAAGGTCTAGTGGACACAGTCAATCGGCTCAATGGTTTGCGCATGGGCCAGGTGCATGACCCCGAAATCAGCTCACGCATCGCCCAATACGAACTTGCTGCGCGCATGCAGCTGTCCGTCCCAGAACTTATGGATGTCTCTAGCGAGTCGCCGGAAACGCTAGCCATGTATGGAGCGACGCCAGGGGATGGTTCGTATGCCAGCAATTGTCTGCTGGCGCGTCGACTTGCTGAACGTGGTGTGCGCTTCATTCAGCTGTATCACCGTGGTTGGGACCATCATGATGGTGTTCGTAAATACATGAATATTTGCGGTCAGGCATGCGACCGTCCGACGGCAGCTTTGATTCTGGACCTTAAGCGTCGCGGGTTGCTTGAAGATACGCTGGTCGTTTGGGGCGGTGAGTTCGGGCGAACCCCCATGTCTCAGGGCGGTGGTTCGGATCCCGGCCGCGATCATCACATCAAAGGCTTTTCCATGTTCATGGCGGGCGGTGGCATCAGGGGCGGTGTCAGTCATGGCTCGACCGACGACTTTGGCTACAGCGCCGTTGAGGATGTCGTCAATGTCCGGGACTTGCACGCCACGATGCTGCATCTACTAGGCATTGACCATCAGCGTTTATCGGTCCCGTTTCAGGGGCTCGATGTTCGGTTGACTGGGGTAGAGCAGTCGCGTGTTGTGCGTCAGATATTGGCGTGACCTGCATGGCGCGCTGGCTGGTGTTGGAAAGGTCACCTATTTGGGTAGGTGGTCAAAGATTGCCCAGTCAAATGGCGACCACAGAGGGCTTGTAACGCCTGTTCTAGCGAGTGCATTGCTTGCCCAATTATTGCATGTGTGGAAGAGGTGATAGCTACCTGCACCCTGATAGAACACGTCGTCTAATGAGTAGCTAGCATTGGGGATCAGGATCGGTTGATTGCTTGGATCCCGAGCAAACCCGTTCTTAACCTGCATAACGAGGAGCTTGTATTCTTCGGTGCTAAGTCGAAGTTTTGCGGTGCGCGCGCCGGTGATCGGTAGCTGATGCCAGTAGTAGATGTGCATTACCGACGGTGTCGGTAAGAAGACGGCGTTTAGGGCTGTGCCAAGCGTCAAATCTTGCCATGTTGGTGTGTCGATAAAGAAGCCGCGGTCACCCCAGCCGATCTGGGTGTAGCGGGCATCGCGCATGTAGTCATTAGGGGCTTCTAATGGCGCAAAGTTCTGCCAGTTTATCGCATCCGTGTTGGTCGGTAGGTAGAAGTCGATATGGACCCCATTTGACGAGATCATGATGTCGACACCAGTCTTGGCGGCTTGGTAGTCACCGTTCACCTTGATCATGCCGAGAATCCATGCTGCAAGCAGGTATAGGCAGCCAAACACAACGACGCCTACTAGTCCGCGAATGATCGACCCAAGTAGCTTGCGGCCCACTGTCGATCGAATCGGTGTCTCGCCTACAGGCTCAATGGAGTGCTGCATCTAGGTAAAGGATCAGTCTGGGAGGATGTAGTAGATGCCCTTGTGTCAAGGCATTCAGCGTGGCGTCTTGGGCTTCACAATCGTCGGTTCGCCTTGCAGCCAGCCGAGCGACGACAGGAAGCGGTCCATCTCAAAGACGGTTAGATAGAAGTGCTGCGCATTGCGTGACTGATTAAAGAAGCCGTGACCTTGGCCGTCGTAGAGGTGTAGATCGCAGCGGCTTCCTACTGCTTGCATTTGGTCGCGATACTTCTGGGCAGTTTCTGCTGGGATCAATTTGTCGTTGCGGCCAAGGAATAGGATCGTTGGTGGAGCGCCTGCCGAGATGTTGTGAATCGGGGAGATCTCAAGGTATCGATCTTTGACGCGCGCATGTCCCCAGCCACCCGGGCCATTGTCTATGACCGGATTGAACAGCAGCAAGGCATTGGCGCTACTGCTTGTCGACGTGTCCTCGCCAGGCTCTTCGAGCCCGCTGATTACACCGGTTGTTGCTGCGACATGGCCGCCTGCTGAACCGCCACCTGCGGCGATGCGGTCGGGATCTACGCCTAGTCGATCAGCGTTTTTTCTAATCCAACGCACGGCACTCTTGCCGTCTGCAACACACGCAAAGGGTGTTGTTGCATGGCGGCTCTTGACGCGATAGTCGGCAAGAAAGCCCACCATGCCCCTTGATGCGAGGTAGCGCGCTTGTGGTTCGAATTGGTCGAGCTTGCCACCGTTCCATCCGCCGCCGAAGAATAGGACCGCAGCTGGCCGTGCATCGCTGGCGCGATGGCCTTTTGGATAGAATGGAATTAGGCGCAACTCTAAATCGCCAAACCTCTTATAGACCAAGCCTGAAGGGGGGGTGAGTTGCTTTGGCGGCGTATGGCTAGTGGTTTGGCAAGAGCTGAGAAGGGCGCAACCAATTCCGAGGATCCAACGGACTTGCATGCTGAGAAGATAGCGACGCGGCAGCCGGCCGATGTCGAGCTTCTACATTTTGTCGGTGCAGTTAAGGCGTAGAAAAGGCCGGTTCCGCTTCGGCTTGGGTTGTCTGACCGGGCCGCTCTACCGTAATCAGCAAGAAGCAGTGTTCTCCGATGGCAACGAGATCATGGCGACGTCGGATGCGTGGTATACTACTCCTGCTAACTTTGCGTTAACGCACGTCTCCAAAGGCTGCAGACCTATGTCCCAGATTGCCCAAAAACTATCACTTTTCGGAGCCGTATTCTCGGTTCTGCTCGTGGGCAACTCGATGGCGCACGCGCAGGGGTTTAGTTCTGTCCAGTCGCCCCAAGGAATCCATGGTGTGCCGAACTCATCGGGCTATGGCGGCAGTGGCCAGTGCGTCGCTGACTTCGATGGAGATGGCGATGTCGACGTAGTTATGGCAACCCCGAATGGGTATCCGTATCGCTATTTCCGCAACGATGGCGGGTTGATGTTCACCGACCTGACCGCCAGTTGCGGTATGGGGCTTTGTTTCGAAGCATTGGTGATGTGCGCAGGGGATATTGATAACGACGGCGACCAAGACATTTTCGTGGGCCAAGTTTTTGGTCCCATGCAGTTGTTCATCAACTCAGGTAATGGGACCTTCACCGAAGAAGCCGCTTTGCGTGGGCTAACCCAAGCTGATGAGAGTTGGGGTGCTGCGTTCGGCGATTACGATCGTGATGGCTTGCTCGATTTGTATGTCGGCAATCGATTCCTCGCCGGTAGCGGTAGTCTCAGTAATCCGAACTACCTCTATCGAAATGTTGGTAACGGCCACTTTGTCGACGTGACCGCTTCCGCTGGGATGGTCGGAGGTGTCGGCGCAACGCTCATTACGGCGTTCTTTGATTACAACGAGGATAACTGGCCTGACTTGATCGAGATCAACGATAAGGCCAGCATCGGTGGTGCACCCAACGAGGTTTTCCGCAACAACGGTGATGGCACATTCACGGCAGTTGGCGCCGCGATCAACGCCAATAATGCGATCTGGGGCATGGCGTTCGACTTTGTTGATGTTTTCAACGACGGCGGCGTCGACTACTACTGCTCCGATATTCCGATCGACCATTTGTTCCAGCACTGGAACCCGGCAACCAACAAATACGTCGACGACACACTCACCTATGGCCTTCAAGGGCTCGGGTTTGGCTGGGCGGCGAACTTCCTCGATTACGACAATGATGGCTGGCAAGACCTGCATCAGGTGCACGAGTATTTGCCAAACTCCATGATGAGGAACCCCGCTGCACCGGCAGGCGCGCAGGTGATGTGGGCAGACTATGCTTCTTCATTGGGGCTAGACAGCTTTGACCTCCAGTTCTTGACGACCGTCGGCGACTTCGATGACGACGGGCGTATGGACTTGCTCGAGCGGTTCGCAGAAGGGCCGCCTTGGATCGCATCGCCAGTTGGCGTGAAGCTGATGCACAACACAGTGGCGGGCGGAAACTGGTTGAAGATTCGTGCCGAGGGCACTGTCAGCAATCGCGATGGCCTCGGTGCTCGCATTGAAGTGATTACAGGAACCCATCGTCAGCGACAGTGGGTACGCAGCGGCACCGGCTGGATGTCGACGGCTGATCGGCGTGTGCACTTTGGTCTAGGTTCAGCTGCGACGGTCGACAAGATAACGATTCGCTGGCCTAGCGGTCAGGTGCAGCACCTAACCGGTGTTGCAGTGAATCAGATCTTGCACGTGGTCGAGCCAAGCATGCGTTTGGCAGCGCCGGCTCAGGTCGGCGGATCGACTTCTCTTGACGTGAACATCCAGGGCGATCAGGGCCTGCAATATATGATGTTGCTGGCGTTATCAAACGCCCCGGCCACGGTGCTTTCCGATGGCACGAGCATTCCGCTGGCGATCGACGCGATCACCCTTTTGGGCGTGGCTCCTGGCAATCCTGTGCAGCCACTAGCGTTAGGCAGTCTCGACGCGAACGGTCACGTGAGTTCGCCACTCAATATCCCACCGCTGCCGTTCTTGCTCGGACTGACGATTTATGGGACTGCGCTGACGATCGATCAGAGCAACTTCACGTTGGTGAGGACGTCCTTCCCGTCTGCTGTGCCGATCACCATCCAGTAGCGCTGTCAGACGCCGTTGCATTCGGCGTGAGCAGGCTCGAAGTGGGGCGCTGTGAAGCGACTCTGCATGAAGCGACTCTGCTGAGTCGATCCTGCTGAGTCGATCCTGCTGAGCCTACTTCGCAGACTTCTTGGCTGCTGGCTCGATGGCTACGCCGCTTGCCATGAAGCGAAGAATCTTGCGACCTTCGGTGACCTTCTTAGCTGCCTCGGCTTTGCCAGCGTCTTCGAGATAGTGCTTGGTCTCGGCGACGGTCTCTTGTGTGAAGGTTAGCTCGCCATCGACGACAGCTTGGCGTCCGCTCGCATCCTTTGGCACGAAGAATCCGTAGTCCTTAAACTTGACGAACACAGGTGGGTTGCCGTTCGCGTCCGGCTTGCCAAGGTTCATCCAGCAACCCTTGGTCTGGCATACACCCGTGATTGGTGCTGCGAGGCGCACTTTCTTACCGACGTACTGCTGTGGGTTTTTCATCACCGCTGCCAGCGTTAGGGGAGTCGCACCAGCTTTGATGCCTGCGCCGAACTGGTCAAAGTTCGCCAGGTTGAGCGCCTTCTTGATCGCGACGCCAGTGGCCATGAAGCGTAGGATCTTGCGACCTTGGGTGACTTTCTTGGCTTCTTCGAGTTTGCCAGCGTCCTCAAGGTAGTGCTTGGTCTCCTCAACGGTCTCTTGTTTGACCGTCATGGTCCCTTCGACGATCGCTGTGCGACCGCTTGAGTCCTTCGGCATGAAGAATCCGTAGTCCTTGAACTTGACGAATACGGGCGGATTGCCGTTTGCGTCCGGCTTGCCAAGGTTCATCCAGCAGCCCTTGGTCTGGCACACAGCAGTGATTGGCGCTTGCAGGCGGATTGTTTTGTTAGCAAGTTTCGCTGAAGCCTTCAGCGCTTCTGCAAGGCTCAGTGGCTTTTCACCAGTTGTGATGCCGGTGCCGAAGTGATCGTAGACCTCAGGATTGAGTTTTTGAGGTTTCTGGTCCTGCGCCCTGCTTTCGCCTGAGAGCGTTAGGGCGGCAGACAGAATGGGGAGGAGTAGTAGGCTACGCATCGATCTTGGCAGGGGGTGTGGGGAAGAAGGTAAGGTTAGGCGACATTTGTCTCTGTCGCTATGGGGGCTATGGATAGGTGGGCGCATTGAGCCACTAAATCCAGTCAGTGGACAATCTGCTCTCTGGGGCGGCCATGCTGTCCGGGACACCTGTCGTCTGTCAATTCTTGATGGTCGATTGTTTACTCGCCCCCCCCCGCTTCAGGTGGGCAAACGCCGGTCTGTTCTGGATAATCACGTCGATCGGAGCCAGATCTGCGGGATTCGTTTTGAACACCTTTGAGCTGGTTGTCATCGGTGAGGCTAGGATGATACTTGTGACGATGGATGTCTTGCACGTGATCCACCAGTTCCCGCCAGAGAGTCGCGGTGGGTCGGAGTCCTATGCATTGGACCTTGCTCAGCGACAAAGAGCGCGGGGTATGGAGGTAGAAGTCTTATCTGGTACGCAGCACCCCGCTCCGGCGGTCACGATCACCGAAGGTGAGGTCGACGGGCTGATTGTGCATCGGCTGCAGCGCAACGACTTGTTCTTCGATCATCACGCCAAGATGTGGCACCCGGAAGTCGAGGCACGCTTTGAGCAGTTTTTGCGCGAGCGGATGCCTCGCCTTGTGCATGTGCACCATTGGGTCCGACTGACTTGCAACCTAGTGGAGATCTGTGCGCGAGTCGGCATTCCGGCAGTTGTGACGCTGCATGATTACTACACGAGCTGCCCGCGCGCCTTCCGTCGTCGCGCGGGTGATGAAGCTTGTCGCCGAGAGCTTTCCGTCGAGAGTTGTGGTGATTGTGTTCCGAAGTACGGATACGAGCCTCGCCATGAGATCGCTGATGGCATCAACCTCTATGCGGATCACTACCGTGCGGAGTTGTCCCTAGCTAGAGCGGTGTTGGTTGCCGTTGATAGCACGGCAGATTTGTTGTCACAGACGACGGGCGTAGATCGGTCGCAATACCAAACGTTGCCCTTAGGCTACAGCAAGCGATTTGCTGGCATGGAGGCATTGGCCGGTCCTTCGGAAGGTGACCCTGTGCGATTTGCGTTTTGGGGCGGCATTGGGCGTCATAAGGGCGTCGACGTGTTGCTGAATGCTTTGCGTCAAGTGTGTGCGCAGCGTCCTGGCCGTGCCGAGCTGCACATCTTGGGTGGTTTCGAAAGTGAAGCTTTCGAAGATGAGTTGCGGGCTATGGCGGATGGATTGTCCGTTACCTTCCATGGAGCGTTTGACGCCGCGCAGCTCCATGCAACCAATCCCCACATCGGTGTCTTTCCAAGCACATGCATTGAGACATTCGGCCTTGTTCTCGACGAGTGCTTCGAGCTTGGCTTGCCGTGTATCACCAGTGATCTTGGCGCACTGCCAGAACGTGCTAGAGGTGCAGGTATCGCAACTCGTGGCGGGGATGTTGGCGATTTAGCTAGCGCGATGATGAGGGTTTGCGACGAGCCTAAGTTGTGGAGTGAGTTGCGATCTAAAATCCCGGCCGCTTCACCCAGCCTCGATTCGCATCTTGATGCACTGCTTGAGATCTACAAGTCAGCACAGGCGGAGCCAATTGTTGAGCCGCAGTTTCCAGTCGTCAGTGAGAGTCGTCGCCTTGCCTTCTTGATGAAGCAGCGTGATACAGCCACAAGCAAGCTGATTCCACCGAGCGGTGGCCCTAGCTAGGGGCGATGATGGATCGCAGAGGCGGTTATCTGCCGCGATAGATCAGCGACCACTTGGCGACTTTTGTGTGAATCTTAGTATCGCGGCAATTGGCCGCTGCTCGCATCACGCCCTGCGCATCCAAAAACAATACCCAAGGGTGCTTGCTGTCGAATGGCTGGCCGATTTGGTGTTCGACGACAGGGAATGGGCCCGGTCGTAAATCTTGCAGATCCGCCAAGGTCGTCTTTAGATCGTCTGCATCCATGCCCTTTGGCACCGCCAATACCCAGGATTGAGGGTAGTTGAGTTGGTCTTGCATGATCTTACTGAGCCTCCTCAGGGATCTGCCTAATCGGTCAGACGGTGAGCCTTCGTCTACTTTTGGTAGCCACAGCACTAGTGTGCCGTTGGGGTTCGTTGGGATACCTCGGGTTTGGAGCTGCATCAACTGGCCCAAGGAGCGAGTTGGTTGCATTGCGATGTCTAATCCTAGGACTGGCGATGAGATCTCATCGTCAAGTCGCTGTACGGTTGGCTGCTGGAGTCGAATGGCACCAGTTCCAGTGGCAAAGCCGATGTGGCCTTCGATCGGCGTGCCGTCGTGTACCGCGTAGCTCATCAAGGCTTCATCGTTGATGATTACTTCGACGCGGGGGCCTCGAACGTGCAGTTCGTATTCGAACCAGTTTTGCTTGTTTGGGATTTCGACGGACTTGTTGTGACGTGTGTCAGGCAGCCGTCCATCTCGTTCCCAGAGTCCGGATAACGATAGGCGGACGCGACCTTCACGGTCGTTTGACTCACTCTTACCGATCGCATAGTTGAAGTCGCCAGCCGAGAATCCGATGCGAATGCTTCTG
Source organism: Planctomycetota bacterium (assembly GCA_965662465.1). Lineage (GTDB taxonomy): Bacteria > Planctomycetota > UBA1135 > UBA1135 > UBA2386. The sequence goes on along the minus strand of CBFIIO010000004.1, from coordinate 78,777 downwards.
TCACGTCTTGTGTGCCCGAGCACGATTGCGCCCGAAATATAAGATGTCGTCCAGTGCACTCGGCCACGGATGACGTAGTGACCAGGCGCTTGCCACGCGACCGTATGGGCAAAAGCATCGCGTTGCTGTGCTCGCCGGTCGAGAACGCCGGTTGCTTCGCGTGGTTTGTTGCGGCCAACGTGAAGGTCGCCTTCTGGCGTGACATACCATAGGCCCTTACGCCTGCGGTCTTCATAGCCCGTGAGTTCGCTCTCAGTGAATCCGCTGCTGCCAAGGTGGCGCGGTAATCGTTTTACTGCGTCAGACTTTGCGTAGGAGGTTGGCGATTTCCCGAAACTATTTGTGATCGCTGCATGCTCACGCGCTGTTGCAGATGCTGCATTCTCGGCCTTGGCAGCCGTTAGGGTTTCGATGCGTGTAGCAAGTGCAGACAGCAGCGCACGCGTCTTGGGCAGCTGGTCGAGAAGCTTTTGGCTGTCAGTAACGGCAATTTCAGGAAAGTGGCCGTGCGCAATTGTCGAGAAGGCCATTGCTGCCTGCTGGTTGCTGCCAGCAACCAATACCTTGGCCAAGGTGCGTGCAACTTCGGGCCGCCAACCATCGCTAGTTAGTGACCATACGCCAGCGGCGACTGCCGCTTGATTGTCGTGCACTTCGTCGAGTAGCAGCGTTGCGGCTGCGGCGTGCTCTTGGCCATAGAATGGCTCCGCATGGCTGCGCGCCCATGAGCGCGTTGGCACATCCAGCACCATCGGCGTGCTCTCTTGTTTGAGTCGACCTTTGTAGTCTTTCAGCCACTGGTTGTTGTCCCGCTTTCGATCTTGCCAGTCGTAGCAGCCGCGCACGAACGTGCGCCACTCTTCGGCTAACTCGTCAAATTCTGCAGGTCGGCCCTCTTTGCCGTCACAGAATACCGATTGGAAGTATGCCAGTGGATCACGTCCACCAGCGCGTGCGTTCTTGATGAACTTAGGCACAGCACTGCGGTAGCGCGGCTGACTAGGTGGGTAGCTATTCAGGAATGCGTAAAGCGAATATCCGGCGAAGTAGTTGTCGCGGTAGTCCTCGATCTCACCAGTTAGTAGTTGCTCAAACTTCTTCTTACGCCCGTAACCTTTGTAGAAAGTGTGCGCGGCAGTGCCGATGCGGAGGTAGTTCTCCAGGAACGTCTTTTCCTTCATTTGGCCATAGTGACCACTGGTCCAGTCAGCATGTCCTTCGCCATACCAAGACGGCATAAATGGCCGCAGAACGCCATCGAATCGGTGAGTCAACTCGTGCGTTAAGGTGTGACCAAGGCCGGAGATTCTGCCCCACGCAAAGCGCACTGTCGTGCGGTCGCCACCCTGGAATCCACCAGCCCACCAGTACGGCGCACCTTCGGTCTCCATGTCACTGTTTTCTGGGACGATGCGCACAATGCCTTGTCTGCCCTCAAACGGATCCTTGCCGAAATGGCTGATTAGACGCTGATGATGCAGCTCAACGGTCTTTGCCGTTTGCAGCAGCGTCTCATGGCCACAGATCGTTTCGATGCGGTAGAGGCTGTTTTTGCTGAGCGCTAAGCCAGCGTTGTGCCAGTCACTGTGTTCTTCGGTAAATCGCAGTCTCTGCTCGTCCGTCATCTCGTCGAGTTCAGCGATCGTCCAGATCTTGCCCGCCGCGGCGTCGGAGGTGCGCTCGTCTTCTAAGATTCGCCGGGCATCTTCTGCTAGTGACCCGGGGCCCGTTGGCCTTGGTCCTTTTAGATCTTTAAACGCTGCCTGTTTTGCGAGGCCAACTAGGCAGCGTGCTGCGCGAATGCGTTGATCATTGATGACACGCGCATCGCTGCTTTTGCCAGTAGTGGGGGTGTTGGATTCAGGGTCATCCGCTTGCGGCACCTGCTGATTCATGACCTTCGCTAGCGCTCTATAGACGATGTCATAGTCAGGGGTGAATGATGTCTGGTGTTTATCGACTGTGGTTGCCACATCGGCGAGAGCCAATGGGGCACCCGATGCAATCTTTAGGAGGAGTTCACTCGCCCACCGCACGACGAGAGCGTTTGCAGCTGTTTGCTTGCCCTTAGATTTCTGCCGTTTGATAAATCGACCAATCTCGACAATGGCTCCCCGGCGTTTTGCATTGAGCGCTTGCGCGTCCTTGATTAGGCTCGCTGCGGGCTTGATCGCCTGAAGCCGTTTGCGACTTGGAGCGTCAATTTTGAAGCGGCCTTTCTCGTTTGTTCCGGCCCGCACATAGCGCTCGATCCACTGCGAGAGTGCGTCCATGTCATCGCCACTGGCGCACACCAACTCGAGCAACAATGCTACTGAAGATGGGTGGAACTCAAGTGCGGCAAAGAAGTGTTGGCGAGCCGCTGCTGCCTGGTCGTTATTTAGCGCTGCCAGCCCAGCTTGCAGACGCAATCGAGCCGGACCGCTTGCAGGTAGAGTGGTCTCGAGCGCGATGTCGCGCGGCATGGGGGCGCCGGAGGGGCATTGTGCCGACAATGCTGTCGGCAATGATGCCGTAAGGAGAAAGGCAACGGCGGCGGCGGACCGGGTGGAAGTTAGCATTTTGAGGCTAGCGCAGAGGGACTGCCAACATCGTCGTGGCAATGATGCTCTTGGGCAACCCCGTTCGTGGATCCGGGTTTGTTGCTCGCGGACGAATTAGGCCCCGACGCTCTTGGTCTCCCCCGTAAGGCGCCACAAAGTGCGCCAAACGAGCAGGGTTGAGAATGCTACGACGGTGGTGAACATGCGCAGGATGTAGCCATAGTTACCATCGTTAGGCAGGATCATTGGCACGAACCACATCAATGGGTAGATCGTCAACATCAGGTTGCGGCCGAAGCGCTTTTCCAGCATCCAGCAGGTTGGTAGCACCAAGGGTAGTCCGACAGTGAACCAAACTGTGCCAAGCGCTGAAGGCATGACGGCTTGGTCCACGCTGCTGATGGCGGTTGCATCAAAGGGCTCGCAGAACAGATCAAATCCACGAATTAAGCTGTAGACCCCGGCCGCCCAGAACACTGCCCGCGCTATCCTGAGTAGCTCATGGGCGATCTTGCCCATGAACTCAATTTCAGGCTCACGTGGGGTCTCGGGCATCGGCTCTTCACTCATCACAGCTATCGTAGGCGAGGCCATGTCGAACAGAAAGACGGGAAAGCGAAGACTGCCTATTGCTGAGCATCGCCTAGTGAGGCCGGCTGTTCATATACGTCACCAACTAGTTGGCAGTTTGGCTAGGCAGGGCGCAACGCCCTGGATTGTCACCAGTGTAGTTCGGGCGATTGCTGGGTATTGACGCATCTGCTCATTGTCAGACCATGAAACCAACTCGATGTTGAACCTGGTGATTATCTTGTGTCTGTCACCGAGCAACTTGCAGCAGCTGCCGCAGGAGCCGGCGCCAGTTGCGGTAACGCTGCCGAAATATCCAGTTGCGGCGCTACAGGCCGCTGTTGATATGCCGACATACCGGCAGCGTGCTTCGGCGATCAGAGAGCTCGTAAAGCGTTCGATTCCCCTCAATCAATGGGTCGCGGCGTCGAAAGCGCTCCGCCTGCGTAAGAGCAAAAGCGAACGATTTGATGATCAGACGGTTCGCTATAAGGCACCTATCGAGGTTGTGGGTCACCTACAGGATGTGGAGATACTCGTTCGCACTCAGCCGGAGTCTCCAATAGGACCGCAGCCAGTTTTGTTTTGCTGGCATGCTGCCGGCGGTGACGGAGCGAGTTCGTTGCGTATGTGGGCGACCTTGGCTGATCGTTACGGAATGATGTTGGTTGCGCCTACGGACTCGAGCGAGGCTTACCGTGAAGATGGTTGGTCTTTTCATCGGCAGGGCTACGAACTCGTGCAGGGTGCTTTGCGCTTTGTCCGACGTCATTACGACGTCGATGAAGACCGGATCATGCTCGCTGGAACACAGGCGGGTGGCGATTTGGCCTGGGATGTTGGTATCCGTATTTCCGATCAGTTTGCGGCATTACTGCCAGCTAACGGCAGCCCGCGCCTCGGCAATCCATACGGCAAGAGCAACATGGCGTATCTGGAGTCGATCACGGAAGTGCCGGTTCTATCCATGCGCTGGGGGCTAAATGGTGTCGAAACTCGTACCGTCGACCGTTCGATCGAAGTCTTGAGGCAGTTCGGAGCGCAGCATGCCGATCACTTTGGCTTCGCAAGTCAGCTGAATGCGCTCAATCCCAATTTGCCTGGATGGGAAGATCTCTTTGCTTCTCGGCGTACGGCCCCGGATGCCCTCGTGAAGTTTCCCGACTGCGCCGGGGAGCCACACCGGCGTGATTTTGGCAGGCACCATTGGTTGGAGGTCCTGGATTATGATCGGAAGGCAAAGGTGCCATTTCCGCCCAAGGTGCCTGCTAGCAAGTGGCGAAAGCTCGATGATGCTGGACGTTTGACCTATCTTGACCAGTATTTGCGCGATGCCTTGCCGCGTATTGAGGCCCGCCGCACTGGGCCTGGCCAGTTTACGGTCAAAGCCCGCGACATCGCGGCGTTCCGGCTATTGCTGTCTAAAGAGATGCTCGGCGACCAAGTCAAGGTAGCGGTGAGTTGGCGTGGCCGAACGATCCGGCGTTCGGTCGTGTTCTCCCCCGAAGTATTCCTGCGAGAGTTCGTCGAACGATTTGACCGAACATTTTTGCCCGTAGCAGAAGTGATACTGAAGTGACGCCAGGCAGGAAAGCGAGCGCCCGCCCCGCTATCGTGTGACGCCTTGATGGCACACCAACCTCCCTTCCAACGCGTGCTCGTGGCTAACCGCGGCGAGATTGCGCTGCGCGTCATGCGTGGTCTTCGTGAACTCGGTATCGAGTCTGTTGCTATATATAGCGATGCCGATGCCAAGTGCGCTCACGTGCTCGCCGCTGACCACACTTTTGCTCTAGGCGGCAATACCGCTGCGGAGAGCTACCTTGATATTGAAAAGGTTCTGGCGGCTGCAAAGTCGACTGGCGCAGAGGCAATTCATCCTGGTTATGGATTCCTTAGTGAGAACAGTGCGTTTGTTCGCGCGGTGCACAAAGCTGGCCTAGTCTTCATTGGTCCTAATGCTGACGCGATGGACCGCCTTGGTGGCAAAAAAGCTGCAAGAGAAGAGGCAGTAGCGGCTGGCGTGCCTGTGATCCCGGGAACGGAGCAAGACCTGGGTGATGAGAAGTTGATCGAAGTCGCCAAGCAGATTGGTATGCCCGTCATGCTCAAGGCAAGTGCCGGTGGCGGTGGTCGGGGTATGCGGCGTGTTGAGCACGAGGAGGAACTGGCAAAAGCAATGGCTGCCAGTCGTCGTGAAGCGCGAGATTCCTTTGGCGATGATCGGATGATCGTCGAGCGTGCGGTCTTCCCGGCTCGCCACATTGAGATTCAGTTCATTGCTGATAAGCATGGTCACGTGGTGTCTCTGCATGAGCGCGAATGCTCGGTGCAGCGCCGCCATCAAAAGGTGCTAGAAGAAGCCCCTTCTGCAGTCGTTAGTGACGAACTCCGTCAACGCATGGGCGATGCGGCGATCGATCTCGCCAAGAGAGTTGGTTACGACAATGCTGGCACATGCGAGTTTTTGTTGGATAGCAATGGTGAGTTCTACTTCCTCGAAGTGAATACGCGCTTGCAGGTTGAGCACCCTGTGACTGAGTTGGTAACCGGAGTCGACCTCGTGCATTTACAGTTGCATGTTGCTGCAGGCGGGAAGCTCGCAGACTTGCTCGCAGGCGTTGACTTGACTCCGCGTGGTCATGCTATCGAGGCGCGTATATGCGCCGAGTCGCCTGAGCAAGGTTACATCCCGGCTGCTGGACTGCTGGAACTGGTCCGCGAAGCACATGGTCCCGGGATTCGTGTCGATAGTGGCGTTTATACTGGTTGGGAGGTTCCGCCATATTACGACTCAATGCTCGCCAAGCTGATCGTTTGGGCGCCGGATCGTGCAACGGCATGCGAACGATTGAGTCTTGCACTGCGTGATACGGTCTATCTTGGTATCCCGACCAACGTCGACTTCTTGCGGCGTATCGTTGACGATGAGGCCTTCCGTACAGCAGAGATCAGCACAGAAATGCTTTCTCAGCGGCCTGAGTTAGCTGCCGGTGATGAAGCAGCACCTGATGATCATGTGCTGGCAGCGGCTGCTTTATGTCAGGCGTTAGCTGGTCAGTCAGTCGGTGGAGGCGCACCCAGCGCAGGCGCTTCTTCACAGGGCTCTACTGCCGCTTGGCAAGACTTGCCGAGCTTTCGACTCTTTGGGGGAACGCGATGAAAATTTCACGTGAGTTTGTTCGGGACGGTGAGACTGTCGTCGTCACCGTCGACTACGTCGACGGTGATTGTTATCGCGTGCGAGTTGGCGACAATACCTACGAATACGATGCGCGGGCGCTTGCTGATGGTGGCGTTCGCATCCAACGGCTAGGCGATAACCAAAAAGGTAGCGTCGCCTACGGTGCCGGTTCGCAACAGAGCTATATGGTGCGTGTGGATGGCGTGACCCATGGCCTCGAAGCGCCGGTGTCTCGTCGTGGCGGCGGTGGCGGCGGGGCTTCTGATGGGACGGTCCGCTCTCCGATGACTGGCACGGTTCTCGAAGTAATGTGCCAGCCAGGCGAGGTCGTTGAGGCTGACCAAACTCTTGTCGTTGTCTCTGCGATGAAGATGGAGCACAAGTTGACTGCTGGAATTGCTGGCACTGTTGAGGCAGTTGCTACGGAGGCGGGAGCAACAGTGGATCAAGGAGCTGAGCTCGTAGTGGTGGTCCCGACTGACGCTAAGGAAAGCTAGGTTGTAATGGATTCGAGTAACCCAAATCAGTCATTGGAAGAGTGCAAGACCCTGTCGTTGGCCAAGTCGAACGTCCGAGACGATGAGTTCCAAGTAGCAAGAATCTACGCATTGGGCAATCAAGCGAGATGATTGACGAGTCAGTTGTTAAGCCGAGCATAGGCCTGACTGGTATTGCTTCGGTATTGTCACGGCCGAAAGCTCTGTTGGCACGCAGGTTGGTCGCGCAAGGCCGTCTGGGAGGCAGTGAATTTGTTAAGGAGTCGGTAGCGCTGCAGTTCGACCATATGGGGCTGACCCTTTCTGCAGGCGAGTTAGATCTGCTGTCTCAGTGGCTCGACAGAGGCTTGCACACCAAGGTTGACGTGACGACCCACTCTCAGGACGGCACAATCAAACTGTTGCTTGAGCTGGCGGACGGCAAGAAGGTCGAGACCGTGGCAATGCCTGTTGGTGCGTGTTGCGTTTCGAGTCAGGTCGGTTGTGCAGTTGGCTGCAAGTTTTGTGCTTCGGGGTTGTTTGGTGTCGAGCGTAATCTTTCGACCGATGAAATTGTCGAGCAGGTCGTGCATGCGCGCCGCTTGATGCCAATTGAGCGTGTTGTCTACATGGGCATGGGGGAGCCGTCGCACAATCTCGATAACGTGTTGTCGGCTGTCGCTCGAATGAAAGAAGAGCTGATGATCTCCCCGCGACGACAAACTCTGTCGACTGTTGGTGGTGTCAAGCCGCTTGAGAAGATGCGTGCTGCAGCCGTGCGCCCCTGTCTAGCTTTGTCGCTACATACTGCGAATGAAGATCGCCGGTCTGAGTTGTTGCCGCGCGCTCACAAGGATCCGCTCATTGACATCATTGCGGCTGCCGATGCTTATGGTCGCGACGTGGGCACACCAATCCAGTTCGAGTGGACGCTACTGCGTGGCATCAATGATAGTGACGAGGACGTGGAGCAGCTGTGTGACCTATTGCAGGGCGTGCGCGGGTATGTGAACTTCATTGTTTACAACGCAGTCGACGGTTTGTCGTTTTCGGCGCCAGATCGTGATCGCATCGTCGCGATGGTCAACGCTGTGAAGGCGCGGGGCATCCTTGCCAAGATCCGTGATTCGTCTGGTCCTGATGCACAAGCAGCTTGTGGTCAGCTGCGTCTACGTAATCGCGTCTAAAAACTACCCATGCGTTTGCCATCAGTCGTTGTCGTTGTTCTTGCGGTCGTCGTATCTGCGTGTGCGTCTTGGCAGTCGCCGGCTAGCGAGAAGTTCTACTCGGGACCGGATCTCACAGCGGCATACGCTAGTCAGTTCGCGGAGTTGGCGCTCGGCTGCGTGCATCGCGAGTATCCCAATAAGATTAGCCATGTAATGCAGTCCGATGAGGATGCGAAGCCGCCTCGTGAGCTGACGCCCGCGTTCTATGGTTGCTTTGACTGGCATTCGTCTGTGCACGGTCATTGGTTGTTGGTGCGGTTGATACGTCAGTTTCCTGATGCAGAGTTTGTCGCGGTCGCACGCAAAGCACTTGGTCGCTCGCTGACAGTTGCCAATATCGAGGCGGAGGTCGCCCATATCCGTGGCAAGGGCCGGGCATCATGGGAGCGTCCATACGGACTTGCTTGGTTGCTGCAGCTTGATTCGGAGTTACGCAGTTGGAGTGACGGAGATGCCGAGCAGTGGTCCGCTGCTTTGCGTCCTCTCACGATCGTTGTGCGTGATCGTTTGAGCTCTTGGCTGCCAAAGCTGAGTCACCCCATCCGAACTGGCGAACACAGTCAGACTGCGTTTGCGATGGGATTGATGCTGGATTGGGCGCGCAACTCCGGTGACGTCGAGTTTGAGCAGCGCATCGTTGAGATCTCGAAAGGTTTCTACGGGCAGGACCGCAATTGGAACCTCGCGTTTGAGCCGGGTGGCCAAGACTTTCTGTCTCCAGGCCTCGCTGAAGCCGACTTGATGCGTCGGGTGTATTCGAGCGAGCAGTTTGGCGATTGGCTCGGTGGTTTCTTGCCGGGGATGACCGAGCATTTTGAGCTTACGCCGGCCGAAGTTACCGATAAGTCTGACGGCAAACTGGCTCACCTCGATGGCCTAAACTTATCCCGTGCTTGGATGCTAGAGGGCATTGCGCAGGGTCTAGGCCCGTACGATGTGCGCACAAATGCCGTTCTTAAGACTGCTGCCGCGCATCGTGTCGCCGGCTTAGACGCAGTCTTCGGAGATCATTACGAAGGTGGCCATTGGCTAGGCAGCTTTGCGGTCTACTTGGTAACCAACTCAGGCTTCTGAGTTGGCGGGTGTAACCAACTCAGGTTACTGAGTTGGCGGTGCAACCAACTCAGGCTTCTGAGTTGGCGGGTGTAACCAACTCAGGCTTCTGAGTTGGCGGTGTAACCAACTCAGGTTACTGAGTTGGCGGGGTGCCTGTAGCTGTGACTGGCTGTACGCCGGTCGACTGCGGATTAGTCGACCATGGCGCTGGCGATGGTGGCGACTCCTACAATGTCCTCGGCTGAACAGCCGCGCGACAAGTCGAGCCACGGTTTGCTTAGGCCTTGCAGGAGTGGGCCATATGCCTCGAAGCCTGCTAATCGTTCGGTGAGCTTGTAGGCGATGTTGCCGGCGTCGAGATTCGGGAACAAAAACACGTTGGCGTCCCCTGCCAAAGCGCTGTCTGGGCATTTGCGCTCAGCAACGGATGGAATGGTAGCCGCGTCGAATTGCAGCTCACCGTCGGCAAGGATGTCGGGGTGAACTTTATGGAACTGCTCGTAAGCAGCCCGCATCTTGTCGACGCTTTCATGCTGAGCACTGCCATGCGTGCTAAAAGACAAGAACGCGACGCGCGGCTTTTGGTTCGTAAATAAGCGGTGATTGGTGGCGGTTGACTTCGCGATGTGAACTAGCTGCTCGGCGCTTGGATCGGGGATCACTCCACAGTCTGCGAATGACAACACTTGGTCATCGCGTACGAGTAAGAACATCGATGACACCAAAGGCGTCGCTGGGGCGGTGCCGAGGCAGATCAAGCCAGCTCGAATCACATCCGCTGTCGAATGTGCAGCACCGCTGACGCCACAATCTGCGTGGCCTAGGGCAAGCAGTCCAGCGCCGAATATGAGTGGTTGCGTGGCTAGTTCATGCGCTTGTTCCCTGGTGACGCCCTTGTGCTGTCGGCGGGCTAAGACATGTGCTGCAACCTCGTCAAATCGCGAATCGGATTGGGGGTCGTCGACCCAAACGACTTGGCCGAGACCTTCACGTTCGATTTGCTCGCGAGCTGCTCGCGAGCGTTCATCACCAGTTTCGGGAAGCACGATGCGTGCATTGCGCTGTTTGCTGCGATTACGGAGTTGATCCAAGACATCACTCATTCCTTGAATGGTAGCAGCGAAGGCCTGTTCTCAAGTAGAACAGTCCCAATGCGTGGCCTAGCTCTTTTGTTGTTGTTGCCGTTTGGTGCTTGTCGTTACGTCGATTCGCGGCTGACAGATCTAGGTGATTGCTTCATCTATCGCTGGCAGAGCGATGCGTTTGGGGCTGGGGCAGACATAAAGATAGGTCCAGTCGCGGCCGTCGTGGGCGGCTGGTATTCCGAATACGGCTACGGCAAAGACACTTGGTGGCAAAAGCCTGGCTACACGCTGACCAATCATGGCACAGGTATTCCATTCACGACGCTCGGTCCGATCGGCTACGGCCAAGACATCTCACGATTGATTGCCACTGGAACAACTGGCGACCATGTGGCAAATCCAAACGGCTTTGACGATGTCACGTCATGGTTATTCATCGCGGACGTGTTCGATCTTGATGATGGCAGTCCATTTGCGCTGACTCCAGCACAGCGGGCGGTGGATGCTTTTGGTGTCGAAGTGGGCCTGGCACCTTTGTTTTGGCAGGCGCATGTGGGGTTCAATCTGGCTGAGTTTGTCGACTTCACGCTTGGCATCTTCATGATCGATATTTTTGGCGATGATGCGGTCAAGAGGCCGCCAACTTTGCCGGTTGTGCCAGAGAGCAACTAGATGGCCTCTGGCTTCCGGGGTCGGCATTTGCTTTTTCATGACTCTGGGATATCGGTCGGCCGACCGTCATTGGGGGCTGCTGAATTTGGTTGGAAAGCCGTTGCTGGACGAATCGTCTCGTGGCGGCGTTGTTTCTTCGTTAGGCTCGCTGCCCGTGACTGCTACTGACCTAAGCGCTGCAACTGTTGCCTACTTGGCTGCCCCGGGATTTGTCGATCCCATCGTTGCGGCGTTAGGTTCGCGAGTGGTTGCTGTTCGCGAGCGCTTAGTGCTTGCTAGTGAGTCGTGTGATGAAGCCGAGTGGTGGGCTGCAAACACTTGGTTTGACTTGCAGCAGCGACGCATTCAGTCGATCGGCGATGGTGCCAAGTGGTTGCGATCGATGCAGCGCAACTGGGGTCTATACGCACTGGAGTCGTTTCGACGCGCATCGCTACTAGAGGGCAAACTGCCACCGTTACGGCACCAGTTGCGATCATTTCCGATGGCAGTGCCGACGTCGCCTATGGGTGGGTGGACCTTATGGGAGCCCAATCTGATGTTGGCTAGTCCACGCTGCTCGTCGCCGTTTGCCAACGGTGAGATCGAGTTTGTTGAGCATAAGGTTGGTCCGCCGAGCCGGGCTTACCGCAAATTATGGGAAGCTCTTGTGCTCGCGGGACGACATCCAGTTGCCGGCGACCGTTGCATTGATCTTGGTGCCTCTCCGGGTGGTTGGACTTGGGTCCTGCAAGCACTTGGTGCATCCGTATTGGCGATCGATAAAGCAGCGCTCGATGAAGGGGTTGTGAAGCTGCCTAATGTCGAAGTTCGTAGAGAAAGCGCTTTTGGACTCGACCCGAGAGATGCCGGGCCGGTCGATTGGCTGTTTAGCGATGTGATTTGTTATCCCAAGCGCCTGTATGACCTCGTCACACGTTGGCGTGATGCTGGCATGGCTAAGAACTTTGTTTGCACGATCAAGTTTCAGGGCACAGATGAGCATGCGGCGGCTCGCATGTTTGCCGATATCCCTGGCTCAAGAATCGTTCATCTGCACCACAACAAGCACGAGCTGACCTGGATGAACGTTGCTGACTCCCCTACGGTCGATGCATGAAAATCATTGGCTTGCTCGGCGGGATGAGTTGGGAGTCGCCAGTCACTTGCTACCAGTAAATTAACCGTGCCGTGGGCCGAGGGTTGGGTGGTCTGCATCGAGCACGACGCGGATGCCGTTGCCTGTGAGCACTGCCAATCGGGGTTCTTCGGCCGGCATAATTGACTCGAGCTGTAGGCCTAGCCTCTCGCGGAAGAAGCTGATTGTCTCAATGATTGGTTTGCCGGGCAGAACGATCTCGGTTCGAGGTTCGGTCATGACGCTCTCAAGGTTACATATGTATGCACATGTCTACTGCTCGTCACTTCAAGTTTACGCTCATTGCGGCGGCCTTATCAGTGCTCACTTCGTGCGGTTCCATGCCTGTTTTGTTCAACGGCAAGGATCTTAGCGGTTGGCACTCGGACGTTCCTGCGACCGATAAGTCCAATAATCTCCAACCCTCGTTTCGAGTCCATAAAGGCATGTTGATCAGTGCCGGCAGTCCGGAGGGTCACTTGATCAGCGATCAGTCGTTTAGCAATTACAAGCTGATGGTCGAGTGGCGCTGGCCGGGGGAGCCTGGCAACTGCGGTGTGCTGGTGCACGCGTCAGAGCCTCGCATGCTCTACCGGATGTTCCCTCGCTCAATCGAGTGCCAGTTACACGTTGGCAACGCTGGTGACTTCTGGTGCATTGGTGAGAACATATCTGTGCCAGATATGGCTAGTCGGCGCCGTGGGCCTGCGGAGACTTGGGGTGGCAACCAAGGCGACAGTCGTCGAATTAGGAACCTGACCGATGGCTCAGAAAAGCCTGCTGGCGAATGGAACCTGATGGTGATCGAGTGCCGGGGCAGCAGGATCGACATCTGGGTAAATGGCGAGCTGGTGAACAATGGCTTTAACTGTTCTACCGATCATGGCCAGATCGCAATCCAGGCTGAAGGTGCGCCATGCGAGTTTCGGCGGCTTGAGTTGCTGCCGCTTGGTCCAGGGCGTTAGGACCGCGAGACGTCCTGGTGGGAGGTCTCTTAGCGGCGACTCCAAGAAGGCTCGCTCTGGTCTCTCGCCGCTAGCGATGCGTTGCTAGCGGGAGGCGGGGCCGCGGAGGCGTGCTATTGGCTTTCCCGATTCTTCGGGGGCGATTGCGGCGGACCGCTGCGCTCTAGCTGTGCAGCACGCATAGCTTTGTCGATCTTCTCTTGGACTAGGCGCTGACGCTCAGCCTCTTCATCCGCGAGACGCTCTGGATTCTCAAGGCCGATAGTCGGGCCGACATCCCACGTGCCATCTCGCCGCGAAGCACTTCGAGCCAGCCGCTCTTGCTTCTTCGCGTCGCGCTTCATTTGCTTATCGCGTTCACGGGCGCGCTTTTCAAACGTCTGTGGGGTCCTTTTCTTTGCCATGTATTCGTTTCTCCAACCGCTAGCGGTGGTTAGTGCAAGGTTTGTGACTACCTGTCGATCTCCATCTCGAGCAATCCAAGCCCGTGGGTCTTACCTTGCGCGTCAGTTTTTAGGCTCTCACTGCCCCCGCCGCCGAGTGAGTCGCGCAGCAGGAAATTGAGGGCCAGCATGTTAGGTGCTTCGAAGCGAGTGATCTCACCGAAGCAGATTTTGTCAAAATGACTACGAACGCGTTCGACGGTAACTTCGCGTTTGATGAGCTCGTAGTCGGATTGATTGGTGACAAAGATGCCGACATTGCTGCCGTCGCCCTTGTCGCCGCTGCGCGCCATCGCGAAATCGCTCAGTTTTACGAGTGCCATTATGACTCCTCCACGCGCACGCGTGTTTGGACTTGGCTCTTCTCTAGAAGCGCTGGCCAATAGCCAACGATGTCGGTTGCCTTGGGTCGACCACCAGCGAAGCCAGTGACTCCCGGTGGGCCAGACGTAACTAGTGGCACCATTTCTGAGCCAAAGCGGTTCACCTTTGCCTTGTTGTCGCTTTTGACGCCGAGTCGTAGCACGACTTCGGGAGGATTGTCGCTTTCAAGGATGCCCGCGTGCGTGACGCCAGCGCCAACGAACTCGACCATCTTTTCTTCCTCCGTAAACTCGCAGCCGTCAAAGGCGAGGCGGCCCCACACGATTTCGGCACACAGCTTGGCCTTATCCAGCGCGTCTGGGCCGGCAACGGTCAGTTGGCCGAGTGCCTTGTAGCCATTTTGGTAGCTGAGCGAGACTTTGTAGGTGTCGGTCGGCTTTCCGCCCTTTACGCCAGAGATCTGCACGCGATTGGTGCCGACTTCTTCGATTTTCGCGCTGGTGAAGTCTGCGGAGCAATCTGGGCCAAGGTAGCGTTGCGGGTCACCCATCTCGTAAAGCAGTTGCGAGACTATGGTGTTGCGGTTGACTAGGCCTCCGGTGCCATCATGCTTGGTCACGACAAACGTGCCATCTGCTTGCGCTTCGATGATGGGATAACCAATGCGAACAAAGTCCTCGACTTCGCGCCAGTTGGTGTAGTTGCCACCTGTGCACTGGGCGCCGCACTCGGCAATATGTCCTGCCACGGTGCTTGCAGCGAGCTTATCGTAGTCCTCGGGTCCCCAGCCGAACTCGTGAATCATTGGTCCGCCGACCAGCGCTGGGTCCGTAACTCTACCGGCAATAACGATTTGTGCCCCTGCGGCCAAGCAGTCGGCGACCGCGAAGGCGCCGATGTAGGCGTTGGCGCTCAGCAGTTTTCCCTGAATGTCGGACAATGGATTGCCATCGTCCATGTTCTTCATTTCGTGACCGGCTTGCGTTAGCTCCGGAATGCGCGAAAGGATGTCATCACCGTCAATTACGCCAACTTTCAGTCCCTTGATGCCCTTCTTGCGGGCGAGTTCTAGGACCGCTTGTAGGCAGCCATCGGCGTTGACGCCACCGGCGTTGGCGATGACTTTGATGCCCTTTTCGTGGATTTGGGGCAGCGTGCGATCGAGCATCTGCACGAAGTCCGTCGCATATCCCGCGGCCGGATTCCGGCCTTTGAGCTTCTGCATGATGCTCATCGTGACTTCGGCAAGGTAGTCCAGTGCCAAGTAGTCGAGGGGTCCCTCATTCACCAGACGCACTGGTCCAAGGATTGAGTCGCCCCAGAAGCCTTGGCCGTAGCCGATGTTGATCTTGTTTCCCATGTGAGTCTGCAGAACGGGGCGAACACGATAGCGACATTGCTGTCAGAACGCCCGGTAATCCCGGATAGTAACTTGGCTAGGCTCACTAGGTCGAGCTTCGAGGTTGCCTTATTTATTCAATGGAAATGACTTACGTCGTTTCTATGGCGCATTTGAGTCGGCTGTTAGATCGTTGCGACGGGAGTTACCTGCTGTTTCCGATGGGCCATAGCTGCGGCTTGCCTCATGTGACTGCGTCTCGGCTTGATGCCAGCGGGAAATTGTAGCCTTGCGCGCAGGCAGCTGTCTGCCCAGCATCTTGGGCGCTGTGAAACAACTTTTGCTTTCGTGCTGCTTAGTTTTGTGCGCCGGTTGTTCTGAGAACACTGCTAGCGATAGCGGTCCTAGGACCGTGGAAAACGACCGAGCGCAGCTGGCCAGTGCCGAGGCCGATGGCTTTGACGACTCGGACTGCAACCTGCAGACAGTGCTCGATCCCAACAAGCCTGGAAGCCCAGGCAACTTGATCAAGTCCCAGCGAAATCCGAATGGTGATAGCGAACTCGCGGTATTGATGCGCGTGTTCGTGGATGACTTGCGTGAAGCTCGCTTGCAGGTGCAAGGCGGGGCGGCACTGAAGCCGTTGTTCCCGGTGCATCGTTCCATGCGGTGCGCCTGGCCTACGAAGCCATCCGATCGTGACGAGGGATACGATGCTCGTTCGCAGGCCTACCTAGGAGTCGTCGGTGCTTTTGACGCTGCGCCCAGTCAGGATTCCTACAACGCAATCATCAAGAGTTGTGTTGCTTGCCATCAGGTCTCATGTGGTGGCGTGATTGAGTTCATCGAAAGTCTTCGGTGGGAGTGAGGGGATGACTGCACTCAAGCACCAGACCTCAATCGAACGCCCAGTTGACCTGCTATTTCTCATCTTGGCCGCGCTGTTTCTGGCGTCGTTAGTCGTCTGCAATCTGATCGCCAATAAGTTCTTAACGGTCGATTTAGGCTTCAAGGTCTTCACCCTTTCAGCTGGCGCGTTGCCTTACCCGATTACCTTCTTGGCGACAGATTTGTTGTCGGAGTTGTATGGCCGAAAGCGTGCGAATGCGGTCGTCATGGCAGGGTTTGTGGCGTCTGTATTTGCTATCTTCGCGCTTTGGCTCGGTGGTCAGTTCCAAGCGATCGACGGCAGCCCCGTCAGTCAAGAGACCTACCAGGCTGCCTTCGGCAACACGTGGCGAGTGATCTCCGCTTCGATGGCCGCCTATCTGTTTGCGCAGTTTCTCGACGTGCGCCTATTCCACTTTTGGCGCGACCTAACCAAGGGCAAGCATCTTTGGTTACGCAATAATGCGTCGACCGTTGTGTCGCAGTTGCTGGATTCGGTACTCGTTGTATTGGTGCTGTTTTGGGGCGTGAAGCCGTCCGGTGAGATGCTTTCGATCATCTTTGACCTCTGGCTGTTTAAGACTCTGGTCGCCCTAGCTGATACACCGTTGTTCTACTTGGGGACGTGGTTCTTCAAGCGGACGCCCTCGCGGCAGTTGTAGCACGAGTTTTGGCTTGCGTCCTGACTGGAAGCTAGTGCACGTGCTTGCGCAGCAAGTCTTGAGCAGCCGTAGAAAGACCAAGCTTCTCAATCACTTGCTCCAGTTGATCGGGCTCTCCGTATCTATCCAGAAATCCATTTAGGCGAGCGGCCGCAGTCGAGTTGACGTAGTCGCTCTCGTTGGGATAGATCGCGTGAAGTTCGCTGTCGATAGCGGCGGTGTGCCGGAGGCGATACTTTTGGTGGTAGTCCTCAGCGATCCAGAACTTCGTCATTGGCGCGATTTCCGTTTGCACCTGCTCTGGCGTTTTGACGAACTGCCGGCGCGTATTTTCAATCGCTTTCTGTTGGCCTTCGTCGTGATAGAAGACCGCCGACATATATTGGCGGCTCCATGCATTGCGACACGGATTGTGTGATGTCCAAAAAAGTTCGAGCAGGTATTCGTAGCTGATTTGCTTGGGATCGAAGTCGATCTGGATGGTCTCTGCATGGTCACCCATCGATCGGTAGGTCGGACTTTCTGTCGTTCCACCGCAGTAACCCACGCGTGTTCTCAGCACCCCATCGAGACTCCCGAACCGGGAGTCTGGTCCCCAGAATCAACCGAGGGCGAATGTCGCCGTTTCGAAAACGGTCGGTGCTTCGCGGTCAATCAGTGGTTGGTTGCTGTTCGCAGCTACTACAGGCGATGGTCGGGTAGCAGATGGGCGTGGGCTCATGATTATGTTTGATGACGCTGACTTCGCGGTGTCGATGTGGATCTCAGTGCACGCAGGCAATGCGAGAAGGGCCGCGGCTAGCAATGCTGTATGAGGGTTGCGGTAGTTCATCATGGCGAATCAGGCGTCAGCCCCATATTTGGTCCCTAGATGACCCAGAAGCAATGGCCTGTTAGCAAATGAGGGGGCGCTGTCGGTCATTTTGCTCCCGATAATAGACTTAGGCCGGTTGGCCTCGGAGTTCGTAAACCTCCGCGGACCATGCAAACGCCATGCAACGCTCAGATCCGCCGGCAAACTGGGATTTGCACTGCGAGATGATTTCCGCATTGACGGGCTTGGCAGCCAATAGCCTACATGCGTTCCGGTGCCTTGATTCCTAGCAGGAAGAGGCCCGTTGTTAGGAGCCTTCGAGCGGCATCTACTAGCACGAGGCGTGCATCGCGAATCGCGGGCTCGGCACCTACTACATAGTGATCAGCGAGATAGCTATGGATCTCACCAGCAAGTGCAATGGTGTAGTTGGTGACTACGCTCGGTTCCGATTGGGATGCTGCGCGTTGCACGGCAGGTGCGAAGTCCATCATCGTCAACAACACGCGCTCTGCATCGGCGAGCAGGCGGAAGTCGATGCTGGCGACGTCCGGCACCGGCATCTCAACCTTGCGTAGGATCGAACTCAAGCGGGCGCATGCGTATTGCACGTAAGGGCCTGTCTCACCCTCGAACGCCAGCATTGCATCCCAGTCAAACTTGACGTCCTTGATGCGACCATTCTTCAGGTCGTTAAAAACAATTGCGGAGACACCGACGTGTTCGGCAATCGCGTCCGCGTCTTCGAGGTCTGGGTTCTTTTCTGCAATCACGCCGCGAACCTTGGCGACTGCTTCGTCGAGGATCTCGTCGAGAAAGACTGCGTTGCCGGATCTTGACGCAAACTTTTCCCATTTGCCGTCGGGGCCTTTCGACAGCACTAGGCCGAACGGTACGTGCTCGACTGCTGCTGCGACTGGCTCCTGCATCTTGATTAGCACGCCCTTGAGCTGTGCAAAATGCAGCTTCTGCTCCCCGCCAACGATGTACAGGATTCGGGTCGGCTGGAATGTTTCTTCGCGATAGAAAGCTGCTGCGAGGTCACGCGTGTGGTAGAGGGTCGTGCCGTCACTCTTACGTAGCAGGCAAGGATTCTTGATGCCTTGCTCCTTGAGCCAGACGACATCGGCGCCGTCACTCTTCTCCAACACGTTTGCCTTTTCCACGCGTGCCATGGCAGATCCCATCTTGTCTTCGAAGAAGGACTCACCGGTAATATGGTCAAATGTGACGCCTAGTCGTGCGTAAGGCCCCTGAAACGCCTTGAGTGATTCTTCACGCAGCAGCTGCCACATCCGACGCTCTTCATTGTCTTCGCCACTTTCGAGGGCCTTGAAGTGAAGTGCGGCTTCTTTATCTAGCTCAGGATTGGCTTCGGCTTCTTTGCCGTAGCGCTTGTAGAGCTCAAACATGTAGCGCATCGGTGACTTGTGCAGTTCGGTTTCGTTGCCGAAGTGCATGTAGGCCGTCATCATTTTAGCGAATGGCATTCCCCAGTCGCCGAGGTGATTGATGCCATGCACGGTGGCGCCGAGGTGGCGATGGATGCGGCAGAGTGCGTTGCCGAGCACCGTGCTGCGCATGTGGCCAATGTGGAATGGCTTTGCGATGTTCGGCGAGCTGAAGTCGATGCAGACAACTTGTTCGCTCGCGGCGGCTTTACCGTAAGGCGCGGCATCCGTTTGGATCGCGGTAAGCACTTGCCTTGCCATAGCTGAGCGCTGGAACTTGAAGTTGACGAACGGGCCTGCCGCGACAGCTGACTCGATGACTTCATCCGGCTCGATCTTTGCCGCTAGCGTGGCCGCAAATTTAGGGGGCGGCATTTTGGCCAGCTTGGCTAGTTGGAACGCGCCAAGCGCGACGTCGCCATGGTCACGGTTCTTGGGCGGATCAAGTCGCACCATGCCTTCCGTCTCGGCGGCAGGGAGATCTAGGTCGGCGATGGCGGCGAGCAGGCGCGCTCGCAGATGGCTATTCAGGTCGGTCAAAGGTTAGTCCAGTCGTAGACGCGTGCGGATCAGACCGCGTGCGCAGTTGGGCGAACAGGATAGCGTCGTATCGCGCCATTGCTGCTGCCCTTCCCAAGTAGGTCGCCGAGAATGGAGGCAGTCTGGGCATTTGGTGCTGCTGTGATCCTTATCTACGCGACTGTCTATCGCATCGAATCGACTGCTGACCCAGCCTCTTTGTCCTCTGGTGATGCCCTTTTCCCACCTTTAGTGGACAATCTAGCGGGTTCTAAGCTTTGTCAGGGATGAGGGGTGGCGGATTGGGCAATCGGTTGGCGACGCGATGCAGTTGGCCAGTTTTTCCGACCTTGGTGGACTCAACGGTGGTGACGTCGTAGCCGCGGGTAGACAACTACCGTGCAAAGGTGATGATCGTCAATACACACGATGATCACGAATTACAGCATCGAACGGGCGCAGTTCTACCGTCGCGCCTGTTGTCTTATGATGGAGACAAAAGCGGATGTTTAGGCTTCATGGCTGGGTGGCCCTTGTGATGGCTGCTGGTTTGTGCTCCACGCCTCTCGTCTGTCAAGAAGCACCGACATGGTCTGCTGACGTTGCAGAGATCGTGTATCGATCATGCACGCCGTGTCACCGGCCCGGGCAACCAGCGCCATTTTCGTTTTTGAGCTATGACGACTTTTTCAAAAGGCGTTCTTTTGCCGTTGAGGTAATTGAGTCGGGATACATGCCGCCTTGGCAACCTACGCATGGTGAGTTTGTTGGCGATCGCCGGATGTCAGTTCGTGAAGTCGCGACGATCAAACAATGGGTCGAGTCCGGTGCGATTCGTGGTGATGAGGCGCGCGAGCCAAAGGCGCCGGTGTTTGCTGTTGGCTGGCAACTCGGCGAGCCTGATGTCGTTGTGCGCATGCCTGATGTCTTGACCGTGCCAGCATCTAGCCAAGACATCGTGCGAAACTTTGTTGTGCCAATCGATCTCGAACGTTTGCGTTATGTCGCAGCAATTGAGATTCGGCCAGGCAGTCGAGCCGTTCACCATGCAGTGCTTGCCGTGGATCGCACGCGTCGATCACGCCAGCGAGACGCTCAAGATAACCTACCTGGATTTGCAGGTATGACTTTGGGTGATGCGTCGCCGCCAGATGGACATTTTATCGGCTGGACACCTGGTAAGAGTGTTCGTCGAAATCCAGACGGCATGGCTTGGCGGCTATTCCCTGGTGACGACCTTGTCTTGCAGGTGCACGCCGTGCCAGTTGGCAAAGAAGAGCGGGTGCAGGCAGAGATCGGCATTTGGTTTACTGAGACACCAACGAGGAGTATCTACGACTTGGCGATGTTGTTCTCTGAAGACATCGATATTGCTCCAGGTACGTCAGACTTTGTCTTGCGCGACTACTTAGTGTTGCCGGTGGCAACGACGTTGCATTCGATTTATCCGCATGCTCATTACGTGTGTCACAGTATGCGTGGCACGGCAACGTGGCCGGATGGCAAAGAGCGTGTCCTTTTTGCTATCGACAATTGGGACTTTGATTGGCAGGACGACTATCGCTTTGTGCAACCAGTCTCGCTTCCTGCGGGGACAACGCTGGCCATTGAGTATGTCTATGACAACAGTGAGCAAAACTCGAACAACCCGGTTCGGCCAGTGCAGCGAGTGCGATTTGGTCAGGATTCCGCCGACGAAATGGGCACTTGCACGTTTTCTATGACGCTTGCTAAGCCTCAGGACCGTGCGAAGTTGCTAATGGCTACAACGGATCGTGATCTTGAGAAGTTGCCGAAAGCATGGAACTTGCTGCTGCAGAAAGGACGGTTAGAGCGAGAACTTGGCAACTTTGTTGTGGCCGAAAAGGTCATCGAGCAAGCGTGTCAAATCTCACCTGGAGCCGCAGCTGTTTGGTATGAGCTTGGCATGCTGTCGGAAAGCATGCACAAGTTGCAACGAGCTGTGCAGAGCTATCAGCAAGCGATTGGCATTGATCCCAATCATGCGATGGCTCACATGCAGCTAGGCACATTGTTTGGTCGTAGCGGCAATGATGCGATGGCACTGCAACACTTTCGCGATGCAGTGCGGGTCCTGCCCAACTCGTCCCGCGCACACAATAACTATGCGACAGCAAATTTTGCAGCTGGCAAGTTAGACGTAGCTGAAGTGCATTATCGACGCGCCGTAGAACTGCAGCCCAACTACTTCAACGCGCAGTTCAATCTAGCTCGTGTTTTGATCGGCCTTGGCCGTAAGCAGGCGGCTCGTAAAGAGCTCAAGCGCGCAGCTGAGATTCGTCCTGGCGAGCCGGCGGTTGATGAGTTGCTCAAGCAGTTAGGGCAGTAGTGGCCGTGCTAGTATGAAAACAGCATTGCTCATCCAATGCGATGAGTAACCAGTCGATCAAATGTCAGGCTTCAGCGTGTTCGTGCAGGTGCGCGCAGCTCGATCTCTGTGATTCGTAGTCGAGGTCCCCAGGTAGCAATGCCGATGCCTGTTTGGTCTGGAATCATGCGGATTGTATTTTGGTCAAATAGCGTTTGTGAACCGATACGGACCGTCAAGCGCTTGCCGTAGTAGAGGAGTTCTAGTTGCGTTGGCTTCTTGTCGTCGACCTCATACTTAACCGCATCGCTTTGGTAGACAAGCCGATCATAGCGCTCGATGGTTGCCCGGACTTTGTCGCCACGAGGGCTGAGGATCAGAGTCCATCCGGACAAGCCGTCGCGAAGTCCGTCGCCTTGGAACGTGACGCACATCTTGGGTGGACGGCTCTTGGCTTCGAGGTCGATCGTTAGTCGAAATGCTTCAAGGCCCTTGACTGCCTTCTTTGGTAGCCACGCAAGGTTTGACGGCGAATCCTTTGGGAATCCAGGGCGCACGGTGTATTTCCGCCATTGCACACCCCGGTCTGTTGCGCTGCCAGCGAGCGCTTTATTGCGTACACCCCATTTCCCAACCGTGGTGTCTAGTTTGCGGTGGGCTCCTGATGAACTGCCCTTGATCTTGAGCACTTGCCGCCATTTTTTGCCGTTGGGCGTGTCGATCGCGGCCACTTTATTTTTGGGTGGTTCGACGTCTGTCGTCCATCCAGGCAGCGGTGTGCCGTTACGTTTTGCAATCGCTAGTGAGCATCCCGATTCGCCATAGCTGTTGCGAACCTTGAGCAATATCTTGTTGCGTCCAGGTTGCAGCATCACCTTGAAGCGAGCAGCGTCTGGTAGCCTTGTGCGATATGAGGGACGCCATGGCCCAAGCCCTCCTTCTTTGCGGTCGTACTTGCCAACCAGAGCGTCGTTGACGAAAAGCGTGACGTCATCATCGCCGCGGACGTGAAACCATGCCTCGGTCTCAGCTTCGATCTTTACATGCGACAGTGCATAGATCGCACTGTCATCCATGTAGGAGAAATGGAATCTAAGCCAGCCGCTACGGTCGACGGTCACCGGTTTGTTGCCGGGCCGACGCCATGTCGGATTGTTGTTGATGCTCTCGTATCGCTTGGCTAGATCGATTTCGAACTCAGGTGGAAAGCGGAACGCGTCGGGGTTGACGCCTTTCTTCCGGAACGGTCCGATCACCCACCAATCCTTAATGATTCCTAGCTCGGCTTCGTGATCGAGTATCCCAGCTCCATCGCGAGTAAGCCGTTTTGCCATCAAGTCACGGGGCACTGGCGAACCTAGTGAGGTTGTTAGCGTGGCGGGGGCATTCGCCCGCCGATTGACCTTTTGCTCTTGGCGAATGATTGCCAGATCACTGGGTAATAATGGCCATCGAAAGCTAATCAGGTCGTCGAATGCCTTGTCGCCAAATGCTTCGACTAGATGGTAGGCGAATGCGCGTGCTAGAGTTGGCGTCCGTTCGTCGGCGATATTGCAATCGCGGTAATCACGAAAGAACTTGCGGTATCGCTGCCATTGGTAGCGGCTGCCGTCTTTCCCGTATGTCTGCATGAAGTGCAGCAGGAAGCCGGCGCTAGGGCCGTAATTTGGAATACGCCAGTACTCGAGGTCGCGATTTAAGTAGTCGCCAAGAAATGCGCGTTTGGCACTGCCGAAGGCTAGCCTTGACTGTGCGACTTGGCCGAGTTCGTGGTAGCTAAATGCAGCCGCAAAGTCGGCCAGACCTTCGCGGAATCCTGGATAGATAGGTTTGGTGTCATCGACGCAGTGTGCGAGTTCATGATAGAAGAGGCCGCCATCGACTCGTTGCTTCTTGTTGTTCGGATCCGCTTTGCCGATGTTGATGATTTTGCCCCCTCCAACTCCACCACCGAAGTTCCAAAGCTCTTTGAAATAGACGGTGACTCGATCGCCATCTGGATTTGGGACTCTGCCGAACAAGTCTGTTTGGTAGAGATACGCTAGGTCAAAGAGCAGCAGGCTGTCTTTTGGAATGCCATCGACCAGGGCTTTGGGGCCGATCATCACGAAGCGATGGCTTACACGCTGGCTGGTCCGCGCCCAGGATGGGTGATTCATCGCCGCGTCGGCCTCGGCGCGTTCGCTGGCAGGAACGTCTTTGAGCCATGCCCGCTCGATATCTCGGCGGGCTGCTGCGGCTTCTTCGCGTAGTTCTGGAGTGAACTCAATTGTGCGCACGAGTTCGCGTGCAATAGGGCGGCGGGACTTGTCGCTTGCCATCGCCATGGCAAATGTCAGTCGCTCGGGTTCGTCTTTGTGTTCTGCAGCAAGTGAGTCAACCTCGGCTTGCTGCTCTTTGGTGATCGCAAAGACTTTCTCCGCGATACCGTCACGATCGGTTGTGACTCGCTGGGCGTTTTTCAGTGCTCCCAGCACTGCGCGGTCAGCGTCTTCTTGTAGTTTGCCGCCGACTTCGTCGAGCAGTACGAGTGCGGCGAATAAGCGACCACGATCATATAGCCTGCCGGCGATTTCACGCAGGTAGCGGCCGCGCTCTGCATTGATACGGCTGGATACGATGCCTTGCTCTTCAAATGACAATGGCGCCGGCTGCATTTTGCCGACCTGTAGCAGTGCCTTTTGCAGTTGGCTCTTTAGTTGGTAGTCATCCGTGCGACGGAACGAGAACTCTAGTTGGTCCCAGGCAGCCGGGGCGTCCGTTTTCGCGAGGGCCGAAGCGGCCGCAATGGTCGCTGCTACGTTGGTCGCATTTGGCACGAGCTCGATTTGCGGGAACTGAAAATTCGCGATTTGCACAAGGCCATTGCGAGCTCGCGTTCGGGACAGCGGAGGCCGTACTTTTTTGTTTTCGGGGTCGATAAACCCGACCAATACATCAACAGACTTGGCGTTCGGCGGTGTTAGTGGGAAGAACAACGACAGCTCATAAGATACGGGCTTGTTGGCCTGCCACTTCATGAGGGGCGTCGGCGGTACGTGGTCTCGCTGTTGAATGGTTCTACCGTTAGATCGGAGCTCCAGTCGGACCGCATAGGGCTGGCGTAATGGCGCTTCCGTTGTGAACGTCATCTTGACCGTCGCGCGGCCGGTAGCGGCGAGAGCGCTAGAATCCACTACGCCTTCGACTTTGATTGGCAGTGATGATTGTGTCGAAGCCGCTGCACTAAGAAGTAGGGCAACTACGCAGGATCCTATGAATGTTGGCAGTCGGTTTCGCATCATTGGCAGCTGGAGAAGCAGCCAAGAGCATAGCGTGTCGCCAACTCTTAGGAGTGCTCTGTTTGGTCAGCGCACAGCAACCGCGTCAAGGGTGTCAGCAGATTTGCGTAGCTGCTGATCAGTTACTGCCAGTTCTCCCATTCAGCGTAGGCTTCCGCGAGTTCTGCTTTGAGCCGTACCTCGTTGTCTTGGAGGTCTTTCATCTTCGAGGCACTTGCGTAGTTTTCGGGTTCAAGCATGTTGGCTTGGGTTGACTCGATGTCGACTTCAAGCGACATGATCTTTTCTTCGAGCCGCTTGAACAGTAGAGGGTTGCGAATTTTGCCTGTTTCGCGCGCTAGCTTTGGTGGTTCCGCATCTTTGTCAGGCGCACGTCCTTTCGCTTTCGATTCTGCAGCGCGTGCAGCCGAACGTTCTGCAGCGAGTACCCGCTGGCATTGTTCTAGACCCTGATCAAAAGTGCGGACCGTGCCATTCTCGACCCACAAAACGCGATCTGCAATTTGTTCGACCAATTGGCGGTCGTGGGTAATCAAGACAACCGTGCCGGGGAACTCCTTCAGCGCTTGCTCTAAGCCTTCGGTGCCGGCGACATCGAGGTGGTTGGTTGGCTCATCTAGGCACAGAACGTCGAATTCTGCTCGCGTCATCCTGGCAAGTGAGAGCCTTTGCTTTTCGCCGCCGGATAGGTCTGCTACCGGTTTTTCGATCTCGTCGCCCATGAACAAGAACAAGGCTAAGTGATCGCGCAGGGTTCGGTCATCGACGGTGCGGTCAAGTACCCGCATCGCTTCGAGCACTGTGCCCTGTTGCGGCAGGTCGTTCTTTTCTTGGCTGAAATAGCCAATCCTTAGGTTGTGCGCATGCTTTAGTTCGCCGCCCGCAGGTATGCCCTGACGTGCCAGCAATCGTAGCAATGTTGTTTTGCCAGCACCGTTGCGGCCGAGAAGCGCGGTGATCTCTCCAAACCAAACGCGGAAATTGCTGCTTTCTATCAGTAGCTTTTGGCCGGCCTTGACACGCAGCGATTCACCTTCAATTGCAACTTGGCCAGCTTGTCCACGTGTCGATTGGCCAAAAGTCAGCTTCATTTCTTGTCGCTTGCCTTTTGGCTTACCGATCAGTTGCAAGCGCTGTAGTCGTTTCAGCCGGCCTTTTGCCTGGGAGCTTTTTTGTCCAGCCATGTTGCGCTTGATGAAGTCCATCTCTTTGTCGAGGAACTCGCGCTGGCTTTTGAATTGTCGTTGTTGCGCCAACAGCGTGAGGTCGCGCTGCTTGCTGTAAGCACTGAAGTTGCCTTTGAAGCGATTGCTAATGCCATCGGCTACTTCAACGATTGCATTCGCGACCCCATCGAGAAAACGTCGGTCGTGGCTGACTACAACGACTGCTCCTGGGTAGCGGACAATGAAGTCTTCCGTAAACTCGATGCCTTGAAGATCGAGGTGGTTAGTTGGCTCATCTAGGATCAGTAGATCTGCTGGCGTCGTCATCAAGATGGCCAGCTGCACGCGTGATTTCTCACCACCACTCAGGACCGAAACATCTTTCTGTAAGTCGCCTAGAGGAAAGCCAATCCCACTGAGCACCTTTTCGACTTGGTGCTTTCGGTCGTAGCCGCCGCCGGCTTCGAAGGAAGCCTGCAATTCGCCGTACTTCCGTAGTGCTGAATCACTGCCCTCGGCCATTTCCGCCTCAAGCTTGCGCATACGGTCTTCGAGACCTGCGTGCTCGCCGGTACCGAGCATGACAAATTGTTCGATTGTTGTGCCCTCTGGCATCGCCGGCATCTGGGCTCCATAGGCAACCCGTAAGTTGCGCTTGGGATTCCGCTGTCCGAGGTCAGGCGGATCGATACCCGCTAGAATTCGAATCATGGTCGTCTTGCCGGCGCCATTATCGCCAACGACACCGATGCGATCACCTTCATCGACACGTAAGGACAACCCATCGAGGATGGGGAAGTCGCCAAATCGGCGTACGATCTTGTCCAGAGTCACTAGCGTCATCGTTTTGAGCAGAATAGCAATTCGCTGTCAGGACGCGAACGACGCGTTCACGATGATGGCTACTGCAGGACGAAGTTGCTGGCCTTGCAGTGGCTTCGATGTGTTTGCTCGGTTACGCAGTGGCGCTATTTGGCTCTGAGCACTGCGTTCTTAGCGGCGTGCCGTAGGCCAAGAAAGTTTCTTTGCCGACTTGCGGTCAGCTCTGAAGATCGACGCCGACGACTTCGCTTTGGCCGTTCATTGAGATCACCAGCATGTGGTCTGTGGACCCATCTTGTATTGCGAAATCTAGAATCAGACAGTGGCTCGGGCACTCGGGGTATAGCGCGATGCGCTTGAACATGCAGCGCTGTAAAAATGTGGCGATGTCTTCTTTTGGAGCAGGATTGTCTGGCTCGAGGGTGTCTTCAGAAACGCCCTCACAGAACGTGCGATATTGGGCAACCGATGATTTCTTCTTGGCGCAGTCCGCGACCATTGCAGCGCGTGCTTTTGCTTCTAGTGCCGCGAGATCGGCAAGCTTCTCAGTTACTTGCGTCAGTTGCTTGACGTCGATATCGCCATCGATATTCAAGTCCGCCTGCAGTTCTCTGCTGCCATAGGCGACTTTCGTCGTCCATAAACCGGGGGATTCATCATCAAGAGGGCCAAAGACGGGGTCGCTGTAATTGCTCATTCGATGCCTTAAATTTGATTCTCGCGCGTCAGCCTACGGTTTGTGCCTGTGCCGCAGTCAATGTGGTCAGTTCTAAGCAGTTCTTACGATACCAAGAGCCTGGTTAGGTTACTCAGACGATCCATGCACTAGACTTGCCTTCATCTTTCCGTCTCGGCAAGAGCCCGCCATGATACGAGTTGCCATATTGTTGCTGCTTCTGCTTGCAGGAGGTTCTCCCCTGAGTGCCCAGAACAAAAAGGGCGACAGTCCGCTGCTTAAGGTTGGCTTAGAAGATCCGTTTACGAAGAAAGATCCCAAATTGATGAAGAGCTTGGGGGTCGTCGATTACGGACCGCTGGTTTGGGCAGACAACAAACGCACAACAGATATCGAAAAGGTCTTGGGCGAAGGGCGAGTGCTCTGGATGGAGACAGAGCATTTTAAAATTGGCTGCAATCTAGGCTTCACCAGAGCGCCTAAGAGTCCTGTCGCCCGTAAGCAGCTAAAGGCAGACTTGAAGGCGTTAAGCCGTAAGAGTTCCAAGATCCCGTCGAGTTCGAGCAAGCTGGGGCCTTGGCTGCGTATGCATCTTTACGCCAAGCGTGCTGACGATATGTATCGCGAGTTTGCTGAGCTGGTTGGCGAAAAAGAAGAGGGCAAGCACTTGGGGCAGAAAGAGAAATTCTTGGTGCTGCTTTTTGAGAAGAAGTCTGACTTAGCTCGCTACATGACATCCTTTGGTGGGCGTAGGAGTGAGCAGTCTGGGCGGCATCAGCACTATGCCACCGGGCATTTCTCGGTTGTCATGATGGCCGAGGGGGACGAGGGACCGCGTGATTGTGAAACGACCTATGCGCAGTTCCGGTTCTTCATGACGCAGATGTTTTTCGATGCCATGGGGGGTGGCCCAATGTGGGCGATGTATGGGCTCGCACATTGGCAGGAACGGCAGGTCCCTTGCAACATGATCAACTGTGGAATCAAGGCAAATGAAAGCGTTGACCCCGCCACTCAATACGAGTGGGAGAAGAAGATGGTCAAGCGATCGAAGCACGATGGGCTTTGTATCCCGTTCGTGAAGATGACCAATCAGTCAGACCTGGGCTACTACGGCCATGTTCAGGCGTGGTCGATGGTCGATTTCATGCAACAAGATCGGGCCAAGTTCACGGCGTTTCTGCAGGCGGTTCTCGGTAAGCCGTCGCGTAGCAATCAGATCAAGGGGCTCAACTTGGCCTATGAGATGACCCCGGACTCCTTCGATGGAGAATGGCGCAAGTGGGTCAAGAAGAACTACAAGTAGCCCTTTTGTGGTGATGGCTTGGCTGCGATGACTTCATCGCTTTTCACATGATGCGGTAAGAACGCACATGTTTCACATGATGCGGTAAGAGCGCACATGTTTCACATGATGCGGTAAGAGCGCACATGTTTCACATGATGCGGTAAGAGCGCACATGTTTCACATGATGCGGTAAGAGCGCACATGTTTCACATGATGCGGTACTCAATCGCGTGCGGCACACCCTTCAAGAAGTATTCCACGATCAGGCGTCTTGGCTTGGGTGCTTTGGCTTGCTTGGTAATGATCTTGAGCAGAGCTTCGGCCGTGCCTACAGAGGCGCCATTGACGGCGGTGATTACCGCGCCTTTTTGCAGAGCTAGTTGCGTGAGTGCATCGGGGACGTGTGCGATCCGAAAGCCGCTATACCAGGATCCATCCTTTCGTTGGCCCCGGAACGGGTCACCAATCGACGAGTTTTCGAGGGCGCTGGCTCCGGCTTTGGCGATGGCGTCGCGTTCCTCGCTGGGAAACAACTGAACGATTGCATCGTTGATGTTGCGGATAGAAGGAAACAGCTGCTTACCCGCTGCCTTTGCCCATTCGATCAGTGCAGCCTTGTCTTTGGGCGGTGCCTCCATGTTCTTGGGGCCGACCATCTGAAAGATCGCAGTTGCTTGCTCGCAAACGTCTTTGTTGTCGCTCATCAACAATTGTCGAAGCCTCGGCAGTGCTGGCTCTAGCCACAGGTTTGCGAAGTCTTCGCGGGCCGTGATGGTCTCCTTAATGAACCATAGGGCCTGGGCCTGATCGAGAGCGTCGTCGACATCGAGCAGTTGGAAGAACGGCTGCATGCGAAGATCATGCAAATGGTCTTGGTCTGACGGTAGTCGAGTCAATCCTTGTGCATTTGCGGCAGGCGAGCCGATTTCTGGGAGGGCTCCGACGACCATGGCCTTCTCGTCATCGGTCAGTTGCCCAAATCGTTTGCCTAGATTGGCTCGCAAGAACTCGATGGCTCTTGGGAAAGCGGCTTCGCGGGTGCTGCGTAGCGGTTCTCCTGGGATATGCGATATAAGCTCCATGACGAAGCCAATGTTTGCACAGTAGAAGGCTCCGTAGAATGCGATGCTGCGCTGAACCTCATTGCGATGCAGGCGCATCATTCCAGCGAGGACTCCGGCGTCGACGCCAATCTCGTCAACTTTGGCGCGCGCTTGGCGCCACGCTGGATCATCGACCATCTCGCGACCAGTTACGTCAAATGACCTTTTTGCCCCCTGACGGTTGGCGATGTTGCTCATGATGCTGAGCTGACGAAACAGTTCGTCCGGTGGCGCATACACATCGAGGGGTGTGCGGAACGGAGAAAGGATGTCGCGCTCAGGGTAGGCGACGATTGGGTCTTGCGCTGGTGCGAGTTTGGCCAAGCACGTGACGGCAAGGATGGACAGCAAGTTGGTGGTGACGCGCATAGGGGGATGTGACTCCTAGTCGGGGACCAGTTGCGGCGTAACTTCAAAAGGACTGATTACTCAGCCGCGCAGCCAAAGGAATCCAACCTGCATCAAACCAATTAGGATGCCAAGAACTCCACCGAGGATGACGATTGCTCGAAGTTCCCGGTTTGCCACTTCGAGGATTAGCTTCTCAAGTTTGAGCATCTCGAAGGCAGCAACCTTCTCTTCGACCAGCTTAGGCACGTTAAGCCCTTTGCTGAGACCCTTCTCCACTTCATCAAGAACGGATTCGCGATGATCCATGATGCTGTCCGTAATGGACTTCTTGATGTCGGCAATGCGTTCTTCGGTCAAGAACCCGCCAATTAGCGGCAGACTGCGCAGCTCTTGAATTTTAGGCCCAAGTCCCCTGTCCAGGACCCGACCGAGGATGCCGCCGAAGTCGAGCTTGTTTAGGCTCTTGATGACGTCTTTATGCTCGACCAGGTGGGTGCCGACGACGTTGCCAATCGCCTTCGCGAGTTCTTGCTGACGCCGGGGAACCAGTCCTTGGATGCGGAAGAAAAGGATGCGGCGTGGTTTGACCGGACGGAAGATCATCTTCACGGCAAGCCAATTGGTCATCCAGCCGATTAGGCCGCCGATTGCCGGGATCGTGATCCAGGTCCAGATGTCGGGTGCGGGTGGCATTTGGGCCGAGAAGTATGGCGATGAATGCGGTCCTTCTCAACGGCGCAATGTGCGCTCCTGGTGAGATCTCTGAGACTTGCTGTGATTTTTGTGCTTGTTGAGGCCTGGGCCGGGCCATTTGTGTCGCTACTTTGCGGTCGGATTGGCAGTCGAGGCGTGGTCAGTGCGCCATCTTGCATCGGCAAATCTTTGCGGCTTGCCCGCGTGGATAGCGGACACCAGGTGCGCAGAAGCCTTTCTGAGGGCATGATGCGGTCATGCTGCAGTTCTCGCAGGTGATCCAAGCGGTCGATTCGCATACCGCTGCTGAGCCAACCCGTGTCATTACCGGCGGTCTGCCGATGATTCGCGGCAAAACCATGGCAGATAAGCGTGATGAGCTTCATCTCCATCACGACTCGATCCGTAGGTCATTGGTGCTCGAGCCGCGTGGTCATGATGCGATCATTCTTGCGTTTCTTCTGCCGCCGACGCACGAAGACGCTGACCTGGGCGTGGTGTTTGCTAACGATGCGGGTTATCTGGGCATGTGTGGTCACGGTGCGATTGGATTGGCGACTACAGCAGTCGCTATGGGCTTAGTGCCAACAGTCGAGCCCGTTACCGAAATCGTCCTAGATACGCCAGTCGGACTAGTCAACTGCCGTGTCGCTATCGAAGGCGGCAAGCCCAAGAGCGTTACCATCACCAATGTCCCATCGTTTCTGTACCGGCAGCGTGCAGTCGTTGATGTGCACGGCTTTGGGAAAGTTGCAGCGGATATCGCGTACGGCGGCAACTGGTTTGCGTTTGTGGAATCCGACCAGCTAGGTCTGTCTGTCGAGAAAGTGCACATACCTGCGTTGATGCAGGCAGCAATCGCGATTCGAGAGGCCTTGATGCGCGAAGGGGTGCGGGGGGTGCATCCAGATAGCGGCGAGGAAGAAGTGATCGATCACGTCAAGCTATTCGTGCCGCTTGAAGGTGAGCGCCCGGGAGCGCGATCACTTACCTTATGTCCCGGCACGGCCTACGATCGCTCGCCATGCGGCACCGGTACTTCGGCTAAGCTGGCTGTATTGCATGCCAAGGGCGAGCTTCAGACTGGCGAGCAGTTTGATAGCGATAGTGTGCTCGGAACACGTTTCGAAGCACGCGTTGTCGCAGAGACTGCTGTTGGTGAGCATGCAGCAATCATCGCGGAGATCACGGGATCAGCTTGGATCACTAGTTTCGCAACGTTTGTGATCGATCCCGATGACCCGTGTAGGCACGGTATCTGATTAGAGTGCCCGTGATTTCATGAGCGGCGCTCGACTGTGTCTAGCGTTGGCCGGCGTTCTGGTTGGTTTGCTTTGTGGCCTTCGCAGTATTCTCGTACAGCCATGTAAATGACATGCGCTTAGGCTGCGGCTCTAGCTCTTCGATGCGGGTTGTGATGGCTAGCCGCTTCGAAGCAAGGATGCTGCGCTGCGGGCGCTGCTCGTCGTAGATCGCGGTGTGCTTTTTAATGCGCGCGTCGCCTTCGAGTCCTGCTATTGCTGACTTGATCACTGCTTGCAGCGCCGCAGACTCCGCGATTACGGCAATTAGATCGTCCTTAAGCTTGGCGAGTTCGGCAGTCTCCTCCGGGCTGAGAGCAGCATTTTTTGGCGTCCAATAAGAGTAGCCACCGACAATAAGGTCGAGATCGCCATCGCCATCGACGTCAATCGCGTCGGGATACAGCCCATTATCTGGGCGCATTGGATTGTATACCGTTGGTCTGGAGCTGGGCTCGATCAAGGTGATTGCCTTGCCGAATGACATTGTCTTCGGGGTGCCTTGATTGAGGTAAACCTTCACACCGCCACCGGCACCGTTGCCAGAAGTGTCTCCCATACCGCCGATCATCAGGTCGAGCTTGCCGTCTGCGTTCCAGTCAACGCTGCGAAGCGTGGCGACTGTGCCCGGATCATGCATTGGCGAACCGCCTGCCATGACGACCTCATTCTTTGTCGCGAACTTTGGCGCTTGGTTAGAGCCCAAATTTCGGCGGAGGTAGACATAGCCGCCTTTGTGATCGCCCAGTAGCAAGTCGAAGTCGCCGTCGTAATCCCAATCCAGCGCGATTGCTGATGTCAGGTGGCCTTTCTCTACTTTGCCATTCCTCGTAGGCATGTTTTGCTCTGGGTCGCAGCGGTGAGTATTTGCCCACAGCTTGTTTTCGTAATCCCAGTAAGCGTTAAGGACGATGCGATCTCCGTTTTGGTCAAGGATTGGCGTCGGCTGTTGCCAGTGGTTGCCGTCGCCGAGCGCGACATGAGGCGAGCCATCGAAGATGCCTGCAACGATGTCCAGCTTGCCGTCGCCATTAAAGTCCACAAACTGTGGACTCATACCGATGCATCACCAGTTGCCGAAGTCTAGAACCTTGCCGGAGGCATCTTTGAGGTCCTGTTCGCTGGTAAACGTGCCGCCTTGCTTTTGCAGAGCAAACGTCAGATTGCCGCGTAGGTCGCCAACGACGATGTCGAAGCGTCCATCGCGATTGAGGTCATGCGCAACAGGTGACGGGTAGAGCCTACCCATGCCGAGCATCTCATCTCCAGCCTGCAGCCGCACAGGAGCCTTGAACTGTGTCGTTTGGGTAAGCCCAATCGATGACAAGGCTGCGCAGGTAAGCGCGGTAATCGTTAAGGCCCGAATCGTAGGGATTGCAGCGTTCATAGATGTTCGCCAGGATACTGCATAATTGGCCGCGTTGGCGATTTGTCCGGACTAAGAAAGCAAGTTTGGCGAGCGGCTATGCTGATTACGGTCAGCTAGCGCACGGAAGTTGTGGTGGTGTCGCGGGATCGTGATTTCATACGTCACCAATGGTCTTTCGAGTCAAGAGTAGCAGTGCGCTTTAGGCGGTTTGCAGCGATGTGACCATTTCGTAATGGTCGTAGAGATTGCCAAAAATCGATCGGGCTAGAGCTTGAGACGGGCGTTGTTGGCAGCGGGCAAGGTCGAATTCCGAACGCCAACGCGGCGTATTGTCGCGATGCTGGGATCGTCATGATGGCTCAGGCCGCGAAGTCCTGTATCCTTCTTCACCATGCATTGGGCGATTGCGGTGTTGCTGCTGCTGACAGGTTGCGTTGGATTCCATCCGTTGCATCCCGAGTGGGATAAGGTGCGGTCACCAGAGCCGGGGGGCGACGTTTTGGTGCGGTCGGACGCCAATCGAGAAATTGCGGCGCAATGGCAGGTTATTGGTCATAGCCATCAAGGCCGTCCGCTGCGCATCCAGCGAATTGGTAGTGGCTCGCGTCGAGTGATCTGGATCGGTGGTATCCACGGTAATGAGCGCGAGGGGGCGATCTCTACCGCCGAATTGCCATTGGCTTTCTCGCGCACCGCTGGGGCTGCCGACAAGGTGACTCTGACAATCCTAGAAGACATCAATCCGGACGGGACTGCGTTACAGCAGCGAGGTAATGCCAATGGCATTGATCTCAATCGCAATTATCCAGCAAGCAACTTTCTGCCTGGTCGTAGCTTTGGTAAGCGGCCTCTCGACCAGCCGGAGGCTCGGGCTCTACATGATTTGATCCGTGCCGAACGACCTCATCTAGTGATCGTAGCGCACAGTTGGCGGAATGATCACTTCATCAATTTTGATGGTCCTGCGGTAGCGCACGCGGAGCTCTTTAGTGAGCATTCTGGCTATCGTGTCAAGCCATCTGATCGAATCGCACCGACGCCTGGTTCACTGGGTTCATGGGTTGGGCGAACTCTCGGTATCCCAATTTTGACACTTGAGCATCAACGTGGCTCTGATCCGCTTAAGTGCTGGTTGGATACACGTAAGGCGATTTTGTCGGTCATCCTTTCTGCTTGAGTCACATGCGGCTCTGGTTTCTTTTTCGCTCTATTTGGCTTTTGGTGACGTTACTTGGCGTCACCTTTTTGACGTTCCTTGTGCTGGATCTGTCGCCGGTGGATCGTGCAGAAATTGAGTCTATGAAGGCGAGTCAATCCGACTCGTATGTGAGCGTTGCGCATCGAAACGAGTCGATTCAAAAGTTACGCATTCACTTTGGACTGATTGATCCAGTAACCCGAGAGCCGCTTCCTTTGTGGCAGCGCTATTCGGCATGGTTGGGCAACGCGCTCAGTCTGCGGTTGGCTGGTCCTGGGGAAGACCATGCGGCATTTTGGCGTCGATTGGCCGAAGCTTTGCCTGTGACGATGCTGCTGGGGGGCATGAGCCTAGTGATTTCCTTGGGCTTTGGTCTCTTTGCAGGGGCTTGGCTTGGGAGTCGAGCCGGGCGGTCTCGAGAGCGATTCTGGTCGACGGCGATGTTGGCGGCGATCGGCATTCCAGAGTTTCTGCTAGGGACATTGCTGTTGCTGACTTTCAGCGTTGTATGGGTCCAATGGCTGCCGTCTGGTGCGCTGCGATCTAGCGGTGCCGAAAACTGGGCGCTTATCTGGCAGGTCATCGACTTTGCTTGGCATCTAATACTGCCTGTCATGATCATGTCCGTAGGGCCGTCGGTAATGGTTGCGAGGTTCGTTCGCGATGCTGTAGCACGCGCTTCGGCAGCGCCATTTGTGACCAATTTGCAGGCCCTTGGAATTGAGCCGAAGATCGTTAGGCGCCGCTTACTTCGCCATGGTGCTGTGCCACTAGCAACCCTTACTGGTGGTCTGCTGCCAATGCTCGTTGGGGGATCAATCATTGTTGAGAATATGTTCTCACTCGACGGTCTCGGTCATCTGGCCTTCGAGGCTGTTCTCGGTCAAGACCAAGCCGTCGTCATGGCAATGGTGTTATTGACGACACTGGTGACTTTGCTGGCGCTGCTCCTCTCTGACCTGCTACATCGCTTAGTAGACCCGCGAGTGAGGTTGGTGGATTGAGCGCGGCTAGTGGTCAAAGCTCGGAAGCGACGGTGGACGTCGACAAAGTGCCGGGCAGGCGCGGCGCGCTGCGGCTACGGCTGCCATGGTTCTTTGTGAATGCGACACTGGTGATTGGCTTGTTTGCGCCGTTGATCGCGAACAATGTGCCAGTCTTAGCCGTAGTGGATGGCGCCTATTCGTTTCCTGCGTTTGCAGACCTAGTCGGTGACGCTCCCCCTGGTCCCAGTGACCTGACTTGGAAGCAATGGTGTTCGCAGCTTGGCTCTGACAGTGAAGATTGGGCATGGATGCCTTTGTGGCCCTATGGACCGTTAGAGACCAATGCCTCGCTGTTCTTTGCGCAGCCTTCCTTGTCTCACCCCTTGGGTAGCGACGACACCGGTCGAGATGTGCTATCACGACTTATCCACGGCGCGGCAACCGCGGTAAGCCTTGGGTTGCCTTCGGTCTTGCTGGCGGCCCTAATTGGCACTTTGCTGGGTGCTTGGGCGGGATTTTCGCGTGGTATTGTGGACGTAGTCGTGCAGCGCTTCATTGAGTTGTTCCTCTGCTTTCCAACTCTGTTGTTTTTGCTATTCGCATCCGCCTTCTTTGGTAGCTCGTGGTTGGCTTTGATTACCGTCATGGTGCTGCGCTTTTGGATTAGTTTTGCGCGAATCGTGCGCGGTGAGGTGCTTTCGCTGCGAGAGCGTGACTTTGTGTTGGTCGCCCGCGGTCTCGGTATCTCGACTAGGCGTATCTTGATGTACCACTTGATGCCGCAAGTGATTAGTGCGGTGGGCGTCACCGCGGCCTTTTGTATGGCGTCAGCGATCGTTGCTGAGTCGACTCTGTCGTTTTTGGGTATTGGTCCGAACGCAGAAAGCTCTTGGGGCACAATGCTGCGCCAAGGGAGTGATCAGGCCGTGTTGGGTATGTGGCATCTATGGCTCTTTCCGGCTCTCGCGATCATCGTTGTCGTAGTCAGTTGCCATATGCTAGCCGACCGTTTGCGGGTGCACCTTGTCAGTTGATTTGAGTGCGTTCGTCGCAAGCCAGTCTGCTTAGATTCGGCATGCGTAATCTAAGCCTGCAATGCCGATATGTGGTCTAGGTAGTGGTCTAGACCTCTTAGTTGCTACAGTCGGACCGTTCCCTTCTTTTCCATCATCGATTGGAGATCGCTGTGACGAAGCCCTCATCTATTTTCACTGCCGCCCTTACCGCGAGCGTTGTCCTGTTTGCATGCAATATTCGACTGACAGGGCAATCTGGTGAAGGAGTCGATCGCTTACTTGACTCGAGGGATCGTGCTGGCCGAGTAGAGTCTGAAGCCTTGGCGAAAGCTGGCGTAAGGCCGGCTGTTCTCCCGGCCGATACTGTGACTCGTCTGCAGTCTTTTGAGCTGCATCGACGAATGCGAGAAGAGACGCCGCACAAGAATTTGCCGTGGCATTTTCTTGGTCCGGACAACGTAAGCGGACGGATTACTGATCTCGCAGTTCCTACGCCTCGAGGTGAGTCTTACACGATTTACGCGGCGACGGCGACCGGTGGCGTCTGGCGTACAAGCAATGAGGGCACCACTTGGGAGCCGATCTTTGATCGTGAGGCTAGCATTTCGATTGGCGACCTTGCGCTGGATCCCAAGGATCCAAACGTTCTTTGGGTTGGCACTGGGGAAGCTAACATCTTTCGTAGCTCGACTGCTGGATGCGGCATCTACAAGACAGAGGATGGCGGCAAAACTTGGCAGCATCGTGGTCTAGAGGCAACGCATACAATTGCTCGTATTGTTGTGGATCCGCGTGATTCCAACACTCTCTATGTCGCTGCTGGCGGTCACGAATGGACCGATAACGTAGAGCGTGGTGTCTATAAGACGACCGACGGTGGTGAAAGCTGGCGGAAGGTGTTGTTCGTCAATGACCGAACTGGCGCGGTCGATTTGGTGATCAATCCCAAAAATCCTGATGTTCTCTACGCTGCAACATGGCAGCGAATTCGGCAGCGTTGGAATGATCCGAGAGTCATTGATGGCTACGAGGAGAACGGTCTATGGAAGAGTCTTGATGGTGGTGAGACGTGGGGGCGAGTTAACGATGGTCTGCCAGAAGCAAAGCACCGAGGGCGAATCGGCATCGATCTTTGCCAAGCACACCCATCAACAGTTTATGCGTTTGTAGATTGCTATGAGTTGGCAGATGGTGAAGCGCCAGAAGGCGAAGATTCGTATGGCCGTTCTAGGGAAAAGTCTATCGAGGGTGCTCAGGTTTACAGGTCCGACGACGATGGCAAGTCTTGGCGCAAGACCAGTAAATCAGACAAATACATGCGCGGTGCGTGCTCCACTTATGGATGGGTATTTGGTCAGATCAGAGTTGATCCAGTCGATCCTGACACCGTCTACATCATGGGTTTGGCGCTCAACGTTTCTACTGATAGCGGGCAGACCTTTCGCCGGCTACGCGGTATGCATGGCGACCACCATGCACTGTGGATCGACCCAGTGAATCCTGATTATTTAATCAATGGCAATGATGGCGGAGCGGCAATTTCGTACGACGGCGGCCAGCACTGGCGCACGACTCGCGAAAGCCTTCCTGCCGTTCAGTTTTATAATGTCGGCTACGATTTGGAGTCGCCGTTCCATGTCTATGGTTCGATCCAAGATCATGGTAGCCGGCGCGGTACAGTGACCGTTGATCGCGACAAGGATCGTATCTTTGGCAGTGATTGGCGGAACTCTCCAGGTGGTGAGGCATCGACTCACGCAGTGGATCCGAGTGATAGCAACACCCTCTACTCGGAAGGCTTTTATGGCAGCATCAATCGCACGGATTTGTCGGCGAATAAGCGGACAGCTATCCGGCCAGAAGATCGTGAGGGAGAGCCAAAGCTGCGTGGTCAGTGGCTTGCACCGTTCATCATTTCGCCGCACAACCCGCGCATCATTTACCATGGCATGAACCACTTGTTCCGGTCAATGGATCGTGGCGATCGCTGGCAGCGCATTAGTCCGGATCTCAGCTACAACGACCCAGACAAGTTGGGTGACATCCAATACCAGACGATCTTTGCAATCGCTGAGTCTCCACAGAGCTTTGGTAGCCTGTATGTCGGCACCGATGATGGCCGCGCTCATTACACCAGCGATGGTGGGAGCAGCTGGGTCGAGATTACGAACGGGCTGGCGCCTAACCGGTGGATTTCGCGCATTGAGGCGTCGCGCTTTACCAGCGGCACGATTTATCTAGCCCAAAACGGTAAGCGCAACGATGACTTCACTGCGTATCTCTGGCGTTCTAAAGATCATGGTGTCACCTGGAGCGATATCGCTGCAGGCATTCCATGCGGTCCGATCAATGTTGTGCGCGAAGACCCAGACGATGCAGACCTTCTTTATGTTGGCACCGATCTAGGAGTCTATGTCAGCACAGATGCGGCAAAGAGTTGGCGTGTGCTCGGTAGTGGCTTGCCGACTGCTCATGTGCATGACTTGATCATCCACCCCGAAGCAGATGTTGCAGTAATTGCTACCCATGGTCGCGGCATGTATGCACTCGATGTGCAGCCACTGCGTAAGCAAGATCCAGCCGATGATGTCCGTGACGATGCGGTCGAGGCAGGCAAAGATTAGCCCGCAAAGGCCTAGGTCAAATTGGCTAGTGATAAGAGGCTGGCTACCAGCCAATCCGGCCTAGTGGTGACTTAATCGCAAGCGGCCAAAAGTCGATGCCAAGTGTGAAGCCCAGGATGTGGAGTTCTATGCCGTCTTGGATGCCGATGGCTGCGCCGAGCGTCAACAAATCGATGTGTACGCCAGTGCGAGTCGGGGTAAGGCCAATTCCAAATCCAAGCGGGTTGCGGAAGTCTTTTCCGACCATTTGTGGGTCCAGGTCGGCGCCTACTTTGGCTTTATCTAATACCCAACTCGCATAGCTGTTGCTGTTAGGGCCCGGCCAGATCAGGTAGGTGGAGTGCTCGGGATAGGTCTCTGGTTGCCGCAAGACCTCAAGTAGTCGTCGGGCCTCGTCGCCGTGCCATTCTGCGAGCAGGTCGGTGTTTGACTTGTCGATGTTAGTGATTGGTCGTAATCCCTTCACGCAGCCGACTTGTCGATGGATCGAGGAGACCGGCTCTGGGGCGTGACTATCTGAGTAGTGTCGTTTGTGCTCGTCGCGCTTTAGATAGTAGCCGAACTGGCTGTCGGCCCAGACTTCCCAGCGCTCCCACGAGTTTGTTTTGTGGTCGTAGGCCACAAAGAATGGGTGAAGTGCTATGCCCATTGCATAGAGAGATTCATGAACCCACAACTGGACGTAGTCGGTTTCTGGTGATGACGCATGATCGATTGCGCCGTTCATCAGGTGCTCGTCAGATGCGGCGACATTGCTGATCGACGTGCTCGCTGTGGCCGACACCGCTTTGGCCGACATCGCTGTGGCCGACACCACTGTGGCCGACATCGCTGTGGCCGACATCGCTGTGGCCGACATCGCTGTGGCCGACATCGCTTTGGCCGACATCGCTTTGGGCGAAATCAGTGTGGGAAAGACAGGGTCTAGAGTTCTCGTGGCGCAACTCGTAAGTGCGCTCGCAAGTAGTGCAAATAGCGCAAGTGCATTTCGGAAGGTGGTCTCTCCAGGCGGATGCATTGGGCGGCACTTTAGTCTTCGTCAGGGCCTAGGTGCACACGCAAACTCCAGTCTACTGATTCTGTTATTTTGCCTAGCCGCCACGCGTGTGCATTTCGAGATGCGGATTGTTGCGCAGGTTGGCTTGTTCGGCCAAAGGTGACCTGTCCGTTAGACCTGCGCGTGTCTCTGCACCTCGGTCGTTGCGGTCACTCCAGACGTCCATCAGCTTCTGGCGAAGGTCTGTGTCGCTCGCACCGCTGCGAATGAGTTTTCGTAGATCTGTGCCGGTTGCTGCGTAGAGGCAGGTAAACCACATGCCGTCGGCAGTCAGGCGGGCGCGATCACAAGTCGAGCAAAATGGCTGCGTTACTGAGCTGATGATGCCAAAAATGGTGCCGTCGGGTAGGGCGAACCGGTCAGCTGGGGCGGCATCAGTCCGAGCCACTTCTGTGATGTTGCCGAACTTTGCCGTCAAGATTTCTAAGATGCGGTTCCGGCTGATGACGCGATCCATGCACCAGTGCGTCGCACCGCCAACGTCCATGTATTCGATAAAGCGCAGTTCTGCCGAAACGGAGCGTGCGTAGTCAATCAGATCGATGATCTCGCCGTCGTTGACGCCTTTTATCGCGACCGTATCAATTTTGGTGTTCTGGAAGCCGACTTCGCGCGCGGCGCGTAGGCCCTTATGAACACGCTCAAGGTCGTTGCGGCGCGTCATCAGAGTGAATGTCTCGGGGTTCAGTGTATCCAGGCTGACGGTTAAGCGATGCAGGCCGGCGTCCTTTAGGTCTTGCGCGTGCTTCTCTAGTAGGACCCCGTTGGTGGTCATCGCGATATCCCTTAGCTCGGATCGCTCAGCTAGCATCTTAATCAGCATTGGTAGCTGGGACCGGAGCAGCGGTTCGCCGCCCGTGATGCGTATCTTCTCGACGCCGATTGCTATGAACTGATCGACGATTCGCTGGATCTCCTCAAATGACAGGACGTCACCTTTGGGCAGCCAGACATACTCATCCTCGGGCATGCAGTATTGGCATCGCAGGTTGCATCGATCCGTTACGGATAGGCGCAGGTTACGAATGGGTCTGCCTCGGCGATCGGATTGCGGCTTGGTCACAGCACGTCTCAACATACCGTCCCGCAGCACGCTTGGTAGTGAGCTACTGGCGCCAATCTGCACTAGATTCTCTCGGCAGAATCCGGGCAGATGCTATTTGGGAAGGAATCGCACCAGTGAGCGTAACCGGGCAATGCGTTGGCTGCTTAGTGGCTTGCCGGATTCGATATCGATCGGTGGCTCTGGCAGTTTGAGA
Source organism: Planctomycetota bacterium (assembly GCA_965662465.1). GTDB lineage: Bacteria > Planctomycetota > UBA1135 > UBA1135 > UBA2386. The sequence goes on along the minus strand of CBFIIO010000004.1, from coordinate 36,921 downwards.
ATACGCTGCAGCGCGGCTGCAGTGGCGTGACGCGTGTGCAACGGCGTGTCTTCGTCGGTCAAAATATTGATTAGTGTGGTTGCCGTTGATCTGCGGGGTCGTTTGACCAGTGCATTCCACAGAGTCGTAGGCAATGGGTGCTCACGCATCGCAAGGCGTAGCGCATCGCCGCTCATTCGCACGAGGTGGAGAGACTTAACATCGATCCGGCTGCGCTCTTTCTCCACTGTGGCGATGACAGCTTGGATATCGTTTTCGAATTGGGGACCAAATGCGAGTGTCAAGACACGCTCAAGGATGCGATCTTTATTTTGGATTTGTTCGCAGGTGCCCTTGCCGGCCTTGGCAATTTTTTCGAATTGTAGCTGTGCATCTTGACCGGCGGAATCTGGGGTCGTGACCAAGGTGTGCACAAAGGAACGGCGATTCTTTGTGAATTGTCGGACCTTCTTAAGGATCTTTGAAAAGTCGCGATTGTGTGCAGGGGCGTCACCAGCCAGGACAACAACACGGCGCGCGTCGCGTCGCCAGTCTTGATTGAATGCAGAATTCAGTCCGGCATGCACGTCCTCTGGAGTGTCTCCGCCACCATTGGCCGTGACGAATTGCATGAAGTTCGTTGCGTGCCAGTGGTCGATATCGAGTGGCACTTCGCGCACTTGATATTCTTCTTGGCTGCCGCGGTCGCGATAGGTCACAAGCCCTATGCGTGCATCAGGGATGAGCGTGTGCAGCACATCAAGCATCTCCACAATCGTTGACTTGGTGTCAAAAATTGTGCGTGTCATAGATCCGGTGCTGTCAAAAACGAAGACGATCTCGAGCCCGCTTTCCTTGAGGTCTTCGAGTTGCTTTTGAAAGATGCCCGAGCTGGTCCCTTGCTCCTCTTTGTTGGCCGTGCCAGCGCCGGCACTTGCAGAGCTAGGTCGTTTGCGTTGTCGCAGAATCGGGTTTTCAGTCAGTTGTTGATCTTTGGGCTCAGGTCCATCGAAAATGGCCGCGGGTACCTCCTGCAGTTGCAGTTCGGGGTCTTCAATGAACTCGTTAGATTCCGGTTCGGTGACTACTTGCGGTAATTCTGGATTTGAACTGCTGCGCGGGGTGCCTGCAGCCGCTACGAAATCGAAAGATGCGAGATTTTGGCCGCGGATTCGATCGGTTGGTAGAAGGCACCAAGCGATCAGCAGAAGGCAAACGTGGAGGACTACCGAGATCATCAACCACGGCGCACGCTGCATCTCAGTCGCCATCATCTCGGCGAAGGTGCTGCCCTGGTGGCGCAAGGCCGCTGCCTGGGTGCGAATTTTGCGGACCGAGGCTGCTTGGCGCAGTCCCGGGACCGGCACGAGCGCTGAGGTTCCATTATCCGCAATTACGACGATGAGCTCTCCAGCCACTCCTAGCCGGTCACCCGGATGCAACTCGGCGCTTGCTACCTTTTCTTCATTAAGAAGTATCCCTGACTTATTGCTGATATCGGTGGCTGTGGCCTTGCCCTCAGCGATGGACAACCACACATGCCTCGGCTCGGCGCCTGCAACGCGCAGGTCGCACTCGTCTGCATTACCCAGCAAATAGTCGCGCCCCGGCTCCAGAGCATGGCTCATTTCGCCAAGCCGCAGGGCTAGTTGTGGAGTCTCTGAATCCAAGGTCTTTTCTTTATCGTCGAGTCTTGAGCGTTGTCGTGGTTGCACCAAAGCGATCCGCCTGCGACCATCGTGGCGCAAACATGAGTCTGCGCATCATTGGTGGAGAATTTGGCGGCCGGAATCTAAAGACGGTTCGTGGTCTTGGTACACGCCCTCTTTTAGGGCAAGTGCGCGAAGCGTTGTTCAATATCTTGGGAGACCAGATTGAAGACGCATTTGTGTGGGACTTGTTCGCGGGCTCGGGGTCGTCAGGCATTGAATCGCTGTCGCGTGGAGCAGCGCGGGTGCTGTTTGTCGAGAAGAACGGCAAAGTCCTCGATACCTTACGTAATAACTTGCAAATACTTGGGGATGAAGCATTTGATCGCGGTGTCGTGATCAAGGCGGATGCCTGGGATCCGCCGGTGATGTTCCAACCGCTGTTCGGAGCTTCACGGGACGAGTCGGATGATTCGGCCGATGCCGAGGTCGCGCCGGACATCATCTTTTTAGACCCGCCTTACTCAATGGTTGCTGAGGATCCAGTTAAGTCCATGGCCCGCGCCCGGCGACTCTTGGATCGCACTGCCGAAAATGGCTGTGTGTTGTTTCACTTCGAGCGCGGCGTGCTAGATGAAGATGACTTCGATACGGATCTAGATATCGATTTGCGCGAGTGGGGCACCAGCGTCATAGCGATGCTCTGGCGCAAGGGTGATGCGCCAGCGGCCGTAGTAAAGCGTCAGGCAAAGGAGCGGGCAAAGAACCGTACGCGCTCTAAGTAGCGTGAGTCTCTAGGAGCCGTAAAGTATTCTGCAGGTCATGTTTGTGGTTGCCCTTGCGGCTTTTGACCACCCGCTAGACAGGCTTGCGTAGGTGGTCACGACTGCCACGGTCTCCGATTGGGAAGCTGCCCCGGGATCGGAGGGATCGGCGGTTGCCTTGGTGTCTATTTTCGCGACATTTTTACTCGCGACGCAAGGGCTGTAGGAGAGCGTTTCGCCGACTGGTTTCTGTCGACCGTTTCGTGCTGCGTATTTGCGCGGTTGGTGGGAGGATCTCTTTGAGACTGTTGGCAATCAGTCGTCAAGGCAGCCGGGGCAAGGCGTCGATACCCACTAACCGTGGGCTACTGCGCTCACACGCAACCGGGTTTCAGCCACTTGACCAAATCGAAAACTGATCTAGACCGCATCGTCCAAGAGTTAATGGACGGCGATCTGAGCAAAGCACAGCGCATGAAGCGTCTGCGCGAACTTGCAAAGTCAGGAGACGATGTTCCGGAAGAGTTGATGGACCAGGCTCTGCGGAAGTTGATGGAGCGGATCACAGATTGATCCAGCTCACGAATCGATCCAAAGAAATCACGGAATCGCTATGAGATCTGCGCTGCTTGCTTCGTTCCTGCTCGGTGTTGCTGCATTGCCGGCACAAGCCAACGAGTTTGGTGTTCCTGTTCGCACCAATCTTAGTGCATTGCGCTCCAACCCTGACGCCTACCACAATGTGAAGGTTCAGTTCGTTGTGCAGTTCGCATCGCTGGGGCGAATCTCTAATCCGTTCTTCACCAAGTTTACGCCAACCGACTTCACCAACTTTTATGGTTGGGGTGACGATCAAAAGATTTGGCAGGAGACGGATTACAACGACGTATTTGGCATGCTCTTCCTGAGCAAATCAAACGCGCAGCTGGACACCCTCTACACAATGGGCCTCTACAACCGAATGCGTTGCACAGGTGTCGTCCGCAACACCTTCCAGAATATGCCGTGGATCGAGGTGCTTGAGTTCGAAGTTCTAGAGGAGCAGGTCAGCACTGCCGTTCTGACACACATGCATCGAGGGGAGGGGCTGATGGAGCAGCGCCTGTGGCAAAGGGCTATTTCGGAGCTATCTCTAGCTCCAGGCTCAGGTGTGCCGGCCAGCGCGACCCAGGCAGCGCACAAGAATTTAGGTATCTGTTTGCTCCGTATGGGCGAGCCACAGGCCGCGATGGGCTATTTACAGTCAGCCTCTGAGTTGGCCGGTGGCCGAGATCTGGAAGCCAAGAACCTCCTGGCTATGGCGAAAACAAGCCCAGCCAAGGCAATTGATCGCACCGTCGACATTGCCAGCTTGTCGGACAGTGAGCGGCCCATGTGGGAGGCCTTTGACAGTGGCATTGGGTCCCGCCCAGCGACGAGAGTTCTCGGTCGTTGATCCTCAGACGCTGAAAATCGAGCCGCTAGCGTACATTCTTATGGGTTCTGGCAACCCATGAGTAATACGACAGCACTGCTTCCTTCTACCGAGCCTGCCACTAAGGGCCCGTTCCGCTTGGCGCTAGCCATGCTGATCGTGACTACGGTTACGATCATTTGGGGAGCCATGACCACGAGCACTGGCTCGGGTCTCGCCTTTGTGGACTGGCCAATGTCGGATGGGCAGCTGATGCCCGAGCGTAGCTACCAGACGCTGCCGGGATTTTTTGAGCACTTTCACCGGGTGTTCGCGTCAATGTCGGGCCTGTTGGCGCTGTGTTTGGCGCTTTGGCTGCACTTTAAGGGTCTCGGCGATCGCAAAGCCCGTGCTACGGCTTGGTTTGGTGGTTGTCTGATCCTGACCCAGGGCATCATTGGCGGAGTTGGGGTGCTCAAGGGGTTGCCAGCTGTGACCTCTGTGACGCATGGCACGTTGGCGCAATTGACCTTGGCAACGTTTGCCTGGGCGGCATACCAGCTATCTGATCGCTACCGGAATACCTCGCCGGCAGTAGGCGTTGCCCCAGGAACTGGCCGTGTTCTGGTCATGGGAACATTGGTATTGCTGGTCTTGCAGACGATCATGGGGGCCATCGCTCGCCACACCAACAGCCCGCATGCCCTTTGGACTCATGTCGGCAATGCATTCATCGTTTTCTTGGTCGGGACGATTGCCACGGCATTTGCAGTTGGAAAATTAGGCAAGAGCCCTGGGATTCTTGGCATCACTCGAGCAATCATACTGCTATTGATCACGCAGATTGCACTAGGCTTCGTTGCCTTAGCTATTCGCAATCGTGCAGGTAAGACTCCGGAAAACGTTGCCGACTTGGGCACCGCTACGGTGATCTCTGCACACGTTCTGATAGGCGCTTTCCTGACTGTGTTGGTCTCGGCGCTCGCTGCGCACGTTTTCCGGGCCACTCGTAAACCATAACACTCATGACGGCGACCAACGTGGGGGTCATTCGCTCCTATTGGGAACTCGGAAAACCGCGACTTTCGATGATGGCAGTGTTTGCTGTCGTCGCTGGGGCCTACATGGCCTGGCCGTCGCGGTCCTCGGGTCCGCCCCTAGATTTACTGGTAGTCACTACGCTCGGCACCTTCTTGGCCGCGATTGGTGCTGCGGCACTCAATATGTATCGCGAGCGGGACTTGGATGTGCTGATGCACCGCACGCAGGACCGGCCACTGCCAACTGGGCGGTTGTCGCCTCGCAACGTTTTGGTGTTTGGGGCAATTACCTCAGTGATAGGGGTGCTGCTGGTGTTGTTCGGCGCCGCGCCGTTAGCAGGAGATGGCTCTCGGCCGCCGGGCGAGTGGAATTGGCCAGCGGCAAGTTTGTGCGCTCTGATTGTCATCAGTTACGTGCTTGTCTACACCCCGATGAAGACTCGCACGCCGCTCAATACCCTCGTAGGCGCGATTCCGGGTGCCTTGCCGCCCGTTGTGGGTCACGCCGCAGTCGCCGGTGACTTTGTGCCCGGACAGCTGGTGCTGTTCACCATCCTGTTCTTCTGGCAGATCCCGCATTTCCTCGCGATTGCCTGGCGATACCGTGAAGATTATGCGCGAGCGGGCATGCAGATGCTCCCAGTTGTCGATCCAACCGGGCATCGAACCGGCATCACGATGCTGCTGTATGTCGGCGGCCTCGGCATCGCGAGTTTGGTTCCTTACGTGACTCACATGGCTGATGGCCATTATTTGGTCATTGCGGTGCTCCTAGATGTCATTTTCTTTGTGCCAGTCTTGTTCGCGGCGCTGACGCGCAGTGATACTGCGATGCGGATGACCTTCATTGTGTCGATCATCTACTTACCACTACTTCTAATCGCGATGGTGTGGCGCCGATGAGTACGACAAGCGCAGTTTCTGCTTCGGGCATCGAGTTTGCCTACGGGGAGCGTCAGGCATTACGGGACGTCTCCTTTGAGATCGAGTCGGGCGGCTCCTTCGGATTCCTTGGGCCGAACGGCTCAGGTAAGTCGACATTGTTCAAGTTGCTATCGACGATCGTGCCGCTGCAGAAGGGTTCGATCACGATGCTTGGGCATGACCTCTCTTCCGAGGCCTCTGCCATTAGACGCCGCATTGGCGTGGTCTTTCAGTCGGCGGCGATTGATCGGCGTTTGACGGTTGGCGAGAACCTTCGCTATGCAGGCTTGCTGCTTAACCTTGGTGGCAAGGAACTGCGTTCACGCATCGACGAAGCCATGCATGCTGCAGACCTCAGCGATCGCAAGAACGATGCCGCTGAAGAGCTGTCCGGCGGGCTGCGAAGGCGTGTCGAGATCGCTAAATGTCTGATGGCCAAGCCGGACCTGGTGCTTCTGGACGAAGCCAGCACCGGCTTGGACCCTGCCGCGCGGCGTGACATGTGGAAGGTTTTACGCGCACAAGAAGGCCTGACGATCATGTTCACCACACACCTAATGGAAGAGGCGGCAGAGGCTGATCAACTGATGCTCCTTGATGACGGTGGTGTTGTCGCGCGTGGCCGACCTAGCGAGCTCATGGAAGAGGTTGGTGGTCAGGTGCTGGAGATCGAGACTCCTGACGCAGTGGCGCTTGTTGCTGCGCTTCAGAGTGAGCTGCAGGTCAAGGCTCAGCAGATAGACCAAACCGTTCGCGTCGAAGGCGAAAATGCCCAGGAACTTGTGCCAGTCGTAATGACGCGCTTTGGCGACCGCATTCGTCGCTTGCACTTGGCGCACCCGTCACTCGAGGACGTGTTCCTGCAGCGCACCGGCAAGAGGTTCGTTGTGATCCCACCCGAACCCGATCTCAAAAAAGGCAAGAAGAAGCGGAGGCGGTCATGAGGCGCGCAGTGTTTGCATTGTGGCATCGCGAGCTCGTGCGCTTCTTGCGTGATCGTTCGCGTCTAACCGGTTCGCTAATGCAGCCGGTCATCTTCTACTTGATGTTTAGCGGTGCGCTGCATGGATCGTTCAAGCCGTACGGCATGGACTACAGCGTCTACTTCTTTGCTGGGACGCTCGCGATGATCACGTTGTTCACAGCGATCTTTTCGACCATCACTGTTATCGAAGATCGCAAAGAAGGATTCTTGCAGGGTGTGCTGATATCCCCGGTGCCAAGAGCGGCAATTGCGCTGGGCAAGATCTTGGGTGGCGCGACACTGGCGTTTGGCCTAGCCGTGATCTTTTTGCTGCTCGCTCCATTCACTGGCATCGAGATCCCTATGGATCGTGTGTTCACGTCCCTTGGGGTGCTCGCACTGCTTTCGATTGGTGTGACCGGTTTAGGGTTCTCGCTGGCTTGGGTGATGGATAGCACCGCCGGGTATCACGGCATCATGATGCTGTTCTTGATGCCGATGCTGTTGCTGTCGGGCGCGTTCTTTCCGATCGAGGATGCCCACTGGTTGATCAGTTGGGTGCGGCACGTCAATCCTATGACCTATGGTGTTGGTGCATTGCGCCACGCTGTCCAGGGGGAGGCTCCGGGCTGTCCGACATTTGCGGTATGTCTGATCGGGGCAGTTGTCTTCGCCGTTGCGATGTTTGCCCTCGGAACGTTTGTCGTGACGCGGCGCAGTGTTCGCGACGCTACTTAATCTATGCTTGCTGACATCGACTTTCGCTTTTTGGCCGATGTGGATGCCGTCCTGAACGGGGTGGCGTTCCTTCTGATCTGCGCTGGGTTGATTGCAGTTAAGCGCGGCAACGTTGAGCTACACAAAAAGCTGATGATGTCCGCGCTGGGTTGCTCGGCGCTATTCCTGGTCTGCTATTTGACGTACCACGCGACCTGTGAGTCAGTGAAATACCAAGGCGAAGGCGCTATCCGCTCGGTTTACTTTGTGCTGTTGATCAGTCACATCGTGTTGGCTGCCGTGCAGGTGCCCTTGATCCTGCGAACGGCCTACCTCGGTTACCAGGACCGCCGGGAACAACACAAGAGGTGGGCGAAGATCGCAACGCCGATTTGGCTCTACGTGTCGGTCACTGGGGTGATCATCTACTGGATGCTCTACCACTAGTGACCTGCTGCACCTCGCTGTTTGCGAGTTGTCGAGACCCGTTGGGCTCACTGCTGCAGCGAAGCGTGTGAGCAAGAGTCCGCGGACGGTTGTGTCCCATCCGCAGCGGCCATGGTGCTCAATGTCGGCCCCCGCGCTCGGCGGGGGCGGTCAGCTGAAGGGCTTTGGCCCCGTGGTCAGCTTTGCTAGTTGATGACGCCTACGCCGCCTTGGGACATTGTGCCCAAGCCGTTGAACTCGATGGCTTGCACATGCACCTGGGTGCCAGCAAGTGCCGGGTTGTTCGGAATCGTCAGCGAGTAGATGGCGAGGTTCGCGATTGTGGTCATTACTTGCACAACGTCGGGTCGTGCGAGCAGGGTGCAGCCACTAGCGAACGTGGGCAGGTTGAGCGGCGTGTTTGCGCTGTCAAGGCCGACGATCATGGCTACTGGGCCAGTCGTCAAGCCGTCGGTGCGAACGGTGAAGTTGCCGCCGAGGTTTGGCAATGACAACAATTGCAGGTCAGGCGCGCTAGAGCCGTTTGCGCAGCCGAGGCCATAAGTGCCCCAGGAGGCAGCTGCACAGTCAACATCGTCAATCCGGAAGGCGTCCATTGCCGCCTCAGTCACTGAGTTGTTGGGTTGGTCGGCAACTGAGTATCGCATGGCGAATTGAGCCGGCGCAGGGAACAGCGACTTGACGTTGAGGGTTCGTTGCTCCCAGCCTGACGTGCCGCTGACAACTTCGACCGTTGTCCAGGTGCTGCCGCCATCATTGGATGCGCTGATCTCCAGGGTGTCGGTAGTGCCATTGAACGAGTCAAACCAGATCGCGTAGGAGACACTCGGGTCCGTTGCGCCGGAAAGGTCGACTGTTTCGGTGATCAAGTTGGTTGGTCCACCGTCTACGTCGATGTTGTTTGCGTTGCCAGTCACCCAGCATTGGCCGCTGCCGTCGAAGTCCGTTGCTGGACCACGCGAGTCGGCGGGGACGCCACGCTCCCACGGGCCTGTTGCCAGGGCCGTGTTGGAGACTGCCCAGCCGGGCGGGTTGGTGTTGAAGTCGTAGTTGCGTAACACCTGTAGTGCGACAGCTGCTGGACGGCTGTAAACCGATGTTGGCGCGTTCTCTGGGCTGGAGTAGGTGTTTTGATCATTGCCCAGTGCGCTGATGTAAAACATCATGTTGGTGCCACAGGCAGCGGACGGCACGGTCGCATCAAAAGTGTTCGCGTTGATCGTTACTGGGGTTACCTGTTGGAAGGACCCGCCAGTTGAGTAGTTGAACCGCACCGATCCGGCGACCACAGAGATTGGGCCGGATGTCGTGATGCGGATCACCGTGGTGCCATTCGGATCGACAAACTGAGGCAACCCATTGGGGAAATCGAACACGAGCGAGGGGCAATCGCAGACACCCTGAGGGTTCGCTAGCGCTGTTTGCAGGCCAGGATGGTTGCTGCCGGTGCTGGCGTTTGAGCCACCCGTGGATGAGCAGCCGCCGTGCGTGTGGATGGCGATGGCTTGGTTGGTGCCGTCTAGAATGACAGGTGAGCCAGAGTTGCCGCCGGTTGTGTCGGTGGTGTAGCGCACCGTTGTGCCACTGAAGCTGGAATATGGGCCTGCGTGCGTCTTTTGCACTAGATACCAAGTCGGCGAAACCGGTGCTGAGGTTGAGCCATTGCCGGTGATTCGAATGTTCTGATTGCTGACTGGTGGAGGCAGGACCAGATCGAACGCGACGTTTCCGTTTGCTTGGTGTGGAGTCAAACCGGTGTTCGAGTTCTCGAAAACGCCGAAGTAGGCGTAATCGTTACCGACACCTTGGCCACCGTTGGATTGCAGGGATGAAGTATCGACTGCGTATTGATCCTGTGGGCCAGGATGCTGTATCGACCCGCCGGAGGATGATAGCGGCACATTGAACTCCACTACTTGCAGGCCAGTGCCTGCGCAGTGGCCGGCAGTCAGGAAGCAGTGATTGCAGTCGTTGATGAGCCACGAGGTGCAGCCCGTTGGTTGGTTGCGAGCGACGCGAAGGTCATTGCTGAGCACTCGGTCATCTGTTGGGCCACAAATGCTATCAACGCCAAGCGGGGAGGCTGGGCCGGCGATCGCGTTGCGAATGACAAGCCGGTTGTCGCCGGTGTTCTGCAGCGCGAGCAGTTCGACCAAGACGGAGTCTCCGTTGAAGTAAGCGGACGTGTCTTTCCACTCTGCAATGTGACGCAGGTGCTGTGTCTGCACAGCGCCGTCAAGAAGAGATGTGAGGCGAAGGAACGATCCGTTTTGGCCTGGTTCGGCGCTGCCAGCAAGTAGCACACCTTCATACTCAAGCCGTAGCCAGCTCGATCCCGGGACAGTGACGACCTTGGAATAGACCACCTGAGCAATACCGATCGTCGCTGGGGACGACGAGGAGTTGCTGACCAAGCCCGAATCGATGTTCAGGAAGTGGCTGCCACTCTCTTCGGGGACCGCTTGTGCGGCGATTGCGGTCGTTAACAGTGCGAATGTTGCGAGTCGGGCGAAGAGCATAGGATGTGGTGTTGGTTGAGGCGCGGCAGGGCACCATATTATAACAAGGAAACGGTCGGTTGCTGCCGCTTTGCAACTGCTAGCTTCCTAACTGAGAAATCTGGTATTAAGACCCGGTGGCGTGGCGCATTGCGGCCCGCCATGCTTGACCGAAAACAGATCTATGCTGCACACACTGCATATTCGTAATCTCGCTCTTATCGAGCGCGCAGAGCTTCGCATGGCAGATGGCTTGACCGTCATGTCGGGTGAGACTGGTGGTGGTAAGTCACTTCTCATAACAGCATTAAAGATTTTGCGCGGTGAGAAAGTGTCTGGCTCGCTGGTCAGGCATGGGGATGCTGAGTTGCAGGTTGATGGCGAGTTTCGGCTTGGCAAGGGATCCCGCAGTGCCGCCGTTGCCAAGTTCGTGTTGGAGGCTTGTGGTGGAGTGGTTGATGACGATTTGTTGCTGGTGACTCGAATCGTTGACCGTCAAGGTCGTACGCGGGTGCGCCTTGGCGGGCGGCCAGCCACTTTGTCTGCCCTGCGCAAGCTTGGTGGCATGCTATTGGAAATTCATGGGCAAGGTGATTCACGCTCGTTGATGCGGCCTGAAATTCAGTGTGAAACGCTCGATGCATTTGCTGGCACCACGCCGTTGCGCGTTGAGTTCGGAGAAGCGCTTCATGCAGCGAGAGACCTGCATTCGCGGATTAGTAAGCAGGCCGATGGTCAGCGTGAGCGGCGGCAGCGGTTGGAGTTCCTGCGGTTTCAATACGCCGCGATGAAGGATTTGGCGCTCAGCGATGGTGAATTGGCGTCACTTGAGCATGAGCATCTTGTATTGACCAATCTCGACACCATGCGTGGTCAGCTGGATACGGCTTTGACAGTGCTGCAGGAGGGAGATTTGAGCGTCACCGATGAGTTGGCGCGCGCGGCTCGAGCCTTGCAGCAAGCGGCGGCTATCGATGTCCAGTTAGAAGACGCTTCGGAGCAGATGGACCAGGTTGAAGAGCTGGTTGCGGATATTTGTCGAAAGCTGCAATCGGGTCAGGCTAGGCTCGAATTGGATCCGGGGAGGCTTAGTCAGGTCGAAGAGCGGTTGGATGAGGTCCATACGGCGCTGAAGCGCTTTGGCCCTACAGAAGACCATCTCCGACAGAGCTTTCTCGACACGGAAGCCGAGCTCGAAAGTGCTGAAGCTGCTGATACTGATCCGGAAATCTTGGTTGTTGAATTGCGTGCAGCGGTCGACGAAGTCGCTGCGATTGGGCGCAAGTTAGTGCGCGCTCGTTCTAAGGCTGGGATCGCTTTTGCCGCGGCTGTAATGGTCGAATTGCATGACTTAGGAATGCCGCGAACGGAGGTTCGGGTGGCAATGGAGGCCAGCTTTGCAGTCGAGACTTTGCTCGATGATGCAACCGAGCATGGGCCAGTGCCGGTCGATATCGAAGTCCGTATCAATCCCGGAGAACCTTTCCACTCGCTTCGAGCCACTGCTTCTGGTGGTGAGCTGGCGCGTGTGGTGCTTGCCGTTAAGAAGACGCTTGCGGACCAGGATAGGGTGCCACTGCTTGTGCTCGATGAAATCGATGCGGAGATTGGCGGTCGTTTGGGTCTTGCTGTGGGCAAAAAGTTGCACGAAGTTGCGCGTCATCATCAGGTTGTCATCGTGACCCATCTGGCACCGGTTGCTGCCTTCGCGCAGCAGCACTTTCTCGTCAACAAGGAAGTTGATGGAGCAGGTGGCGATGAACGTACCCGCTCGACCGTTCGTCAGTTGACGCGCAGCGAAGTCGAAAATGAGCTGGCTGCTATGGCGACTGGGGATGGCGCTGACGCCTCGGCCTTGAGCCAAGCGCGCTCGCTCGTTGACAAAGCCCGACTCAATACTCAGGGGGGGTAGCGCGGCGCGGCCTGTTTCTCGTGGTCGAGCTACAGCCATCGCTTCGCTTCTGTAATGGCGCTAACGAAGACGGTGATTTGTGACATAATCACATGCTGATAAGTCACTTACGCTTCTCCTTGGATTGGTTAGGCGGTTGCTTTGCTGGCCAGCTGTCCAACCAACTCATTGGCATTTATAAGGGCTGCGTAGGTTATCTGGTCCCGCTGGGCCTGAGTGGAGGAGCGGTGCACCCCATTTCGGGTTGTTCTCTTGGTCGCGAGTCCCGCCCGTGCAGTTGCTCTTGCCGATTTGAAAAGCCCGTGCGAGGTGGTAACAAGCGGGTGGTCCGCTCTAGCAGTGTGCAAGAATCGCCGCCCGCTGGTTCGGGTTGCTTTCTCCTGATAGGGCAGCGCACCAGGCTGCGATTTGCTGGAGCTTGTTGTGTTGTGGCGACACCTCGGTGGCACTGGCGATTGGGGTTACTTCTCTTCTGCGCCGAATCCATGGCATCGTTTCCCCAGTCTTACGCCTTTTTGCCATGTGAGAGATGGCTCACGTCCGGCTAGACTTTATTTCCGTGACAACGCCCGCTCATCCTAGCAGCACAGATAACGTCTTTGAGCCTTTCTTGCTCGAGCGACGTCTATTGCCAAAGGTTTGGGGAGGAACGGCTTTACGTGACAAGCTGGGCATCGATTTCGAAGCTGCATCGTTTTTCGACTCGGACCATGAAAAGGTCGATTCTGAAAATGTTGGGCCGATTGGCGAGTCATGGGAATTGTTTGACCGTCCCGATGGTGCCAGCCATCTGCGCGGGTCTGAGCTGACAATCTCTTCGCTGATGGAGATTAACTCGGAGGCCCTGGTGGGGCGCGGTGTGAAGCTGGGCCACAACGGTAGTTTCCCGTTGATGCTTAAATTCCTCGATGCGCAACACGCGTTGTCGCTGCAGGTTCATCCGGACGATAACCAAGCCCGCGGTGACATGGGCAAGAACGAGTGCTGTTTGATTCTGCACGCCGGCGACAACGCGAGAATGGTGCACGGCATCATCCCCGGGATTGATCTTACTGAGATCTGGGATAAATGGGAGACGGCTGATGTTGAGCCGTTGCTTTACTCATTTGTGCCTAAGGTAGGCGACGTGGTTCACATTCCACCCGGCACGCCGCACAGTATTGGTCCGAATGTGGTTGTCTTAGAGGTTCAGGAAAACAGTGATCAGACCTATCGTTTTTACGATTGGGGACGTGGTCGCGAGACGCACGCTATCGAAGCTCGAGATGTTGTGAGCTTGATTGCGAACGAGCGCCCACCGGTTCAGCGTTCGACCTCATTGCCAGATGGCGGTGAATTACTGATTGTCACCCCGCACTTTGCTGTGCGTCGTTACGGACTAGAGCGTGAGGTGGAGTTTGAGTCCAAGGGTCGTTATTTAACGCTTACTGTTTTGGACGGCTCTGGGCGATTGCATTGGAAGGTTGGCTCAGACGAGAAGTCGTTAGCGCTTAGCAAGTGCGATACGGTGGTCGTGCCGGCCTGTGTTTCCATGGTTAGAGTTGAGCCCGATGGTCAGGTCGACTTAGTCGTCTGTGACCCGGGGACACAATAAATGGCTAGACGTCACGTCGACCGTAAGCCGGGGCAGCGTCTTGTTCGCTCCGGTTCGGCAACTAATAAGAAGGGGCCCGCAAAGAAGGTGGGCGGCAAGAAGGCTGATAGTAGGAAGACTCCTGCTGGCAGCAGTCCGTCTGCCCGAACCCCTATTTCGAAGAGCGCCATGGGCCGGCCGGCTGGCAAGAAGTCTGCGTCGGCAACTCCCTTGCGCAAGGCGCCAGCCAAGCGTGCTCCGCTGCGTGGCAGCAAGCGACTTGCTGAAGGTCTCGTTGTCACGCCAAGCAAGGTTCTTGGTGGCAACGAAGCCGCTACCAAGGATGGAAAGGTCAGGCTCAATCATTACTTGGCACAAGCTGGTATCTGCAGTCGTCGTAATGCCGACGATTTAATCGCAGGCGGTCGCGTGCAAGTCAATGGCGAGGTGGTCCGCGAGCACGGTGTGCGAGTCGACCCTGTCGATGACGAGGTCTACTTTGATGGCACGCGTTTGCAGCCAGAAAGAGCGGTCTATGTGCTGGTCAACAAGCCGAAGGGAGTTGTTTGCACAAATGCTGCTCACGAGCAAAAGAAGCGTGTTGTTGATTTGCTGCCGACGATTCGAGGGCGCATCTTCACTGTGGGTCGGTTGGATTTAGACAGTGAAGGGCTACTGCTAGTTACGAACGACGGGGCCTTTGCGCAAGAAATGACGCATCCTCGGTATGGCATTTCAAAGCTGTATTCAGTGACAGTGCGTGGACGTATCGAGTCCAAGGACATTACCAAAGCTCGTGGTGGGGTTTGGTTGGCTGAAGGTCCTACTGGTGGCATGGAGCTGAAGATCGAGCGTCTAGCTAAGGAAAAGACCTACTTGAAGGTGACGCTGCGTGAGGGCAAGAATCGCGAGATTCGCCGTGTCTTTGCGCAGCTTGGCTATCCAGTCACGTCGCTCAAGCGAGTTCGTATTGGTCACCTAAGCTTGCACGGTCTTAAGAACGGCAGTTGGCGATTCTTGACGACTGATGAGGTTAGCAAGCTGCGTGATCTAGCGCTCGAAGAGCTAGCCGCTGGTGGTGCTTCAGCGCCGATCAGTGCGAATGCATTTGCTGAGAATCCGACAGCTTCGCGACCGTCGAGTTCTCGTCCGTCAGTAGGACGATCCAGGAAGCCGAATGCTGCTTCGGTTAGTCGAAGGCCGTCTAGTAAGGGCCCCGCTCGGCCAACCGCTAGTCGTCGGCCTGCGACGAGTGCTCGCAAGAAGATCGCGAAGACTACGAAGTAGTGATGAAGAACATGGAAATTCAGATGTTGCCCGACGTCGATGTCGTCGAGCTAGACAATGGCTTTCGCGCGATACTTGTTGAACGTGGTCCCTTACCAGTAGTCGCGTCAGTGCTGTGGTATCAGGTCGGTTCGCGCGATGAGTGCACTGGTGAAACTGGCGTATCGCATTTCCTTGAGCACATGATGTTCAAGGGGACCGACAAGTTTGGTAAGGGTCAGATTGACTTGCAGACCAGCAAGATGGGCGGCAGCAACAACGCTTTCACAGATACTGATAGCACAGCCTATTACTTCTCCATGGCGGCGGATCGCTGGGAGACAGTGCTCGAGATCGAGGCTAGTCGTATGCGTGGGTGCCTGCTTGATCCCGTCGAGTTCAAGAGCGAGAAGAGCGTCGTGCTTGAAGAATTAGCGATGGGTGAGGATGAGCCGTGGCGGCCCCTCTACCAAGCCGCTGAATCCTTGATGTATCAGACGCACCCTTATCACCATCCAGTGATTGGCTACAAGGAAGAGCTCGAGCGTCTTGCTCCTGAGGGCATGCGTGCATACTACGAACGGCACTACGGCCCGAATCGAGCTTGTTTGACCGTAGTCGGTGCGATCAATAAGAAGCGTACGCGAGCGCGTATCAAAGAGCTGTTCGGTAGCATTCCGCCCGTCGAAGAACGCAAGATCGCGATTTGTGAACCAGAACCGCCGGGCGAGCGCCGTGCAACCTTGCGGACACCTCACTCAGTGTCGCGTTTGTGCCTTGCCTTTCCGACATGTCGTATGGGGGAGCGCGATGATTATGCGCTCGACTTGATTGCGCACGACCTCGGCAACAGCAAGAACAGCCGTCTTTACAGGCGCCTTGTCGTGAAGGACCAACTGGTCTCTTACGTCAGCGTGATGAATGAGACTCGCCAAGACCCCGGAGGATTTTATGTGCTCTGTGAGCTGCATCCTGGCGTAGATACGCACAAAGTTGAAAAAGCCATTGTGGAAGAGATCGCTGCTTTGACGCGAGAAGGTGTTGCTGAGCGCGACATCAAACGCATCCGCACGCAAATCCGATCGTCGTTCTTATTCCAGGATGAGACGGCACTGGACATGGCGATGAAGTTGGCGCGTTTTGAGGCCGGAACTGAAAATGGCTATCGGACTCTTGAGACCGTATTGCCAACCTATGATTCGTTGAAGCGTGCTGAGTTGCGCCAGATTGCTGCGAAGTATCTTCAGCTAGATCGAGCATCCATTGTTTGGGCTGTGCCAGCCGAAAAGGCTGAACCAGCAGCGCGAAAGGCTAAAGCCACCAAGTCAAAGAAGACTTCAGCTAAGAAGGCTGCAGCTAAGAAGTCAGCGGTCAAGAAGCCAGCGGTCAAGAAGTCAGCGGCCAAGAAGGCAGCGGCTAAGAAGTCCGCCGTTAACAAGGCAGCGGCCAAGAAGGCGCCAAGCAAGAAGCGCGTGAAGAAGTCCACCGCCAAGACTAGAAACCCAGGACGTAAGAAGTCGTGAGCAAGCAGGCCATCCGATTGTCTATTGCCGAACGTCAGCTCAAGAGTGGCTTGACGTTGCTTGCCGTTCACAACCCAGGGGTGCAGACCTATGCCTGTGTTGCGTCGTTGGACGTGCGCATGGGTAGCGAAGACCCACGCTTTCCTGGAGTCACCAACATGGTTGGTGAGTGCTTAGACGAAGGCACGCGCAATCACGACGCGCTGAGTCTTTCTTCGGCTGCTGAGAATCTTGGCGCGATGCTTGAGGGCAATCACCGGGGTGGAGTCGTGATGTGTCCGGCAACTTCTCAGAAGAAGGCAACTGCGTTGCTGCGCGAGATGGTGCTAGAGCCGACTTTTCCACAGCGCGAAGTTCGGCGAGTGCAGAATGAAGTGATCAGCGAGATCCAGGCGGAGTCCGATGATCCACGCACGGTTGCTGCGCGTCGCTTTCGCAAAGAGATCTACGGTGATCATCCGCTCGGCAGGTCGTCGCAAGGTACTGTTGAGCAAGTTGCTGCGATTAAGCCGAAGCACCTGCGAGATTTCCACAAGACCTGGTTCCAGCCTGGTAACGGCTACATCGCTGCATCAGGGCCATTCGAGCTCGAAGACATGCTCGATCGACTAGAGCGAACCTTCGGCGGCTTCCGAGGAAAGTCACCAGATCACACGCCTTTGCCTGAGCTAGCACTGGCGAAGAAAGGCTGCAACGTGCACTTACCAATGCCACGAGAGCAGGTGCACATATTCCTTGGTCACTTGGGTATCCGCCGGACGGATCCGGACTTTTATAAGTTGTCCGTCATGGATCACATCCTGGGGACCGGCCCAGGCTTTACGTCCCGCTGCGCGCGCAAACTGCGCGATGAAATGGGGCTTTGCTACTCGGTGTCCGCCGGGATTGCCGGCTCAGCCGGCGAAGAGCCCGGCACTTTCACTGCGTATATTGGAGCTTCTGCTGAGAACCGCGAAAAAGCAGTCGACGGATTCCTCAAAGAGATCCGTTTGATCCGCAAAAAATTGCCAAGTGAGAGCGAGTTGCAGGATGTGAAGGACTATTTGACAGGCAGCTTTGTGTTCGCGCTCGAGCGGAACAGCAATCTAGCGGCCTATGCGATTCGCGCACGTCGCTATGGCCTAGGCTTTGACTTCATTGAGCGCTATCCCGGCTTGATTGAGTCAGTGACCTTAGAGCAGATCCGTGAGACTGCTGCGAAGCACCTGCACCCCGATCGTCTGGCTATCATTAGTGCCGGCGCTTCATAGCCGCTTAGACCTTAACGCCCATGTCTGCTCCGACCCTCGAAGACGTTCTCGATATCTTGCACGAGATTGCCCCGCTTGAGCTTGCCGCTGACTGGGACAACGTCGGTGTCTTGCTGCGACCGCACGCGGATGCTGCCGTGGTCAATAAGTGCATGCTCACAATCGACCTCACCGAGGCGGTGATCGAGGAAGCAAAAGCATTTGGCGCGGACCTCGTGGTTTCTTACCACCCGCCGATCTTCAAGGGGTTGCAGCAGCTAGATGCTTACGATGCGACTCAACGAAGGGTACTGGCGGCGGTGGCCGCTGGCTTTGTCGTTTATTCTCCGCATACCGCATTGGACGCTGCCGCAGGTGGTTTAGCAGACTGGCTGATCGAGGGCGCCATAGGTGAAAATGCCCCGGAGTCTTTGCGTCCATGCGGAGACGGTGAGTATGGGCGAGCAGCTGAATTGTCGAAACCAGTGGCTTTTCGCACGCTGCTCGAGCGCTTGAAGAAGCTGTTTGGCGTGCCGCACCTCCAAGTCGCGAAGCCACCAGCTATGTCGTCGAAGGTCCACTCGATCGCAGTTGCTGCGGGCGCCGGTAGCAGCGCATTACGTGGGGTCGGGGCTGACGTTTATGTGACCGGCGAGATGTCTCATCATGACGTCTTGGCAGCGGTCGCAGATGGCACGGCAGTCGTGCTTGCTGGTCACAGCAACACCGAGCGCGGCTTCCTCAAAGTGTTGGCGAAGCGATTGGTTGGTGAGTTTGGCAAAACTCTGCAGGTGCGCGTCGCTAAGAAAGATCGCGACCCGCTGGTCGTTGTCTGAGTGGCTATAGAGTAGGCCGGAGCTGCATACCGATCACCACTGAGGCTGTAGGCGCATGCTTACTACCTGCTAGTGGTCGTGATATTGGCATGGCAACTCTGCTGCTGGTGCTTGGCTACTGGGCACCTCTCAGCCAGAGTGTCGCCTGGCTAGGTCTCAGCCGGCTTTTCCGCGGGGTAGCGGATCGCATGCCGAAAGATGTAGTTGACGATCGGAATGCCCAAGATGAGTCCCCAGATGCCAAACAGCTTGCCGCCGATGGTCAGCACGATGAGCACTAGAACTGGGTTCATGTGCATGTGGTGTCCGTAGATCTGCGGGTTGAGGACGTAAGTCTCCAGTGCGTGGACGATCATGATCATCGCGATTGCGATCAGCATCGTGCTGACGCCGCCGTGTTGCAGGGCGAGGAGTGCAATCGGTGTCGAAGAGATGAATGTGCCTACTACGGGGATGAAGCTGCAGAAGAACACAATCGTCGATAGCACCAAGAGGTTGTCGATGCCGAGAATCCAGATGCCTATTGCAGTTAGGATCGTATTGCAGACGGCGATGAACAACTGTGCCTCGAGGGCGCGACCAAGCACGCGGCCGAAGCCTGCAATGTTGTCGGCGACCTCGTCGTAGATGAATCCGAGCTTGGTATCTTTCAGGCCCTGCACCCCGCGCGTGATCTTGCGCAGGTCGAGAACGATCAAGAATGAGAATAGCAGTGACATCAAAAACGATGATGCATAGCTGAATACCGATTGGCCGATTTGGAGGGGGTTCTCGGCGAACGACTCGACGACGTTATCGACTAAGCCGCGTATGATAGGCAACTCAGGCGGCTTGTCTTTTGCCTCATCTTGGTCGTCATTGCTCCCCTGTTTGTCAGGGGCGTCCTGCGCTTGATCATCCTTTGGCTTTGCTGGTTCGTCAGCAGGCTTGCCTTGAGGGTTTTTTTGCTGCCCAGTGATCGTTTGGTCGGGCGACGGGCTGCCTTCATCGGGCAAGCGGTTGGGGTCGCTAGCTGTCGTGCTGTCTACGCTGGCGTCGGTGGGCTCAAGTAAGAGGTTCCCCGTATCCTTATGCTTTGCTAGAGCCTTATAGAGCGATGGATAGTCCGACAGGAAGATGTTGACCTGTTTGTCGGCCTCGGTGATGTACTTCTCCCGGTTGCCGAGGAAGTCCTTGGCCTGCTGCTGAACCTGCGGCAATAGCGTGAAGCCGGTGGCGAAAAGCGTGCCCAGGAATACTAGGCCGACGGTAATCACTCGCAGCGGCCGGCTTTTGATGCGGTGCGCGAGACCTTCAACTCCGTGCGCCTGGATATAGGCAAACACGAATGTCAGGAACACCAGCGGCAAGAATGGTCGCAGGATATAGAGCACTGCGATTAGCAGTGCCCATACGAAGCAGCGCGTGCTTAGGGAGAAGATGCGATCCCAAGGTGGGGGCAGCGTCTTTTCGTTGGTCTCCTCGGACTTCATGCACCACCGACACTACGCGGCATCAGGGAGTCTGGGAAGGATAGGAACCCGGAATGTCGTACGTCACCACCGTGGCCCTGTTCAGTTGGGCCCTGGTTGGCGATGATCTTGGACATGTCGCGCTGTGGTTTGTTGGCTGTTGTGGTTGGCTTCCTTGTCGGTTGCTCCAAGGATTCTGGGGTGGCCGAACCTCCCGTAAGCACTACCAATAGTGGCGGTTTGGCCCTGGCGTCCGAAGATCTGCTGCAAAGCCATCCTTTGCCAAAGCGTAGAGCTGTTGCCGGCAAGCGGTTTACCAAGCTTGCTTCGGCGGTTACGGGGTTGTCGTTTCGCAACGAGCTACTTGCAGAAAATACAGTCGCATATGTCTACATGGGGGCAGGTCTAACGGTCTCTGATTATGACGCTGATGGGCTGCCTGATGTCTACCTAGTGTCGCAAGATGGGCCAAACAAACTGTTCCGTCAGACTGCGCCGCTGAAGTTTGAGGACGTCACCAGCGACGCGGGGGCTGGATTAGGTGGTGGCGATGCCTGGGGCACGGCGGCGACGTTCGCGGACGTAGATGGGGATGGGGATCTCGACTTGTATGTCTGCAACCTCGAGTCACCGAACTTGCTGTTTGTGAATCAGGGCGACGGCACCTTCGTGGAGAAGGCTGGCGCGTTTGGACTGGGACAAACCGCGGCGTCGACCGGCGCAGCGTTCGCGGATTACGACAACGATGGCGATCTTGATCTGTATCTGCTGACGAACCGAGTGTTCCGACCGACGCTCGCGAAGGAAATTGCGGCCGAAGCAAAAATCCCAAGCCGTATTCGCAAGACGCGCGAGCAACTTTTGGCACCTGATCTGACCTTCGAAGTCGATGGCCATCGGTTTATGGCAGGCCAGCAGGACCGTTTGTTCCGCAACGATGGCTATGCGCAGTTCGTTGACGTAACCGAGGAGTCGGGACTCAAGGATATGGGCAATGGTCTGTCGGTGGTCTGGTGGGACTTCGACAGCGATGGCTACCAAGACATCTATGTCGCGAACGACTTCCAGTCGCCGGATCAGCTCTATCGCAACGTGGGCGGCGGCAAGTTCGTCGATGTAACTGAGCAGCGTTTGCCGCACACCGCGTTCTTCGGCATGGGCACGGACTTTGGCGACATCAACAATGACGGCATGTTCGACCTCTGCGTTGCGGATATGTCGAGCACGTCGCACTACATGGGCAAGATGCTCATGGGCAACATGGATCAGCATCGCTGGTTCTTGATGAACTCGAAGCCGCAGCAATACATGCGCAATGCGCTGTATGTAAACACCGGCACCGAACGATTTCTCGAGGCTGCGCACATGGCTGGACTCGCGAGCACTGATTGGACGTGGACCGTGCGGTTCGCGGACTTTGATGAGGATGGTCGCCAGGACTTCTATGCGACCAACGGCATCCCGGTGTTTGCCGACAATCCGGATATTGGCAACCGCGTCACCAAGTTGTGGGGCGAGCGTCGCTACCAAGCAGCACTCGATGTGATGCGCAATATGCCGCGTGTCGACGAAAAGAACATCGCGCGGCGCAACCTCGGCGACTTGCAGTTCGCAGATGTCGGTGCTGAGTGGGGGCTCGATGAAAACGGCGTGACCCACGGTGCCGTGATCGTTGATCTCGATCGCGATGGCGACCTCGATGTCGTGACCAACAATCTCAACGCCGAGGCCAGTGTGTTTGAAAACCGCACCGCTGGGACGAATCGATTGTTGGTTGAGTTGCGTGGCCATGACGGCAACCACTTCGGCATTGGGGCCCGCATCGAATTGCAGGCTGGTGGCGTGAAGCATGTTCGCCAGGTGTCGTTGACGCGCGGTTACATGAGTGCTGGCGAAGCGGTTGAGCACTTCGGGCTTGGCTCGGCTACCAAGGTCGACGCGCTGCAAGTCGTCTGGCCGAGCGGCCGCACGCAGCAGTTTGAAGGCGTGGTTGCGAACCAGCGTCTCACGCTGCACGAGGATGTGAAGCTGTCTATCAAGGGCGTGATGCCGCCGGCGATAGGTCCGAGCAGGGAAGCCTTGCGGCGTATTCCTGAAGACATGATCTTGGCCTCGCAGCGTGAGCGTGAGTTCGATGACTTCGAGAGCCAGCCATTGCTGCCTCATCGATTGTCGCGACTGGGGCCTGGCATGGCGACTGGCGCGATTGCCGACGAGCGCAGCGATACGTGGTATGGCGGTCCCGCAGGCAGTGCTGGGGTTCTGATGCGTAATGTTGGCGGGACGAGTCAAGAGGTCGCCGGTCCCTGGCAAGGGCACGCAGCATGCGAAGACATGGGCGCCGTCTTCTTCGATATGGATTCCGACGGCGACCTCGACTTATACGTCGCGAGCGGTGGCGTCGAGCATGGCGATGACGACGCCTTGTTACTGGATCGCCTCTACGTCAATGGTGGCGAGAGCGGCTACGCGAATGCTCCGGCTGGGACACTGCCGAATGTGCGGGTTAGTGCCAGTTGCGTTGCAGCTGCTGACTTCGATCGCGATGGCGACGTCGATTTGTTTGTGGGGGGTCGGGTTGTGACTGGTCGCTTCCCGCATGCGCCAACGAGCACTCTGCTTCGCAACGACGGGGGCAAGTTCGTAGATGTCACGGACACCGTGGCGCCGATGTGTCGTCAGTTGGGAATGGTCAGCAGTGCGTGCTGGACAGACCTCGATGGCGATGGCTTTGTCGACCTTGTGGTCGCAGCCCAATGGCAGCCAGTGCGCGTGCTCGGCAACGCGAAGGGAGAACGTCTAGAGGATCGCACCGAGGCTCTTGGTCTCAGTGGCATCCATGGCCTTTGGAATGGCATCACATCGGCGGACTTAGATGGCGACGGTGATATGGACTTGGTAGCGACCAACCTCGGGCTCAACTCGAAGTATGTCGCCAATGCCAAGAAGCCCATGCAGTTGTTCGCTCGCGACTTTGACGAAAACGGCACGATGGACGTGATCGAGGCCAAGCAGTCCGGCGGCGTGGCATTGCCGGTTCGAGGCCTTAGTTGTAGTGGCGGTGCAATGCCCTTCGTCCGCAAGAAGTTCTCGACTTATGATGCGTTCGCGCGCGCGAGCCTCGGTGATATCTATGGTTCGGCGTTGGACGATTGCTTGACGCTGACTTGCAACGAACTGCGTCACGTGGTGTTGGAAAATCGTGGCGAATCGTTCGCGGTGCACGGGCTACCGCGAGCGGCGCAAATCTCGGCGAGCTTCGGTGTTTTGGTTCGCGACGTCGATGGTGATGGCGTGCCTGAGATTGTGATGGCTCATAACTTCTGGTCGCCCGAACCGGAGACTGGCCGCGTTGATGGTGGCCTCGGCATATTGCTGCGACGCACCGGCGGGCTGAATTATGAAGCGGTCCCTGCAATCGAGAGCGGCATCGTGATGCCGTTTGACTCGCGCGGTGTGATGTTGCTCGACGCACCGTTAGCAGACCTGGAAGACCCGCGCTCGTCGGACACTTGGTTGGTGTTCGCGAAGAACAATGACCTGTATGGCGGAGTGTCTGACCCTGTTCGCGAAAAGCAGCGGATGGTCGTGCGTTTGGCTGGGCCTGACGGCAATCCAAACGGCATCGGAGCCAAGGTGACGTTGCTTCAAGACGGGGGCGACCCGATCGTTCGTGAACGGCTGGCCGGCGACGGTTACCTGACGCAGTCTTCGCCGGTGCTGTGGTTCCCAAAGGTTGCTGCTGGCACGTTGCGCGTGCAATGGCCGGATGGCGAAGTCACTGAGCACCCGCTGAGTGAGACAACGTCCCGCATCACGCTTCGTCAGTAGCGGCCTTCCTATCGTTAGATTCGTCGACGATCGATGTGGTTGTTGCTGAGAATGAAGAATAATTGCCGCATGGCTTCCTTGGCTCCAGATTGACTAGGCAGCGATTAGCGGTGACGCTGAGTAAGTGAAGCTACTCGTCGTTATCGCGGTTGGTCTACGCCCTAAAGATCTTGCTCATGCGCCTATTCTGAGTGGTCTAGGTGATGCGGGATTTATGGCGCCTCTGGATACTGTTTTTCCTGCGGTGACATGCACGGCACAAGCATCGTTCTTGACTGGCTTGCAGCCATCGGGTCACGGTGCTGTTGCGAACGGTTGGTACTTCCGGGAACTCGCGCAGGTGATGCTGTGGCGACAGTCCAACCAACTCGTGCATGGCGAGAAATTGTATGAAGCCGCCAAGGCTAAGTTTGGCACGCGCACGGCGAAGATGTTCTGGTGGTGGAACATGTATGCGCCGGGTGTCGATTGGAGTGTGACGCCTAGGCCGGAGTATCACGCCGACGGTTTGAAGAAGCCGGGGCTTTACAGCGAGCCGCAGGATCTGCATCGCGAGTTGCAGAGTGAGCTTGGGCCGTTTCCGCTGTTCGACTTCTGGGGACCCCGCGCCGGCATTAAGAGCTCCGAGTGGATCACTTCGTCGTCGCTGTCGGTGATGAAGCAGCACGATCCGGATCTCGAGTTCGTGTATTTGCCGCACCTTGACTACGACCATCAACGTTGGGGGCCGGACGATGAGCGCAGCATCCAGGCAGTGCGCGATCTTGACGTGCAGTGTGGTCGGTTGATAGAAGCCGCGCGCGAACAGGGCCGGCATGTCATCGTGCTATCGGAATACGGCATCGAGAAGGCCAATAAGCCGGTCTTTTTGAATCGCATGCTACATGAGCAAGGCTTGCTGCATGTGCAGGAGACGAGCCACGGCCAGCTGATGGATTGCGGCGCGAGCCGCGCGTTTGTGGTTGCCGACCATCAGTGCGCTCACGTCTACGTTCGTGATGTCAGTGACCTCGAGCACGTCCGCAGCTTGTTGAAGAAGGTGCCGGGGGTTGGGCGTGTGCTAGATCGGGAGCAGCAAAAGGAACTGCATATCGATCACGAGCGCAGCGGGGAACTTGTTGCGATTGCCGAGCCGGGTTGTTGGTTTGCCTACCACTACTGGCTCGACGAAGCGCGTCGTCCCGATTTCGCGACGTGTGTCGACATTCATCGCAAGCCTGGCTATGACCCGACCGAGCTGTTCGTTGATCCTAAGATCCGCTTCCCCAAGCTGAAGGTCGCCAAGACCCTCGCCAAGAAGATTCTCGGCTTCCGTTACTTGATGGATGTTATCGGCACTGATCCGTCGCAGGTGATGGGCTCACACGGCCGCATCTATGACGAAGATGACGCTGGCCCAGTCTTCTTGTGCAGCGACAAGTCGGTGGCTCGCGATCGCGTCGCGGCGACAGACATCAAGTCGATGTGTCTCGATATTCTCGGGCGTGACGCGTGACCGAGATCAAGTGCTTGCCGGGCGAGCGCAGCGTGCGCATTGCGGACGTGGTCGTGCGCAAACAAGGTTCACGCGCCATCGAGATGCTCGGGCTGTTGCCTTAAGAACTCGCAGTTCGCAAAGTCTCTGACGGTGTTGCATCGTCGAAAAGCCGTGCCCTCAACGAGTTCGTCGATGCCTTGATGCTGGACAGATTGCGCAGTGGCTCCAGTCAGTCGGGCCAGACGCAACAAGGCCCGACGATGCAGTGCATCGCCGGGCCTTGTTGTTTGGGGTTCGTGGTTGCGAGCGGGGCTTAGAAGCCCATTCCGCCGCCCATGCCGGGCATGCCGCCCATGCCACCCATTCCGCCCATACCACCCATGCCGCCCATGTCATCATGGCCGTGGTCGTGGCCGCCGCCGCCTGCAGGCTTCTTCTCCGGAACTGTGGAGATGAGTGCTTCGGTCGTCAGCAGTAGGGTTGCTACGGAGGCTGCGTTTTGGAGCGCTGCACAGGTGACCTTTGCTGGGTCGACGACACCAGCCTTGATCATGTCCTGGTAAGTGTCCGTGCGAGCGTTGTAGCCGAAGGTGTCGCTCTTGTTGTCCCGGATGGTCTGGATCACGATCGAGCCGTCAACGCCGGCGTTGGTCGCGATTTGACGCATGGGGGCTTCCAGTGCACGGCGCACGATGTCGGCACCAATGCGCTGGTCACCTTCGAGCTTGAGGTTGGAGAGGCTCTTAGCTCCGCGAACCAGGGCGACTCCACCGCCAGCTACAATGCCTTCTTCGACGGCTGCACGGGTTGCATGCAGGGCGTCCTCAACGCGAGCCTTCTTTTCCTTCATCTCGGCTTCAGTGGCTGCGCCGACCATGATCTGCGCAACGCCACCAGAGATCTTTGCAAGGCGCTCTTGGAGCTTTTCGATGTCGTAGTCCGACGTCGTGCGGCTCATCTCTGCCCGGATCTGCTCCATGCGAGCTTGGCTGTCCTTGTTCTTGCCTGCGCCTTCGACAATGGTGCAGTTGTCCTTACCGACGATGACCTTCTTGGCGGAGCCAAGTTCGGCAGTCGTGACGGTTTCGAGGTTGATGCCAAGGTCTTCGAAGATCGCCTTGCCGCCGGTTACGACACCGATGTCTTCCATCATGGCCTTGCGGCGGTCGCCGAAGCCAGGAGCCTTGACCGCACAGCACTTGAACACGCCGCGAAGCTTGTTCACGACCAGTGTAGCCAGCGCTTCGCCTTCGATGTCCTCAGCGATGATCAGCAGTGGACGGTTGCTTTGCGCGATCTTCTCGAGCAGTGGTAGCATGTCCTTGATCGAGCCGATCTTCTTCTCGTGGATCAGGATGAAAGGGTTGTCGAGAACCGCTTCCATCTTGTCTTGGTTGGTGACGAAGTGCGGCGACAGGTAGCCCTTGTCGAACTGCATGCCTTCGACCCAGTTCACTTCGGTCTGGAGGCTCTTGCCTTCCTCGACCGTGATGACGCCGTCCTTACCAACCCGCTCCATTGCGTCAGCTAGGATGTTGCCAATTTCTTCGTCGTTGTTGGCAGCAATGCAGCCAACTTGGGCGATCTCTTTCTTGCCCTTGACGTCGATCTTGATCTTTTGGATTTGGGAAACGACCTTGGCGACTGCGAGTTCGATGCCGCGCTTTAGGGCGACCGGGTTGGCGCCAGCAGTGACGTTTTTGATGCCTTCTTCGAAGACTGCTTCTGCCAGGACCGTTGCGGTCGTGGTGCCATCGCCGGCAACGTCGGAGGTCTTCGATGCGACTTCCTTGACGAGTTGCGCGCCGAGGTTCTCGTACTTGCCTTCGAGTTCGACTTCCTTAGCGACGGTGACACCATCCTTGGTGACCGTTGGGCTGCCGAACGATTTTTCGATGATGACGTTGCGACCACGTGGGCCGAGGGTGACCTTGACTGCGCGGGCCAACTTCTTGACGCCGTCGCGCATGCGCTCGCGTGCTTCTTGGTCGTATGCGATCTTCTTGACTGCCATGGGAATGCTCTATGTGTGTGTTTGGTGTAGCTGGTAGAGGCGTTGCCCGCTGTGGGGCTGCCTGCAACCGGAAATCTGTTAGTCGATGATCGCGAGGATCTCGTCTTCGGCGAGGATCAGCATCTCTTCGCCGTCGACCTTGATCTCGGAGCCAGCGTAGGAAGAGAACAGGACGCGGTCCTTCTTCTTGACCGTCAAAGCTTGGCGTTGGCCGTTGTCACCGATCTTGCCGAGGCCGACGGAGATTACGACGCCTTCCTTTGGCTTCTCCTTAGCGGTGTCTGGGAGGATGATGCCGCCAGCGGTCTTCGCATCAGCGGCAACGCGCTTGACGAGCACGCGGTCGCCTAGGGGGGTCACAGTCGACGTCGAGGTCTTGGTCTTGGCCATTTCAGTTTTTCGGGGGTTTCGGTCAGTGATTAGGGAGGACGGAGGTGGCGCTTTTGCATTGGCTCGATAGCTGTGGGCCGTCGAGCTGCATCCAGTGCTGCTAGTGCTGCGTTGGTGGCGCCTTAGGTTGGCGGTGTCGCTGGCCAGTTTGGGGGTGATCCCATGGAGCCAGCGGGCCGCCGAAGTGTGATTGGATGAGGAGTTCCAGTGACTGCCTGAGTCGATTTAGGTCGAGTGGCTTACGTAGGAACGTGAAGAAGCCGGCTTGCTGCGCGGCTGCGACTTCCGTTGGATTGGCGAGGCCCGACATCAGGATCGAAGGCAGCGGGCGAACCGTGGCGAGCTGTTGCAGCAGTTCTGGGCCAGTGGTCTCGGGCAAGTGGAAATCGAGTAGCCCGAAGTCAAATCGCTGCTGACTCATTAGGTGGAGTGCTTCACCCGCAAAGGCTGTTGAGGCCACACCCCAACCCTGGCTGGCGAGAAATTCGCACAGACACGCCCTCAAGGAGTCGTCGTCTTCAACCAGTAGGATGCGGAAGCTCTGGGCCATCGTATGTGGACGCCTGACAGAATCGGGCACCCTCCCGGAAGCAAGCGATGTGCCGAGATCCTGGGTGTGACGTAAGATCCTTGCCAGCAGTAACTTGATGTCACTTGGTGGGCAGTCAGCCGGATCCGACGGTGCCAAAATGGCGGTCTCGGGTCGCCGTTAGCCTGCCATCTTGGCGGCGATGGCCTTTGTATCACGTTTCGAAACAGCGCTGCGGCAGGCACTTTTGCTGCTGGCGGCGAGCCTGTTTGCCTGGGCGAGGCGGTCACGGATTGGTTGGCCGAGCAGTGTAAACACCGCCTGCGGCTATAGCTGTGGGAGAGCTTGACTTCCGGCTACACCCCTAGCGGCGGGCTCGATGAGGTCTAGGCCTCATCATCATCATCGTCGTCATCATCGTCGTCATCATCGATGTCGTTGAAGTCATCGTCGCTGATGTCATCGTCGTCATCATCGTCGTCATCGATGTCGTCATCGATGTCGTCCTCGTCATCCCAGTCATCTTCGTCAACGTCGGAGTCCTCGTCATCATCTTCGTAGGAGGCGAGGACTCTGTCCCAATCGGCTACCTCGATCGTGCTATTGCACACTAGGCAGACGCTGTCGTTGTCCCGTAGGTCTTCGAGTTCTTCGGAATCACGGTAGGACTTGCCGCACTCGCGGCACTTTACGATCTTGCCCATGGCTGTCGGTAAGTTTGGAAAGGATGGGCGTTCGGCCCGTGGAACGAGCGATGCTTACCTCTTCAGATCGGTAACGCAA
The DNA here is from genome assembly GCA_965662465.1 of Planctomycetota bacterium. Lineage (GTDB taxonomy): Bacteria > Planctomycetota > UBA1135 > UBA1135 > UBA2386. Next base: position 7,732 of record CBFIIO010000004.1, on the reverse strand, counting down.
AGCATCCGATGGGTATTCTTGCATGCTGAAGGCGACTCAGTTGGCGGCGGTCGATGGTCGATGACTACTAGACCGTGTCAAAGTCCGTCCTAATTCTGCTCATTATTGGCATCGCGGGTGCTGTCTTGATGAGTCTGATGATGCAGCATCTTGCCGAGTTCAAAGCTGATCGGGACCGTTCACCCTATTGCCAAGCGGTCGAGTCTAGACTCGGTGCCAAGCGGTTGGGGCCGGTGCGAATTGTCGAGGAAATTGATGGTGAGAGCCGGTCTTTGACCGTTCACGCCCAGGTAATGACGGAACTGAATCATCAGCGAATCGCGGGATCTGCGGGTACCGAGGTATGGCTGGGGGCTTTGCGGGCGGGCGTTAAGCTCGATCGAGTTACCGTGATGTTGGCGGGTCCTGATGGCGGTAAGGCGGATGCTTTCGAGATACCGCCACCGTCGGGTTGGTCAGCCCAAAAAATAGTTACTTCAAAACGCGGTTCTGCAGCGAAATCGTCGGCTCCAAAGCTGCCGAAGTCCGAGTTGCTCTCCACGCCGACTTCGCAGATTGGATCTGGCCCGCTCAAAGGTCGCTGAGCTGCTCGGCAACTCTCGCTGTCATCGTCGTTACTGCAGGAGGGCCAGTTGGCACCCGTGATTGCTCGATAAGTAACGAGCATGACTTCTGCAGTAGTATTTACATTCGCCGTGGCTGATGGCCTTAAACCAGTTGTAGGTGCGGCTCCATATGATGTCTTGTCTCGGCAAATCCCGCGTGCCTTGGTTACGCGGCTCAATGGCGAGGATGATCGCGGCTTACGCTTCTTTCCGTTCCTTGGCCCGGTCGATGGCCAGCGCAGTTTCCTACGTTTGCGAGAGCTGTTAGCTCCGAAATCGCTGGCCGCTTTGCACAAGCAAGCGGAAGTCGACATCTTAGTTGACGGCTTAATTCACCAAGACCGCATTGAATGGCGGGTTGTCGATGGCAAATCCAGTGAAGTGCGATTGACGATGGATCTGCCATTCGACCCCATAGAGCCGTTTGCGGTCCTGCCACGTATTGAGTTTGAGGTCGCTGGCTTGCTGGGCTGGCAAGGGGTTTCTGGCCATGTGATGGGCCTTCAAGGCGAAGCCCTCGGGTGGTATTTGGTCTTGAAGGATGAGTACCTACGTCGAGAGGCGAATCTGCCAGAGACTGGGGATGATCCTTTGCGTGCTGCGCGACGGTGCGTGGAGTTAGTTGGTGCGGACGCCGAAGTGCAGCAGTTAGTCATCGACTTCTTTGCATTGTTGCTGCGCCGAGGTGAACTGCATGACGCAGTAGCTGTGGTTGCGGGGCAGATGGCGCCATTGGTGACGGATGCTGAGATGCTTGAGCGACTCGGTGGACTGATGTATGCGGCTGGTGATGAGCGTGCTGCTGCCAATCTGCTTGTCCGTGCTGCGCTTCGTTCACCAAGCAATAGTGACTTGGTCGAGCGTGCTGCTTCGATGGCATTCCGCGTCGGTGATGATGAAGCTGTTGGGGCAGTTGTTGCCGGTGCCAGGGCATTGCAGTCAGTTACGCCAAATATGGTTGCGCAGTTGGCTGCTAGCTATGATCGATTAAACGACGTGGTTCGCCGCAAAGAGCTGGTCGATGAACTGTTGGGTGAGGAGGACTTACCAGTTCCGGTCGCGCGGTTGGTGGCGTCATTTTTGCTCGAAGAAGGAGATGCTGCCGTTGCCCTGACGGTGCTCGAAAGGACGCTTCTCAAGTCGCCTGAGCAATCCGTGCTGCATTACGAGCTGGGCCGTGCATGCATGTTGTTAGACGACACGGCACGTGCTGGAGTCGCGCTCAATAAGGCCCTCGAGTTTGGTCTGCCCGAGAAGCTACAAGTGCAGGCAACTCGTTTGTTGCGCCTGTCGCTGGTTCCTGGTTTGTGGATCGGAACGACTCTTGTTGAGAAGGCGATAGCCGTCGGCGATCTCGGTGCGGCTCTAACTGCTGTCCGTGCCTTGGTTCGCCGAGTTGGGCCGATCGCTGAAGCTTGGCTGCTGTTTGGCATCGTGCAGCATAAGCTCGGCAAGCTGCGACGTGCAGAGCGGCTGTTGCGTCGTGCCGTTAAGTATCATGAAGAGTGTGCGGAAGCTCACAAGCAACTCGGAGTTGTCCTGGTGCAATCTGGCCGAGCGCGTGATGGCGGGACGCATTTGGAGCGCGCACATGCTTTGTTGCCAAAGAATGCTTTGTTGCTTTTGCACCTAGCCCAGGCGTCAGCGCTCGACGGTCGTCTTGAATTAGCCCAAAAGAGGGTTGATGAAGCGGCGCAGCTCGGAATCGATCCACAGCTAATTCAAGCAGTGCGGCGTGGCATTCGTGCGGCGTAGTTGCTGCGTAATTGACTAGTTGCCGCGTTGGGTAGTCGGGCACGGAACCCGAATCTTGAGCTTCTGAGGCTAGCTGGCAGGTCTTTTCGGCCTCATCGGCATCCTCTTGTTGCAAGCAAGCGTGCGTCAGTAGGCGTTGCCAGCTAGAACTGCTGACCCGTGACTGACCTGACTGACGCTGATTCCCTGCTTTCGTTTCGTGATCGCTTTCCGATCACCAAGCGCAGCAACTACCTGATCAACAATTCGCTTGGTGCGATGCCGGCTGCTGCCCGCGACAGTTTGCAGCAGTACCTCGACGAGTGGGACACGCGAGGTGTGCGTGCCTGGGGGGACGGATGGTGGATCTTGCAAGAGCAAGTCGCCGATCAGGTCGCCGGGATCTTAGGCGTACAAAATGGTTCTGTGTCGATGCACCAGAACATTGCTGTCGCGCTTGAGATGATTCTTTCGTGCTTCCGCTTTGATGGACCACGCAATGGCATCGTTTACGCGGACCGTAATTTCCCAAGCGATCAATACATCTACGAAGCACGCGCAGCGCATGGCGCTAAGTTGACACGTGTGCCGGCTGCAGCAGACGGCTTCTCTACTGATGGCGAAGAGTTTGCTGCACACATTGATGACACGACGTTGCTGGTGGCGATCGATCATGTGATGTTCCGGAGCTCGGCAATCGTCGATATCGAGCCGATCATCAAGAAGGCGCGACAAGTCGGTGCGTTTGTCATCCTCGACACCTTCCATTCGGTAGGAACTCTCCCTCTCGAGATCGAGAAGTGGGGAGTGCATGCAGTCGTTGGCGGTGCGCTAAAGTGGTTGTGTGGCGGTCCCGGTAATTGCTTTTTGTATGTGGACCCGGACGAAGCAAAGAACTTGCAGCCAGCATTCACAGGTTGGGCTGCGCATAAGCAGCCATTCTTGTTCTCGCCAAACGGCCAAGACTTCCGTGAAGATGGTGGCCGGTTTGCTGCAGGTACGCCAAACGTCGCGGCTTTGTATGCAGGTAAGGAAGGCATTGCCACGATCGCTGAGGCGGGCATGAGCAACGTTCGGGCGCGTAGTCAGCAGTTGACGACGTTTTTAGTTTCCGAGGCCCAACGACACGGCTTTGGACTTAAGTCGCCGTTGGAGGCCTCTCGGCGCGGTGGGCATGTGGCGCTAGACGTGCCGGATGGCTACGCGGTTTGTCAGGCGTTGTCTGAGCGCGAGATCGTGGTCGACTTCCGTCCGGACGCTGGGCTTCGAATTGCGCCGCACTTCTATAATACTGAAGATGAGGTTCGGGCTGCGCTGCAGGCCGTCCGCGACATTCTGGATAATGGCGACCATCAACGCTTCCTGCAGGCGGAGCGTAAGCCAGGATGAGTCGCCGCATCTGGGATATCAGTGAGCGAGTTGAGCCTGAGACGGCGACGTTCCCAGGTGATAATGCGTTCTCGCTTGAGTGGGTGATGCGCAAGGAGGACGGTGCTTCTTGCAACGTCAGCACGATTCGCATGTCGGTGCACGTTGGCACCCATACGGATGCGCCGCTGCACTACGACACGGACGGTGCGGACATGGCGTCGGTCGGTCTCGATAAATACATCGGTCGATGTCGCGTGATTGATGTTCAAGCAGAGGGTAGTCCGCCCCTGATTCCTGCAGCCGCATTGACGCCCGAACTGCTGGCTGGTGCCGAACGCGTGCTGTTGCGGACTTGCAAAGATCACAATAGTCGCACCTTTGACCCCAACTTCACCTCGCTGGGTGGGGCGGCTGCAAAAGTACTTGCGGATGCTGGCATACAGCTTGTTGGGATTGATACACCGAGTATGGATCACTCGACGAACCAAGAGTTGGATGGTCATCAAGCACTGTATGGTGGCGGCATTGCCATTCTTGAGAACCTCGATTTGACTGGAGTTCCGGCTGGTGACTACGAGCTGATTGCGCTGCCGCTGCGAATCGTGGGGTGCGATTCAAGTCCAGTGCGTGCGATTCTTCGCGATCTGCCCTAGGTTCGTTCTTAAACGACTCATGACCAAACGCCCGATTAACCCGGATGACCTATCCGTCCCAGTAGGCTTTGCCCACGCCTGGCTTGTCGAAAGCGAGTCACAACAAACCCTCTACCTTGCTGGTCAGTGTGGCTACGACAAGGCAGGTGCGGTGATGCACAAGGGCGATTTGGCCGGGCAGCTTGATCAGGCGATGGCGAACATCGCTGCGATTCTGCGCGATGCCAAAATGGAGTTTGCTGATGTGGTGCAGCTCAACTTTTACGTGACGAGTCGCAATGACTACTCACAGGCGCGTAAGCAGTTTGGCGCGATTTGGAAGAAGCATTGCGGTAAGCACTACCCAGGGATGGCTATGTTCCAAGTCGTGTCTTTGTTTGACCCAGATGCACTGATCGAAGTGCAGGGGATTGCAGCGAGATGAGCAACTTGCGGCTGATGAGCTTAGTTTGGCGATCGATGCTGTTGGCGGTGACGCTGGCGTTAGCTGGTTGCGTTAGCGACTTGCCAATTGATACGACGTTCGACAACAGTGCTGGGGACGTATCGTGTGCGATCTTAGGTGACGGCTTCGTGCAGACCGGGGATCGACGGATCCCCCTCGAGTCATTCATTCTTGAATTGCGTCAGACGACGCGCGCGATGACTCGTGAGGAGGTTCGTCGCTTTGTGGTGGGGGTGCGCTTTGCGCCGGGTATTCCTGATGGGGTTGCCGCCGAGCAGGCTGTCCGTGGCCGCGAATATCTGTTGCAGCAGTTGCAGATTATGGGTGTTCGTCAAACGAGTTCGTAGCGAATCGTGATGCTGTTGCCCGGTGTCAGCAGAGTCACCCGTAGAGTTGGAAAGAGACCAAATGAGCTTGCTCGCAAATCATAGTCCTCCTGATCTGATCATCTTTGACGTCGATGGCACGTTGCACGACACCTTCACTTGGTGGGCACCAGTGATCCGTGCTGGCATTGCCCGGTTTGCAGAGCAGGCTGGCATTGAGATCGCATTGCCGACGGTGCGTGAGGCTGAGGCCGTGGTCGGGATGAAGGACGCGGGTGTTTGGGCGCCGTTCTTGCCTGAGGATCACAAGGATCGCTGGAATGATCTGCGCTCGGTGGTGTTGCCTATGGAGGTCGACGAACTGAACCGCGGAGTGGACTATCTGTTTGCTGGGATTCGTCAGTTGTTGCCGCACCTGCGCTCGATTGGCGTAAAGGTCGCCCTGGCGAGCAATTGTCGCAGCACATACATGACAGCTATGATGGAGGGCCAAGGCTTACGGGAGTTGTCAGATTGGCAGTATTGCCTCGACAGCCCGGGTGTGGCCAGCAAGTCAGACATGCTACGCATTGCGCGCGAAGTTGCTTCTGCGCACAAGGTTGTGATGGTTGGTGATCGCGAGCCTGACCATGAGGCGGCACTCGCCAATGCCATGCCTTTTATCTGGCGTCATAACGATCGCTGCTCGATCGAGAGCGCTGATTGGGCCTGGGGTGGCGATGCGAACGAGTTTTTGACGAAGTTGGGTTTGCAGCCGTTGGCGCCGACCGCATAGCGCGCCAGCAGCAAATATCCGCTGTTTGGCAATAGAGTGATGCGGTCTCCGTAGGCTTGATGGAGAACTGTCAGCAATCCCACATCTATGATTGAGATCGCCTATTTCGTTGTGCCTGTCTTGGGCACTATTTTTATCTTCGCCCTGATCAAGGGGTGGTTGGATGCGCGAACTCAAGCCAATGCAAAGCACTTAGAGTTGCTTGAGGAAGCGCTCAAGAACCCGAGTGTCGACCGGGCTACGCTTGAGTCTCTAGCGTTCCAATTGACCGGTAGCCGCGCCCCAAGTTCGAAGGGCGGACCGCAGCGATCGTTGGCAATTGTGTTGTCTGTCGGATGGATTGGCTTGTTTGTAGGTCTAGCAATCTGGCTCGTGGGGGAGATGAACGGCGAGCGCAGTCTGATTGCCAGTGGCATGATGGCAGCGATTGTTTCGTTTGGCTTGATCACATACCCGTTTGCCTTGCGCGAACTTCAGGCCCGGCGGGCCGACCTCTAAGCCATGAATAGCGTGCACAGCATTATCGAGCGGGGTGCGGAGCGGGTCTTTCAGGAGGCCTCTTTGCTGCCGCCTCTTTTCTTCGATGACCTAGTCGTTGCCCTCTGCATATTGTGCGTTTTGTGCGGGCTTGTCGGAGTCGTTGTTGCGATCTTTGTTCCGTGGCTAAAGCGTCGAGACGCGCGGGCCAAGCAGCGACTTGATTTATTGGCAGCGTCTATCGAACGGCCAGAGATCGATGCGCAAGTTCGTAGCCAGATTTTACGGATGCTAGCGATGGAGCATGAGTCTGTTGGCCCTTTACATCGCTTAATGAGTTCGTCTTTTTGGGTGAACTTGACGTTTGGCTTGGGGTGGCTGCTGTTTGTAGGTGCTCTTGGATGCGCCCTGCTGTTGTGGTTATCCGACGATTCTGACGCCGATAATGCGCTCTTTTTCGCGGTAGGCGGATTGGCGATTCTTTCGTTGCCGATTGCGCTGCGTGAGTTGGGGTTGCGCAAGGCGTCGCCTTCAGCCACCAGCGGCAGAGCAGACTCTTCGCACTGATTGGCTCCATCAGTAGCCGCGAATTGTCTCAGGCTGAAGTGTGGTTTCTGGCGGACGATGCCGCTTGACTGATAAGCTGCCGACGTGACCGATCAAGCTGGCTTGCCGACCCCTAAGGAGCTCGAGGATCGCGCCGCTGAGTTATTCCGGCACTGGCGCGTTCTGGATACGGAGGTCGAGGTATTGTGGAATGATCGTCTTTTGACGACCGCGGGCCGGGCATTTGTGAAAAGCGGCCTGATCGAACTCAATCCGTCGCTGCTGGCTAAGTCGCTCGATCAGATCGATGGCGTTTTGATCCACGAGGCAGCTCACGTCGCGGCTTACCGTTTGTTCGGGGCAAAAATCCCAGCGCACGGCCGGCATTGGCGTGCATTGATGCGGCATGCGGGCGAGGAGCCAGAAGTGACCCATAGCATGCCGGTCGACGACGTGCGCAGCAGGCGATCTGCGGCAGCCCGCTACCTCTATTTGCGCATGTGTGGCTCTTGTGGCGATCGAGCGTTGCTTGAGCAGGTGCGTTACGGTCGTTGTTCGAGCTGCTCGAATCGTGACAGCTACATGGTTGTTAAGACCAAGGCAACGGCTGCTGGCAGGCGCGCGCTCCTGCGTATGAGTGCAGCTGATGTTCGTGCGCGCTTTGCGTAACGGCGGCGCTCGCATACTGTGTGGTTCTCCGTGGCCCCTCAATTAGACATTTTTGAAGAGATCGTGCGCTTGCGCGCCGAAGGAATTCCAGCCGCGCTGGCGACAATCGTCGGCACGCGTGGTTCGACGCC
>CBFIIO010000003.1:0-239680 GCA_965662465.1 Planctomycetota bacterium | reverse complement strand
CAACCTCAGTTGCGGAAATTGCCGGCTCACGACTGTCGCCCGAGCTAGGCGGCGCAACTGGCGCACCAAGATCTAAAAACGCAATGATGGCGACCACCGCAGCGACGGTGCAACCTATCGACAAGACCATTACCGTACTTCGTCGCATCAAAGATCCGACCGGCTAAAAGAAACCGCCAACCCTTCCCTACTGAACGCATGCCTCTGCCAATCGCTATCGACTATCGACCGGCTCTGCTCAGCCGTGCTGGTATCGGTCGCGCTACCCGCGAACTCTCGCGCGCATTGTCGTCGTGTCCTGAAGTTCGTGTCCATCTGTTTGCTCATAGCTTGGCACCCGCGAAAGTTGCGACAAAAGTTCCAAACGACGCCCACCTTCATCGGCTGCCGATTGCAGGACGCGCTCTGCCTATACTACGCAAATTTGGCATTGGAGCCGAGCATCTAGCAGGGAACGTACGCTTGTTCCACTTCACCGACTACGTGCAACCACCAGTACACAACGCCCGGACCGTTCTAACCGTCCATGATCTGGCATTTGTTCGCAACCAGTCGTGGCATGGCGCGCAAGCTGCCGTACTTGAACGCCGCACCCGAGCGGCGATCGCTCAGGCCGATGCTTTGATCGTGCCGTCGAACACGACAGCCGCCGACGTTCGCAAGTTTGCACCAGACAGTCCGCCCATGAGCGTGATTCCGTTTGGATCGGATCATGTGCCAACCGAGCAATCTCAAGCCCCTCTCAATGGTCGTCCCTACGCACTATGCCTCGGCACAATAGAACCGCGTAAGAACCATCGGACGCTCCTTGATGCTTGGCGTAAATTACCGCAACCACGCCCACTGTTAGTCGTGGTCGGTGCCACTGGCTGGGCCTGCGACGAAATCGTTGCCGACCTTGAGGCTGCGCAGCACGAGGGCCTTGTGGAATGGCGACAAAGCTGCTCAGACGCCGAATTGTGGCCGCTACTGCAGCATGCCTGCTTGCTCGCCTATCCATCACTATGGGAAGGCTTCGGGTTTCCACCACTCGAAGCCATGGCACTCGGAGTGCCTGTCGTCGCGCACTCGACGGACCCGATGCTCGAATTAAGCGACAACGCGATGACGCTCGCAGACGCAACAAATGTTGATGCCCTTACCGAGGCCCTCGCGCGGGTGCTAGGCGATCGAGATCATCGCAACGCACGTATCGCAGCCGGACGCCTGCGAGCACAGTCTTTCCATTGGCAAAAATGCGCGGCAAGCCATGTAGATGTCTACCGTGAAGTGATGCAATGAAAGTGATTGCGTTCGATGGCATCTGCCTAGGTGATGGCCCAGTAACTGGCGTCGGCCGCTCGTTCCTCAATGCGCTGACTGCCTACGCTAATCGTCGTGATGCAGAGTGCATATTACTGCTACCCAAAGGCGTAGAGACGACTCCAATCGCATCAGTGCGCGTTGTCGAGGCACCACGCGGCGCAATTCGCCGGCAGCAGCAACTACCGCGATTGCTGAAGTCAGTAGATGCAAGCCTGCTACACAGTTCGGTAGCCTCCGTCCCACTGCGAGCAGCATGCCCGACAATTGCAACCGCCCACGACTTACCTTGGCTTCATCCCGAGATTGGCGAGGCCCATCGCCCATGGCGGCAGTTTGCGATCAAACGCTCACTACGCAGCGCATCACGAATACTGTCACCATCGACAATGACCAGCCATGACGTGGCAAGCTTGCTTGGGCAAAGATGCCCACCAATCGACCTAGTCATGCACGGAACAGAACTTGGTATAAAACCAACCGGCGCAACTACAGCAGCTAGAAATGGCCCATTCCTGGTCCTTGGTGATAACCGCCCACGTAAGAACCTAGAACGACTGCGAGCGGCGCATCAAACGGCCAAGACCCAATGCATAGACCTGCCGCCGCTGCAATTCGTCGGCCCACCAAACCACTACATCAAAGAGTCCGACAAGCACGATCTGCTTAAGACATGCCGAGCACTGATCCACGTTTCGCTATTTGAGGGATTTGGCATGCCTGTGCTAGAAGGACTGGCAAACGGCGCACCGGTATTGTGCTCGGATCTTGCACCGCATCGAGAAATAGCCGGCGATGCGGCGCTGTTTGTGTCCCCGCACAACACTCGCTCAATGGCAGAGGCTCTCTTGCAGATTCATGCCGACACCGATCTACGTCAACGCTTGGCTCTAGCAGGTCACGAGCGCGCACGTCGACTTACTCCGACAGCAACTGCCGCGCGCTGGTCGACCATCCATCAGGCGTTACTTTCATAAGCCCGACTGGATTCCGGGTGGCTGCCCAGGCAACCGATGGGCTCCAGCAAACACCCATCATGGGGGTCGACAAACAGCTACTGCATGGCTGTTGTGATTCCGTAGATGATGCCACCACCAATCACAATCGCTGCGAACACAACAAGCAAGCGCATCCCGCCCGACATCTGCGCAAGGTCATCACCCAAAGGGCTTTGACCTGAGGCCTTCTTCGAAAACTGAAGGACGCGCTGCGACTTACCAACCACTTCATCCGAAGCATCTCGGCGAGGCGCCGTTTTCGCAGATGATGCGTCGGATCGCTCCGGCTTGCGAACCTCAATCAGCGGATCAGGATCACGACTTGGAGCCGGAGCATGCTGCATCTCAACCACTTCGTCTTCAAACTCGACGACATTGGCAGATCTCTGCGGTGGAGAAGACGGCGGGGCAGAACTTGACGGCGAATCACCACCCAGCAGGTCATCTCCCAGCAGGTCATCCCCCAACAGGTCATCGTCATTAGCCTTTGATGATGTGGGGCCACTTGGTGCTGCAGGTTTCACCTGAGCGGCAGGCTCCATTTTCGGATTCTGAGCGACCGGTTCGGCTACCGATGGCGTGCTCGACACGTCGTCGCCACCGAACAAGTCGTCATCATCGTCGAAGATCGCGGAGCTAGCCGGCCCCCCACTACTCGAAGTCCCCGGGTTACCGCCCGGCAATGAACCTTCTCGATAAATGATGACCGTCTTACCAATGCGCACCTCGTCGCCATCGCGAATCATGCGACGGTCAACCGGCTTGCCGTTAAGCAGCGTGCCATTGCTGCTCTTCATATCCTCAATCTCAACGACGCCGGCCTCAGCTATCAACCGCGCGTGACGACGCGAAGCCTTGCTGTCATCGACAACTACGTCGCAGGCTGCAACACGGCCAAGGACGAGACCATCTCGCACCACAATGCGTGCGCCATCTGGCAATTCTAGGTATCCGCTCATCGAGTTCACCACTGCTCACAAGCACGCAAGAGAAACTGCATGCCGTCACGTATACTATCGCAGTCCATGGCCATCGCCATATCGGCACACCAACTCGCAGTGACATTCGCAGGCCGCGGCAAGAAAGCCGCCGTCGAAGCGCTATTGCCAATGGATCTAGAGGTCCATTCGGGCAGCATTGTGGGCGTCCTAGGTCCCAATGGCTCTGGAAAGACGACGCTATTGCGAGTTTTGGCCGGTTTGCAGCGCCCAACCAGTGGCTCGGTGCAATTGCTTGGCGAAGCATCAGTAAGCCCAAAGCTTATTCAGCGGGTTGCCTACCAGAGTGAAGGGGCCGTGCCGCTCGATGTGCTTTCAGCACCAGAGTATCTGGCGTTTTTGGGGGCCGAACTGGGGCTGGATAACGCGCAATCAGACCAGCGAGCCCAAGATCTGCTCAAACGACTGGAACTCAGCCATGCCAAAAGCCGGCGCATACGCACATTTAGCACCGGGATGTGCAAGCGACTCGCGTTAGCCGGAGCCCTACTCGCCAATCCAGAGGTCTTACTACTGGACGAACCAACTGCCGGTCTCGATCCGTTCGGAACCGCCACGGTAATGGAGATCCTCCGGGAACGCTCTGCACAAGGAACCGCGATCCTGATGGCTTCTCACCACTTACTCGAAGTCGAGGAGATCTGTGACGAGGTACTGCTGCTACACAACGGCAGCGTGCGCGCCCGTGGCACGCTAGAGGACTTGCTGGCGACTGACGAACAAGCGCTAGTCGTGCGCGGCCTAGGTCAAGATGGCATGCAGGATCTTGCAGCGGATGCTCGGCTTCGGGGCGGCGAAGTGGTGCGCATTGAGCGACCGCGTGACCACTTGTTTGCGCTATTTCGCCGACTAGGCCGCAGCCGCGAAGAGCAATCGCCGGGCACCAAGTCATGAGCAAGCTTTGGTCGCGTTGGTGGCGAGGGCCAGCCGGACTGTCCTTTCGTCAGTGCTCGCGCACCAGCGTTGGGCCAGCGGCCATTGCGCTAATCATCGCCATCATCGCCAACGCGACAGCCCAACCCGAACTTGTCGAAGGCAGCCCAGCTGCCGCTGCAAGCCCTTGGTTGACTCTGCCGCTGTTAGCCATCGCGATCACGAGTTGCCTGACGGCAGCACGCACATGGCCGACGTTTGCGCTGCGCCAACCCGGCGCAGACACGGTTCGACGCCTTGAGCGTGGCCCGCTAGGTGGCCGCGGGGCAGTGATCTTTGGAGCACTGGGGTCCCAACTATTCCTCTCGGTCCCGACCATCTTGCTGATGAGCATGTGGCTTGGCGCACCTGAATATGCACGCCACCATTTCCAAGCTATCGGCCCAGCAGAACCGATCCTCGAAGGGATAGGTGGCAGTGTCACCTTCGAACTGCCAAACGCCCCCAAGATCCAATCCATCTGGTTGCGACCTCGCGCTGCTTTACCCATCGCACCCGGCGCAACCGAACTCAAGATCACCACCAGCGATAAGCAAATCGCAAATACGCCAATTGCGATCAGTGAATCCGGGGCGCTACTACGCGTGCAAATAGCCGAGCAACGACTATCACGATTCACGTTGACGCAGACAGCTGGCGGCGTGCCTCTATATTTTGCGGAAAACACCGTCATCGCAGTTGGCCCAGCAAACCTGCCGACCTGGTGCAACGCTCTATTTGCAGCACTAATCGCAGCACTTACGAGTGCGATCACCTTGACGATTGCTGCCCTGGTCGGGCTGGGAGCAGGCTGGGCAACCCTCGCAACAACGATCTGCTGCGCGCAGTTCGTGCAGTGGATTGGTGGATCTGGACCGATTGACGAAGCATTGATTTATTTAATGCGCGGGCAGTGGCTCTTGTAGCAACTGCGAGCAGCGACCCTGATCGCTCCTTAACAGCGACCAAAGCGATACTTGCGCCGACTGTCAGCGGGCATGACATCGAAACCTACTGGCGTCGTGCGTTCCCGACCTAGAGGAGCTATTCTGTTACGACTGCCTACGGAAGCCAAAGGCTCCAAAAGGCTTCCGCCTGAAAACGACCTGATGCTCCAACTGCGCTCGGCCTGCACCATCATCCTATTTGCCGGAGCGGTATCTATGCTGCCACCGCCGGCCGAGGGACTGCGCGAGTTTGGCACTTGGTGCCTGCGTCCAGCACGACTACCCTTTGCCTGGAAATCAATGCAAGATGCTTCCAGGAATGGGGATGCGAAAGAAGTATTCGCGCGCGGACAGCAGATCCTGCAGCTAGTGCCGAGCTGGACAGATGGTCATTCTGCGATGGTCTACAACTACGTGTTGACCCACGACGACAGCGAAGACCAAGCAGCGACTGCTGCCGCCGCCGAAAAGCGCCTGCTGACGGGTATCCAACGACTCGAAGATGCACGACAGTTCGCGCACGATCGCGAATACGATCTCCTACACACCGCAGCGTTCTTGCCGGCTGTCGCCTGCAAACAGTTCCCTGGGCTACGCGAGCGTCTCATGGCCCGCCCCGGCCAAACGGGCGGTGCTGCAGCAATTTCGGACTACTATTTGGGGCTAGCGGCGCAGCTCTATCCGACGCCGGCCAAGAAAGAACAGCAACTGTGGCACACCCCTAAGCTGGCTGCAGCACTGCTAGAGTGCCACGCGGTCCAAGCAGCTCTGGCCGTGCTAGACCGAGCAATCTCACAGGCCCCCGAAATACGCGACCGAGAACTGGCTACCGAGTGGACGAAGCGCCTTCAGGAAGTTGTCGCTAGGCTGAGAGGCGACCACCGCATAGACATCAAGAAGGTATTCGAAGACCGGCGCTTCGAAATGCTCTGGCCATTCCTGCGAGACTGATCCCATAAGATCCCTAGAGCGATGCCTGATTTCGACCTCATCCAGATGATCACTGACTACCCGTATATCGGGGTAGCTGCGGTGTTTCTGCTGTGTGGGCTCGGGCTACCGCTGCCTGAGGAAATCGTCTTGCTGATCGCAGGCTACGTTTGCGCCCAATACCCGGAACATGCGCAACTCCTGCCCATGATGGGCTGGTGTGGCGGCGCAATCCTCGTCGGTGACATGATCCCGTTCTTACTGGGACGAATCTTCGGCGTGCGCCTTCTGCGCTTGAGATGGCTTAGGTATTTCATCACCAAACAGCGCCTGGCGAACTTTGACAGATGGTTTCGCCGCCGCGGCGACATGGTGATCGTGATCTCAAGATTCCTAGCTGGCTTACGCATGGTCGCGTTCTTCACCGCTGGGGCCATGAAGATGCGATGGAGCCGCTTCTTGCTACTCGATGGCATCGGGATCGTGCTGATGGTGCCGTTGCTTACCTGGCTGGGCTACTCCAGCGCCGGGATCATCGAAGAGGTGATCCAAAAAGTTGAGAAGGTCGAACGAGGCCTGCTGTGGGGAACGATCATAAGCGCGGTCCTCGTCGGGATCAGCCTGTGGTGGTGGCGCCGCCGTCGCCAACAGCAAAGCCGCAGCGAAATGACCGAGACCTTCATCCAACCAAAGAAGCCGGTCCACGACTTCGTCACCGATGGCCACGGGGCTGCAGTTGACGGCAATTCGGAGGTCCCGCCCACGAACTCGAGCCCAACCACGGCCAGAGCGGATTCCTCCAATCGCCCCGACGGCTCCGCGCCAGCTGCCGAAAAGGCCGCCCAAGCACCTTCGAGCGACGAAGAAAGTGCCAATAATGACTGCAGCAACGGATCGGCTGACGACAGTCACACCGACGAAATAGACGATTCTACGAATCGCTAGTTCAACTCAAGCCATCAGGGCGCTTGTTTCGAGGTAGGGCTCACGGCTATCGTGTTGGCCCCTTTTGCGCCGGCTTTCACCAACCCGCCGTCGTTATTGCCATGTATTTAGTCTGGAACCTTATTTCTCTCGCAATCGCGGCTGCAGGCCTAGCCTACGCCATTAACGCCTTCAAACAGATCATGGCCAAAGACGCTGGCGATGATCTGATGCAGAAGATCGCCAAGTCCGTCCAAGACGGTGCCAAGGCGTTCCTCTATGCAGAATACAAATGGCTCGCGGTTTTTGTTGCCGTCGCCTTTGTGCTTTTGATGATGGGCACTGACGATCCGGCCACTGGCCAGTTCCTCGGTTACCGCACTGCGATTGCGTTCCTGCTCGGCTGCGGCGCTTCCGCAACCGCCGGCTACTTCGGAATGCACTGTGCTACCCGCGCTGCTGTGCGGACGACGCAGGCCGCCAAGACTAGCCTCGGTGGCGCGCTCGATATCGCTTTCAAGTCCGGCACGGTCATGGGCATGACCGTTGTCAGCATGGGCCTGATCGGCATCACGGTGCTGTTCTTGATCTATGGCGCTCCGAGCGCCGACGTGGAAGCCGTCAACTACATCAACTATGTCCTCGGCTTCAGCTTTGGTGCTAGCTCGATCGCGCTGTTTGCGCGCGTCGGTGGCGGCATCTTCACGAAGGCCGCCGACGTTGGTGGTGACCTGGTCGGTAAAGTCGAAGCTGGCATCCCCGAAGATGACCCTCGCAACCCGGCCACCATCGCAGACAACGTCGGTGATAACGTTGGCGACGTTGCTGGCATGGGTGCCGACCTGTTCGAAAGCTACGTAGGTGCGATCATCGCGACGGCCATCATCGGCTTCTCGTTGGTGCCCGGTGGCCTTGAGGGCGGCGTCCGCACGGAAGCTCTCACCAGCCTCTTGATGTATCCAGTAGTGATTGCCGCGGTCGGCGTAGTC
This sequence comes from Planctomycetota bacterium, assembly GCA_965662465.1. GTDB lineage: Bacteria > Planctomycetota > UBA1135 > UBA1135 > UBA2386. The sequence goes on along the minus strand of CBFIIO010000003.1, from coordinate 231,680 downwards.
GCCAGCTTCATCGGCACCTTCCGCGTCAAGGCCGACGACGAGAGCAAGCTCTCTGAAGCTTTATTCGGTGGCCTAATCGCAGCCTCAATCGCCCTGCTCATCGGTGGCGCTGCGGTGACGATGGTCATGAAGCCAAGCCCAGCGATGGCACCCGGAGCGGCCGAAACGGCTTCGCACTGGAACGTTTACTTCGCAATGTGCATCGGCCTGATTGGCGGCATCGTCATCGGCAAGATCACGGAGTACTACACTTCGGAGAAGGCCTCCCCAGCTCAGACGATCGCACAACAGTCCGAAACGGGCGCCGCGACCAACATCATCCACGGTCTCGCGACCGGCATGGCCTCGACTTGGGGACCAACGCTCGTGCTCGCCATCTCCATCTTTGTCTGCAATGACATCGCTGGCATGTATGGCATCTGTGTTGCCGCCGTCGGCATGCTGAGCACGCTCGGCATCTCGCTTGGTGTTGACGCTTACGGTCCGGTTGCCGACAACGCTGGCGGTCTCGCCGAGATGTCGCACCAACCGCCGGAAGTGCGTGAGCGCACCGACCAGTTGGACGCTACGGGTAACACCACGGCAGCCATCGGTAAGGGCTTCGCTATCGGCTCGGCAGCGCTGACCGCGCTCGCTCTGTTCTCAGCCTATAAGGTTGCCGCTGGAGTTGAGCTCAGCCTAGATGACGCCAAGGTCGTCATGGGTATGCTGCTCGGCGCGATGCTGCCATTCGTGTTCAGCTCAATGGCCATGAAGGCTGTCGGCAAGGCTGCCAACGCAATGGTCGAAGAGGTTCGCCGTCAGTTCCGCGAGATCCCAGGCATCATGGATGGCACCGCGGAAGCGGACTCCATGCGCTGTGTCGAGATTTCGACTCAGGGCTCGCTCAAGGAAATGGTCGCTCCTGGTTGCCTCGCCATCGCCGCCCCGATCGTGCTCGGCATGATTGTCGGCCGCGAAGCTGTTGGCGGTCTACTCGCTGGCGCGACTGCCGCTGGCGTCATGATGGCGCTCTTCATGGCCAACGCAGGCGGTGCCTGGGACAACGCCAAGAAGTACATCGAGTCCGGCGCGCTGGGTGGTAAGGGCTCAGAAGCCCACAAGGCCGCAGTCCAAGGTGACACGGTTGGCGACCCCTTCAAGGACACCGCTGGCCCATCGATCAACATCCTGATGAAGCTGATGACGATCGCTGCTCTGATCGCCCTGCCGCTCTTCAAGGTCACGACCGGCAGCTAGCCTGCCAATTGCTGGGGCAAATTACATTTAGCTGCCCCAGCCCCACCGCCCCATAGCTTCGGCAGTTCGCCAAGCTATTCGCTTGCCAGAGTTGCTCACGAAAGGCTCTGACAAGCGCCCAACGCCGGGAAACGTTGCGGGAGCAGGCGGCCGCTTATCGGAGGTTTCCCAATCGATCTCCGCTCCATGCAAGCCCATTTGCTGACTGCAACCGTAAGAACCGATCAGCGGGGGTTACTACATTGCTCCGCGCAGGTATTGTCGAAGGGCACACAACGTGCCTCCATCATCCGCTTCGAGACCCATTAGTTGAGCTCCAACGTCCCCGAAAGTTCGCACAGCGACGCCCCACGAGCAGGTTCCCCACCTGACAAGGCGACGCGTGATTTTGCACTGAACATTGCCGAGCGCCTCGACATGAAGCTGGCTGAAGACATTAAGATCCTTGATGTCTCCGGCCCGCTTGTGATCGCGGACTACTTCATTATCGCCACAGTGCAAAGCACCCGCCAAGCACAGTCGCTCGCTAAGGAAGTGGAAATGGACCACAAGTCGATGCGTGGTCGCCGCCGCCGCAACGGTCCGGCGGACGCACCAGACAGCAACTGGGTGCTCATTGACTTCGGCGACGTCGTCGTACACCTGTTCCTGCCAGACGCGCGAGAATATTACGGGCTCGAAAGCCTCTGGGTTGACGTGCCACGTCTAGAGTTCGAGCCGTCCACTCACCCTGCGGCTGATCAGGAACAAAGCCCAGAGATTCGCCAGCCAACTCTGGAAGGGTTTGGAGCGTTCTTGCCGTCTGACCAAACCGAACCGGCACCTACTCCGGACGCCGACGAAACGGGCGTCCAGCCAAACGACGAAGACCTGCCCGAGTAGCGCCAATCGCTGCCAACAACTCTCGTCGGTAGCTTTCGAGGCTGGCTTTCGTCCCCAAAGATAAAAGCCAGAGCTCTCCACCTTGCGGGCCGCGAATCACGCGCAGCAACGGCTAGGCATATTGCTAGGTTACAGAGAAACGGCCGACCAAGCGGACAATGTCCGGGCGGCCCCAACTTTGGATGCCCCTAGCGCGACCACATAGGTAGCGACACCACATAGATAACGACGACGTTCGCCCAATGGCTACGTCAAGAACCGATGCAAACCGCGCCAGCTGTTGCTGTGCTACAGCGTCGGCACGTTTTGTTCTTCGTCGGCAACAAGCTCAATGAGCCCGCGCCGCAGCTCTTCGCTGGCGATCTTGACGTAATTGCGCTCACGGGTTTCGAACAGCGGACGCTGACCTCGAACCAGTTCACGAACTCGCTTCTGCAGAAGGGCGGTCAGACGGAAAGAACCGCCGACTTGCTTGACCAACTCCTGGGGGAGGCTTTGTTCCATGGGGATGTTGCGGACGATGTCGTGCGGGACCGGCCATAGCTTAGGTCCTGCGAAGCCCGGCCAGAAGGAAACCGATGTGTCGGATTCTGGCCTGAAAGGGGGCGAGAATCCTACGCCTCGCAGCCAGCTGGATCAACGGGGCTACGGAATCCAGCCGCCGAAGCAGCGAAAACTGGGGACGTTTTACGTCAACCTACCGCCCTAAATCGGCCTAGAGGTCGCGCGCGTCGACCGAAACCTGCATTTCCGACCAAGCGAATCGGCCAGATCTCTGCGTACTCGAATTCACCATATGAATCAGGACCTGGCGCGCCGAACTAGGGCCAACCACCTGGACTTCGAAGCCATGAGGAAATCCTTCCAAGGTATCGGTAACCAGTCCATAACGCCCGACGCCGAAGCTTTCTTGGGAGTAGATGCTCGCCACAGAGTGATGGCGGTAACTGAGCAGCCCTCTGACATTTTGCTCCGAACGAGCCACATTGAACGGGTCTGGGCGCGACTGGACAGGTGTCAAACTCAAGGTGCCGTCGACTGGATCAATTTGTCGGAAGGTCCCGGAATCCGCTGGCATAGCGCCCCTGGCCCAGACCATTTCAACAGCATCATGAGTTACCCCGTCAGCATCCGGCGTCCCATTCAATAGATGCAGCAACATCTCAGCCTGATCGGCAGCGTCTGAAATGCGGTCTATCGAAGATGCACCGATCAATGGCTCACTCACAACCCGCACGATGTTCAACCCAATCGGGTGACTTTGGTCCGGCCCTCCGTCCTCAGCAGTTAGGTAGTAGTAAACCCACCGATATACATCGACGAGATACTCGTTCGAGCTTGCGCACACGAATCGGTCACTCCACGCGAGCTTGGTAAAGAACATCGAGTTGCCGGTGATCTCCGCCCCAGCAGAATCCACGCGGATCGATTCGCTGCTTGATACCACTGGCAGCAAAAGACCACTCAACGGAACCGGTGCGCCATCAAGATCAATCATCTCAAGGTTCGCTGCACCTTCTTCATCGCGACCGAACAATCGCACTGACGACACCAACTCAAGTCGCATATCGTCGATAAGTTCTTGCGTGATCTCAGTCACACGACTGAGTCGCCGGGCGTATTCCTGCGCCTGCCCACCACTCAGCGAAAGGGTCGAAACAATCCCAATCATAAATGCCAGTAAAACTGACGAGATGACGAGCTCAACAATGCTGTATCCAGCAGCACCAGATGACTTGTTGGAAAGATGATTCATTGGTGCACCTAGCGTTGGATGAAGATCTTGTTTTGATGCCATGCGTAGTGCACACGTGCCCCTTGGCGGTAACACTCAACGCGCAGTAGATAGCTAGCTTCTGGAAACTCTGCGCTCGGTACTTCCCAGCTGTATGACTCGTCGCCGCTGCCTGAATCAACAATCAGGTTACTGCTATCCTGTGGACGCTTACCGATAGTGGCGAGCACATCGCTCTGGACATAACGCCAGGTGACGCCATTGTCCGCCGAATATGTGATGACATATTCGAGCAACGACTCGTCCTCGATAAACGTACCGGTTTGCGTGTATGGCTGACCATCCCAGCGCGACCACGTGATGCCATACAGCACATCAATGAAGCTCGGATTGTTAAGCTCCGTGATGTCGGTCGGCGAAGACATCTCAACTCGCGCCAACTGCGGAATCCGCAGACTATTGCTAGAGTCCCCCGCCTCAAAAAAGGAGTGCGCCAGCGACAGCACTCCCCACTTCGCCAAGAACGTAGTGCCCGACTCAACTGCGTTGCTGATGCCGTTCACAACGATGTAACCAGCGCTAGTTGCGCTCGGATTGGTCAGTTTGACTAAGCCTGAACCAACGCCAGCATAATGCGAGTAGTAGGTCTGAAAGAGTGATGCCGTGTAACGAGTTGAATACGGCGAATAGTTCCAATGCGCACCAGCAGTACCGGGATAGCTCAGGCTAAACGGACGATTGACAGGAGCCGTCGCCGGCATCGTCATGCTGTAGTTGTCTGCAATCTCTTGGCCAATCGAGGTCAACACCCCGTTGCCGCCGGTAGAAATATGGCTGAAGCGAGAGGATGAGCTGCCGTGATTAAAAAACGCCCCACATCCCAGTGTCGAAGTCCGCTGATGGTTATTGCGTATGTTCGTTCCGTAAGCACTACGTCCGGATGACATATACGCGGAGTTCACCTGCCACCGGAAGGCCTCGCCTGGGTCAGCTCCCGCCGGCAAATTACCACGCGCTGAGCCGCTCGATACATCAAAGAACGACGAAGCCAGTGAGTCGGGGTACAACTCACCGAGCCATGGGAAACCAGTCCAATAGTTGTTGGAGAAACTCTGGTCCCTGACCATCACGCACTTGCGTTGATGAGTGATATTATTGAGGAAACCACTACCACTGCCCCCATACGGCGTCAGGTCACTTGGTATTGAGTTGGGGTAGCCATTGGCTGTGTCATACCCAATGTCGTTGCCTATCCCCATGTAGTAGTAAGAGAAGCCAGTCAGCGACGTATAGACGGCTGCGCTCTCAACGACACCACCGCGCAACAACGAAAAGTAACGCGGCACATCACACCACATCGCATAGTTCCAACGGTTCCGCAGACGGCTACCGTCGATGCTGCCGAAATCAGACGATGCGTATTCACCACTGTTGTTGAGTTGATCGTGATACCAATTGTAGCTGTCAGGGAAGTCATCACCACCGCTGAAGCAGTCCTTGTATGGCAAGTGACGAGGGTCGCCGTTGAATTGAGCGCGCTCCGTCATCGGCACGTCATCCTTACTATCAGACCACCACGCGTAGGTCGTAGAGAGGTTGTCGGGCTGATTCATGACCGGAAACATCGCTCCGGAAGTTTCCCAATCATCATCCGCTGAGCTCAGGAAATTGCTGGCGATGCGTGTGCGGATCTGCAGTTGCACGTCACCGGTTGGGTTGTAAGAACTACCGCCAGTGCTAATGAACTTGTTGCTAGTCAAGATTGACGGATCGAGGTTCAGCGTCCACCGCGCTGTATTCTTCGTTCCATTGCCACTGGTAGTCAAATCGGAGGCAAACGATGGACCAGTATCAACTGGACTCGGCACATACTCCATCCGATAGAGACGAGCACGTTCGGTGTTCGCTAGGCCTCGACCATCAACTTGATTGCAGCTGAGCGGAGTGTTGTACAGGTAAATTCGGGTGCGCTGTCCAGCGGAGTCGTTGACGTATTCGGCGGAGTAGTGCATCTCCTCCGAAGTGTTTGAACAATCATCGAGATGCACGGCTCCCTGCCAAGCAACGGGATAGCTCGACGAACCTGCAACGGAAACACCGCCAGGAACATTCTGCAGAGTAGCTGCCCCGACCAATCGCGTTGGATCCAGCGGCTCTACCAGATTAACGCCCATGAGTTCGACAACCATCGGCTCATTCATGCGATCAACACCGCTGTAATAGGCCGGGTAATCGACGTAGGCATACATACGAAGTCGCAGCGGATCGGTAACGCCCGCATCATCTTTCTTAGTTCGCAACTCCTCCGGATGAGTCACAACACGCCAATTGGGGTAGTTGACCGAATCTTTCGCAGCATCACTAAAATTGCGCAATGCCGGCATCGGAACTAACTCACCATGCAGGTTGATCATTAAGGCGTTGCGATACTTGTCAGGGTCCGTGTTCATCTCGTCGAGCAAGATGCGCAACGTCGGTTCCTTAGACATGTCGGCTAACTCTTCCGGAACGGTCGTGCCATTCGCAAGAGCCTCTGCAATCTCATCTTCACGATCTTCAATCAATGCGGCGCGGCGTTGCCAAAGCGCGTATTCGTCTGGATAGCGCATCGCGTGGTTGAAAAAGTCAGCTAAGGCGTATGGCTCCTCGTTGAGATCAGAGTCATAGCCGTTGGTATCAAGTCCATCGAGGTTGACACGAGCCTGAATATTGTCTGGAACGTAGTAATACGATGAGGCACTACCTTCCGGCATGCTGCCTGGATAGTGATAGACCTCGCTGATCGGATTCAGACTGTCTTCTTCATCATTGATGAACGGTCGGTATGCCTTGTTGCGACCAAAGGCTGCCTTCGTAATCCAGTGGGTCCGGTATGACATTCCGGGATTACGATTTTCGAGATCGGTAATCATCGACTCAACAAAGGGCTTGATGGAGTCCATGAAGACCCACCAACCCGGGATGTTCTCAATTGCCAGCAGGTAGACATCGAAGACCTGCGTCGTCGGAAAGGCGCTCGCCGACGAATTGATCACAGCGGATAGATCCGCCATTGGACTGGCGTTGCCATCACGGTCGCGCTTGAAGATGCGAACCGTGACATACCGCACATTACGATTATTCAAGCCGAGGAAGGGCTGCACCGTAATACGTCGTGACCACAACCAATTGCCGCCACGCTGGTAGTTGCCGGAAACTGGGTGCCCGGGCGAAACTAACACATTGTCGTCAGTCTGAATCGTCAGCGGGTATTTCGCGACAAGGCCGTCATCTAACACGTCAAGATCGACTGCTGCATCAACCTGCCCCCGATCGACGAAGCTCTGAATCTCTGCTAAAATTGCCTGCGCCTTACTAAACGCAAATACTCGGTCACGCTCGGTGGCAGTTGTAGAGTAGTTGACAGACAGATGATTGATCAGCACCACCGAGGCGACGACCAAGATCAACATCGCAAACGTGAGTTCGGCGAAGGTAAATCCAGCCTCACCGTTTTCCGGCTCGGACTTCTTCATTGAGAGATCCTGATTGACGCACCCTGTCATGGTTGACGGGCTATCGGCAGATTAGGGGCATTTTGTTGTGTCGATCTAAACTACAAGTTCGAATCTGAGACCAACGATCCCAAACTACTATCAAGACAATAGTTTGCATCATTCTCTGATGCCGACGATGCTGCCTTTACCGTGTCATTAGCCAGTTCGATTTCCCGCGCTTTCAGGCGACCATTCCGTCACCTGCGCCAGCATTGGGGCATGGTCGCGACTGGTTTGCTGCTGCTGCCGCTCAACGTTGCGATCACGCTGTGGATGCCACACCTGATCGGCAACACAATCGATACGCTGCCAAATGGCGGGACTATCGAAATCCTGGCGAACACCTGCTTCCTGCTGCTTGGACTCGCAGTCGCAGAAGCGCTGACACGCTTCGCCAGCCGAAAGCTACTGATTAGCACCTCGCGCCTTGTCGAACAATCGATCAAGAATGAGATAACAACCCACCTACAGCGGTTGCCTATCGCCTGGTTTGACAAGTCACGCGTTGGCGACATCACATCTCGCATGACGCAGGACGTCGAAATGGTCCGGTTCGTGATGGGCCCCATGCTGCTATACGGGGGTAGCACCTTGTGCATAGCGCCGGCATGCATCTATTTGATGCTGCAGATGAACGTCTATGTCGCTCTGGCCGCAATGGCGGTCGGACTGCTTCTGTTCATTGGCATGAGGCTAGTCATGCCGCGCTTACACAACTGGAGCAAGAAGTCGCAAGAAGCAATTGCGGGCGTATCGCAGCAGGCGCAAGAAGACTTTGCCGGCGTTCGCGTTGTGCAACAGTTCGATATCGTCGAGCGCGAATTAGCGGCAATGGCCACGAAGAACCGGCGCTACCTCCTGGCGAACTTACGCCTCGTCAGATTGCGCTCAGTGATGAATGCAATAACGCATTCTAGCACTGGCATCATCATGCTCGCGGTTTTGCTGATAGGTGGACACCAAGTAATCACCGGCCGCATCACCATAGGTCAACTGTTCCAGTTCACCCTGTATCTCGGCCTGATGATGTTCCCGCTACAAATCCTAGGCTGGACGATCTCTATGCTGCCACGCGCCTATGCGTCAGCAATCCGAATTGAAGAACTGCTTGAAGTCACGCCCGAACCGCAAAAAGGTAATCATCCCGAGTTACGCGGAGCAATCGAAGTACGTGACTTAACGTTCACCTACCCAGATGCCGACAAACCGGCAATAGAAGGAGTCTCATTCACTGTCGCTCCCGGTCAAAAATTGGGCTTAATCGGAACGGTCGGATCTGGCAAATCGACGGTGCTGGCTTTGCTGCTGCGCTACTACGACCCACCGCGCGGCTCGATCTTTGTAGACGGCCACGACTTACTAGACCTAGCGCCCGAGGCCTTGCGCAAGCTATTCGCATTAGCACCGCAAGAGCCATTCTTGTTTAGCGACACGGTTGCTAACAACATTACCTTTGCGGACGAAACAATTTCGGATGCTGATCGGGACGCTGCGATCGCTAACGCAGCATTAGACCAAGATCTCCCGCAACTGCGGGACGGTGTCGATACAGTGGTGGGCGAACGAGGTGTGACGCTGTCTGGCGGACAAAAGCAGCGAGTATCACTGGCGCGTGCCGTGCTCAGCAATCGACTTACCATGCTGCTCGACGACACCTTGTCAGCAGTCGACCCTAGCACCGAGCGCCGTATCCTCGATGGGCTAGTAGATAGCCGCCGCGGCCGCACAGTCATCGCAACGACACACCGACTGTCCGTAACTTCTGATGCAGATCTGATCCTGGTTCTTGATCAAGGCAAAGTCTGTGAACGTGGCACGCACAAGGAACTAGTCCAAGCAGGTGGCCTCTATGCCAATGCATGGCGACTACAAACCGAAGAGCGTGCCCTGAAAACAGGTGGCGATACGACCCAAGGTGAGGCTCGATCGCAATGAATGACCCCTACGAGGACGAGCTGCCGCAAGCACGCTTTCAGCTGAGCTTTTTGCGGGATCTATGGCCATTCGTTCGCCCATACAAACGCGGGTTCATCACCTGCCTTGCCATCTTGTTCTTATCGTTCGGTCTCGAAATGCTCGGCCCCTTGCTGATGAGACTTGCCATTGATGGCCCAATGCGCAATGCAAGCGCAACAGAAAGCGAACGCCTGTCGATGCTGTGGCGCTATGGCATTGGATTTGTCGGAGTCACAATTGGTGGCGCCCTGCTCGGTTATATCTACGGACTCTTAACCGCTTGGAACGGGCAGCGCGTCATCCGCGATGTGCGTCGAAACTTATTCGCGCACATTCTCTCAACGAATCTATCGTTTCATGAACGCAACGCGGCAGGCAAGCTGACGACGCGTGTTACCAGCGACGTCGAAAATCTCAACGAGTTGATCTCGACCGGCGTTCTACAGTCAGTATTCGACTTGCTGAAGATCTTCGGCGTGCTGATCGCCCTGTTCTTCCTCGACTTCGAACTTGCGTTATTCACCCTCGCCACTACGCCTATTGTCGTCATCCTAAGCATTGCCTTCCGCAAGAAAGCCGAGTCATCTTATCGAGCAGTAAGAAGTCGTCTTGCTCTACAGAATGCATTCGCAACCGAACTAATCGGGGGCATCCAGACGACCCGCGCCTATGGACGCGAAGAGGCAATTATAGGTCGCTATGCCAAGCGCAACCAAGCAACCACCGACGCTTGGCAAGACACAGTCTTGCACTTCTCGGTGTTCTTCTCCTTAATCGATTTCGCGCTGCGCGCTACCACCATTGGGATCCTGTGGTTTGGTGGTAAGGCAGTACTCGGCGCTGAGATGCTGCCCGGCGAGTTCATTCAGTTCTGGCTCTACTTCGCGCTATTGTCGGGTCCGATTCGCGAACTCGGCGAAAAATACAACGTGCTGCAAGCTGCATTCGCGAGCTGCGAGCGAATCTTCCAACTACTTGCTGAACCTATTTTTCCGCCGCCACAAACCGATAACCATGCGCCTATCGCATGCGCAAAATCCGGTGCCGCCAAGATCGCTTTCGAAGATGTCGTATTTGCCTATGGCGATGGCCCGACAGTACTCGATGGCGTCTCCTTTACGGCCCTGCCTGGCCAGACAGTCGCAATCGTCGGCCCGACAGGAGCAGGCAAAACAACGCTGCTAACACTGGTGTCACGATTGCGCGACGCTTGCTCTGGCAGCGTCAAAGTCGATGACATCGACGTCCGCAACCTCGACATCTCACAGCTACGCAGCCGCATTGCGTTCGTTGCCCAAGACCTGTTTTTGTTCACAGGGACGGTCATCGACAATGTGCGACTCTTCAATCCGGCGGTTAGCGAGGCCAGGATTTGGGAAGCACTAGAAACGGTAGGTGCTGCAGACTTCGTCCGCAATCTACCAGAAGGCTTGCAATCACCAGTGGCCGAACGCGGCTCTACGTTCTCACAAGGCGAACGACAGTTGCTGGCTTTTGCTAGAGCGCTAGTAACAGACCCTGACGTGCTTGTCCTCGATGAGGCGACCGCAAGCATCGACAGCGAATCAGAAGCGCGGCTGCACAGCGCTTTGCAGACAGTTTTGAACGGTCGCACGGCGCTGGTCGTTGCTCACCGGCTGTCAACCGTACGCGACGCAGACCAAATCCTGGTCTTGCAGGGCGGCCAGATTAGCGAGCAAGGCTCCCACTCGGAACTAATGAGCCTCGGAGGCCACTATGCCAGCATGACGCGCAATGCAACGGTAGCGCGCTAACTACCGGCCTCAGTGTTAGGCAGAGTCAGAGAGACACACTGCCTAGCAGCGCCCAGCGCTGCGCGTCATTTGCCGTGGACTTAAGCCTACTTGGCGAACTCTTCTGGCAGCTTGCCGGTCAGTGACTTCAAGAACACAATGATGGATGCGATCTGCTCAGGAGTGACCTTGGCAGTGATCTGGTTCTTGGCCATGTTGACAACAGCTTCCTCAAGAGTGGCCATCGAGCCATCGTGGTAGTAAGGAGCAGTCATCTCGACATTCAGCAGCGACGGAACCTTGAAGGAATACTTGTCGGCTTCGTTGCCTGTGACGCGCATCCGCCCGGTGTCCTTGCCCTTGTAAGGCACATAAACGCCTAGCTTCTGGTAGGCGTTCCCGCCTAGCGTGCGCGTCAGGTGACAGGTGTTGCAACCTACATCCATAAAGGTCTTGAAGCCGAGTAGCTCTTCATTGCTGAGAGCCCGCTGGTTGCCATCGAGGTAGTCGTCCCACTTCGAACGAGTCACCAAGGTCCGCTCAAAGGCCCCGATCGCAATGCCAAAGTTCGTTGCATTGATCGCGGCATCATCACCGGGGAAGGCCTTCTTGAAGCCGGCAACAAGATCCGGCTGCTCGTTGATCTTTGCCATCACCGCCGCTTCATCAGCCAAGCCGTGCTCAATCGGGTTGAGCACTGGCATGATCGCCTGTTCTTCTACAGACTCGGCGCGGCCATCCCAGAATTGACGGAAATGACGAGCTGCGTTGTAGGTGGTCGGCGTGTTCCGATCGCCATTCTCACCGGTCGAACCAGGTGATGTTGGCTTATTGTCGACGCCATAGGTGCTGAGATTGTGGCATGAAGCGCAGCTGAGATTGCCTTTCTGCGACAGATCTTCACTGTGGTAAAGCGCGTTGCCTAACGCAACGAGTGCTGGCGTCGAAGCAACCGGGGCTTTCGGGGATGCCGGGTCATTGCCATAGAGTGCTTTCACCATACGGAAGTCGACCCTGGGCCTCCGAACTCGCTTGGCCTTCGATTGCTTTGGCTTGGGAGCCGGCTTGCTGGCCGTGGGTGCTTTCTTCGGCTGGGTGCTGCTGGAGCTAGTAGCCGCGGACTTTTTCCCGCCAGCAGGCTGTTCGCCGCCACAGGCAACCAAAAGTAGCAGCGAAAAGATGCTGCTCAGCGTGTATCCGATCTTCATAGGGCTAGGTGTAGGACTGAGGTCGATGACTTTCACGGGTCGTAACGAATCGTTAGCCCAGAGATTTCATTGTGACAAGACATGGGGACCGCCATTGCAGACCAAATCACTGCTAATGGACCGAACGGGACCCTGCATACGACATCATAGTCGTCGCAACCGCTTGCCAACAAGGCAGCAACTCAAACCACCGCAACATTACATGAGCTTGATCGCCAGCCCTTCACAGGGCTTGCATCCAACCTGCACCCGGCGACGATCGACGCGTGAAACCAAGCCTGATATTGGGGAGCACGTCCCCCTACCGGCGTGCGTTGATGGAGCGCTTGGCAATTCCTTTCAGCTGTCAAGCTCCTGGTGTTGACGAGGATACGGTCAAGCGGCTCGGTCGTGAGCCCTTCGCAACGGTTCAGGAACTAGCCCGCAGAAAGGCTCAAAGCGTGCTCAAACGCAATCCAACAAGCGTGGTCATTGGCAGTGACCAAGCGGCGGTGCTGGAATCGGACCTTCTCGACAAGCCAGGTGATGCTGCTAATGCGATCGCGCAACTGCAAAGACTCCGGGGCCGAGAGCATCTACTGGTCACCGCTGTCGCGATTGCGCACGGCAACGGCATGATCGAATTCACCGATGTCACACGCCTTCTCATGCGCGACGTAACGGATGAGGAGATCGCGCGCTACATCGCCGCTGAAAAGCCTTTTGACTGCGCCGGCAGCTACAAGATCGAAAGCCTTGGCATCACGTTGTTCGATCGGATCGACAGCCAAGACCACACCGCAATCATTGGATTACCGCTGCTACAGCTATCTCGTGAACTGCGCAAAATCGGCATTGCACACGCTTGAGCGGGCTCTATTTAGGAACTCACTTAACACCAGTCCAATACACATCAAGGCACGCGCGCCCGCGCGCCAGCACTTCGCGCCCCCGGTTCTTGATCAAGGTCATTAGGGAGTATTCGTGGAGCGGCGGGGCCACGACTCCATGGGTCTCAAGCCCAAAATGGAGACCCAGGAAGATCATGCGGGGAACGTGAAAGTCATTACTGGCAACGATTACGGAGCGGTTTTGGTAGGCATCTCGACAACGCAGCAGCGAATCGAGGGTGCGCAGACCTAAGGGGTCCTCCTGAATGCAGTCTGCGGGCACCCCACGCCTCTCTAGCCACCGCCGCATCGAAGCAACTTCATCAACGCCAATACTTCCTTCACCTCGGCCGCTAACGAGAATCCGCGGCGCCTTACCTAACTCGAACAGTGTTACGGCAACGGCGAGGCGGTCCACCAGCATTGGATATGGCTCGCCATCAGAATAGATTCTGGCACCGGGCACGAGGATGCAATCCGCTGTAGGCACGTCACCTACCGCATATAGGTGCGGCTCAGCCGTTGCCAAAACATGGTCCTGAACCAGCCATGTTATGGCGCTCCCAACGATCAATCCGACCGCCAAGAGCAGCATAAAACGACGCCGCCATGAGGAGCGAGCAACAGACACTTTCTGCACGACTTTTCGTTCTTTCACCACAGGGGTCCGGGCGGCAGTTGACCGCGCTACGCCATTCGCGACAATCCTTCGCCGCCTTTCACGGCAAAAGCACGCCAATATGGCCCAAAACATTCGCAACGTTGCCATCATCGCCCATGTAGACCATGGGAAAACGACTCTCGTCGACGGACTACTACGCCAAACGGGAACGTTCAGCGACCATGAGGCACTCGGTGAGTGCATTCTGGACAGCAACGAACTCGAAAAAGAGCGCGGCATCACCATTTTAGCCAAAAATACGGTGGTGAGCTACGAAGGTACCCGCATCAACATCATCGACACGCCAGGACACGCTGACTTCGGTGGCGAGGTCGAGCGGGTTCTATCGATGGCGGACGGCGTTTTATTGCTGGTGGATGCCGCCGAAGGCCCGATGCCACAGACACGCTTCGTGCTGCAAAAGGCATTTGCCCACCACCTCAAGCCCATCGTTGTCGTTAACAAGATCGATAAGGCGGATGCGCGAGCGCAAGAAGTCGTAAACGAAGTCTTTGACCTGTTTATCGATCTCGACGCGGATGAAGAAGCACTGGAGTTTCCCGTCTTCTATGGATCAGGTCGCCAAGGCTGGATGACCAAAGACTTGGAGGCTGCCATGAAGGGCGGCGAGGGCCACGACCTCCAAACGTTGTTTAAGGACATCGTCACCCATATCCCGGCGCCACAGGATGACCCTGAGCAAGGACTGCAATTTCGGGTTACTACGCTCGACTGGAGCGACTACGTCGGCCGGATTGCAATCGGTCGTGTCCACAGAGGCAAGATCAGCAAGAGCCAGCGAGTGATGCACCTCGCCCGTAGTGGCAAACAAACGGAAGTCAACGTTCGCGGCGTCTTAGCATTCCGCGGATTAGGGCGAGTCGAAGCTACCAGCGTCGAAGCCGGCGACCTGTGCGGGATCTATGGTATCGAGGATATAGCGATCGGAGACACCGTCGCTGCAGTTGAGCATCCCGAAGCAATGCCTGTAATTGCCATCGATGAACCCACCATGACCATTGTCATGAAGGTCAACGACTCACCATTTGCTGGTAAGGACGGTGGTAAGTTCCTGACCTCGCGCCACATCAAAGAACGCCTCGAAAAAGAGTTGCGCGTCAACGTAGCGCTGCGAGTAGAGCAAGGTGCCACTGCTGACAGCTTCATGCTGAGTGGCCGCGGCGTGATGCATCTAGGCTTTTTGCTAGAGTCAATGCGCCGCGAGGGCTACGAGTTCTCCGTGCAAAAGCCGATGGTGCTTTTGAAGGACATCGATGGCGTCAAGCATGAGCCTATCGAATATCTGACTGTCGATGCACCAGCCGAATCCTGCGGCAAAGTCATTGAGATCCTCGGCACCCGTAAAGCCGAGATGCTCAAAATGGATCGGAAGGGCACGTTTACGCGGGTTGAGTTCACTGTGCCTGCGCGCGGCCTAATCGGCGTGCGGAGCCGTTTGCTGAACGTCACCGGTGGCCAGGCAACGATGCACCATGTCTTCCACGGATATGGGCCTTACCGTGGCCACATCGAAGAACGCATCTGCGGCGTATTGATCTCGATGACCAACGGTGTCGCAACCTTCTACTCACTCAACAACTTGCGCGACCGCGGCACGTTCTTCGTTCCCGATGGCGCTGAGATCTATGAAGGCATGATTGTCGGCGAGCACGCAAAGGACAACGACTTGGTCGTCAACGTTGTGCGAGAGAAAGCCAAAACCAACATCCGTAGCTCCACGAAGGAAGCCTTTGTCAAACTGCCCCCGCCTCGCAGCTTCAATGTTGAAGACGCGCTTGAATACGTTGGAGACGATGAATTGGTTGAGATCACCTCAAAGAACGTCCGCTTACGCAAGCTGCACCTGAGAGAGACGGACCGCAAGCGTCCTGACCGTCGCCAAGGCGTCAGCCAATAGTTACGCTTACGCCGTCATGGCCCGCTTGAATCCAGCCATCGAGAAGGCACGCAAGAAGTCTCTTCTCGAGCTATCAAAACGACTCGGCTACGAGTTTAAAGACCTCGACTTGCTTGACCGTGCACTCACGCACGCGTCAATGGGCAACGAGGGCAAAAAGAGCTACGAGCGGCTTGAGTTCCTCGGCGACGCATTCTTGAACTTCGCCGTTGCAGACGCTCTCTATCGTCGCGAAAGCGACTTCGCCGAAGGCCAGCTAACCGAGACGCGGGCCCGCATCGTTAGCCGCCATCCACTTGCCGCTGCCGCACGCAAACTCGACTTACAAATCCACCTAGAGTCGGGCAAAGGTCTACGCGAATCAGAATCCTGCAGCCCACGTATCCTGTGTGACTTGATGGAATCTGTGCTTGGCGCCGTATTGATCGACGGTGGCGTCACTCCTGCTCGAGCATTTGTGCGCCGCCACATCCTGAGCAACACCCGCAGCGATGACAAAGTCGCTGCCGAGAAAGACGCCAAAACTGGCCTGCTGCACTACTGCCAGCACAACAAGCTCGGCCAGCCGCGATATGAGCTTGTCAAAACAACCGGACTGCAGCACGAACAAGAGTTTGTGGTTCGAGCACACTTACTCGACGGACGGCAAGCAACCGATCTGGGCAGAACCAAACGAGCGGCCGAAAAGGCTGCTGCTGCCAAGCTGCTTGCTAGCTTGCGTCTGAAGCCCGAAGGCGCGCCCTAGCAGCTCCTCCGCAAAGGAGAGCGTCGGACCTCCGACAGCTCACGATTGCAACGACGGAGCTTGGATCCCACTATTACGAAGCATATGGCAACAATCGCAGTCTTAGGCACCGGCTTACTCGGCGCCGGCATGGTCGAGAACCTCTTGAAGAAAGGGGAGACCGTTCACATTTGGAACCGCACCCGCGAGAAACTTGCGCCGCTAGTAGCAAAAGGTGCAATCGCAACCACGGATCCCGCTGCCTGTGTAAAAGACGCCGAACGCGTGCACTTAATCTTGTCAGAAGACAGCGCTGTAGACGATGTGATCGAGCAACTTCGACCCGGACTTACGGCAGGCACACCGATCATCGATCACACAACCAACCTTCCAGAGAAGGTCCGAGCGCGCTTTGATGCGTTACGCAGCGCCAACATACGGTATGTCCCGACACCCGTGTTTATGGCTCCAAAGCACGCCAGTGAAGGCAGCGGCATGATGATGATGTCAGGCCCCCAGCAAGACGCAGACGACTACCGAGAAGCTATCGAAACCATGACCGGTAAGCTGTGGTATGTCGGCGAACGCCCCGATTTAGCGGCGCTACTCAAGCTTGCCGGCAACTCTGTCTATTTTGCGATTACTGGCGCAATTGGCGACGTGATTGCGATGGGCAAAAACAACAACGTCGAACCTGAGACCATGATGAAGGTCTTTTCTGAGTTCAAACCGGGCGCCGGTTTACACATGGTCGAAAAGCGCATCGCGGGCGCCGGTAATGGCAAGGCGAGCTTTGAGATGACCATGGCGCTCAAGGACGCGCAGTTGATGGCGGATGCAACCGGCGACGAAAATCTATTCGTCCTGCCGGCAATCATTGAAGCGATGCGGCACGGAATTGATGCAGGCCACGGTAAGGACGACTTCGCAGGCTTTGCCAAGCTTGAAAAGAACTGATCGCCGTCATACCAAACCACTTGAGGTTCGGCCGTGAACGCGGCCCCTCAGTGTCGTAGCGTGTAAGCACACGCTGCCAATCAAAGCTTGCGCCCCACACCTCAAGAAGCCCTGCTCGCCGCATTCGGCCAGCTCTCCGTCACGCGAAACCTAGTCGCGAACGTCAAACGTGGCGCCCGCTGCAAAGCTGGCGGACTCTGGGGAGCCTCGTCGGCGCTACTGCTGGCAACACTCGCTCGGGCTCATAAGGGCACTCTGCTCATTCTCACAGCAGACGACGTCGACAGCTTGCTGCTTCAAACGGACATGCTCGCGTTTGGAACCAAGAGTCATGTCCTGATCCGGGAAGAAGAGGGTGATGATGACGAAGTCGATGCGACAACCCGCAGTGCACGTCAACGGTCTCTGCAGCTGTTTGCGGGCGATAAAGCCCCGCTAATCAGCGGCATTGAGGCCATCAACCAATACGTTGCTACCCCGCGGGGACTGCGCCGAGCCCGCCTAGAATTAACAGTCGGACAGACACTCGACCGGGCACAAGTTTTACAGAGGGCCCAAGCTGCCGGGCTCCGCAGTGTCCCGCTAGTTCTTGCTCCCGGCGAGTGCAGCGTGCGCGGCGACATTGTCGATATCTTCCCAATGGCGTCTGAAAGCGCCCTTCGCTTGGAGTTCTTCGACGAAACACTTGAGTCTATTAGAAGCTTCGACGCGGCAACGCAGCGCACAACGGAAGTGCATGAGAGTTTCGTTCTTGGCCTAGCTGAAGAAGGCGACGCCGAACTTGGTTCGGTTCTGAAACACCTAACGCCATCAAACACCCTTGTCGTCACTTTCGAACCGCTACGTATCGAAGAAAGAACGTCTCGCCTTGTGTCGTTTGATACCACGTTTGCACCTCGGATAGCGCGATTACAGGACACCTTACAGCCATGTCCACAAATCGAGTTGTCTTCGCTGCCCAGCCACGAATACGACTACAAGGTTCTTAGTGCAGGGTCTGCTGCTGGTTCTGGTGAAGCCGATCCAGGAGGTCGGTTGCGCAGCATCCGCGGCCTCCAAGGCCAGGTTCTGCTGTTTTGTCGTAGCAAAGATGAAGGCGAACGATTGCGTGAAATCTTTGCGCACAAGGACGTCGACCTAAAGACAGAGCGGGTCGAACTACTGGATGGCGCGATCAGCAAAGGCTTCCGCATCCCCGACCTGAAGACGACCGCGCTTTCGAACGTCGAGTTTGCAGGAGTCGCCCAGCAACCCCATATCCGCGAGCGAGCAGTAATGCCCTCTCGCGCGATCCAAAGCTTCTTCGAACTTGGGCCAGGCGACCTAGTCGTGCATGCCGTACACGGTGTCGCTCGCTTTGAAGGCACCGAGTTGGTGCATCGCGGCGAAGGCACTGAAGAACATCTTCGACTTACGTTCAAAGATGAGGTCAAGCTGCTGGTTCCGGCAAGCAAGATCCACCTCGTCCAAAAGTACGTCGGCAGCGGCGGCAAGGCACCACTCGACAAGCTTGGCGGAAAGGGGTTTCAAAAACGAAAAGAACAGGTCCAAGACTCGCTCTTCGATTTGGCTGCCGAGTTGCTAGAGGTGCAAAGTAAGCGCGCCCTAGTTACACGCGAGCCCTACAAGAACGACGACCTTGAACGAGACTTCCTCGACTCGTTCCCATTCCATGACACCGTTGACCAAGCCAAAGCGTGGACAGAGGTGCAAGGCGACCTACTGAAACCATCGCCAATGGACCGTTTGCTGTGCGGTGACGTCGGTTTCGGCAAAACAGAAATTGCCCTGCGGACAGGATTTCGAGTCGCGATCACAGGCCGTCAAGTCGCCTTGTTGTGCCCTACAACGGTGCTAGCGGAACAGCACTCACGCACGTTCAAAGCACGCTGCGAACCGTTTGGACTTAAGGTTGAACTGCTGTCTCGCTACCGCACTGCCAAAGAGCGTCGCGGCGTGCAGGAAGAACTTAGCAAAGGCACCGTCGATGTTGTCATCGGCACTCACCAACTGCTTGGGAAGAACGTTGTCTTCAAAGATCTCGGTTTGTGCATCATCGACGAAGAACAGCGGTTTGGGGTTCGCCAAAAGGAGCGACTCAAACAACTACGAAACGCCGTCGATGTGCTCACTCTTAGCGCAACACCAATCCCTCGCACGCTACACGGTTCGCTGCTAGGCATTCGCGGCATTAGCACTCTGGAGAGTCCTCCGCCAGGCCGCCAAGAGGTAGAAACACGAGTCGTGTTTCGCGATGACCGCATCCTACAGGACGCGTTGCTGCGCGAGCTAGGACGAGGAGGCCAAGTGTTTGTTGTCCATAACCGCATCGACGAACTCGAACTTCTCGCGCAACGATTACGCACCCTGGCTCCCGGCGCACGCATTGCAATCGGTCACGGTCAGATGACCGAAACAGAAGTCGAAAAGACCGTCCGCGCCTTCATCCGCGGCGAGTTTGATGTGCTGGTTTCGACCACTATTGTTGAGAATGGCATCGATATCGGCAACGCGAACACGATCCTAATCGACCAAGCCGACCACTTTGGACTGGCGGAACTGCATCAACTTCGCGGCCGCGTTGGCCGCAGCAGCGAAAAGGCATACTGCTATCTTCTCCTACATCGTGACAAACCACCGGGACAAGAAGCGCGCAACCGGTTGAAAGCCCTGGAGGAGTTCTCACACCTCGGCGCTGGCTTTGCGATCGCAATGAAAGATCTTGAGATTCGCGGGGCAGGCAATTTGTTAGGTCCTCAGCAGTCAGGCCACATCGCCGCGGTTGGCTATGACATGTATTGCCAACTGCTGCGCTCCGCGGTCGAGTCAGCCAAAGTCGATCGGAAGACTCGCGTCCAGGTGGTCGAAGTGGATGTCGATTTGCGATTGCAGGCATACCTGCCCGAAGAGTTCCTGCAGAACCCCAGACAACGATTGGAACTGCTTCGTGAAATGGACGAGGCAACCACCGACGAGAGATTCCAACAACTTGAAGTCGAATTGCGCGATCGCTACGGCAAGCTGCCAAAGCAAGTGCTGACACTGCTACGTCAATTCCGACTTAAGCATGCCTTGATGGGCCTAGGCATCTACAGCGTGCAATGGGTAGAGAGCGACCGCCTTGTCGTGCGGCATCCGGCAGGCATTCCGTTAGGCGGCAGTTGGCTCGACCACTTCAAGGACGTACGCGCGGTAGAAGCTGGCAAGACGCACCTGATCCTTAGAAAGCCGCCTCGGGGACAACAGACTGCTGACAAGGTGCTCGATCTACTGCTTCAAGCAACGACGGGATAGGCAACTCGCTCGAAGGTGTTGGCCCATCGTATTTGCTAAATTTGATGAGTACTTTGGCTCCATCAGACGATATCGGAAGCAAACCCAGCAAGTCGAACGACGACGTCTGCCTCCCCTAACAGACAATGTATCCGGTTTCGCCGGACCACTTTAAGCCCCGCCCTCCCCCCAATAAGCGGCTTTCCCGCTGCAGCCATCAGTCAAGCTCGATGCGCTAGCAACAAGCCGCGACTAGCAAACACAATCGAAACGCTACAAGTGTCTGCAAAAAAACAACTTGAAGTTTTTCGCCAACCGCAGAGGAGGGCGAAATGCCCGGCTTCATCAACCGCCCCCCAACCTATGCGAGGCAGCTTTCCGACCGCTAGACAGACGCATGCATTGGACTGTCATCGCGTCGCTGCCAACGCAATCTGCGGCCCCCGACCCGCCATGAAGGGTAATCCCACCTGCATTTGGGGTGCTTCTCGCGTGATTCCCACTCCAGATGTCGGGGTTTCTCCAACAGTCACAAATCACTTGCTTGAAAAGGCGAAGGGGCAATTCGCCCGACCGCTAATTAGCATGACGGATCCGGTACTTGCGAACCCTGAAAAAGGTTGGCCCGCGTCCTACCTAAGTCCGTAGATATACACAACCTTCTGCCCTTCGCGCCGGCCCAATCGATCCGCTCATGCAGAGCCTCCGCTCGCTACTAGTTCCCGCCATGCTCACTACCTGGATGTGTCACGCATCTGAGGTCATAGCTCAGGCTCCCACTACGCCGAAACCCGCCGTTACTTCTGGCGCTGAGTCCCAGACTCCGGCTGCCAAAGAGCCCGCACAGACGAGGCGACGCAGCACTCGTCGCGGAAGTCGTCGCGCTGGCTTTACAGTCATCGAGGCGGGCATGGTCCACCCTGTTTCCGGGCCTCCAATCGAGAACGGCGTCGTCATCATCCGGGGTGAGCGCATCTTCGCGATCGGCCAACAAGGAGAACTACAGCTGCCTCCAAATACGAAGGTCTTCAAGTTCCCTGAAGGGCACGTTTATCCGGGCCTAGTTGATGCTTCGACCGACGTGTTTACAGATGCGAAGCTACGAAACGACGGCAGCCTCACTGCCGCCAACAAGATCTCCGATGGGCTCATGTGGACCGATTCGCGCGACGATCATCTTGTCGAGCACGGCATCACGACTGCATATGTCAACGTTCGGAGCGGTGCCCAGATGCCAGGCCTTGGAGCCATTGTGCGACCACGCAGCGCAGGCTTCGATATCTGGGAATCGAAAGAGCAGGCGGCGCTACAGCTTCGCATGACATCTGGCAAATCGGCGTCGCACCCCTTGCAGCGTCAGGCCAAGCTGGAATCCGTCGATCGGATTTTCGATGGCCTAGACGACTATCGCGACGCTCAGGAAAAGTTCGAAAAGGACGTCGAGAAGTACAACGAAGACTTCGAGAAGTACCTGGAGTACCATTCAAAGAAGAGCGGCAAGGGCGATAAGGGTTCAAAGAAAGACGATAAGCCCGCTGCGAAGACAGAGCCAAGCACCGCAGAATCCCCAGCCGCGCCACCAAGCCGCCGCGGCCGCCGAGGCGGTGGCCGACCCCCGCGCGGTGAGACACCACCGGGGGGTGGCGAACAGCAACAGCTGACCGCCGAAACCTTCGAGAAGGCTCTTACAACGGCACTGACTCTCGTTGGCAAACCAGCGACACAATCCAAGCAGGATCCAAAGCCCGGACGGCGCCAGGGTGGTAGTCGACCACAGGGAGCACCATCGTCTCAAGCCAAACCGGCAGCTGCAGGCGGCAGCGCAGAAAAGACTTCCAAGACAGATGGTCCAAAGCGACCCACTTACCCAAAGAAGCCGACCGAAAGCCCACAGAAGGACGCGTTAGCACAGGTCATCGACGGCAAGATACCGCTGCGTATCGAAGCCCACCGCATTGACGAACTACGCGCTGCGCTACGCCTGCAAAGCGACAGAGAAATACCTCTCGTCGTGCTCGAGCAAGCCTACGGTGCCGGTCCCATTGCAAAGGACATCGCCGACAACGGTGCCACAGTGGTGCTAACCGACGTGTTGCCATTCAGCCTTGGAGCACCTGGTGAGACGAGCAATCCATATGCGAAGTTCGATCCAACAGCGCTGCCAAAGCAACTCAATGCAGCTGGCGTGCCGTTCGCGATTGCTGGTGGCACAGCACGCATGAGTGCCATGTTGCCAATGATGGCAGCTTCAGCAATTGGCCGCGGCCTGTCTGAAGAAGCCGCATTGCGCGCCCTTACCCTAACGCCTGCTGAGATTCTCGGCGTCGCGAAAGATACCGGCTCGCTCACCCGCAACAAGCTTGCGGACGTGATCGTCACCGCTGGACCACTGTTCGCATCCGACAGCCGCATGCTGTTGGTTCTTGCGCGTGGCCGCACTGAATACGAGGCGAAGTAGGAACCCAACCAATGCAGATTCTCTTAAACCGCCGGACTTCCGGTGCATTGCTATTCACTGCCTTGTGCACAGTTGGCCTGAGCGCGCAAGATGTGCTCGTCCAAGCCAACAAGATCATAGTCGCCTACGGAGAAGGCGAAGCACCTAGCACCGTTCTGACAGACAGTGCACTACTGATTCGCGACGGCAAGATTGCCTACGTTGGAAAAGACATTCCCGCGGAAGCTCGGCGCGCCGCGCGTGTTGTCGATTATGGCAACGCAACCGTTTCACCTGGCTTCGTCCTAGCTGCAACCACGCTCGGTCGGGACGTCGACTTAGGCGAAGGTGCAATTGCATTCACTCCGGACCTGCTCACCTCAGAGGCTTTCGATCCCTGGCTTGAGCAATTGACGCAACTCGCTCCAGCAGGCGTCACGTCCTTTGGCCTGACACCATCGGCTCGCAACGTAGCTGGTGGCATAGGCGCCTTCGGCAAACCAGGCAAGAACCAAGGCCGCATCCAAGCTGCCGAGGCCTTCGTTGGCTTCTCGATTTCTAAGACTGCTCGAAACCCAGAGCGTCAACCAACGTCTTTGATGGGCGCCCAAGAGATGCTTCGCGATTCGTTCGACACAGCGCGCGTCGGCGTTGAATTGGGACCTGATCTTACCGTCCTGCGTCAAGTGATGTCCGGACAGCGTCCAGCGTTCTTCTACGCTGAAACGTTCGCAGAGATCAACGCAGTCCTTGAGATTGGCAAGGACTTCAACTTCGCACCAGTCATCCTTGTTGCCAGCGAAGCAGATCGCGCCATCAAGAAGCTTTCAAGCCGTGGGGCTGGTGTCGTACTCAACACTCTGAATCCACGCGCACGCTTGGCGGAGCTTCAACTACCAGCAAAGCTAGCGAAGGCTGGGATTGCCTTCTGCTTTGCGGGACGCCCTGACCAACTTCGTTTGTCAGCAGCTCTCGCTATCCGCAACGGGTTAGATCGCAAGACGGCGCACGCCGCGCTCACGCGAACCCCAGCCAAAATGCTCGGCCAACAAGCAAGCGTTGGTTCTCTTCGCCAAGGTTGCGGCGCCGACATGATCGTCTTCGAAGGCGATGTGCTTGACCTTGGCTCACGCCACGTCGCGACCTGGGTCGACGGCGAATTGGTGCACGGCAAATCACAATCTAAGAACTCATCCACTAACTCTGCTGGAGGTCGCTGATGACTCGCCTGCTACTAACATGCGCCCTTTCGCTTGGTCTGGCCGCATTCGCATCCGCCCAGCAAACAGTCACGGCCTACACCAACGCGCAGATTATCCCGGGCGGTAAGCCCACGATCGAAGCCGGGACCTTGGTAACGTCGGGGGGCAAGGTCATCGCCATTGGTGGTGTTGACCTCAAGATTCCAGACGGCGCCGTGGTCGTTGACTGCAAAGGCAAAACGATCACTGCTGGCCTAATCGACGCGTCGTTTCAGAGTGGCAACACCACAAACGACCTCAACGAGCAAAGTGAGGAAGTTACCCCACACCTGCGCGTGCTAGACAGCATCGATCCAGAAGATCCACGCTTCGCGCGCGCCCGTAACGCTGGCGTGACCACGGTTCACGTCATGCCGGGAACCCGAAACGTCATCGGCGGCCTCGGCTGCGTACTCAAGACGCAAGGCACCGACCCGAAAGAAATGGTCATCAAGGAAGATGCGAGCATGCGCATCGTAATGGGTGCTGAGCCATCGATGAGCAACCGCGCGATCCGCGGTGGCCGCGTCAACTCAATCTACTACCGACGACCAACGACGCGTATGGGCGTCATTTGGGAAGTCCGCCGCGCCTTCTATGATGCCAAGGAAGCATTGAGCAAAACGCAGGGCGCACCAGGCGACGCCCCGCCAAGTCCAGGAACACAAGTGCTGACACAAGTTCTACAAGGCAAGCTCAAAGCAATCACAACCGCGCGATCCGAACAAGATTTGCGTACCGCCCTGCGGATCGCCGCTGAGTTTGGCTACGAGACAATCATTGACGAAGCGCAAGACGCCTACATGGTCGCTGACGAACTCGCTGAGTCGAAGACCGTCGTCATGCTAGGGGCACCCAGCGCCGAAGGAGTCGCTGGCCCAGGCAGTGCAGATGGTTCCGCTCCTCGCAGCGGCACTGTCGCAGAACTCGCATCTAAAGGCGTCAGATTCGTCATTACGACCGGCACAAACGCCGCCGCACTACCGCTAATTCATGAAGCGATGTTCGCGGTCCGTTTTGGCCTCGATAAATCACAAGCACTCGACGCGATCACAGTAGAACCAGCGAAGCTGCTTGGTTTGAGCGATCGCATTGGCAGCCTTGCTCCAGGCAAGGACGCCGATTTCGTCATTTGGTCCCAACACCCTCTCGACCCGGCCGCCGTTGCCGAGTCTGTCCTAGTCAACGGCCTGTCCGTGTCGCAAAACCGATGAACCACTCTCTTCTGCGAATCGCGATCGCGTGCACGACGATCGCCATCCCTGCTCTCAGTCAGGATCTCGTCGCCATCAAGGCGGGCACAATCCACACCATCACTGGTCCAAGCATCAAAGACGGTGTCATCCTGATACAGAATGGCCGCATCCAAAAGATCGACAAAGCTGCCGACATGGAAATCCCTTGGTCGGCCAAGGTCATAGATGCCAGCGACAAGGTCGTCATGCCAACCTATGTTCTCGCACACAGCAGCGGCGGTATGCGCGGCAGCAATGAGAACATGCAAAACGTACCGTGGCTGTCGGTTGCTGATGCAATCGATCCCGCATCAACTTACTTCGAAGAGATGCTGCGCAACGGTGTTGGCACAATCCATGTGCTGCCAGGCAACAATACGCTCTTGGCTGGCTCGGGCATGGTCGTCCGCCCGTATGGACGGACCGTTGAAGACATGACCGTTGCAGCGAACACAGGCATGAAGCTATCGCTGATGACCGATGGCAAGAGTCGCCTCCAAAAGATCAGGCAAATGCGCCGCGCGATCTCCGAGATCCGTGAGTACCTTGCGAACTACCAACGCGAAAAGGCCGAGTTCGAAAAGGAACAAGCAGCCGGAGCGATTGATAAGGACAAGAAATGGGAGAAGGAGATTGATCGCAAACGTCAAAACTCTGTCGACCTGATCGAGAAGGAACTCAAGGGCTGGCTCTATGTCCCAAGCTTCGCCGAACTCGATGAAGCGATGCGAATGACTAAGGACCTCGAACTCAACTTAGTACTAGGAGCCAACCTTGATGAGGCCATGCCTATGCTCGCAAAGCTGAAGCAGCCGGTCGTGCTCGATGCGAACATGGAGTACTACGAAACCGATCCTGAAACGCGCAAGGAAGAGCTGTTCTGCTCTGCCAAAATGCTCGCCGATGCCGGTGTACCATTCGCACTATCTCTAGGCGGCAGTTCCACCAAATACCCTTGGTGGCAACTCGGGACATGCATCCGAAACGGCCTATCGCGCCAGCAGGCACTCGAAGCGCTGACCATGGTGCCCGCTAAAATGCTTGGCCTCGAAGATCAAGTTGGCTCGCTCGCAGAGGGCAAGCTAGGCAACGTCCAGATCCTGAGCGGCGATCCGCTACAGGCTACGAGCTGGGTTGAGACAGTCGTGCTAGAAGGCGAAGTCGTTTACGAGCGCAGCAAGGACGCCCGCCTCAAGTACCTGTTCGAAGCAACTGAGAAGCCTTCCTCAGAGGCCGAAAACAGCAAGAAGGGCAAGGGTCAGTAATGAAGTTCTCTCCTACCCAAAAACGAGCCTCATGGGGCCGATTCCGGGCCGTGCTTGGTGCAGCTGTTATCACAGCCGCATCAATCACTGCACAGGAGTCGACAACCGTCCCATCAGGTTCCTTCGCGGTCCACTGCGGCACGTTGCTTA
The DNA here is from genome assembly GCA_965662465.1 of Planctomycetota bacterium. Taxonomy (GTDB): domain Bacteria; phylum Planctomycetota; class UBA1135; order UBA1135; family UBA2386. The sequence goes on along the minus strand of CBFIIO010000003.1, from coordinate 204,640 downwards.
CCGGCGACGGCACAGATCCTCAGCAAAACGTCTGGCTGGTTGTGCGCAATGGCAAGATTGAGAGCGTCAGCAAGACTGCGCCTCCGTCGGACCTTGCGGTTGTCGACGCACGCAACAAAGTCGTCATGCCTGGTATCGTCGCGGTCGACAGTGACCTTGCACCGGCTGCAGACAGCCAATACCAAATCACTCCAGACGCCTTTGCCATCGACGCGTTCGACTTCGAACGCTCTTGGCGCCGAGCGCTTGAGGGCGGCATCACGTCTGCCTACCTGTCACCGGGCAGGCAACGCCTCATCGCTGGTCAGGGCGCGGTAGTCAAGCTCGCCGGCACAGACATCGTAGCTCGCGTGCTCAACGAGGAAGCTGCGTTGCGGGTCAACTTCGGCGAAGGAGCTCTCCGAGCACCACGCGTGTTTGAGCCAAATGCTCACCCTACGGACGAAAATCCGTTGGAAGCAGCACGTATCCAGCTGCCGACATCGCGCATCAGCCTACTGGCCGAACTACGCGCAATCTTTGCGTCCGCTACTGACAAGGATCGCGGTCCAGGCGGCGAAGGACCTGTCGAGCACCAATATGACGAGAATGCATTGCGTGCGGTAATCGCAGGCAAACTGCCAATGCGCGTCGGTGCAACCTCGACCTATGACATCCGTCGTGCGCTACAGCTGCAAAAAGAACTCGGCATCCAGATGGTGCTTGAGGATCCACGCGAGTTAGCTCCGATTGCAGCAACGGCTGCCAGCCAGAAGGTTGCGGCAACGTTCCGGGTGCCAGCAATGTTCGGCAAGTCGGTGCCCGGTGGCGAAGACCGCCTGCAAAAGTCGACCAAGCCCCACTTCGACGCACCTGCCATCGCTGCAGCTGCTGGCGTCATCGTTGGCCTTAGTCCAGCTTCTGGTGTGCCGCTGCGCGACTACCTCATGTCAGTTGCAATCGCGGTTCGCCACGGCCTACCAGCAGGAACTGCACTGCGTGGAGTTGGCATCGATGCCGCTCGTATCCTTGGCGTTGACGATCGCGTCGGCTCACTAGAAGCCGGCAAAGACGCCGACTTCGTAATTCTGAGTGGCGCACCTCTCGCTGTTGGCTCAATGGTTGAGTCCACCTGGATCGATGGCCACCGTCGCTTCGCTCGCAAGACCGACAGCCAAGTATTAGCGATTCGCACAGGCCGGGTCCTTGATGGAACCGGTCGCGTTCTTCGTAATGGCGTGATCTTGATGCAGAACGGACGCATCAAAGCCGTCGGCGAAGAGCTAACCATCCCTTACGGCGCTGAGGTGATCGACCTCAAGGATGCGGTTGCAACACCCGGCTTCGTAGATGTGTTCTCTCATCTCGGACTCGCCGGGGAAGGCACAGGCGTGCCTAGTGGCAACCCGGGGCAACGCTTGCATGAAGTCATGCAAGCTGACGACCCAATGTTTGAGCCAGCCCTGCGAGAAGGCATCACATCTTTGTTGGTAGCAGGCAAAGATGGCGGACTAACATCTGGCCGCCTAGCAGCGATCAAGACCGGCGCTGCCGATCAAGAAACCATGGTGCTGCGAGCAATTGCAGGGCAACGCATGGTGCATGACGCCATTGGTCCCAATGCAATCAAACCACTCGCAGATCAGATCAATCGTGGTCGCAAGTATGCTGACGCCTGGGCCAAATATGAGAAGGCCGTGGCCGAGTGGAAGAACGGTAAGGTTGAACAACCAAAGCCTGAGCCAAAGCCTGCCGCCGATGAAAAAGTCGACGACAAGCCTAAGGTCGATCCGCTAACTGGGACGTGGGAGGCTGAGATAACTATCCAGCAAGGCTTCACACTACTGATCAAGCTTGATCTGACGCTTAAGGGCAAGGCGGTCACTGGCACCATCTCAATCGGCATGAGAGGCCGCGGTGGTCCACCACCACAGGAAGTCAGCGGGACCTTTGAAAATGGCCTGCTCAAAATGGACTTTAGCGGCATGGGTGGTGAGGCTTCACTCGAAGCAAAGATCGAGGGCGACAACTTAACCGGCAAGCTAAGCCTCGGCCCGATGGGCTCACAGGATGTAGTCGGCAAACGCACCAGCAAGAAACCTGCAGAAGCTCCAAGGCGGCGTGCCGCAAAGAAAGTGAAGGAAGGCGAAGAGGGCAAGCCAAAGGCTCCGAAGGTCGACCAGAACCTCGAGCCGATGCGTGCCGTCCTTACCGGCAAGGCAACGCTTGTTGTTCGCACCAACCGAGCACCTTCAATCAAGGATGTCGTTGATCTGCTAGAGAAAGAGGAGATCTCTTACGCTCTTGCTGACTGCGAAGACCTCCTCGACGACTCTTCGCTGTTGTCTGGCCACAAGCCACCAATCATCGTAGGTCCAGAAGTCGTTGTCGAAGATGACGGCGAACTGATCAACGTTGCTGGAACGTTCGCTGACTATGGCATGCCAATCCTTTTTGGCACAGGTAACTGCCAAGGCACCCAGTTCTTGCCGCTGCACGTTGCTTACGCAGTGCGCTACGGCCTAAGCCCGCAGGACGCGCTGAAGGCGCTGACATTATGGCCGGCCCAGGCATTCCATCTCGACGACCGCATCGGTTCGCTCGAGAAAGGTAAGGATGCCGACATGGTCGTGTTCTCAGGTAACCCATTTGAACCGCAGAACCGCGTTCTGCTCGTCGTCTGCAACGGCAAAGTCGTCTTCGACAACCGCGAGGAAGTGCAATGATTTCGTTCCGCCAAGGAGCTGCGGCTCTCGTCGCCTCGTTGTTCCTGCCCCTATCCGTTGTTGCGCAACAACCAGAAGGTCCGCCAAAGGCTGCGGCTTTGATGAAGCCCGCTGCCAGCAAACCAGCGGCAACCGACAAGCAAGCTCAGGACCCAAAGACCACGCCTGAAAAGGACGTCAAGCGGCCTCCTGCACCAGCTTTCAAGATGTGGCATCCTCGAACGCCAAAAGACGAAGCTAGTCATAAGGTTGCCAAATGGGGACCACGCGGCCTACCAAGTCCCGGCTACGCGTTCTTTGCTCAGAAGATTCTTCCGATCAGCTCGCCGCCGATCTTTGACGGTGTCGTCATCACAAAGAACGGCAAGATCGAAGCAATTGGCAAGGCATCCGAAATCGCTGTGCCGTCAGGTTATGAAAGAGTCGAATGCGGAGACTCCACCATCATCCCTGGCATCGTCGAACTGCACTGCCATATCGCAAGCCCAAGCTTCGACCTTAACGACACAGTAAATCCTACGAACCCCGAGTTCCGAACCCTTGACCTGATCAGCATGGAGCACGATCAGATCAAGACAGCCCGCGCGGGCGGTGTCTCAACGGTCTTATACATTCCTGGTTCTGGCTCGAACATGGGCGGCTTCGGCACCCTGACGAAGACCTGGGGCAAGACACCAGAAGAAGCTCTGGTCCGTTTTCCTGGCAGCCTCAAAATTGCGCAAGCCGGCAACCCAGAGCGTGGCGCTGGTGACCTAGGCAGCGGCATGATGGGCATGTCCGAGGGCATCCGCATGACACTGCTCGACGGCAAGAAATACTGGGAAGAGACCCTAGCCTTTGAATCCGGTAACGGTCCGCAGCCTAAGTATGATCCAACGCTTGAGTTGATCAGCGGCTTGTTCCGCCACGAGTATCCACTCAGTGTGCACACGCAGATCTACCAAGTAGTCCTCCAGACTCTGCAAGAACTGCGTTTGGAACTCGGTATCTGGACAGTCATCGTGCACGGCACGTTCGACGGCTACCGGCTGAGCGAAGACTTACTGCTAGCTGGATTGCCAGTAGCTGGTGGTCCACGTGCCTATCACTACGACCGCAAAACAGGCGCGATGGAAGGCATACTCGCGAACTACGCCAACGGCGGCAAGCACGGCTGGAGCGAAGAGGTCTACGGACTTGGTCGAGACGGTATTGGGGTAAATACAGACTCACCGGTTGTCGCCCAAGAGCAGCTGACGCTGCAAGCGGCAATGGGAGTTCGCCTGGGACTGCCGCACGAGTGGGCGCTGCGCGCACTAACAATCAATGCAGCGCACTTTGTTGGCATTGACCACCGCGTCGGCTCACTCGAAGTTGGCAAGGATGCTGATATTGGCATCTGGAACGGTGACCCAATCGACCCACGCTCGCATGTTCGCAAGCTCGTTGTCAACGGAACGATCTGCTACACGCGCGACCCAAATCGCCCGGGCTGGTAACGACAAGCCCCTCCCTGAACGTGCCTCTCACTGCAACTTCAAAACTGATCGCGTCATGCGCACTGGCTGCTGCCAGTGCGTCAGCACGAGCACAGGAAGTCAGTGGTACAGATCGTGACGCAATCGCAGCCAGCAATCACGCAATCATCAATCACAGTGAGGCCCGCAGTTCAGTAATCAGCAGCAGCTCAACCAGCAGCGGCTCAACTAGCAACAGCTCAACCAGCAGCAGGCTCCCGATTACTGCCCATATTGCGCGGCGTGTGCTGCCGGCCGACGCCCCACCAATCGATGGAGCAGTCTTACTTGAGCAAGGTGGCCGAATCCTTGCGGTCGGGCCAAGCGACACAACCGCCATTCCACCAGACGCACTCATCGTCGATCACGGTGACAACTGGCTATCGCCGGGATTCGTTGACTTACATCATCACGTCAGCAGCGGTGGCGGCAACGACATCAACGACATGACCATGCCGTTGAACGCGCAAATGCGGACCCTCGACGTCGTCAAACCTTCGACACTTGCGATCAAACGATGCGCAGCTGGCGGCGTCACCACAACGCTTTTCATCCCCGGTAGCGGCACCTTCATCTCGGGATTTGGGACGCTACTAAAGATGCGCGGCGGCGGCACGCTAGAGGCAATGGTCATCAAAGAGCTCGGCGCGATGAAGGTCGCCCAAGGGTTCAATCCAGAGCGCAACAGCGGCGACCTCGGCACAACCCGGATGGGCAGTAGTGCGCTTCTCATCGAGCGGCTCGAACAAGGCCGCGACTACGCGAAGGCATGGCGTGATCACGCAGCCGGCGACGCACCAAAGCCTGAACAACAGCCTGCACTTGAACAACTGCGCAAGGTCTTCGATCTTGAGGTACCAGTCATCATCCACACTGCTGGTTTGCGTGACTGCCTAGCTACAGCGCGCATGTTCCAAGAGACATTCCCCGTTCGCATGATTCTTTCCCACGGTTCTTTCGACGGATGGGTTGCGGCGGAACCGCTGGCAAAGAAAGAGACGCCGCTCAATCTTGGTCCACGCATGTACCAGCTTGGCCGTTACGGCGAGATGCAGGGCATGTGCCAAGCGTTCTGGGATGCCGGCTGCACCAATATGTCAATCAACACCGACGCACCAGTGATCCCAGCTGAAGAGCTACAGATCCAAGCCGCCATGGCCGTGCGTCTCGGCCTACCCTATGAAGCGGCACTCGCCGCACTCACTATAGTTCCAGCGCGCCAGATCGGTCTCGATGACCGCGTCGGTTCGCTTACCGTCGGCAAAGACGCCGACTTCCTGGTTACCGCGGGTGATCCACTCGATCCGCGTCAACCTCCTTCGAAGGTCTACATCGAAGGTCAATTGATTCACCGACTCGGAGACGTGCGATGAGCATGCGCAATAAGAATAGACTTTTGACCCTCTCGATTGTGGCAGCACTTACGTGCGCGACAATCTCCGCTCAGGATAGAGCCGCTCGAAACACGCGGCCCACCGCCTTCACCAACGCACGCATTCATACCGTGAGTGGCGAAGCTATCGAAAACGGAACGATCGTCATTAAGAACGGTAAGATCGAGGCTATTGGCAACGACATTGTCGTACCCGCCGGAGCCAAGATCATCGATGCGACTGACATGACGATCATGCCTGGTCTCGTCAGTGCTTGGTCACGTGCTGGTCTCAGAGCACCATCACGATCAAGCAACACGCCGCAGCGTGGTCGGCGCAGCGGACGACGCATGCCTAGCATGGGTCGAGGTTCAAGCAGCGCCAGCAACAAGGCCGCGACCAAGGTATTTGACGGCATCTACATCCGACAGCCGATCTTCAGATCACTGCTGGAAACTGGCGTAACTTCGCTCGCGCTGAATCCAGATGGCCGTGGCTTCCCGGGCCTAGGCGCCGTGCTCAACCCTGCCGGCAAAACGCGCGACGAGCTGGCCCTTGACGACGAGGCGTTCGTGCAAATCGGCATGCAGCGCAGCGGAGCAGCCAAGCAACTCCTCAAGGCAACCTTCGAGAAGGCGAAGAAGGTTGTCGAGGAACGGACAAAGCCTGCCGCACCAGCCGAGCCAGCAAAGAAACCGGAAGCCCCAGCGCCAGGCAAGAAGCCAGCCGAGGCTAAGCCAACGCCAAAGCCAGCGGAAGGCAAGGAGCCACCAAAGCCGACTCCTGCGCCAAAGCCAACTCCGAAGCCGACGCCAAAGCCAGAGCCGAAGCCAAAGCCAAAGGAAGGTGAAAAGAAGCAGCCAGCCAAACCACCTGCAGCTGCCAAGGCACCGCCGAAGAAGCCAGTTGATCCAAACGTCGAGGTCATTGCAGATCTGCTGCAAGGTAAGCGGCGCGCAATCCTGCAAATCGATTCAGCAGCAGACCTACTGCATTGGCAATCGGTCGTTGCTGATGACGTGAAGTTCCCGCGAATGGTCGCAGTGCAACGTCATGACACCACTGCAGGCACCATCGACTTGGTCATAGACCACCTGAAGAAATGGGAGTGCTCCGTGCTCCTGCCGCCGGTCCTAACAACGATGCCGCAAACGCAGTATCTGATTCATCCAGCGAAAAAACTGCATGACGCCGGGATCGAGATTGGCTTCGCATTGGGCGACGACCCCCGCACTGTTCGCGACATCTTCTTCAACATGATGGAACTTGTGCGCGCTGGATTACCTGCTGAGACCGCTATCAAGGCGATCACGCTGGTCCCAGCAAAAGCACTCGGCATCGACAAGCGCACAGGCACGCTCGAAATCGGCAAGGACGCCGACCTGCTGATATTCAACGGAGACCCGCTCTCACCAACCGGAACACTCGAACAGATTTGGCTGCGCGGCAATCGCGTGGAAAAGAAGAACTAGCTCGTTCTTCACAGAACGTTGTCGAAGCACACCAAACGCACCAACAAACTTATTCCAATGCGGACTCCTACACTGTTCGTCCTCTCGCTGGCACTACTGAGTGTCCTCGACCTTCCTGCACAGGGTCGCGGTCGCCGCGGCCGTCAAGCTAGACCTCAAGCCAGACCAACTGCTCCTCCAGAACCCAAGAAGGAAGAGAAGAAGCAAGAACCCAAGAGCTACACGGCGATTGTCGGCGGCGATGTCTACATCGGCACTGGCCAACGCTTGACTGGCGCAACAGTGCTGATCGCTGACGACAAGATCGACAAGGTCGGCCACAACCTATCGCTGCCTGAGGGCACGACGATCATCGACGCCAAAGGCAAGACAGTCAGTCCAGGCTTCTGCATCGTAGAGGGTTCCGGCATGGGAGCTGGCTTTCGCGGGCCATTCAAAGACACCGTCAATCCGTTCGCTCCCGACATCAAGCAAGGGCTTGCCGCCGGGATCACCTCATTCTTAGTCGGCTCGACTTCATCTCGCGGCAAAATTGGTGGTAGCAACGCGATCATCAAGCTCGCGTATGGCGATGTCGAAGGGATGGTGCTGAAAGAGAACTCCGTCGTGGGCATCTCCGTGCCGCTGAAGCGCACAGACCGCGAGAACCTTGAGAAGAGTGTCAAGGCAGCCAAAGACTACTTGAACGCCCTCGAAGGCGACGCGGCCGCACGAGCCAAAGACCCAGCAGCAAAGCCGACGAGCAAGCCCAAGGGCGCGGAGCAAATCCTCAGCGTGCTGCAAGGTAAGTCGCGCCTCTGGGTTGCGATGGGCGGTGGCCGCAGCAATATGTTCCGCGCCATGATGGGAGGCGCTGGCAGCTCGTCTGACGTCGCCTCGATCCGCGAAGCCTGCGAAATTGCTGACCTATTTGGCAAGGGCGTCGTGATCCAGAAGCCGATGAGCGCCTGGCTCATTCCAGACGAAATTGCCGCCACAGACTCAAGCGTGATCATCAGCCCGCGCACCCGCTCGGCAGCTGACCCGAAAGACCCAGATCGCACCGGAACCAACATTGCCACGGCTGCAATCCTGGCCAAGGTTGGAGTGCCCGTTGCGGTCACCTGCCCTAGCGGCAGGTTTGGAGGCAGTGGTGTTGGCACAAATGGCATTCTTGGCCAAGACCTGAACACTCCAAACGTCGACGTTGCCTACGCTATCCGGGGTGGCCTAGACAACCGCAAGGCCCTGCGATCAATAACCTTAGACGCGGCCGAGATCATGGGCATTAGTGACCGCGTCGGCTCAATCGAAGAAGGCAAGGATGCCGACATCTTGATTCTAGATGGCGATCCGCTGCACTATAGTACTTTCGTCATCACCTCACTGGTGAACGGAAAGGTGGTTTACGAGAAGGGCAAGGAAGCCCTCTATCGACACATCGCTCGGCCGAAAGATTGAGCGGACACAATTGAGCGGTAATCAGCGCGAGGCATAGGGAGGGCAATCAAAGGCTCGAAGTCAGTTCCCCATCGGGATTGGCGGCGCCACATTGCCTAAACTACCTCCAATAATAGACTAATGAGTGTAGAAAGCCTGAAGGAACTGGACGACTTCTTCCGCAGCATGCGGCAGGCGTTTAACAGTAGAGACCTCAAGACCTTCCGCTCGCATTTCTGGACGGACAAAAGGTTCCATAACCTCGACGCATCTGGCCGGCGTGACCGCGGCTGGGGTGCATACGAGGAAGTTTTAGACCAAGAGTTCCGGTATCTGGAAACGCTGAAGATGGAACTGAAGGACATGGATTGCCAGATCTTCGACGATCGATTCGGCACCGCCGTAGGCACTTGGAAGCTAATCCAAGTCGACCCAGAGGGTCGAAACCATGAGCAAAATGGGCGATGTACCTTCGCTCTCAGCCGCCCGAATAACGACTGGAAGATTGTCGCACAGCACTTCTCACCGATGTCTGCAGAAGAAGCTGCGGCAGAGGATGAAGCCGCGGGCTAATCTCTAGCGTTCAGCCTGAGAGTTCCTGCTCCCAGGTTGAACTGAACAGCGCATAGCTCACGAAAGAGCAGCTGAACCCCCGACTGGTCCCGCCCTCGACCAGCCTGATGCCGTAGGATGAGGGCCTGTCCCATTCTTTGACGAGCCGCCCTTTGACGAATACGGCATCCGCTGCTTCTGAATCTTGCAACGACCCGTCTGGAGGCGGCGCTGCTGATGGTGCGCTCACCTTTTCAGCGAAGAACAAGATCCGTCTCGTAACCGCGACGAGCTTGTTCGATGGCCACGACGCGTCCATCCACATCTTCCGACGTATCGCGCAAGCTTCGGGCGCCGAGGTGATCCATCTGGGGCACAATCGATCCGTTCAAGAAATCGTTGATGCGGCGATACAAGAAGACGCACAAGGCATCGCGGTCACTTCATACCAAGGCGGCCACAACGAGTTCTTCCGCTACATGCATGACATGCTGGCCGAACGTGGCGCTAGCCACGTGAAACTGTTCGGCGGCGGCGGTGGCGTAATTCTCCCGGAAGAAATCCAAGCACTTCACGACTACGGCGTCGCGCGAATCTACTCGCCCGACGACGGCCGCTCGATGGGCCTCCAAGGCATGATCGACGACATGCTGCGACGCAGTGACTTCCCAGTCGCACACGAAGACGCGTCACTTCCGGCACTGCCATCGGATGATTTGCGGGACGTAGCGTGCGCAATCACTTCGCTCGAGTCCTTCCCCGAAAATCATCGCGAAGAACTGCAGAAGAGCTTGGCGGCACTGACGACAACCCCACCAGTGCTTGGCATTACCGGCACTGGCGGCGCCGGCAAGAGTTCGTTGATCGACGAGCTATTGCGACGTTTCCTCATCGACTTCCCCGAGCACCGAATCGCAGTGCTTTGCGTCGACCCGACGCGACGCAAGACTGGCGGCGCACTACTTGGCGACCGCATTCGCATGAACGCAGCAGCCAATGATCGCGTCTTTGTGCGTTCGATGGCAACTCGTCGCGCCAATGTCGCACTATCAGAGTCGGTGCAAGATGCACTCGCAGTCCTGAAGCTTTCGGGCTTTGATCTCATCCTGCTAGAAAGCAGTGGCATTGGCCAAAGCGACACCGAGATCATCGAATACGCAGACGCATCGCTCTATGTCATGACTCCCGAGTTCGGCGCAGTAAGTCAACTTGAGAAGATCGACATGCTCGATTACGCCGACCTTGTCGCGATCAACAAGTTTGATCGTCGCGGCGCCAAAGATGCACTCCGTGATGTCAAGAAGCAGGTGCAACGCAACCGCAAGGCGTTTGACGTAGATGCTGAGACCATGCCGGTCTTCGGCACCATGGCCGCAACGTTTGCCGACCCCGGAACCAACCGCCTATACCGAGCTATCGCCAACAAGTTGAATTCGTTGCGCGAGGGCGACTTCCATAGCTCTGTCGAGTTACGTGAAGGAGAGCCCGACAACACGCACGTCATTCCAGGTGAACGGGTTCGCTATCTTGCCGAGATCGTCGAGAACAACCGCAAATACAACGCCTGGGTAGATGAACAATCTGCGCTGGCAGAACGTTGCTACGTGCTTGCAGCCGCCGAAGAGGCACTACCTACGTCGGCAAAAGAAGCACGTTCAGCACTGCAAGAACAACGCGACCTGATCACGCAGCAGCTAGCACCAGAATGCAAAACGGCGCTCGATAACTGGGATCAGACCTGTGAAGCACTGACCGCGGAGCACTCGGTGTTCGAGGTCCGCAAGCGCGAGGTCAAGGTCCAGAACTACACCGTCTCACTTTCAGGCATCAAGGTCCCAAAGGTTGCCATGCCGCGCTACCAAAGCCATGGCGATCGCCTGCGCTGGTTGCTGAGTGAGAACGTGCCAGGCAAATTCCCCTTCACAGCCGGCGTATATCCATTCAAGCGGGCGGGCGAAGACCCAACGCGCATGTTTGCTGGCGAGGGCGGGCCGGAGCGCACCAATAAGCGTTTCCACTACCTGTCTTTTGGCCAACAGTTCAAACGGCTATCAACTGCCTTTGACAGCGTCACCCTTTACGGTGAAGACCCGGACCTGCGCCCGGACATTCTTGGCAAGGTTGGTAACGCGGGAGTATCCATCTGCACGCTCGATGACGCCAAACGGCTCTATTCAGGCTTTGACCTGTGCGCAGCAGCGACATCGGTCTCGATGACGATCAATGGCCCTGCCCCGATGCTCTTGGCGTTCTTCCTGAACGCGGCGATTGACCAACAATGCGAGCTGTGGCTGGCCAAGAACGACAAGGTCGAAGAAGCCAATCAAAAGATCGACTCGATCTTCGCGGCCAAGGGGCTGCCTCGCCCCACTTACCGTGACGAACTTCCGATTGGCCACGACGGGCTCGGCACACTACTGCTGGGTGTCACTGGCGACATGGTTGTCCCAGCTGACGTCTACGCCGAAATATCCGAGCGCACACTCGCAACCGTTCGCGGCACGGTGCAAGCCGACATCCTGAAAGAAGACCAAGCGCAAAACACCTGCATCTTCTCGACAGAATTTGCTCTGCGAATGATGGGCGATGTGCAGCAGTTCTTCACCGAGAACGGAGTGCGCAATTTCTACTCCGTTTCCATCTCTGGCTATCATATCGCAGAAGCCGGAGCCAATCCGATCACCCAGCTCGCATTCACGCTCAGCAATGGCTTCACCTACGTGGAGTACTACCTGTCACGTGGGCTGAAGATCGACGACTTCGCACCCAACCTCAGCTTCTTCTTCTCTAATGGCACTGATCCTGAATACGCAGTCATAGGCCGCGTCGCCCGCCGCATCTGGGCAAAAGCCATCAAACAGAAGTATGGCGGCAATGAGCGCAGCCAGATGCTGAAGTATCACATCCAGACGTCTGGCCGCTCACTGCATGCGCAAGAGATCGACTTCAACGACATCAGGACGACCCTTCAGGCTCTGTACGCAATCTACGACAACTGCAACTCGCTGCACACGAACGCCTACGACGAAGCGATCACCACGCCAACCGAAGAATCCGTGCGCCGCGCCATGGCGATCCAGTTGATCATCAACAAGGAAAACGGCCTCTCAAAGAACGAGAACCCGCTGCAAGGCTCCTTCATCATCGAGGAACTCACCAACCTCGTCGAAGAAGCCGTCTACCGAGAGTTCGAGCGAATTAGCGAACGTGGCGGAGTACTCGGGGCCATGGAGACCATGTATCAACGCTCCAAGATCCAAGATGAATCAATGCACTACGAAGGCAAGAAAGCCTCGGGCGAGCTAGCGATCATTGGCGTCAATACGTTCCTCGGCAAGGACGGCTCCCCCATCCAAGTCATTCACGAAGTAATGCGCTCGACGGATGGTGAAAAGCAGTCGCAGATCGACGACCTTAAGAACTACCAAAAGGCCAGTGAGTCAACTGCTGAAGCAGCGATCAACGACCTGACTACTGCCGCGCTTGCCAACGGCAACGTCTTTGCCGGACTGATGAATGCCGCGAAATACTGCTCTCTTGGGCAGATGTCGCAGTCGCTTTATCAGGTCGGCGGGCAGTATCGCCGTAATATGTAGCGAGCCCGCCGAACGCGATGCTACCTGCCGAAGGAGGGCTTGCCTCCGACTACAGGTAACGTCAGCGACGTCCCAGCCAAGTCCACACTGAGCTTCGTTCCAGGCTCAGGGCGCAGTGTGAACTCCTTATCACTGGAGAAGATCATTAGGCCAATACGTTGCCCGACAGGAATCACCTGATCATCTGGCTGTAGGTCAAACTCAAGGTCATAGAACTGGCCCGACTTCAGCGGCTCGCCCTTGGTCTGCGACGAATGGTTCTGAGGATCTGCCCAGCCGCGCGTGATGATGTTGTCGGTAATGCGACGCGAAGGCTTCCACGGCAACGACACGACCCACACCGTTAGATTGACTGCCGGCTTATCAGCTGCCACGCGGATCTTCAGCTTGGACGTGCCGGACAAGTGCAGTGGCTCCTTGAGCTCACCACTCTGGAATAGCAGACGATGCTCGGATTGCTCAGCAAGGGCGTGATCCTTGCCAGCAATGTTCCAATCATCGCTGACGGTCAAAATGCCACTACCAGCGCCTCTCTGCGAAAGCACGCCGCTTCGCTTGCCTTTGCTCACAGGAAACATCGTCACCGACTTCGCCTCGGGGTGTGGATACTCCGGATATGCGGTCGGCGAGCGCATGCTGTCGCCTTCACGAACAATCCATGATCTTGGCCCCTCTAGCACATCGTTATCGACTCCATACAAGAAGCGAGAGAACCACTTGTTGATCATTGGAAGTGGCGGAGGACCACCATGACCACCTTGATGGAAGAAAGCCATGCATGGAAGTCCCTTTTGCTTCAACGCCGCATAGATCCGCGTGCTGTGCTCAGGCATCACATTCCAATCATTGAATGCGTGTGCCATCAGTGTTGCCGCCTTCATCGGTCCAAGATCGTGGATGTAGTCACGTCCGGCCCAAAAGTCATTGTAGTCGCCAGTAATGCGATCTGAGTTTGCGGCGAGAACCTCGTCGCGCATGTTCTTGTTGCAGTAGTCACGCTTGTCTGGATGACCGCTATGGATGAAGTCGAACAACACGTCAACATCTTCGCCAAGGTAACCACCTGGACTGCGCACTAAGCCATTGCTGCGGTAGTAGTGGTAGTAGGATGTATTTGGAGCAATCGGCACAATCGCTTCCAAGCCATCAACACCGGTCGTCGCTGCTGCAAGTGGCAGGGTCCCATTGTAGGAAGTGCCGATCATTCCAACCTTACCGGTGCACCAGTTGGCTTTGACTTCCTCGTTGCCATCCACAGTCGTGTAGCCCTTGGCGCGGCCATTCAACCAATCGATCACGGCTTTGGGGGCGAAGGATTCATTGTCTCCGCCAATCGACGGACAACCCTGCGACCATCCGGTTCCCGGGGAGCAAGAGTGCACAACTGCAAATCCACGCGGCACCCACGTCCTGGATAAGAAATCTTGCCGAACAATCATGCCGGCCTTCGAACGGAACTTGATCTCGGGCATCTGAGCACGAGGCGACGGGGTAGCGCCAATCTCGTGCTCACAGTTCCAAAAGTAATCCGTATTTGAGGAACCAATCCCTGAGAAGTAGGGGCTCGTTTCGTAGACCACCGGAACCTTCAGGCCTTCTGTCTCCGTCTGCTTCTGACGCGTTACGTCGACATGCATACGGTCTTTCTTACCGTCGCCATCAGTATCAAAGTCTGTCTCAACCCAAAGCCAATGAGTGATCCAGTCACGTGGACTCCGGAATGCATCGACAATCTGTGCTTGGCCATCTTCAAAAACAGGTCCTGATTTCTCAGTTTGCTGGGCCAATGCACTGCCTGAGAACACGCATGCGACTGTGGCCATGAGCAGACATGGCAACATTGGAAACGGTCTTGTCATGGCGCTCAGACTAACGCAACCCGAGGACTAACGGCAGCCATCCGCTCCCGGTATTGCACCTGATAATGCAACATCCGCCTAAATCCCCTTTCATAGAGTTCGTCTGCCGGCCAGGGATTGGCTTTAGACTCAGCGACCAGCCCCTAAGTCATGAACCTATTGAGTAGGCAAGTGGGTCCTCCTGCGCTACTTTCCTAGGTTGCGTACCGCAGTTCGAAATACTGCCAATCAACCAAATTGAATGACATGAAAGGTGACAGCGATAAATCTGCGCCCAGGAAAGCGGTCCTCAAGATCAAGATCAGCGGCCAAAACAAGCGCTTTGCGCTCGCCGCAGATGAGCTGGTGACCATTGGTCGCTCGTCGACATGCGGCATCAGCCTTCAAGATAAAAGTATCTCCCGCGAACACTGTGTCGCAGTCTTCACTAACGGCAAAATTGTCATTAACGACCTGCGCTCAACCCATGGCATTACCTCGAAAGGGGAGCGCGTCGAGCATTGCGAACTACATCCAGGTGACAGTTGCCATCTAGGTATTGCACTCGCAACATTCGACGCCACTGAAGACAAGCTACAAACCAAAGCCCCAGCAGCAACCGACACTGCGAAGCGCAAGCCAAAAGCACTGCCGCAGACTGCCGAGCAACTCACAGCAAAGCCTCAAGATAAAACGGCTACGAAGCCGCCATCGACATCAGGACGGCCAACCAAGCGAGATGCAATCCACGACGATGTAGCCGACCGCAACATCTCGCAGTCAGACAACCCAAGCACGCAGAGCGCCATAGCCGGTTACAGGATCATCGAAACCCTCGGTGAAGGTGGCTACGGCACTGTTTACCGCGCAGAACAAGTGCAGCTACATCGAGAAGTTGCTCTAAAGGTCTTGAAGAAAGACGACGAAGCTCAAGATCACGAAGAGCGAATCGCCTCATTCCTACGTGAAGCCCGACTGGCCGCTGGACTGCGTGATCCGCGCTTAGTGCAGATTTACGATGTTGGAGAGAGCGAGGGCCAGCACTTCTTATCAATGGAACTCATTGAGGGTGGCAGCCTCACCCGCAAGATTCGTCGTGATGGCCCCATGCCCTGGCAAGCAGTCATCCGCATGATTAGAGACATCGCTCTCGCGCTAAAAGTTGCGCATGCCGCCAAGTTGGTGCATCGAGATGTTAAGCCAGGCAACATTCTAATGACCGACAGTGGCCAAGCCAAATTGACGGATCTAGGCTTGGCTGCAAGTGGCGCTCACGCAGGAACCATCGCCTTCATTTCACCAGAACAATTACGCCGCGACACGATCGATGGCCGCGCAGACATCTATGCGCTTGGCTGCACCGCCTATGCTGCATTGACTGGCAGCCCACCGTTCACCGGCAACCGCCAAGAGATGATGCGCAGTCACCTCAAGCAGAAGCCTGTGCCACTGCTAGAACGCGACATCCAAGTCCCATATCAACTTGCCCAACTGATTGTCGAATCGATGATGGCGAAGAGTCCAGAGGATCGACCTCAAGACGTCATCGCCCTGATCGACCGACTTGATCGACTGATCCTGCCAAACAACGCCTCACCGTTAGAGGACGATGGTGATGATGACGAACTCGACTATCCAAGCGTTACCCCCATCCGACTTGGTCGAAGCCGAAAGGGCGCTAACAACTCGCAAAAAGCAATTTTAGCGCGCCTGACTGCCGACTCGATTGTGTTCGCGATCTGCGCCGTCACCACGATCGGCTTGCTATTGGCCATGAAGATTTTATGGCCTAGCGCTGATATCTATAGCCTGATCGGTAAGTAGCTTTCGCGGCGCGTGTAGCTATCTACGGCACCGCTGCTAGAGGCATGCGCTAGAGGCAGGCGCCAGAGTCACGCGCGGCCGCAGCAACCCGGTCAGCCACCGCAACGGCGACGGAACGGTCAAACACCGGCGGCAAAATACGCCTAGGTGACAGTTCGCCAGTAGCATCGGCAATCGCTTCAATTGCCGCGAACTTCATTGCCGCACTGAACTTTGTTGCACGCGCCTCTAGAGCTCCGCGGAACAACCCTGGAAACGCGAGAACATTGTTGACCTGGTTAGGGAAGTCACTTCGACCAGTTCCAATGATGCGCGCACCGGCAGCTTCAGCTTCATCAGGCATGATTTCCGGCGTTGGGTTAGCCATAGCCAAGACGATCGGGTCATCAGCCATCGACCGTATATCATCGCCATTAAGCAGATTGCCTTTACTAACGCCAATGAACACATGCGCTCCGCGCAGTGCGTCACGCATGCTTCCTTGCTCATCATCAGGATTAGTCCACTGGGCTAGATCTCGCTTGTATACATCGAGATCACCACGCGACGGCGAGATGATCCCCTTGGAATCACAAATGCGCACCTTGCCAACTGGAATGCAACGATCATCAGTTGACTGACAACACAACAAAGCCGCAATCGCCCGGCCAGCAGCACCAGCACCATTGATGACGACCGACAAGTTTGACAATGCTACGCCGGTGATGCGAGTTGCGTTAATAAGCGCGGCAAGCAACACGATGGCGGTGCCGTGCTGATCATCGTGCAAAACTGGAATTCCAAGATCTTGCAAGGACTCTTCAATTCGAAAACAACGTGGCGCAGAGATGTCTTCAAGATTGATACCACCGAAAGTCGGGGCAATCGCACGCACGGTCTGAATGATCTCGTCCTCATCTTGCGTCGCCAAAACAATAGGTACCGCATCGACACCCCCGAACTCACTAAACAAAGCTGCCTTACCTTCCATCACCGGTAGCGACGCCATGCCCCCTAGATTACCCAGGCCCAGGACTGCTGAACCATCAGAGACAACGGCGACTGTCCGCCCCTTCCACGTCAGATCCCAAGCAGACAATGGGTCGCGCGCAATCTCCTCGCATGGTCGCGCAACTCCAGGTGTATATGCCAAGCTCAAGTCCTCAACAGACTCAAGCCGCATGCGAGAGCTAACCTCGATCTTGCCTTTTGTCTCACGATGACGATCTAGTGAGGCTTTGAAGTAATCCATACGCCCAGACTAACGCCACTGCAGCTAAGATCGAAACTCGCGTCCAACTCCACAAGCTACTTGCTGCCATGTCGACCAACCAAGCTGAGTTTTATCGCGGTCTAGAAGTGGCGAGCCATGCCCTTCGAGACCCTGCGCTATCACCTTCAGATCAAGCCACAGCTGTGCACCAAGCCGTGCAACCATTGCTGGACGAAACGGACCACCTTGGCCAGCTGGCATGCCGTTTAGGCTGCAGCCACTGCTGCAAATACCCTGTCGGCGTCACTTATCCCGAAGCGACTCGACTGGCAGAGGCATTACAATCGCAACCCGAGTTAGTGGAACGTGTTCTGAGAGAGCAAGCGCAGCTTAGCGAATTACCATGGGAATCCTTGGTAGGGCACGCTTGCCCACTGCTTATCGACGACGCTTGCTCGGTTCATCAAGACAGGCCGATGCCTTGCCGCGCGCTCGGTAGCCTCAATGAAGAAGCCTGTGCGGACGCTCTCGTCACCGATCGCGCGCCCCCGCGTGACGAGCAAGCGTGGTGGCGAGGCCTTGGTGCTGCGACCAAACTCGCCACTCTCAACACCCACGGCAGCCGCGAGCTGCGCTCCGCGGTCTCAGCGATTCTGGCCGCAGGGACAAATGAACCCGAACAAGCTTTTATAAAAGCTCGGACTGCCCCTGGATCTGAAATGGAGTGACGTGATGACGAGATTTCGGATGTCGCAAGCGATAAGCACTATGATGCTTCAATAGCCACTCGCCATCTACGAGGCATTTCTCTTGCCATTAATTCGTGTCTACATCTTCCTAAGTGCAATCATCGCAATCGCGATTGGCACACTTGGGGCGCAACAGAAACTTGCTGCGGCGAATGACCCCGCGAGGAAGTTCTTTGCCAGCGCTCCTATTTTAAAAGTCGAGATCCAACTCGATCCGGAAAACCGCGAGAGCTTGCGCCACAAGCCAAGAGAGTATGTAGCCGCGACCTTGTTCATTGATGGCCGAAAAAAGCGCTGGCCAAACATCGGAATCAAACTCAAGGGTGCCGCCGGAAGCTTTCGCGAGATCGATGATCGCCCAGGATTCACGATCAACCTCGGCAAATTTGGCGGCGAGAAACGATTCCACGGGCTCAAACGATTCCACCTCAACAACGGCGCGCAAGACGAATCACGTTTAAGCGAATGGCTCGGATATGAGGTGTTCACCGCTGCGGGCTACCCTGCTCCCCGCGTTGCGCATGCCAGCGTTATGCTCGACGGCGAGCTTTTAGGACTCTACGTATTTCGCGAATCGTTCGACAAACGGTTCCTGCTACGCACAGTCGGCTCAACCAACGGCAACCTCTATGACGGCGGGTTTTGCCAAGACATCAATCGGGACTTAGATAAGGACAGCGGCACAGGGCCTGACGACCATCGTGACCTCAGGCAATTGGTGGATGCCTGTTCACACTTCAACCCCAAGCACACGGCGAAACTAGCCAGCCTGATCGACATCGATTCTTTCATAGACTTCATGGCACTGGAAGCAATGCTCGGTCACTGGGATGGCTACAGCCAAAACCGCAACAACTTCCGCCTGTGGTGTTCGAAAGATCTCGGAGGATCGCTGTTTTTCCCACACGGCATGGACCAGTTGTTCAGCAGTCCAGATGCTTCGATTCTCCAACACCCATCTGCGATCGTCGCCAAATCCGTCCAACAACATCCAAAATGGCGCGAGCTCTACCGCGACCGACTGACAGCCCTGCTGCCATTGCTGCAAAGCAGGGCTCTTGAAAAGAAGATCAAAGTGCGTGCTGCCAAGATCCAAAGAGCACTGAAGCAAATCGATTCAGACAAGGCTCGGGAGCACAGTGAAGCCGTGCGTAGCTTGACTGCCAGGGTGCGCGAGCGGTACCGCCATCTAAAGCAGCAAGTTCGAGCACCTGAACCGGAGCCCCTAGTCTTCACGAGCAATAAGCCGATCAAACTCGATGACTGGAATGCCGCAGGTGAAACCAGCGGTATCACATTGAAGAAACGATCCTTCGCGGGATCATCTAGCTTATATATCAGCTGCAGGCCAAATGGGGACAAAGAACGGCGCGGCGCCTACCGCACATCTGTCATGCTCACGAGCGGCAAATACCGGATGACTGCGGTCGTGCGGAGCGAAGATGTCGAATCACCTCCAGGCAACGAGGGCGGCATCCGTATCCTGGCTGACGACAGCCAAAGTACAAATCTGCTCGGTAGCAATAAATGGACCGAGTTATCCTGTGACTTCGAGGTCAAGGAGTTTCGCAGCAATATCGAATTACGCATAGAGCTCCGTGCGCTCGAAGGCAAGGCCTGGTTCCGCACCAGTTCGCTCTTGCTGCACCGCTTATAAACCACAATTGGTCACCCACATTGCCTTACTGGTGACCAACCAACAACGATCCCATGTGGTTGCGGAGGCCAATGCGGTTAGATTGGTATGGCCCGATGAATCCTGACTTCACCAAGCTGTCCTACGGTTTCGACGAGTTCGCGAAGCCGCCCGCCGATGCTCGCACCTCGATTAACGACTCCATGAAGCCATGGAGTAGCCACGAGGGCATAGAGCACAACGTCATCTATGGTGACGAACCACGCGCGCATTCGGGAGGGCTTCCTGGCACTGCACCATTCCTCGGCGGTCCCTACAGCACGATGTATGCGAAACGTCCTTGGACGATTCGGCAGTACGCGGGATTTTCGACTGCTGAGAAGACCAACTCGTTCTATCGCCAAGTTCTCAAGAGTGGCCAACAGGGGCTAAGCGTCGCCTTCGACCTAGCAACCCATCGTGGTTACGACAGTGATCATCCACGCGTTGCTGGTGACGTTGGAATGGCTGGGGTAGCAATCGACTCGATTGCTGATATGCGGATCCTGTTCGATGGCATTCCGCTCGACAAGGTATCGGTCTCGATGACCATGAATGGCGCAGTCATTCCGATCCTGGCGCTCTACATCGCCGCCGCTAAAGAGCAGGGAGTCAGCACTGAACAACTAACCGGAACCATTCAAAATGACATCCTTAAGGAGTTCATGGTCCGGAACACCTACATCTATCCGCCTGCTCCAAGCATGCGTATCGTCCGCGACATCTTTGGTTGGTGTGGCGAACACATGCCGAAGTTCAACACGATCTCAGTCAGCGGCTACCACATTCATGAAGCCGGTGCCTCAGCAGATATCGAACTCGCGTACACGCTGGCCGACGGGCTGGAGTATCTACGGACTGGTGTAGCCGCTGGCCTGGATGTCGATCGGCTAGCCGGACGAATGTCGTTCTTCTTTGCGCTCGGCATGAACTTCTTCACGGAGATCGCCAAGCTTCGCGCTGCCCGCATTCTCTGGGCAAAGATTGTTCACGCCTTCGGTGCCAAAAATCCAAAGTCGCTAGCACTGCGCACACATTGCCAAACTTCGGGATGGTCGCTCGCAGCACAAGACCCCTACAACAACATCGTGCGCACATGCCTCGAGGCACTTGCGGGCGTATTAGGAGGCACGCAGTCGCTGCACACCAATGCGCTAGATGAAGCAATTGCACTGCCAACAGAGTTCTCAGCACGAATCGCCCGCAACACCCAGCTGATCCTCCAAGAAGAGAGCAACATCACGCATACCGCGGATCCACTTGCTGGATCTCATTACGTCGAAGCACTCACCGACGAGCTAGCGCAAAAGGCATGGACACTAATCCAAGAAGTAGAATCCATGGGCGGTATGACCAAGGCGATCGAAGCCGGTCTACCAAAGCTTCGCATTGAAGAATCTGCATCGCGACGCCAAGCAGCCATCGATGCAGGCAAAGAGACCATTGTCGGAGTCAACAAATACCAGCCAGACCACGAAGATCCGCTCGACATCCTCTCGATCGACAACACGTCGGTTCGCGAAGCCCAGATCGCTCGACTGAAAAAACTTCGTGATGAGCGAGACAGCAGCGCGGTCCAAGCAGCACTCGAGGCCATCACAGAAGGTGCGAAAGGGGACGGCAACCTCTTAGCTCTCGCAGTGGATGCTGTCGAAAAAGGCGCAACCGTTGGCGAAGTCTCCGACGCAATGGAGGCTGTCTTTGGTCGCCATACTGCGAACCCCAAAACAGTTGCCGGAGTGTATGCTGCGGCTGGCAAATCTATGGCCGATCTCACCCTAGCCCAAGAACGCAGCAAGGCGTTCCTCGAAAGCACCGGACGTAGACCGCGCATGCTGGTCGCAAAAATGGGCCAAGATGGCCATGACCGCGGAGCACGCGTCATCGCAAGCGCGTTTGCAGACATGGGATTCGATGTAGACATTGGGCCGCTCTTCCAAACCCCCGATGAAGTTGCCCGCCAAGCCATCGAAAACGACGTGCACATCTGCGGCATAAGCACCTTGGCTGGCAGCCACAAAACTTTAGTGCCCGAATTGATTCAGCTACTGAAACAATACGGTCGCCCTGACATCCTTGTCGTGACCGGTGGAGTCATTCCGGAGCAGGACAAGCCAGCCCTTGAGGCAGCAGGAGTAACTGCCGTATTCGGTCCTGGAACGGTTATTCCCACTGCGGCAATCAAGCTGCTAAGCATCCTTGAAGCGCAGTAGTCGTATTCCTACGACGGCAATCACTGGCGGCTAAGACCGCTACGCAATAGCTTGACGCTGTGGCATCCTGCAATGATCTAGTCGATCCTATCCGCAGCGGCGATCGCTCGGCCCTCGCCCGAGCAATCACGCTAATCGAAAGCCGTCGTCAGGAAGATACTGTCGAAGCGGAACAGCTTTTAAGCCAACTACTGCCTGACAGTGGCCATGCGATAAGGATTGGCATCACTGGGGCACCCGGCGTCGGAAAAAGCACACTGATCGAGACACTCGGCATGCAATTGTGCGCAGCCGGTAAAAAGCTTGCGGTATTGGCAGTCGATCCGAGCTCATCAGTTACTGGCGGTAGCATTCTCGGTGACAAGACACGCATGGATGAGCTCAGCCGCCATCGCAACGCGTTCATTCGGCCCTCACCCGGAGGCGGTACACTCGGTGGCGTCGCCGGCCGCACCCAAGAAGCTATGATCCTGTGCGAAGCTGCAGGTAACGACGTCATCTTGGTAGAGACCATAGGAACAGGTCAGTCCGAGTTTGCCGTGCACGGCATGGTCGACTTCTTTCTAGTAATGCTGTCACCAGCAGCTGGCGACGAACTGCAAGGCATTAAGCGTGGTGTCATGGAGCTAGCCGACGGAGTATTGGTTCACAAAGCAGATGGAGATCTACTGCCGGCAGCCAATCGCACAGCACAACAATGCATGCTGGCAATGCGCGTGCTGCATTCAGGCCACCAAGACCCTCCTGGCGTACACTTAGGATCCTCGACCGAGAACATGGGGATTTCCGAACTTTGGCAGAGCATCGAACATGACATTGATCGCCGCCGACAAAGCGGCGAGCTTAGTAACCGCCGTACGCGCCAGGCAGTTGACTGGTTGCATCGCACAGTACGCGAAGCCCTTCTAGACGAGCTATTGGCTTCGCCCAATGCCAAGCAAGAATTCGCAGCTGCAGAACAACGAGTTGCTACCGGCAAGCAAGTAGCAACCGCCGCCGCACGCGAACTACTAAATCGCTGCAAATTGCGCTAATTCGACCAGTCGCAAGCCCGATCGATAGCTGTGATTGAGATCAAGCCACCGCTACTAAGAGGCAACTAAGCGGCTCAGCAGTGATGACGACCTACAAGCAGATCATCATCGTGATGAGTTTCTACTCGGACTTGAGCGACGGCCAAACAGGGTGCTCCTTATGGACCTCGCCAGAGCCGAAGTTCTGCACCCAGTAGCGACCATTAGCACCAATGCCGATCTCTCGGTGACTAGCCATTAGCAGGTTGCGGTGGTGACCGGAGGAGGTGCACCAAGCATTGTGAGATCCCTGTGCCCCACCAGTCATTGCAATGTTCTCACTAACTCCACTGGTATAGCCAGCCAAACGCATTCGCTCGCCGGGTGTGCGCCGCCCCTCCACTGGAGACATGTGCGAGAAGTAACCTAGGCTAGACATCTCGTCTGCATGCCCCTGTGAACCAGCGCAGGCAGTCTTGACGCCAGCTAACGGGCGGTGGCCAAACATCGCTCGGTATTCGTTGGTGATCTTCAACAATGTGCGCACAGCCACCGAGACCTCATCCTTAGTGGCGACATTGAAGGCCTCAACTCGGCGCCACTCGGCGCGCTGTCTGCGCTCTTGAGGCGTTAGGCAGAAGCTCTTCACCGTGATGGCTTCACCGGGTTGAAGTGCACGAGCCCACGTCATTGGTGCCAGCACTGAGGCAATGGACTCGCCTTCGGGCAAGGCGCCAAGTTTAGAAAGCTGCGTAGCCAACCATTCGGATTGGGACAAGTCAGATGACAATTGCTTTGGCACGCTGAATTTCAAAGACGACTTATTCCAAATCGCCCGAAGCGCAGCAACTCGCTCATTTACATCCGCCTGAACACGCGTGTATTCCGCATGTTTTTCGCCAGAAACCGCCGGTGGCTTGTAGGGATAGAAGTAGGTGACCTGATCAAAGATTAGATCCTTTGCATACGTCCGAGCCGCATCAAGGCGATCGCGCTCAGCAACCATCTTGTCGACTTGCTTTCGCACGCTACTGCCTTCGACGCGATCCAAGACCTTCTGAAACTGCCGGCGCATGGCGAATCCCAAGGCCTCCGATTCAAGGACGCCAGCAGCGATAGTTTTGGCAACGAACTCATCCCGGGCACCAGCCTTCTTCTGCCGCATCACCGAGTCTAGTTTCGCCAGCAACTTCCTGCTGCGCTGCTCTAGCTCAATTTGACGCAACGAAACAAATTCGCCTTGTTGAAGGACATAGCTATGACCGCGACCTGCCTCACCGCGACCACGCGCCAATACGGCATCGATGCTCGACTGCAACTCTTGGTCTTTACTCGCGATGCTTGCCAGAACTGACTCTGCATCGCCTGCATCACCATTCTTGTAGAGCAATGCAGCTAGGCCAAGCGTAACTGGAATAGACACCTTGATGCGCTTTGCGAGCGCAATCATCGACTGCGAACCCGCATCGTGCCATTCAATCGGCGAATCGCCATCAACCGATCGACGAATGATTCGGCGTCCTTCAACGCGCACGAGTTGCATTTCTCGACCGCGACGATCTTCGACAACCAGATCAAGGCCATTCTGAACCGCTGCGACAACCGCATCATTCCAGCTAGCTAACTGCTCTGATTCGTCCGCTTGACGCGCCAATCGATCAGCAAATTCGGCATCGCGCGAACGGACACCATCCGCAGCTGCTCGTAGCAGCACTGCCTTCTGGGCAAAATCTCCGTTATCTTCCGCGGTACGAACTGCCGCCATATGACTACGCAGGCTCTCAAGAGTCTGAAGGCGAGTAGACTGGTCGACACCCTTGCCAGCCGGAGTGCTAGCGGCAGAAGACTCAGCCGCTAGCTCGACCGCGCGCAGCTTCTCTTGCAGACGTTGCAGTTCCAAAGCAAGAGAGCTGAAAGCTGCACCCGATGGGAAATTGTATTGGCCGTTCTGCAGAAGCGTGACAGCATCCGGTAAGCGACCTTCGGCTTCGGACTTGCTGACATCATCAAGCAAGGCCTTCATGGCGGCTGTTGCGCGCTCACGAATAGATTGTTCTATGGCCTGCAAAGACTCAACCGCTGCAGGGCTCGAGGCTTGGTCAAAGCCAGCCTGCACAAGAGCAATAGCCTGAACGAAGCGGCCATCATTACAGAATGCCTCGACATCTTCTCTCGCAACAGGCTCGACATCGACCGCAGGATCGCCAACGACTGATACTGATCCTGTAACAACTGCGCCCAAGGGCTGACTGCTACTGCTTGGGGTCTTTGCCCTGACAGGTATATCTGAGGTTCGATCCGCGACGCTAGCCGGGGTTGAGTCAACACGGCTAGCGCGGACCTTTGCATTTGCCGCAATCGCAATCTTCGTGACTTCCTCATCGCGCAGACGAATGGTCTCGCGCAGCCGCGAGCGCAACTTTCGGGCGGCAACTTTTTGATCAACGCTACCAGCAGCCTCTAGCTCTTGCAGCTCAATCGACCACTCGGCATAGGTACGAATGTTATTCGGATCCAAGACCTGGTCCTTCAAGTCAGCGTGCACCGACTCGGACTTTTGGATCGCAGCCTCGGCCGTATCAAGGCGGGTCAAACGATCATCTTCAGCCCCCAACCACTCGCGTCGCAAAGCAGCGATCTCCGTGCGGGCTTCCTTATATTTACCGGCGGTCGCATAGGACCTCACATCGCCAATGCGACCACGCACGTAGCCAGAGTCATCGCTCTGCATCGCCATGAACACAAAGCCGCCAAGCAAGACAACTACTCCCATTATCGGCAACACCTTGCTCTTAGGAGCAGTCTGCCGACGAGGTCGTGGAGTGCGCGAACTAGCACTCACTGCAACGTCTTCCTGATCTGCTGCACGCGCCACGGCGCGCCCGACAATCATCAATGTTCTGCCAAGCTCAATGCGGTCGCCCAGCTGCAGCTCCGCATCGACAACAGGAGAACCGTTGACGAGCACCTCAGCACCTGTCTCAGCCGAAAGACAAAGACCTTGAGAATGCGGAGTCAACCGCGCGTGAATAGGCGCAACACCCGTGTCGCTAAGGCGAACGTTTGCATGGTCTGCTGCCCCAAGAGAGATCGATTGATCACCAAGGGTGTGCAAAAAGGTCTGGCCGGCGTCGAGAATCTGCAATGTATACATGCGACAACTACTGACCTGTGAATTGAGCATCATGCAGATCAGGACCGACAGTGTAACCGCTAAGACCGCGAGAAGGGATCCACTCCTGGCAGCCTAAGACAGAACCGACCGCTGATTTACGCTGAAGACATTGGGAATCCACCCGACTCCAAATGCCCAGACGACTAGCAATACCGGCAAATGGGCCAAGATCACCCGCTGAGAGCAACTGATTAGAAACAGCACGACTCTTGATGAACAGCCCAGCCTCCCGTCACAGCGACACATCCGCCCACAACGAAACGCCCAGAAGAAATTCCAGACACTCGCCAAGCGACGCAACAAGTCGACATCAATGTCCGACTCAAGCTGTGGCGGATAATCAGCCAAACAGGGAACAACATCGCGCAAAACCACAGCAGCCGCCATTTCACCTGTTGGTGCAATGGCGGCTGCTGTGGCTTTAGATCACCGGCCCGAGCCGGCGCTCTCTTGAGGCAATTACTTAGTTACCCAAGGTGCCTTGGAGACCGTTCGAGGTCAGCAAGTTTGCCGGGTTATTGAGCGTCAGACAGATCGACTGAGCAGTAAGCACCGATCCAAGCAGAATCGGATTGCTCGGGACTGGGACCGAAGCTGTCGCCGAATTGCCAGCGCTGAGGCTCGTGATGCTAGCCAACACCGTATCGATGTTGATGTCGCAACCAGGCGCAGCTAGGCCAATAGCAGACAGCGGCAGGGTGAACTGTGCTGAACCAAAGAACGTGATCGCAATCGGGGATACTGCATCGATGTTCGATGTCGTGATATCCCAGTTCTGACCGACGATCGGCAGGTTGCTGTCCAATGCTAGCGGGATGGAACCTGCGTCACCAATCGTCAGGGCTGACGAAAGAGCAACCGACATATCCAAACCTTCCGAGTAGGCGGGACTTCCGTTGGTGTAACCAAATAGCGGCGTGTGCCAACCAGAAGCACCACCAAAGGAAGTGTTCTCGAAAACAATCGTGCAGTTACCAGTAGCCAGTTCGAATTGGTATTGGAACGTATCCGTAGTCGTCACGCCGTAAGGGGTGATTGCGTCCCAGGTGACATACATGATGCCGGCAATCTCTTCGTAGACGAGTTGGCCGCCAGCATTTGGGCTCCAGTCATACCAAGGACCACAAATCGTCGGCTCGGTGAAAGCCGCAAACTCGGCTGCAGTCGGCGAGTAGTCAGCTGCAGCAGACGGAGCGTTAGCTGAAAGACCAATGTAGCCATTGGTGCAAACCTGCAGAGAAGAGGTCGGGCCGTTCACGGTCGGCATCGGGATCGACAGCGGCACAACACCAAATGCATCGTCAGCAACCGAGACAACCGTCGGCGCGGAAGGTGTGACGTAGACGCCTGGAATACCATCAAGCACGGTGTAGCCACTTGGATCGCGCAAGAACGTGACCGCCGTTCCCGTGCCACAGATATCGAGCGTGTTCAGCGGGAAGAGCTCATACACAGCATCTGCAACCGAGACACAGCCGATGCCGTAAAGCTGCTTATCGGCACAGCCAACTGGCGCAGCAAGAACGGGAACGAAGCCGGGCACAACCGGGATCAAAGTAAGCAACTGGTTGGCCAAATCGAACGTGTTGCCAGCGAACAACTCAAAGGTGCTGTCGTCGAAGGTCGGTGCCTGAGCACTCAAATCAACGCTACCCGGCGAGACCACACCCAAACCAGGAGACAGGCCAACGATTGCATCCGCAGTCTGGTAGACAGCTAGATCGTAATTGATGTCGATGATTCCCGAGTTACTGAGAGTACAGCTGAAGTTGAAGAGCGTGGTTTGACCGAACAGAACCGCGTTTGACCAAGTGATCGTACACTGGTTAGGGACACTCGTCTCAACCCAGAGCTCACCGCCGTTTGCTGCATCAAGGTTGATGTCAGTCCAAAAAGCCGCAATGCGCGGGTCAAGGGTCGTCAACTCAACTTCTGATGCAGAGAAGTCGGCAACGTCGAGCGTTGGCGTACCATCAGACAACCAAATGTAGCCGTTTGAGCAAGGGTGAATAAATTGGAATGAACTGGTGCCCAACGGGAACGCAAAGCCCATATCAATCCCAGCCCCGGCATTGGCGACAAAATCATCGCCAGCGCCGTAAGAGGTTCCGGTTCCAACGATGGCACACTGACCAACGACGCTGGAAGCAAACAACGTGAGGGCTACTGCCCCGATCAACTTATTCATAGGTAGATTTTTGGTGAGTCTGTAAGGCCATCTACTCAGCACTGGCCACACGAGCGCAGCACCCAGGTCTTGCTGAAGAGACCTAAAAAAGCAAATGCCGCAAGCCGAACAGGCCGACAAGTGTATCACGGAACGAGACCCAAATACCTCCCCGCCACTGCCTAACCCAACGCAGTCAACGGCTCCTTGCGAGCGGCTTAGACGCCGAAACAACAAACAAACTGGCTCGCGAGATACGCGCGAGCGTAACTAGGGTCTGGGCAATACTTGACCCTGCCGTAAACCACCGATGCGAAGGAACGGATCGAACGCAAGCCATCGAAGCCGACCACCAACGCATGCGAACGAGGCCTCTAGAGGACTCCGGCTAACGTGGCGTTTCGGGGAACTTCAGATATGGCAACCTAACGCCATCAAACTCAAAATTGTCGATGCGCAGCTCTGGAGGAGGCTCAAATCCTTGCCCACCCTCGAACGCGATCAAATCGTTTTGCTCCACGCCATCGCCTGAGACGCCGAGCGCTCCAACGAGCTGTGGGACACCGTTGATGTCGGCCTTGTAAAGCGGGACCGAGCCCGGGAAGAAGGTTAGCCCGTTTTGATAGCCTGGATCAGCCGGCGAGTTACCCCACCGCTGGAACTGTGCCGGCAACTGATTCTGGATCGCGAGGTTGTAGAGCGGTCCAGGCAAGGTGTTGCCGGGGTTCACGAAGAGGCTTGGATTGTTAGGATCAAACGCCTGATTCGGATTCGCGGTGCCACCAATTCCTGGCGGATAAAACGGCTGAGAAACGAATCCTAGCGTTCGAGTCGTTAATGCGATGCCACGCGGATCACTAGTTGGAAATCCTGGCCACGTGTCGCCGTTCGCAAACGCGCTTGCTGGATTCGAGCTTGGCAGACAGTAGTAAACGGTGCTACGAGCCTTGGCAGGGACAACATCAATCGCGTCACACAACGTGTCTTCCATGCGATAGTGCGCAAGAATAAGACCACGGGTATCGACGATTGTGGCAATGACCTTCGCGGAACTTCCAAGCGGTAACCGAACCTGTGCACGGCTGATGTTTGCACTATCCACAACCTGCGAAATGATCTGCTCGACGTCGAGCTGCGTCAGCAACGCACCACCAACACCGTCCTGCCCCACACGAGGACCAATCAAGTATCCAAATGGATCCGCGCGGCCTGCAGTTGGCAGCGTCACATATCCACCAAGGTTTACAGTGCGGGGCTGAAAGCCAGCTGGAATGCTTGTCTGCTCAACGTATGGCAACAAGATGCCAACAATCGTGATGGCACCATTCAATGGAATGGCGTCGAAGAAGAAGTCTTCGTCTAGGACGTCACCGCTACCACTCGCACCCTGAATCGCGGCATACTCACCAGCTGCAACATTAGGCAACCCAGAGTTCGGGCCGCCTGTGTTCATGACATATACGCCGATACCACCGACCAGTCGCGGCACCCCATTACCATTAGCCTTAAACAACGGAACTGCTCCAGGTAGCAGCGTGATCCCAGGGCTAGGGAAGGTGTTGTCAGTATTGCGGGAGCGACGGAAGAAGATATTGGCCGGGTCTGGATCCGGGTCAGGCTCACCAGGCGGTCCTGCAACGGCTAACCCAGTATTGAACTGCGTTGGCGGCGTCGTCAGAGGGGATTCAATCAAAGCTCCACGGTTCGTAGCATTGATTTGCCATAGCGGTCCCTGCGGTGTGCCTGCAACCCCAGCAGCTCGTCGCGTCGGAGAAATCACGCTTACCGGGAACGGTCCGGATAACGGACTCACTGGCACTTGCGACTCTAAAATCTCATCCGTAAACGACGGTGGAAAGTGAAACGTCGAAAGCGTTTCGACTGTTCGCGAAGACAGCGGTGCCTGACTGTTGGAGAAAAAGGATGTGGTCCTCGCCAGACTGACAGCAATGTCGGAAGCCTCAGTAGGAAACGTCCCAGTAGTGCTGTAGGCGCCGAGAATATCACCTGTACGACTGGTCACTGCGATGTGAACCTCCGTCGTTACTGGGTCGGGATCAGACGCTGCGCCAGGAACAGACTCAATCGAAACCAGTGCCCGGTTGATGATCGTCGTCACTTCCTGGGCAGTCAAAGGAGCGACCGCAGGAGCAGGTCCACCACGAAAATCAACCGACCGAGGCAAAGACGTCACCTTGCCATTGCATGACGAAAGGCTCATCACACTCAGCAGCACTCCTCCAGCGAATAGACTACCGGTGAGGCCAGCAATCAGCCGCCAGCGCGACTGCACGATTACAGGGAATACAGGCATGATTACCAAGTCGTGATGATGGTCGTGAAGACGTTGTAAACGATGTCGTTCGAGTCGTAGACGCGAGCGAAGCCATCGTCAGGAAACAGGGCCGATGCACCGAACTGAAGGATGACGTTGTTTGTCAGCAAAGGGCGGTATTGCGTGCCGAAGAACACCTCCGTGCCAATCGACTTATCTACGTCGCCCGCCTGCAGCAGAAACTCGACAGACTTCGTCTTGTCGAATCGTAAGTAAGTAAACCCTACCTGTGCGCGCCACTTGGGAGTCAACTCTGCATCGACAGCACCGCCAACCAACAACACGCCAGGATTGACGAAGTTGGACTGGCCCTGCGTCTTACTTGTCTGCAAATCGGCGAGCGAACTCCCGGGCTGCGTCAAACCAGTGCCGACTAGCTTCAACGCCTGCGAGTTCCAGAACGAGAACTGTCCGCCACCAAAGTTAGGTGCATCCAGAATCGCATCAAAGCCATTCGCATCGCCATCGCGAGGGTCACTGTCGCCGGAGGCGTAGAGGAAGAACCCACGTGGACGCCACCAATCGATGTCATACGACAATTCAAACGCAGCGAAGCGCGCATCAATGTCGACCTGACGGGCCGCGATTTCGTTCTGGGACTCCTTCCCAAATGCCTGATAGAGGGCGTGAGTGACGTTCCATCGGCCAAAATGGCCTTCACCAGCCCAGCCAAAATAGTATGCGTCGATCTTATTACGCTGGAAGTTGCCAACGGGTTTCGGCGAAACCAAGAAGTTGTTGTCGTCGAACTCTATGCCTCGTCGATCAGCGTTGTAGTGAAACGAAGCTGAGCTTGTATAGCCAAGAACAGGAAAGTCTTGCCTGTAAACGTTGGCGACAAACACCGTCTGATCACGATCCTCGTACCGGTTCAGCTGCGAGTTGGTGTCCTTGTCAAGCTGATCAAAGATGGCAACGTTGTATTGCCACTTATTGTTGTCAGCGTTGCCAAAGAACCTAACTCCCAAGTTGGTGTCTTCGAAGATGAACCCGCGGAAGTCACTGCGGAACGGAAGCACCCCAATCTCAACGCTGGCAAAGTCATAGCGATCACTCAGGTCGAAAAGGTGATACTCCAAAAACACCTCCTGAAGCGTGGCGTCGCCGCGCTGGCGTGTCGTACCTTGCGACGGATCGATGACAACGCCACCAACCTCTCGGAGATCAAGCTGGGTGTAATTGAAGACCGGTGTTACTCGCAAACGCCAGTCAACTGGCTTGAATGCTTGCTGGCCACGGAACAGTTCAAAGGACAACGCCAAATCATTCTGAAGAAACGTCTGCTTGCCGTCGCCAAAGAACGTTTGCGCTACTGGTCCAGGGCCAGTGATTCCAGAACCCGTTGGCACATCACGCGTCTCGAAAAAGATGCGGTTCGTTGCCGTCATAGAGAAGAACAGATCTTCTGAACCGAAGACCGGAAAATCACCTTTGAGAGCATTCTGCCGATAAGGGTTCCAGGCACTCGAGCGCTCATTGATCGAATACGGCGGCGGCTCAATGCCGCCAACGGCACGGCCAGGCGCAAACCACCGCGACTTGATCGGATCAAAGTCGCGCGGCGCCTGAGGCACGACGACCTCCGTATGCTCCTCGGGCATCTGACATGGCGTCACTGCGGCCAAAGCAACCGCCACACACACGCCATAGAACGTTCTTGTAAGGTGACTCGACAATAGACCTATCTTTGTGAACGGTCGCGTGACGCGACGGACTTTCCTGCAACATACACAATGCGTCATCTGATCCTCATTGGCATGTTTCACTAGACCACCAGTATATTGGAGCGTCGCAAGCACTGGCATGGAAGAACTTTCATGATCGATGCGAACGGAGATTCCCGGTCGCGTGTTTCCACCCAACGAAGTTCGGACTAAAGTCTGCCCAAAACTGCTATGTCACGCTTCCAATTGCTCATACGCGAACCCGGCAAAGCACCGCGGCATTTCCCTCTGGCCAGCCCGATCGTAGTCGGCCGGTCCAAAAGCGTCGAATGCTCAATTGCTGATGATGAGGTCGGTCGCAAGCAATTCCGGATTGGAGTCAAATCCGGGATTGTTGTGTTAGAGGATCTAGGAGCAACCAACCGAACCGTAGTCGACAACACGGTGATCGAGTCCGGGGCGCAAACAGCCTTATCGGCTGGCGCAATGATCCGCGTCGGCAAGACCGAGTTTGTCATCGAAGCCGCAGAGGGCAGGCAATCGGCGGTGTCGCCAGACACCATGGATCAGACGATGATCGCCCCAGCACGCCCCGGATTCGCACAGCCACCGGCGCCGAGCAGCAACAAGAACCCCGACACAATGGCGTTTCGGCCGGGCTCCAGCCCAAAATCGGACCAGCCCAACAAGGCGCCGCCTGCTGATCAAAACCAGCCGATGAATACGATGGCATTCCGACCACCGGGCTCTGCCGGTATGCCGCCAACACCGCCATCAAACAAGCAGCCAGCTAAGACAAAAGGTCCGGGCCAGAAACCGCCGGCGCCAGCCACACCACCGACCTCTGGTGATGAGCCCATGAACACGATGGCCTTTCGCCCACCCGGGATAGCTGGCCTTCCAAAGACTCCGCCCGCTACTGACAAGCCCGCGGATAACAAGCCGAAAGGCGCGGCACCTGCCGCACCCAAGCCTCCACAGGCAGCGTCGAGAAATGAAGGTGCAGCGATTGACCAAACGATTGACCAAACGATGGACCAAACGATGGTCAATCGTTTCCGGCCTGGGACGGCGCAACCTGCCGGTAGCGGATCGCTCCAGCCGCCGCAATCGCAGAGATCGACGCCAGCGCCACCAAGCGTCACCGCAGCAACTGACACCGACTGCAAGTCAGTAATAGACGAAA
Source organism: Planctomycetota bacterium (assembly GCA_965662465.1). Lineage (GTDB taxonomy): Bacteria > Planctomycetota > UBA1135 > UBA1135 > UBA2386. Next base: position 170,996 of record CBFIIO010000003.1, on the reverse strand, counting down.
CAGCACCGCGGCTATTTGTAAAAGGCGGCTCCTTAAAGCGCATGCTGAGCCTGACGAAGCCCGTAAATACGGTCGGTCGCTCTGAGGCATCCGACGTGCTGCTACCACATGAGTCCGTTCCCGAGCAGCATGCAGAAATCCGCTTTGACGGTAAAAGCTGGTGGTTCATAGACTCTGGCAGCACCAACGGCAGCGTCGTCGATGGTGAGCACCTGCACAGCAATCAAAAGATCTTGCGCCGCAACACACTGATTAACATCGGCGCCCTGCATCTAATCTTCTTAAACAACAGCAAACGCTCGACTGCGCGAGATCGCCGTGAAGACGAGCGCGCCCTGCAATTGCTCACCCAGAACGGCAGCATCGATAAATACACTGCCACTGAGGTACTCCAAATCGCACGAGCGGACGCCAGCTATTCCGTCGCAGAGATTGTCTTGCAGGACACACTCGTCGCAGTCCCGGACTGGGCCAAAGCAGTCGTCACCGGGCGACGCAGGTCTTCATTGTTTTGGCGTATCTTGAGACTGTTCACAGGCGGTAGAACATGAGTCCGACGTCTGACACAGCCGCGAACGCGCACGATACTGGCATGGTGAAAATCGCCCGATGAAGGTCGCAAGATGAATTTAGGCTTCCTTCGCTCTTGGCACGCAGTCATCGCCTTACTCGTAGTAGTGGCATTCGTCGCATGGCATTTCATTGCCCCGATGCCATTCGGTGATCGCGCCGATGAGAACGTTTGGTTCCTCCTGGCTACCGGCTGGGTTGCCGTATTTGCTTTCACGGCCTTAGCGCTCTATGCCGCACGCCGAGCCGCCCATCGCCTTCGCCTATCACCAGAATTTAGCTGGGAAGCAAAACTACCGCAGCTGGAGAAGGCTCAGACGCTATTGAGCGACCTACAGAACCGCATCACTAGTCGAGAAATCACCGGCAAAGCTGCAATTAGAAAGGTTGCGCGTGAGATCTTGACCAACACCGGCGTGCAGCGCGTCTTGCATATCGACATCAAAAAAGATGCTCGCGCAGCCGGCCTGTTGCGACTCGACGTGCAGCCTCGAAACGCTCTGGGACGTATGTCCTCCTGGTTATCAGCACACGTCTGGTATGGCTTAGCTGCGGCACTGCTCGTCTGGTTTCACGGCGGCGGTCGCTGTGGCAGCACAATGGGCATGGCCCTCAATGCATTAAGTTACTTCGTAATCGGCACGGGCATGATCGGCGCACTTTTCTGGGCATTTGGACCGACCTGGCTGACTAGGGCGGAACGCGAACTAACCATCGAGAAAGCGTTCTCATTGCGCGAACACTTCGAGCGCAAACTAGCTACAGCGACCCAACAACTCGAATCGGCACCAGACCGCCGACAAGCCGCCCTGACAAACGTCAGCGACCTTGAAGAGCAGCTTGAAACGGCAAAGAAGGCCGCCGACGGAACCAAAGACAAAGCGCTTACGAAAGCCGTCAAAGACGCCCAGAAGACTCTCAAGAAAGCCCAGGGAGAAATTGCCTCCATCGACAAGGAGTCTGCATCGTTACCGCAAGAACTCAACATCCTTAAAGGTCAACGCCTACGTTTACGTAAGGAAGCAGCACGACTAGGACGATATCAATTTATTCTGCGCGGCTGGCGCCTCCTTCACGTTCCCTGTTCGGTGGTCTTGCTCGCGCTCGTCGCCGTCCACGTCATCAGCATCTACTACTACTAAGCCATGACCAAATCCGCCGATCAGGTCAACGCCTTGCTGGCGATGCCATTATTTGCAGATGTTGATGACGAACTTCTGGAAGGTCTACGCACAGAGGCACTGATCGCGGAGAAGACGTTCGACTGGGAACCCGGTGCAGCACCGCGCGAAGGATTCCTTCAGTTCCTTGAGCTTCGCGACAACGAGAACGTAGTTACCCAAGCGACATTATCGACCCAGTTCGTGATCGTCCTGCACGGCAAGATTAAGGCAGTGCAAGCGCGAGCAGGACACGATGCCTACGAACATAGAGAATACGGACCTGGCGAATGGTTTGGCGAGATCACAAGCCTGTCGCACTCACCAGCATTAGCCAGCTACAGTGCCGATGGGGAAACGTTGGTTGCAACAATTGAGGCGCGCATGTTCCAACGCCTCTACGCCGAAGACGACACCTTCAAAGACCGCATCGACGAGGGCTACCGCGAAAACCTCGCGCTACACCTGCGATTATCCGCCCTCTGTCGCGACCTCGACGAACACGCCCTGCAGACTCTTGAGAAGCAAGCGGAACTGGTCAGTTACGAAGACGGAGAAGTCATCATTGAGGCTGGATCACCGGCAGACTCAATCTTCATTGTTCGCGCTGGAGGAATCTGTAGCTACGTAGAAGACAACGGCGGCGAGCGGACGCTCGGATTCTACAAGAGCAACGCATCATTCGGGGAACACTCGCTCGTTAGCGAAGGTGGCACCTGGGCGGCTAACTACCGAACCTTGATGCAGACCTCGCTGATCAAGCTACCGAAACACGTAATCTCGAAGCTATCTGAGGAATCCCGCACCGGAATGATTCGTGCCGCCAATCGACTGATTGGCAATGATGAGGCCGATGCCGCAGTCGAAGGTGACGCGACAGAAGTTGGTTCACGACGCATACTCGATGAACTCTTCGTCATGGTCGAACGGGAGTCGGTCAAGGGCGGCCGCGCACTGGTGATCGATCGCCAGAAGTGCGTTCGCTGCAACATGTGCGTTGAATCATGTGAGGCTGTTCACGATGACGGAATTGCTAGGCTTAGCAAGGTCGGCACACCGATTGCCAGCGATGAGATGCTCATCACTGCTTGCTACCACTGCGAAACCCCACAGTGCATGCTGTCATGTGAATACGGCGCAATTCGCCGTGATCCACAAGGACGCGTTCGTTTTGAATATGACAATTGCGTTGGCTGTGCAGGCTGTATTGACGGCTGTCCGTACAACGTAATTCGGCTAGTGGAGCCAAAACCACCGCCGAAGCCACAGCCGTCCTTCTTCGAAAGCCTGCCTCTAATTGGCAAGTTGTTTGGTTCTCCTGACGCACCACCAACGACACAGCAACAAACAGACTCAGACGAGCAGCCGGTGAAACCCCGCTCAGTCGGCGCCGGTGGAAAAGTGTCACCAGTAAATGGCAAAACGATTAAGTGCGACCTGTGCGCAGGCCTGCCCTTCGAAGCCTGCGTCTACAATTGCCCCACAACCGCAATCCAGCGCAAAGAACCACAGAGCCTATTTGAAGGGAGGCGCGGCCTGTGATGCCTAAATCTCGTATCGAAGTCCAGAACGGCAACGACGAACTAACGTTCGCAACTGGCACGGTCACGATCGGTGGACGTAATGGCGTCAACGTGATCATTCGGGACGTGATGATCGCTGACCGCCACTGCGTAATCACCTACGAGAACGGCTTCGTCTTGCGCGACACCGATTCGGTAACGGGTACATGGGTCAATGGCGAGCGTGCAGCGCCAGAAGCGCAACTAACCGATGGCGCTACAATCGTCATCGGCACTAGCAAACTGCAAATATCGATCGAGAACGATGACGGCACGGACGTGCTTAACATCAAAGTCGAACCACAGAGCTTCTGGTGGAAGAAACCAGGCAAGGGCGCGTTCGACAACGATCCCGACCAACTTGCCTACAGCGAAACCAAGTTTGGTCGATTCCCAGCGCTCCGCCTTAGCAATCGCATGGCGATGATTGGTGGTAGCGTCGTGCTAATTGCCGCGATGTTTTTGTCATCGGTAATGGAACCCCTTGCCGATCCGGGGCCACTGATGCCACCACATAATCTCGTGACGTCAATCGCGCTTGACGACCCCGCTGTGCACGCAGGCATCCGGCAGTGCGTTGAGCTGTCCGGCGAACAAGGCTGCAATGTCTGCCACGAAACTGGCAATGGCACGCCAGAGAGCAAGTGCGCGCAGTGCCATAGCCTTCCCGGTGAAATGGGCGCGAGCGGCTCTTTCCGCCATCCCTACCACAACGACGGCGTGGTGTCGCCGCTTGGCGACACTACCAACAGCGACCAATTTTGCGTCGTCTGCCACACAGACCACAACAAGTCGGATTGGCTAAAGCCAATATCCGACAGCCTGCTTGGCAACTGCACGGAATGTCACGACGAAGAACAACAGCAACTGATCAACCGGGTGCCTGCTGTTGAGCCACCGCCAGCAATACCGAAACCATTCGACACGTTTGCATTCCCACACAATCGACATATCGCGCGAGAGATAGATTGCGTCGTATGCCACAGGGTCGACGACGCGGTCATCAAAGATCGTGCGCGAGGCATCCCCGACGATTCATCCCGTCACGACTACAGCACCGTTCCTTACGAAGTCTGTGCCTCTTGCCATCAAGAGAATGCAGCACCAATCAATATGACGGCTGCACAGCAACAGAAGTGGCGACCGTCAGGGTTCCAGTTCAACGTTGCTTGGCACGGAACAGACGACGACGGCAAACACTGCATGCAGTGCCACAGCTCAACTGAGCGCGACGCCACGGTCGTGTTTGGGCCCGAAATGAAGACTGTCGAGCGCAGCGACTTCAGCCCTCGCCTCTACCAGCAAGAACGTGCACTCTTCACCACAGCCAGCCGCTCACACAGCGAACAGTTCGCAGCTCACGCTGACGGCCAGGCATGCAAGCAATGTCACCTAGATGGCACCATTGACGTAGTTTCCGACCAGCAACAAGCACGCACATTCTGGCACGCCCTACACGTTACCAATGGCGCCCTAAATCCTGGCGACGCACTGAGCGAGGCAAAAGTCAGCCTAGATCAGCAGCAAGGTTGCGTCTCGTGTCACAACGACCTCGCAGGCAAGAACGCAACCTCACTAACCGATGCCAGCACTGGTAACTACCACTGGCCCGACAGCACTGACGCCCAGGCTGCGTGTGCAGAATGCCATAAAGAAGCCGATCAGCCACTGCGATTGATCGCTGTTCGCAACCAATCGACAGCGGCGACCCGGGCCATGCCTGACTTCCCACATGACGTGCATGTTGGCAGCTTAAGCTTCGGGACCAGCGGCACCCTGCAACAAGGCTGCTTTGCTTGCCACGACTTCAGCGAATCATCGACCGACGCCCCCTTCTCGCAGGTGCCGATCGTCAAAGCCTCCGCCGCCGACTGCACCAGCTGCCACAGTGGTCACGACAACATTGCTGGCGGCGACTGCCAGAAGTGCCATGAGCAAACAGAAGGTGTGAGCAACTCATTCTTGCTGCATGCTAAAATAACCACGCCAGCGCCTTCGACTCGCCCATGGCCTGCACCGAACAGCTTCAGCCACCTGTCCGTTGGACACAAAGACGAAGACTGCGCGGCATGCCATCAAGGAACTGGCATTGATGATGCAGCCACGCTTGCAGCTATTCGTGTGCCCGATGAAGGTGCCGCGCTGTGCCGCGACTGCCACCTGAAGAAGCAATTCCACTGGCGCTAGACAACCGAGCCAAAGATGCACCGCCCAGCGATGGGTGGTTAAGCATGCAGGCGACTTACGACCTCAGAGCGCGTTCTCGCGACGGCCGCAATTACCTGCCACCCTCTATTCTTCCTGGATAGCCACGGAACAGATTGCCAAATTTGGCACGCGTCTTTTTGGACCCAGGCTGCACCCGGAACGCCTTAAAGCCAGGCGGCTCATCCGCTGCAATACGGATTGCATCAGGCCACTTGCCCACCGTTTTCCAGTGACAACGAAGGCAGTCTGTCGGCTTGTCTTTACCGAAGCCACCGACGCTCACATTAGCATGAACACTGCGATTGCGAGATGCTGCCATGTGACTCCGACCCGTTGGCACTACTAGCGGCGAGAACTTACCTCGCTTGTCCTTGCGCATGTGACAGTCCGCGCAGTTTGTTCCGGCCGGATGAAACTGGCTCTGTGCAAAGCCAGCAAACACAACCTGCTCGGCCTGATAGCGAGGATCATCGACGGACATCGGGCTACCCTGCGGCGGCGGAACGGAAGCGACCTGCTCTCCTGCTATATCTTCGTGATGGCAGCGCACACAACTAGCAACCTCAGTCGCAATCAGTCGCTCCGGCGGACGTGCACCATCGATCGCCTCGTGCTTATGACATTGCTTGCAAGACAAGGCCTCTGACTTGGTGATGATATCACTCCCCTGAGCATCCATCACATGACACTCAGAGCAAGATTGACCGGCGTTAACATGCAACGCGTGAGGGAAAGCTACGACAGCGCGTTCAGCAGGCTTAGCCTCACGCTCTACCTGCTCCACGACCTCACTTCCCCAGTGACATGTCGAACATGACTTCAGGCTGTATGTCCGAAAGTCAGATCCGGCAAGCGCCAGCGAGTTTGCTGCGGTCTGGGCGCTCTCATGACAACCAGCGCAGTCTTTAGCTGTAGCGTCAGGTGGCAGATGCGTCTTGTGCGTAAAGGCCTTGTTGAACAATCGCGTTGGCAACGCTGGCACCACCGCTCGATGACATGTCGCGCAGTCTTGCTGCAATACCTCGTCACCCTTCTCAGTAGACTGCCTAACTCCTGAGCTCGTAATATGCGGGTGTGTCTGGCCCTCAAAAGCGAACGTCCGACCAGTCCACCGCTGCACCGACTCCTTCGGTCTGAGACCAGCCATATCGGGTTTGCCTAACTCGTGGCAATCGGCACAGTCTCGCCAACCTGTGCCACCATTCGAAGTATGCAATGGAGGGTTATCGCTAGAGCCTTCCTGCTCTCCTGTCTGCCAACCCTCGAGCTCATGGCACTGCACACAATCGGAATAAGTGTGCCTGCTAGCCTCACCGTCAAATGGGAAGTCCCGATCACTTAAACCAGCGACTTCCGGCGCGTAAGCATGACAGGCAGCGCACTCTTTGCCTTCGATTTCTTGGTAGCCCTGGTCATTGCTAATGTTGGCTCTACGGCTGCCACCTGGTTCCAGAAACCCAAAGTGATCACCGTGAGCAAAGGCACCTAGTGACCACAAAGGCTGCAGGTCCGCCTTATCGGCTGACTTGGCTGCCACTGCAGGAGTGAGATTCGCATCGCTAATGTGACACGTCTTGCACCCATCGACCGGGATTTGGTCAGTGCCAACCTCTCTGGCACTGGCAGTCTGAATGTTTACGTGGCAAACGGTGCAAGCCAGGCCCTGCTCGGCACCCACCACCGTATCAATGTGATCAGCGTGATCAAACGCACCTCCGGTGGGCAAAGATATGGTGTTAACACCACCGTTCGGCCCTGCGAACACTAGGTCTAGCTGCTTCGCGTATGCAGCCGGATCCGCCGGTGCAACGAACGCAGCCTGCAAACCAACGGCCTTCGCGAGCTGTTCATCCTCGACTCCACGCAACCACTTCAACTTGCCTACATCGGCAGCGGTAACAGTCTGCTCGTGGCACTCCGCACAAAAAGCTGGCCCAGTCCGAATGGGAAAGTGCGAGAACAAACCGACCTCATCATAGTGACACTGACGACACTCCAACATGCCGTGCGTGTAATGGCGGAACGCAGGACTAGTCCGCGTTGCGTGTGCGCTCAGATCCTCTTGCCAACCCTCATCAAATTTGGGTTCCAGCTTTCCGGCACCCTGGTGACAACTATCACACTCAGCCTGTGGAGCTGAATAGCCGTCTTCCGGGGTGAAGCGATGACAACCACGACAATCACGATAGACCTCGTCAATCGCAAGATTCTGCCAAGCGCGGTTAACGTGCTCGGAGTGCTTAAAAGGCTTACCCGCCCTTTTGCCTGTGCCCTGATTGCCTATGCCCTGATTGCCTGTGCCCTGATCTTGCGCAGCTAAGACGACACGACTACCAGCTCCGGCTGCAGGCTTATCAAAATGATCTGTAGCCGTCGCGACAACCGCGAAAAGCGCCCACAAAACGACACAGACAACCGGAAGCCTTGATTTCATCGCGACCTATTTGCCTTTCGGATGAATCTTGACGGGGCCGTGACAAATGGCCTGACAGGCGAGACGGCAGTTTGCTTCATCGAGCTTACCGCCGAGCTTCTTGTTGGCCTTCTTGATCGTGTTCTTCTCACGTGAAGAAGCCTCGCTCAGATTGTTCATGCCTTCGAGCACAGTCACAACACACTTGCCACAGCTACCACCGCTGTCATTTGGCTCGTCCGAGTCCCAACATTCCCAAAGTGTGCCGCATGCACCGTCAATGCAACTAGCTTCGTCAGTAGCGACACTAGCCTGCTCCATGTAGCTGATCATTGGCAACTCTTCGTCGCCAACTGCAGCGATCTCCGTGCCATCATCCTGAATGATCACCGGATCGCCGGCAGGCGCATCTGCTGCAGGTGCATCTGCCGCAGGGACAGCGGCTGGAGCATCATCCGATGGCTGAGCTGGCGCTGCAGCAGGGGCAGCGGCCGGGGCTTGCATACCCATCTGCGTCGCCATTGCTGGCGATGGCACCTCAGACTTGACCGCAATGAAGGTGCCGTCTGCGGCAGGCATCGCATTGCGAAGTTCAACAAAACGGAAGCGCTGCTCCCCCATCCAAACTTCATCGCCTTCGTTCAAACGAAGCGATCCGCTGAGCGCAATGAAGGTGCCGTTCCGACTAGCATCACGCACACGGCATAAGCCGCCACTATCTGCAACCGACAAGTGTGAGCGTGACAATGCGTAGTCGCCAGAGTTCAAGTCGTCGCGACCAATCGTGCGCTCTTCCGCTGTCAATGGGATAGCCTTCACGACATTACCCGCCGCATCGATCACGGAAAGCACAGTTTGGCCGTCGCCGGCGTCTACTCGCAATCGTTGTTGCCCGGCAACAATGATCGAACCAACCGGCAAGGTGCGCTCGGAATTCACCCGGACATAACAGTCGCCACCAAAGTCTGCGTTGGTCACATAGGCTTCATCAACATCGATTCGGAAGGCAGCGTGTTGGTCACGAAGCAATGCATCACTACCAATAACGACGCGGCCCGAGGTGCGCCCAACAACGTTCTCTCCAACCGAGAACAGATAGTCATGCTTCTCACCGTCACCCGGCGGGATATGGACAAAAGCACCGCCAAACTGAACCTCAGGAGGCTTAGCTGGAGGTGGGGCAACTACAGATTCAGGAGCGCGCTCTTGTGGCGCAACAATGACCTGCTGCTGCCGTGCTTCGGCAATTGCGGCATCGTCACCACCATCCAACCGAGCCTTGATCGTCTCCACGATCGCAACACCTTCGATCATGCCTAGCTTGAAGCATGTCGAGTATTCCTTCAGGTTTGACTGGAGCGCGTCTGGGCTAAAGTCATCTGTCTGCAAGTAAGCAGGATGCAGCAGACCACCTGCCATGAAGATGTTTTGCTCCTGCGACTCCTGCAGATTATTCACCGCCAAGCGTTTCTTCTTAGGCGCATCGGCAAGGGAGAATTCTCTGATGCCCATCGAGTCCAACAAGCTGGTCGGGCGCTCTGAGCCGATGAATGCCAGAACCTGCTTCTTCTCAAACTCGTAGCAAATGAGTTCTGGTGGCTGGTTGTTGACCTGCACTCGACGCGTCTTAACTGCGACAAGGTCGTTGCCCTTATCATCTTTAAAGACGGCTAGCGGCTCACTGAGCGGCAGGTAGCGAATGTTGCCGCCGGTCCATGCTTCATAGAACTTACTAGCTAGCGCTTTGCCTTGAGCAACCTTCGGCATCCCGCGTCCCCGATAGCACCAGAAGATGTCGCTGTCGTCCTTCGCCTTGGCTTTAGCCATTGCGATCGCGACGACTGCCTCAGCAGCGGACATACCGCCACCGACCACACACGCCGGTGCACCAACAAAGTCTTCGGAGTTACCTAGCTTGTAACGAATGCCGAGTCCATCACCCATCAACCGCACCTTGGCGGGCTGACCACTACCAAGCGCCAACACCATGTTGCGACAATAGATCTTACTCTTTGCCTGAGTGTTCAGCTCCATCACCTCCGCAGCAAGCACGCCGCTCGGCAGGCGCTCACAGCCGCCAAGCTCGACGTTCTCTTGATAGGCAATGCCATTGTCTTCGTAGATCTTGAGCCAGCGCGAGTAGAGCTGATCAGCCGGCGTTTGATCTTCAAACGGCAACTGTGAAACAAGCGCACCGCCCTTTGGAAAGATCAGGTCGACGAGGTCGCCGTATTCAGCATCAACGTCCTTGGGCTCAGGCTGATGCTCACCCCATTGCTTGACAATACTGAGCACGCCGTCGCGATCGATTACTCGGACAGACAAGCCAAGCTCATGGGCACGCCAAGCCGCAGCAGTCCCGGTAGGTCCACCGCCAACAACTAAGACATCGAGGGGAGTTTCGGGGCTGTCACCATTCATAGTCGCGAGCAATCAGTTATCGTTGCAAGGAAAGGGAGTAAGTGGGCACTTCGGTATTGATGAAGGCGCCGCCTATCGTGTGAATCTCGACTGTTAGAGTTCACTTCTTGAGGGAATCGAGCAAAGGTGCGCTCCAGCCAACTGGAACCTTATCGGAAACTGTATAGACCGCACCGTCACGCATATAGAACCGGCGCTGCTCATTCAGAGTGAATGGACGACCACCGATACGACCGAACACTGACACTTGGTTACCAGACTCGTCAGCAGCACGATCGCGATCTAGGCCCTTTGCAATGGCTCGAGCCCCAAGTGCTGCCCGGCTGGAAATCCACCGAGGACGAGGCTCAGGTGAGAAGCCATACGCGCTACGACCACCGTCCTCAGGGGTCACCAACTGCATGACGTGAACGCCAGAAGTGCCGTCGGCAATAATGCCATACAGGCTATCGTTAACCATGCCGACCTTGACCTGATTGGTATCACCAAAACGGCCTTCCGCGTCGTAGTTCATCACCAGACGGGACTTGGTCGGAATCGTAACATCGACAATCGCGACCCCCTCTCTGCCAGCGGCCACGTAGGCGTATTCACGCGCAACATAGACATTGCGAGCATCGGCTATCGCGACCACATCACCAACCCGCTGCATCTTAGCAGGAACGGTTACATCAACGATCTTCAGACCTTCTGCATCGGTGACAAATGCGTAGCGGAACTGCACCGCAACTGATGTTGGCTTATTCATCGCGACAGTCGCGGTGATCTTAGGTGCCAATGGGTCTTGGATATCAACCGCAACAAGACCTGCATCGCAACAAACGTAGACCGTAGTCCCAGCAACCGTGAGATGCTCCGCGCCCTTCAAGGCGCCGTCAGGATTGAACGTGACGGCACGCTCTGTGAAGTTGTTGTCAGGGTTGCCGTCAGTCAAGCAATCGATATCGATCAGGATCAAGCCCTCTTCGCGGTCGCTTACATATGCATAGCGATAGGACTCATGCAGGTTTTGATCGCGCCCTTCGTACGGATAGTTCTGCTCCTGATTATCAGCAATCCAAGGTCGATCCATGCTGATCGACATATTCGTAGGCAGCGCAACCGCGGTGGCATACTTGCTAGCAACGTGTGTGTCCTGACCGAGCGGCGAAACTGGCGCAGTCACAATTCGCTCGCTGAAGTTCTTGTTGGCGACATTCGCCACGTCATAGACGCGGAAGCCACCCTTGCCGTTCGCTGTATAAACGTATTCGCCGCGCTGCTCGATACTCAAGACGTTGCCACCGTGATGATGAGACTCCTTTAGATGGCGGTCGGCAGCGACATGCTCGCGATATTCGTCCGGGAACGCCATGCGATGCAGGTTCGACCCGATCACCGCCTGTGGCTCAGGCCACTCCGTGACCTTGACAGCCTCGAGGCCACCTCTGCCGGCGCCAACGTAAGCATACATGCCAAAGAAATTGACGTAGTTCGTGCCCTGCAGATACGTCTGTGCAAGCCAGGCATTGTTGTCGTTCTTGTCGCTCAGATGGCAATCTGAGCACTTGCGAGTCTCAGTCTTGCGCACCGTGTGGGCAAAGTGCGTATTGAAGCACTGACCACTTTGACCGTTGGCTGCGACCGTAAGCTGTTGCTTGTAGGCAATGCCGCGCGTCGAATCAGTCGACGAGACCATCACCGCAGAAGAAGAACGAACCACAGCGATCTTATTGTCTTTCACATTCGGCGATATGCCGAGCATGAATGCATCATCGCGCGCAACCTGAGGGTTATAGCTGGCCCAGTTGCGCAACTTCTTTTCTTCGAAGTGGTGCATATCGGTCCGCCAGTTCGCCTCCTGCGGCAAATGGCAGCCAAAACATGATGTCATCCATGAGGTATGACAAGCAGCGCAGTCCATCTTCTCAGCAGTGTGAGCACATGAGCCATCCGGCTTAAGCTGCAACTTTGCGTAGGCCGCCTTCTCGTTGTAGTCCTCATTATCGTCGGACTTATCAACACTGTGCTTAACCTGACTGACCTTCCACTTGAGGTTCGGATAAAGCATCGAACGCTGGTAGAGCTGCACCCGACCGTTTTCGTCGCGCTCGCGCTCAAAGCGCGGTTCGCCCCATGGAGTATCGATCGTCGAGCCGCCATCGAGACGCGTGCTCATGTCTTGCTTCTGACCGGTCTCATCATTCTTCGCAGCCGGGCCCGAGTAGCGCATCGTCGCCAACTCGGTCGTCGTGCCGTGACAGTCTTGACACTGGATCTGTAGCGATGCCTGGTATTCGGAATAGAGGTGGGTATCGCCGTGCACATCCTGCGCGAAGTGGCAGTCGACGCAGTGCATACCCCGCTCTGCGTGGATGTCCTTGAGATGCACCGGCTGACCAGGCTTTGGCGCAAAGCACCCAGCATTTGGAGCACTCGGTGGGCAAATCTCGTCAGCAGTGGGCACCGAGCCGAGCCGTGGAATGACACCAGCAAACTTATTGGGCTTATCGTATGGAACGATTTCGCCACCACTATCGAGAAGGTTGCCCTTTCGGTCGGTCTTGAAGACGCCGCGGAAGATCCAGCCATGGCCGTGGTAATCCGCAAATTGAGTGTGCTCTAACTCAGGATTGATCTTGTCGGCAACTCCGTTGAGAAACTCGCGATCACCCCATTTGCCACGCTGCGCAGCACCTTCTGGATTGCGATCCATGATCGCATATTGCTCGGCGATCGACTTGTCGTCCTGTTCCGAAGGGAACATCTTGTCGCCATCGGTCTCATACGACCACATCTGGAACCCATAATAGGTGTTCAGGAAGGAGTTCGGCTGATGCATGTGGCAGACCATGCAATTGCTCGATGGAATCGAACGGGTGAACTTATGCACAATCGGGTGCCCTGGCTCGTCCTGCTTGATGTTCGGATCAACAGCAATTGCTGGAGCCCCGGGCTTATTCATCATCGCCGCCGCAGGCCCGACGTTGCCATGACCCAAATTTCCAAACTGCGCCCACGGTCCGCTATGGACCGGGTCTCGATCGTTCGCGTAGACCATGTGGCACGCCGTGCAACCACTGCTGCGGAAGTCACCCGGCTGGTCGTTGGTTCCCATCATGGCCAGATGCGGATCGTTAAGACGCGTCTTATGCACGTTCAACGTCGGCAAGTCGACGCGGTTGAGAGTTCCAAGACCACGATCAGAAGACCGGTTATTTGGACGGCCTGGATCTTCAAATTTGTCTGGCAGACCGGGCACTGGACTATTGAGACCGTTGAGCCCAAGCGCAGCAGTTCCGAGACGACTACCCTGCTCAAAGATGCGGAAGACGTTACTTGGCTGGGTTACCTCCCAATGAGGTAGCGGCACTGCGACCGCCGACCAGCTGTGCTCCTCCATCTCCTCAGGAGTCGGCGCGCGACCGGGCTCACCGTGCTTGTAGACGCCGCCGTCCTCACTAACGATATGATTGACGACCTGCGGCTTACCATCGGGTCCGTAACTCTCACCGAGAATCGAACGCTTCGTGCTGACAATCCCGTTGGCGTAGGTAACCGTTCCCCAGAAGTGCTGAGAGGTTGCCATCAGTGACTTCATTACCTGCAGGGTCTCGTCGGCATGGCACGGGCCACATGTTTTATTTGCGACGCGCAAATCTCCGGGATTGACGAACTGCACCCATGCTTGACTCTCCTCAAGAGTCAACATGTAGGGGCGCTCCGGATTACCCGAACCTTGCCAATCTTTGGGGAACGTTGGCGCTGCATGCGCACCCAAAATATCGGATTTGCTCGCATCGCCACCGTGGCAATGAACACAGGAAGCGACCCGACCCGACGGATGCGGGTCACCGCAGCCAATGTGACAGCCGACACAAGAGCCATCGGCGAGATAATTGCCCAACGCATCGGTCGCGTTCGACACCTCTGCGATTTGAGCTGCCAAGTCGACTCCTGGTCGCTCGTAGGGCATCCATGTATCCATGGACGATCTACAGCTAAACAGCTGGAACGCTGCCAGCGCCAGCAGACCAAATCCTGCAATACGCCACTTGGGCGGACGGACCTGGTCAACGGACTGGCGCGGAGATAACTGACCGGGATCGGTGTTCGTGATTTTCGCCATGGGCTAAGTCGACAACAACTATCTGGAGCGAGATGCTATCGGCCACGCCACCGGACGCAGTGTTTTTTCAGTGGCTTTGTCAATCCAACAAGCTCAAACCCATGCAAGCGACAGAGGTTTGCTGTTTATACCCCCCCCCACGTCAACACGAACCATTCAAAGACGGGCAGAGATAAACGTCAAACCGCACCACGGCCGCAGGCAGCGATGCGCCCTACAATCGCACTGTGCCAAGCTGATCGCCCGGGTCACAGAAACCGCCAATCACAGAACTGAGCTGTTTGATGACGCTGCCAGCATAAAGGTCATAGAAACGCTGATTGTGCGGCCCGACACCGTGCTCAGCCGAATAACTACCCTCAAATTCGCGCACAGCAATCTCATAGATCTTGTCCTGCAGCGCATTCTTGAGCGCTTCAGAGTCCGGCGCATCTGCCGCTTGCCAAACCAAATTCAGATGGCTGCCACCGTCACCCCAATGACCGTAGTCACACAGGCGAACATAGGGATACTCGCTCGACAGCAACTCAACGACGCGATCCGTGAATGCAGGCAGCTCCGACCGCGGCACGCTGACATCAAAAGCGAGCATTTTGCCGTCATTTCGCAAGCTCTCACTGATGTGATGACGAAGTTGCCAAAAGTCATCAGCATTGCCAACCAAGACATCGACGATCGATTCCTCGGCCACTTCTAAATGCGCCCCGAGACGCTCTTCTAGGACGTCATCAAGATTGATCGCCGCCGCGGGCAGCGTCGTCGACAGTTCAATCAGCGCAGCATACTTAGGCAACTCTTCGAATGGCCGTCGTAGATTCGCCTGATGGCGTAACACAGACTCTATGGCATTGGCACTCATGACCTCGAATGCGCTCAATACGTCCCCAAGGTCTTTTTCTACGGCACGCAACAACTGCAAGACTGCTTGACCATCCCGACAACCCACCAGCGCAGTTGCCCGCTGCGTTGGCAATGGCTCCACCTGCAAGACTGCCTTTGTCACAATCCCCCAAACACCCGTGGTGCCGCAGAACAGATGCTTGGCATCGAGCCCGGTATTGTTTTTACGCAGGCGATTGAGCAAAGGTACTACCCGGCCATCGCCAAGCACAATCTCCACGCCTAGCAAGTTACGGCGCACGTCACCATACTTTAACAAACGTGTGCCTCCCGTGTTGGTCGCAATCATGCCGCCAATCTGCGGGTCAGCTCCCAGGTCCACGGGAAACCAAAAGTCATGCAGTGCAAGAGCCTCATTAAGCTGGCTCAGCAAGACCCCGCCATCGACGGTCACTGTCCGCGCATGCACATCGATCTCGATTGTTCGATTCAATCGCTCAAAGCTGAGCACAACCATGGCGCCACTCGCATCAGGCGTCGATGCCGCAACAAGGCCAGTATTGCCACCCTGAGCGATCACGCGAACATCATGCGCGGCGCAGATGCGCAGAACACTTGACACTTCATCGGTATTTGCTGGGCGTGCGATGCAACGCGCGACACCCTTGCCATAACGCCACCCCTCCTCAAACCGCACACGGTCCTCAGGACTGGTCAACACGCCCCGCTCACCGAGCGCTGAATGAAGCGCCTCGACCACTGAATCGGTCATTCTTTTACTGTGCCTATAGAAGGCTTCAAGTTCGAGGTCATCTTGAAGATCCCTGTCGCATTACTCGAATCAAAACGCAAATCGAGGACTCCTGGGCGCTCTTCATCGCGCGCAATGAACTCGTAGAACGAACCTGGCACACGCTCACTGCGCAATGCACCGCATTCACCGACAAAGAGGCGCTCTACCATAGCGGCATGAAACGCAGTCTGCCTGACACGGCCACTAGCGGAAACCTCGACGCGCTCTTTGATCGGACGCCCTAAAAGACGCTGCTTCTCGGCGACAGCAAACACGTCATCGACCCGATCGGTGGCGTGATTGAACGCATTTCCCTCGGTAGCAATCCAGGCCATTTCCTTCGACTCACGCAAGACCAACTCATAGTCGGACCAGGCAGGTTCTTTGTGCTGGCGATCAAAACACCCAACTAGATTCGGCAGCAGACTCGCAGAGTCTGCAAATGACAGCCTGCCGTTTCGCTGCAACTCGACCAGCAACGCCATTGAGGACTGCCGCAGAGGGTCAGACGAACTCCCGACGACTCGAGCTACAGCATCCTGGAATGCTGTGCTGAAGCGATCTACGTGCAATTCACTGACAAAAAACTGGGCGACATCCTCTGGCATGTCGGCATGGGCAAACGCTCGCCCCGTCATGCCAATTCGATCTAATGGGTAGACCCCCTGCATGGTGAAGCCAAGCGGTTCCAAAATACGACGGAACGACTCAGATCCCGAGGGCAGCTCGCCGCAGTTGGCAGCCACCGTGCGCAATGCGCCGTGATCGAAAACCAACTTTCGCCCAGCTCGCACGGCATCGCCGACGTAGGCAGCTGCCATGGGCACTCGCCTCGTCACTGCCTCGTAGAGGAGCATATTTAGCGCCTGGGCCAACTCAACGCGCGAAACGCCATCACGCGTAACCACCGAACGAGGCCTAAGCAGAGCATCGTGTGTCTGGAGCGTCTCAAACAAGCGCACCGTACGAACGGTTCCAACAACTTGCTCGAGCAACGCCCAAAGAGCCGACTCATGAGATATTTGCATGACAACTAGCGACTACGACATGGTGCTAAGACAAAATACGCACCAATACAATTTCTTAAATCTATTGCCATGATCTACTTATGAAACATCGATCGTCATGAGTCTTTTGCATGAGTTCATGCGGTATACTCATGACATGCCTCGTTCCCTCCCTACTATGGCAGCTTTACAGGCCTTCGAATCTGCCGCCTATAACGGCAGCATTACGGCTGCTGCGAGCGAGCTGAACCGAACCCAAAGCGCACTCAGCCGACAGATTCAAAGCCTCGAAAAGCACCTAGAAACCGAGCTATTCACACGCAACCGCCAGCGAATCCGACTAACCCCCGCTGGCGCTCGCTACCTCGAACACGTCCACGCCGCCTTCGATCGACTTGAGGGCGGAGAACTCGAATTGCGCACAAGTAGCGGCGGTGGCGGCGTCTTGCGCCTTGGCATCCTGCCTACTTATGGCACGCGATGGCTGATCCCACGGTTCTCATCTTTCGCGCAACAACACCCGACAATCCAGGTTCACTTCACAACACGACTGACCGCTTGCGACTTTGCTAGCGAAGACCTGGATGCGGCGATCCACTACGGTGAAGGCCATTGGCCGGGCGCGACTGTCGAACCACTATTTGACGAAGAAGTCGTGGTCGTGTGCAGCCAGAAGTATCGAGATGAACGTAAGCTCAACACTGTAAATGACCTACGACGCGCGACCCTGCTACAGGTAACCTCGAGACCCCACGCCTTCGACGACTGGCTGCGCGCCATGAACGCCACCAACATCGATGGCAGCCGAGGCCCCCGCTTTGAGCACCATCACATGGCGCTGGAGGCGGCCATCGCCGGACTAGGCGTGGCCGCACCTCCCGTCTTCGCCGTCGAAAACGAGTTAATCCGAGGCAGCGTGGTCGAAGCATTCCCGAATACACGCGTCCGCACCGGCAAAGGCTACTGGCTGGCGTATCCAGAACGTCGATCTACGCTGCCAGCAATGCGGGCCTTTCGCTCCTGGCTACTCAGCGAACACGGTCACGGCCCCGAAAAATAAGCCCTTCCGACCGGCTGAAGACCCATTCGGCCGACCAAAGAAAAGTCCAGGAGGTGAACCGAGAGTGTCTCATCTATATCTCTTCAGTTGTGAACCGCGCCGCTGCACGTTTCCATGCCCATTCGAGTCTCGACCCAACACCAATACAGAATCATGAAGCGCTCCTTGCTCATCGCCCTACTCACCATCACTTCTGCCGCCGCTCCTCTCATGTCGCAAAATGCTTACCCACAACGGCCAAAACGCACGCGATCACCAGTGAAGGTCGAGATGCAGAAGATGGAAGAGGCACTGGAAACTGTCGGCGACTACCTCAAAAAGCCAGAAGGCGACGTACCGATGGCAGAAATCGCTGCCGCAACTTCCGCGGTTATCGAGGCCAAAAAGCACGCCCCGCGCGCCGCCAGCACGCAGCCAGAAGACAAGCGAGCGGACTTCATCAAGTCGTATCAGATCGAGATGAACAAGGTGCTGCGCGGCATTCTTGACCTCGAAGATGCCCTGCTAGCAAACGACCTCAAAGCCGCAGAAAAGGTCATGAAGACATTCTCTACGATGGAGAAAGCAGGCCACAAAGTCTTCAAGCCACGCCGGCGTCGTGGCAGCAGATCCGCGGGTAAGTAAGCATTGCATCAGGGCCAGAACGACACTGTTGATTACCTGCGTGGTGATCCGAGATTGCGACTGGTCACCAATAGCGGTGACAATGCCACCGAAAATCGATGCAGGAAGCTCCTAACTCATGCGACCAGGAACAGGCAGCCTTACTAGAACTGCTTGAGGATTTTGCTGCCAATCGCGCTCGCATAGGGCAGCTACCTGAGGATGTGCGCAAACGCCTGCTTGCAGCTTGCGGACGATTGATCGGAGCAAGCAAGGGTGACCTGCGGCAAGAACGCCGCAGCGCCCGAAGCCAAGCCGCGGTCGATAAACGTGAACGCAAACTGCAAGCACTGCGCAACGCAGCACTGCGACGCATTCGAAGCGACGGCAAAATAAACAGTTCAGCACTGCCAGCTCACGCACTGCCATTACGGGCAACGGCCGAACGTGAAGCAAGCCAGCTCGAATCACAGCTGCGCCAAGCACACGTTGAGACAGTGCTAGAGCAACCGCACGCCTGCTACATCTGCAAAGCGCCCTACACGCAGGTGCACTTCTTCTATGACTCGATGTGCAAAAGCTGCGGCGACTTCAACTTTCAAAAACGTAGTGAGTTTGCAGACTTAAGTGGCCGCGTTGCACTCGTCACGGGCGGTCGCGTCAAGATCGGTCAAGAAATCGTCCTCAAGCTACTCCGCTGCGGCGCGCACGTGATCGTTACAACACGCTTTGCTGCCGATGCAGCACGCCGATATGCAGAGCGGGCAGACTTCGCGGAATATCAAGATCGGCTGCAAATCTACGGCTTAGATCTACGCCACACTCCGAGTATCGAAAGACTTTGCGCACACCTTTTGAGCACGCTCGATCGCCTTGACTTCGTAATCAACAACGCTTGCCAGACCGTGCGCCGTCCCGCCGCGTTCTATCAGCATTTGCTCGCAACTGAGCGGAGCGCCAAGGAAGCCCTGTCAACGTCAGCAAGCGCACTGCTTGGCACACAGACTTCAACAATCGAACAGGCACTGACAACTAGCGATCAACCAGACCGACACGCTGAGGCCGCCGAGATGTCGCAATTCATTGTTCTCGATGAAGATGCCAGGCACAACAACCAGCTGTTCCCAGCTGATGCATACGACGTAGACCAACAACAGGTCGACCTACGAAAGATGAACAGCTGGCGGCTGCGCATGCACCAAGTCTCGACTCCTGAACTGCTAGAAGTTCAACTGGTCAACGCCGTGGCTCCATTTGTTCTGAATGCACGCCTCAAGCCACTGATGGAGCGTGTCACAACAGCCGACAAGCACATTGTCAATGTCTCCGCCGTCGAAGGGCAGTTCAACCGAGGCACCAAGACTGACAAGCACCCACACACCAATATGGCAAAGGCCGCGCTCAATATGATGACGCGCACCTCGGCACCCGACTACCAACGCTCGGGCATCTTCATGAACAGCGTCGACACCGGCTGGGTCACTGATGAAGATCCCGCCGAACACGCCCTGCGCAAGGAAAAGGAAGGCTTCCAACCACCACTCGACATCGTCGACGGCGCCGCCCGAGTCTGCGATCCAATCATCGCAGGACATCTGACCGGAGAGCACACATACGGGCGATTCTTGAAGGACTACGTCGAAGTCGCTTGGTAGGTTCCGCAGAGGCAACAATTGGCCTAAAATTGGCTCATGGCTCCGGTCAAACGACCCAAAACAGGTCACTGACCCCGCGATTCCAGCTCTGCGAATCGCCACAGAATCGGCTTCAGCACCGTTGCTCGGCCTGAAACCACGAAAAGTAGCGCTCTACTCAGCAAGTCTCGGACAAGATCAAGATTTTGCACCTGCAGATCGTCGCCAACGGCCTTCATTCACGATGCGCTATTCGACCTTCTTTGCGGAACAGGTATGGTCACAGGTCCTTGCGCATCACTCTCGTCGTCCACCAGTTCCCGCCGAACTACTTCACCGGCACCGAGCAATACGTGCTCAACGTCGGGAAAGAACTGCAGCGTCGTGGACATGATGTCGACGTGTTCTCGCTCGACCCAGCCTTTGGCGAAGCTACCGGGACATGGCGTGAGTCTCTCGAAGAAGTCGACGGTCTGAAGGTTCGCCGAATCAATTTCTGGATGAACATCGGTCGCGACTGGCGGCGCATGGAATATCGGCACCCCTATATGGCCGAAGTATTCGGCAAGCATATCGAGGAACGAAACTCTGACCTTGTACACAGTTTCCATCTGCGTCACCTAGGAGCTGACCTCATCGACCGAGTGGTCGAGCAGAATCGGGGGCTAGTTGTGTCACTGATGGACTTCTGGTTCTTATGCCCGAGGGTGATCTTGATGAAGTCTGATGGTAGTGCCTGTGAAGGGCCGCCTGACTCAGGTCGAGGTTGTTTGCCCTGCCACACACCAGACCTACTTGCTGAGCTACAGGAAAGCCCGGTCCGCAATGAGATCGAGCAGCTGCATACAACTTCTCAAGGCGAGTCCAAACCTGGGTGGGACTTGCGCTCTAAGGTCGCGACCATTCTCGAGCGGCCAGGCTACCTAAGTGATCAACTCGCAAAGGCACACACAATCATCGCCCCCACCGAGTTCTTACGCGGCGTGTTCTTAAAAAATGGTGCTCCTAAGCAGCAAACGCGCCACCTTTCATATGGCGTAGATACAGGCACCCTGTCTGAAGAAGTCGCGCGCTTACGCCGGCAACCACGCCCTCTGACGTTTGGATTCTTTGGCACCTATTCGCCGCACAAAGGCCCGCACGTCTTGGTCGCCGCGATGGGGCAAGTGCACGGCGAGTGCCGCGCCTTGCTTCGTGGCCGAAAAACAGACTTTGTGGATTACGCACAGACTCTGCTATCAACCGCAGCAAGCGACACTCGCATCACGGTAGATGGACCATTTTCACGGGATGAGCTAGCGCAAGCACTCGCCGAAATCGACATACTAGTCGTGCCGAGCACATGGCATGAAAATGCTCCATTCGTAGTCTTAGAAGCACGAGCGGCCGGCATTCCAGTATTGGCCAGCCGCTTCGGTGGTTTAGTAGAAGTCGTCAAAGATGAAATCGATGGCGATCTATTTGATCCAGGCAATCCCTCAGACTTAGCAAAACGGATGCAGCGACTGATCGACGAACCAGATCGACTAGCTAGCTATCGCGCTGCAGTGCAGCCACCCAAAACGTTGCGGGTAGCAGTTGACGAGTTTGAAGATGTCTATCTTGAGGCAGTGCGCCGGTGAGCGAACGCACAATTACCTGGCACGGCTACCCGCACGCGCCAGCGCCGATTGGCGCAATCCGCACTGCCCGCCGTGATGGCATCGTCACAGTCGTAGATGATGCTGGAAGCCCCATCGCAATCGGCTCATTGCGGATGATCGCAGAAACGCTGCGCATAATTTGGCAGCGAATATGCCACCTCGAGACGACGTTGCTAGCATCGCTATGCACCCGGCGCAGTTCACCGCAGGCTGCAGCGACGACGCGAACATCGATGAGCCATTCGGCAACGGGACCGGTAGTTGTTGTGCTACCGGTGTTGCCCGATATGTCGCACACGTTCGTCTATCGCGAACTACTCGCAATCCTCAAGCAAAGGCCTGACTGGCAAGTCATCGTGCTAGCAAGAAATGAGCAAGCACCAAAACACCAAGAGGCTGCCGAACTACTGCAACGCGCCACATTTTTACCCCGCGAAGGCGTAACAGGCGCACACTTACGCTCATTAGCTTTGCTACTAACTGGTCGCGGCAGGCAACTAATATCCACGTATCGGGCGCAACCCGACCGCGAGTCGCGCGACCTTTTCGGCAAGCAAATGCTTCGGGATCCACGCCACCCAGGCAACGCGATGTTACTCGCGGACACCCTGCGATCACGGCAGCCTAGCCACATCCACTGCTACTCATCAACATGGGCCGCAAATGTAGCTATGGGTGCTGCGCACCTACTGGATGTGCCATTATCGATTTCGTCCTATGTCGACTTCGAGTTCCCCTACTCGCACAAACTACTGGCCGAGAAACTGGCGAGTGCGACCTTCTTCCGGGTCGTCACACAGTTCTGTCAAACTCGCCTGCTTGAAATGCATCCGGAAGTCAGCGGCGATCGAGTGCCTGTCGTATACCTGGGCATTGATCTCAACAACTGGCAAGACCACTGCCTAGCACCAGGAAAGGGTGTGATTGTAAGTGCCGCGCGCATTGTCGAAAAGAAGGGCCTGCACCTGATGCCTGAGGCACTCCAACAACTTCAGAGTCAGGGCATTCCGTTTCAATGGCGCGTGATCGGCGACGGGCCAGAGCTAAAACGCATCCAAAAGCTGTGCGAACAACACGGTGTCTCACAGCACGTCGAATTCCTTGGAGCACGAGGAAATACAGAAGTGCGAGAGGCCCTGATGCAAGCTGATGCTGCCGTGCTGCCTTGCATCGTTGCTAAGGACAAAGAGCGAGACGGCATCCCAATCTTCTTCATAGAAGCAATGGCGCTAGGCGTGCCCGTAATCACGACCCCGATTTCGGGCATCCCAGAACTGTTGCGGGATCGCGACACCGGCTTTTTGCATGCGACAGCTGATGCAGGTGCTCTCGCAGACACATTGGCTGCGGTGCTACGCGATCCTGACCTAGCCAAAGCCGTCGGCAAGCGCGGCCGCGAGGAAGTCCATCGCACTCTCGACGTCAACGCATCAGCTGAGCAACTGATTGCTCAGATCGAACGATGAACGCAACCTCACGCTTGTTGCTGACGATATTGCTGCCAATCGTCGCCATGCTGACAATGGCCTTTGCTGTCATTGTCGTGCTTCTGGACCTGCTGGCCTTGCCAATCATTCTGCTCTGCTCGAAGAAACCGCGCGATGAGCAGCCAGCAACAAGCAACGCGTCAATCATCGTCCTCAACTGGAATGGCATCGATTTCCTTCGGGAACTCATGCCTTCATTACAAATCGCCGTCACGAAATGCCCTGGCGACCATGAGGTCATCGTGGTCGACAATGGCAGTGATGACGGATCTGCCCAGTGGCTAGAAAGCTCACATGCTTGGGCAAAAGTTGTGCGACTGCCAGAGAACCTGCACTTCATTCGCGGCAACTGGGCTGGCGCAAAAGTTGCTAGTCGAGACATTCTCGTCTACCTCAACAACGACATGCGCGTCGAGCCTGACTTTCTAATCGAGCTACTGCGCCCGTTTGAAGAAGACGAATCAGGGAAACTGTTCGCCAGTACTGCGCGGATTGAGATGCAAGGCCACCGTTCCGAAACCGGACTGGCACGGGTCTTTGAAAAGCATGGAGAACTCCGCCTCGTCCAAATTGAAGGGACTCCAGGCAAAGGCCAACCAGTGCTATGGGCTGGCGGTGGCAGCAGCGCCTTTGACCGCAAAAAGCACGATGCTATCGGCGGCTTCGAGCAGCTTTATGTGCCCTGCTACGTCGAAGACGTCAGCCTGTCGTGGCAAGCATGGCGCCGCGACTGGCATTGTGTCTATGCTCACGACAGCGTCGTCCACCACGCACACCGCGGCACCTCGACCAAGGTCTTCCAGCGCGAAGAGCTGGAACGACTTAACTGGCGTAACCGCGAGCTGTTCTTCTTGCGCAGCGTCACCAACCCGGGATTAGTGCTGATGCACGCACTGATGTTGACCTGGAATCTGCGCAAACATGCAGCCTACCTGAAGATCCCGATTGCCCACGGAGTGCTTGCGATCTTGGCAACGATCCCGCGGCTGCCGAAGGCTTTTTGGCAACGCCAACAATCGCGCCGCTACTACCGGCTATCGGACCGCGCTCTACTAAAGCGCGTTGCGGTTACCCCCCCGACTTCAACGCCAGCTCGTTAAAGATTTGGCGTAGACGAGCAACTGCCGACACGTGCGAGAAATGCAGTTCAACAAGCTTTCGGCCCTCACTTCGCAAACTGCCAGCATCACCCGCTAAGACGTCGCGGAGGGCATCGCAGCCTTGTGCTGGAGTCTCAAATTGTCGCAGATGAACGCGGTCCTCTGCTGGCAAGCCCTCAGCACCAACAGCTGTTGACAACACTGGGACGCCTAGCGACCACGCCTCTAAGATTTTAATGCGCGTGCCACCTCCACTCCGAATAGGCAAATAGACGGCATGGGTATCACGGTAATGCTCGACAAGATCATCAACCGGCCCCACTACTTCGACACCCGGTATGCCTCGAAATCGCGCTCCGTTTCCTTGGGGATCTTTGCCAACGAGTCGCACCGTCAGGTCAGGGTATGCCTCGCGCAGCACTGGCAAGTGACCCTCAACTAGTTCTGTCACAGCTTCTAGGTTAGGCGGGTAGTCGAGAGAGCCGACAAACAACAATCGCGGGGCAGAACGAGCGTCTGCCAACGGCAAAAGCGGCAGGCTGTCCAAATCGACTGAGTTCGGCACCGCTGCAACGCTTGCCTGTGGTGCTAGGCCGAGCGCCAACTCACGATCGTAATCGGACACGGTGACGGTCACAGCATGTGACCGAATCGCACGCTGCTCGATGCCGCGCAAACCGCGCGCTTCCATCCATCTAGTGACCCGGTCCGTCCAGCCGCGCGTCTTGCCATCCGCACGGGCATACATCGAATACTCGAGATTATGCAAAAACAGCAGGTGGCACTTCTGAGTCCTCAACGGCAATGCAAAGGTGCTATCGATGACCCCGATGTCATGGCCTACCTCATCGAAGACCCGCGAGATGGCCTCATAGGAGCCACGAACCCACCTGCGCCCAACAAGCTCCGAACGACCAATCGACCAGCTAGCGAGTTTGCCGAATACGCTCGATCGCGGGTCATTTCGAGCCGGAATGGGGTGCACGCAAATACCGATTTCAGCCGCCAAAGCGTCCAAATTGCTGCGATCCTGCTCCGTCGCTACTGCGGCCGCCAAATGCACCTCGTGGTCCAAACACAGCGCATCCAACAGCACGCGCGAACGAATCGCACCACCGTGTTGGGCAGGATGCGGAACATAAGGGGATACGACGACGACCTTGACCATGCGAACAGTAGGGTTCGCACGGTATGCTGATCAGCGTGTCGACGCCACCATCAGACCCCATCGTCCAAGAACTGCAGGCCCTGCGCGCCAGTCTCGACGCGCTAACTGAGCGCGTCGGAGATCTGACGACCGACAACGCACAACTGAGGGATCAGCTGGAACAAAGCCAGAATGCACGCCGCGATCTGGTCGCACAGAGCGACCATCTGGTCCATCAACTAGGGATGGCACGCAAAGAAGTGCGCACGCTCAAAGGAGATTGAGCTCGCAGGATTCGGCAATTAGCCGATGCCGCGCTCAAGCCTCTTACCTAGCCAGCGGAAGAATAAGCCCTTGAGACCCGGCGGATTAGCCCCCGCCTTGGCGCCCAAGAACTGCCCCCAACATTGCCACTTGCAGTAGGCCGTAGTCCACTCAATCGCGGACCGCTCAGCCTCAGGCGACAGACTCAGGCTCTTCACGAAGGCAACATGCTCTTCGGTAGAGTCCTTGATTGCGCTTTTCAGCGACTGCCGCGTCGGGATACCAACCAAGCCGAACAATCCATGCAGGTTTCGGTGATCGCAGAACGTGCGCTTACCCTCTGCCCATGCCGTTCGGTCATGGCTATGCATCACAACTGCACCACCATGGTGTGCAATCGCCAACCCAGCCTCGATAACCCGCTTGCCAAAGTAGACATCTTCGCCGAAGCGCCGGGGCCCCAAGGGGAATCGTTGCCATACAGTCCGCCGAACCGCCGATGCGACGTTGTCGAACGCACTGTGCATCAATTGCTCGAACGGAATGAGGTCCGCTAGCTTCTCGCCGCCCTTGAGCTGCTTTTTGGACACGGCATCGCCTCGACCTGGCCAGCCACGGATCCTTCGATCGAGCACTGGCTGGCAATTCGGACGTGGGATCTGCCGACACCAGACACCAGCAACATCTGGATCTGAAAATGGCTCAACCATCGCTTGAAGCCAATCTGCGCCCTGCAGAGTCGCATCCTGCACAAGTAAGACAATCACATCTCCGGTTGTCTTCTCGATACCACGATCACGTGTGCTGCCATGATCAAACTCACTCTGAGGAATCGAGACGACCTCGAAACCAGCCTGCTTAGCAACCTCTATCGTGCCATCGGTGGAGCCACTATCAATCGCCACTTTCTCGTCAAAGACCACTCCCTCCAGAGCGTTGACTGCATCAACGACTTCCTGGAATAGCGGCCCAGCGTTCCACGTGGGAATAAGAAGAGAGATACGCACAGTTGACGATAGCTCAGTCTAGATGAGGCCTTGATCCTGCAACCGAGAAACTTCCTCGCCGTAGATCTTCTGCAATTCAAGCAACAGATCTTCGGGGATCCCCGCCGCCTGGGTTGCGTTAACCGGTTCGGCCGCCCCTGACGGCAACAAGTTGTCGCCAGCATCAATACCGATCAAATGATAGACGCGTCGCAAAACGTCGCGTGGCTTTTGTGAGACATCAAGGAACCGACCAACCATCAGATTCTCCTTGGGGATCATCATCTCCCACAGCGGCAGAAACTGTGAGTAGTGGCCACACTTGATCTGATATTCGTTATTGAAGAAGTTGAGCCACTCTTCGCGTGGCACATCCGCAACCACTCGCTTGCGCTCTTTGCACAGATCCTTCTTCGCATGCGACCAAGCCCGATCGATAGGATTGCGCACCATCGTGATGATCTTGACGTCAGGATTGAGCGTCAAAATGTCGCTGATGATGCCCTCATGCAATCCGGCCGCGTAGGTTGCAGTCGCCTCGCCATACTTTTGCGGTGCAAACGGTCGATGGAAAGAGCCCTGACAGTGCTCCGTCCGCTGAGACCGGATGTTTTCGGGGGTCTCAAATTTATCTAAGTATGACTCCAGGTCCTTGTCCACCGGAGGCAGGCTCTTCGAATGATACTCGGGATACTCGAGGTTGCTGAAGTAATGCAGCTCCTTATCGCACGGGATAAAGACCTGCGGGTGGTAGGCCAGATTCTCATGCAGCCATGTAGTCCCGGTGCGCTGGGGCCCGATGATTAAAAAGTCCGGGAACTTGAGCAGATCATAGTCCTCATTCTTCTTTCCGACATATTGGAGGCTATCCCGGACATTGCGAAACAGTGGCTTCATTGTAGTCGAACCGTTGGCTGGTAAGCTGCTACCGGCCACAATGATAACCGGGTGCCAACCTCGCACAATAAGGTTGCATCAACTGCAACTTCTGTCGGCCTTGTGAGAAGTCGATAAGACACCTTTCATCGATAGCGATGCCAGCGATCATGCGTCTTACTGCATTAGAGCAACTTCCAGTGAAAGCTCTGCCCGCTGCTCGCGAACCCTCCGCGTGAACGGCCCCACTCTACAACTCGGGAAATCCATCAGCCCAGCAGCGCTCAATGCAGCGCTGACACGGATAGGCTGCGCACCGCGAACAAGCGACGATTGGAGTGCGTGCCGGGCACCAGAGCATGTGCTTCAGCTTTCCGCAGACGGTAACCTGCGACCGTGTGAGTTCGGCAACCAAGACTTAGCCGACAACACCAGCGACTGGCAAGCCGCATGGCAATCGCCCAAGTTTGAAGCGCTCCGCAAGTCATTGGCAAATGGCCAGCTACCTGCGGACTATTGCGGCGGCTGCGCCAAATGGAACCGCGCGGGCATCATCGCTCAAGCCCCGCTAGCGACAAACTACGGCCATCTCGCGGAGAACCCGAGCCTGCAGCCATCACGAGTTGTCATACAATTACCGAGTGATGGACTGAATCCAGACACGGCCATACGACTAGGAGCGTTGATGCAAAACGCAGAGCAACTAGTGATTGCTTGCACTCAACCGCTATCAGAACAACTGCAAGCCGGCTGGCTATTGCCGCTCGAAAGTCTGGACATCAGACCCCCCGCATTCTTACGCCTGCAAGCGATCGGCAACCTAGATGCTTGCCGCACTGCTTTGCGTGATATCCAAATCAACCAGATCGAGGTATCGCTAACTGGGACAGATACTAGCGAACTGATCAAGGCTATAGCCCTGGCAAAGCCACATGGCGCCGAAGTCCGGGCACGATTCCTAGTAACGCCAAGTAACTGGTTCTGGATCGAACAAGTTATCCAAGCAGCAACCGAAGCAGGCGCAAAGCTAGATCTGCGAATCCTTGATTACGATGGTGCAGCCCCTCTGGCAGCGCTGTCAGCGAATGCACTCGGACTTGTCAAAGACACTGTTTCAGACCGCCAACATCACACGCGTAAACAACAACCCGACTCACTCGGGCCAGATGCCTACTCGATGTTTGTTGGAGAGTTGCTCGGACTGCTCGCCGACCGCATCGAAGCGCAATTAGAGCAAACCGAATCCACCGACGAAATCGTCGATGAATTCGTGTTTCCTGGGCTTGATCATCCGTATCTCTCCGAAGCGAAACAGGGAGCCTGGTTCTTCCGACAGGTGGCCGGACACAGCGCATATCCAATCATCCACAATTGGATATCGAAACTTGCAGAAGGCCAATCAGCTGAAAACCTCCTACGCAACCAAACCTGGCTGCGAGTGCTCTGCCACAAGATCGCGTGGGATCAACGCAGTCAGCAAATACTGCAGTTAATGCAGACAATCTACGCCGACCCAAATGAGGCTAAGGACTTATTAGAAGCCGATGCGGCTTTCGCGAAAGTCGTCGACCTAACACCATTTGGCGGTCCATGGGAGGCCGCACTGGGCTTGCGAAGCACACCGCGAACCGCACCATTTGAGATCCCAGCAACGACTGCCGACAGCTCCGTTGAGGCACAGCTAACGATCCTTATCCCGTCTTACAAACACGGGATTTACATCGCCGACACGATTCAAAGCGCCCTCGCCCAGCAAGGGGCTCCGGTAAAAGTCGTGGTCGTCGATGACCAATCGCCAGACAACACCGCCGAGGTCGCACGTTCCATCAAGGATCCTCGACTGGAGGTCCGCGTTAACGAACAAAATCTCGGACTCGGCAACTCCGTGCTGCAAGCCCTCGAGACGATCGATACGCCATACGTTGCGCTACTCAACTCTGACGATTTACTGCATCCCGATCGCATTGCAGCATGCCTTGAAGTGCTCAATGCCGACGACAAGACGCAAGTTGTCACAACTGGTCTCTCACTGATTGATCACCAAGGTGGTGAACTCACGCCCGAAAACACCAGCTTGGTCATGGACGGGATCCAAGTGTTCAACTGGGTTCACTGGTATGAGCAAGCTCGCGTTTCGACAGAGCTGTCCAACCAGCAAGTGTTCGAAGAACTGCTCGAACGCAACTTCCTCGCAACCAGCAGCAATCTGACGGCGCGCACCGCATGGCTGCGTGACAGGCACAGAGCCTTTCAAAACCTGAAATACTGCCTCGACTGGCAAATATTCTTGGAAGCAGCTCTCGAAGGCTCGCTGCACCACATCCCCAAGCCGCTAGCTGGCTACCGGCTACACGCATCCAACACCGTCTGGTTCGAACAAGGAGGCCGCTGGGCCTTCTTCCTAGAAGTCAATCGAGTCATCGCCGACGCCCTCAAGCACTACGTGCGACTACACGGGACCATTGACGAGGCACTGGTCTACCGCGTCACGAGTGTCGTTGCCGACCAAGTGGCAGCTAATCGCGAAGCTGACGGCCACGCTCTATTCTTGAATGCAATCATGGACGGTCTGGCGGTGGACCACATGGCGGGACAATCTGAGCGAATCCAAGAGCAATTCGGCTCACTGCGCCAAGTCGCTGCGGATGCCCTTAAGACTCGCGATGAAAAGCAGCGCAAACAAGAAGACTTATCCGAGAAATCGCCCCTCAAGAAGCTGCTCGTTCAAGTTCAGCAAAAACGACTTTTTGACGAGCGGACCTACCTAAAGAAACAAAAAGAATCCCTGCAGCGAGCAATCGACCACCTCAAGGAACGGGCCAGCCAAACTAACCGCCACCATCAAACGGCCATCGAGCGACTCGCCGCCAACAAGGAGTCCCTGCAAAACAAAATTCACGAAATACGGGCCAACTACGAACAGCGAATTACCGATAGCAACGAACGTCATGAGGTCATCCACGACAACCTCGAACAACTGCGCCAACGCCTAAAAGACGTTGAAGCAGATCTAAGGGAAAGACTGGCAGCGCGGCTAGCAGACATCGAACGACTCAATCGAGAGAGCGCGAACCTTCGCTCACAACGAGACATCCTTTCCAAGCAACACGACAACCTCACTTCAGAGCATGAGGCCCTGCACTCAGAACACGAGAGTCTGCACTCAGAACACGAGAGTCTGCACTCAGATCACGAGCACCTGACGTCGGGGTATAAGAACCTGACGTCAG
Source organism: Planctomycetota bacterium (assembly GCA_965662465.1). Classification (GTDB taxonomy): domain Bacteria; phylum Planctomycetota; class UBA1135; order UBA1135; family UBA2386. The sequence continues at coordinate 139,884 of CBFIIO010000003.1, read as the reverse complement.
AATACGGGGCCCTGCAAACGGAACAGAAAGCGCTTCAACTCAAACTTGATACCGTAAAACAGAAAACAGACCGTGAGATCCTCCATCTCACACAACGCCGTAATCAACTAATCACAGAAGGCAGCCACCTCCGATCCCAAATGGAGAAACTTAGGAGCTCACGCGAGTTTCGAGCTGGTAACTTTCTCTGGAACAAGCTTCCGCTAAGCTACATGTCTCGACGAGGAAAGAAGTGGTACAACCGTCTACTAGACCTGAAGAATCGAGTCTCATTATGGACGGGCAGTAAGGTCAAAAAGTCATCTGCCGAAGGCGTAGCAGTAGTTGCCGCCTGCTGGCAATGGCCCATCTACTCGCACACATTTGTCTATCAAGAGATGATCGGGCTCACCCATATGGGCCTGGACCTCAAAATGTTCCACTGGGAACAAAACGACCTAGCCGAACTGCAGCCTGCCTTCGCATACCTCAAGGACAACCGCGTCCAGCTGAAGCCAGACAGGCAGCAGCACAAGAAGGACAAGGAATACTTCGAGAAGACTCGCCCAGGCCGCCTCAATGAGTTGTTGGAACGACTTTCGAGCCATACTGGCAAATCCGTTCAAGAACTCGGCGAAGAAATTTTGGTGCTGCGCGGCTGCACATTCGCCCGCATGGCGGAACTGGCCAACGCTCGCTACCTGCACAGCTACTTCTTCTACGACCAGTCGTTCATGACCTTTGTCGCAGCTTGGCTGCTAGACATTCCGCGTGGCGTTTCGTGCTACGCAGACCACATGATGGACGACTTCCCGTTCAAGGTTGTGGCCCTACAACTGCAAATGGCCTCGGTTGTCGTTGCAACAAGCGCGCGCATCAAAACCGAACTGGTTGAGATCGGGGGCGAAGAGTGCGCTGATAAGATTGTCGTCAAGCCCAATGGCGTGAATGGCGAACGCTTTCCAGCAATTGATCGCGGCCTACGTAAGCCAGAGGACCCCTTCGAGGTCATCTCGATCTCGCGGCTTGAACCGAAGAAGGGACTCGAATTCCTCATCGATGCGGTAGCCGAACTAAAAAATCGCGGCCGCAAGATCATCGTCCACCTTATCGGCGCTGTCGACACAACGATCCAGGCGAGCATCGACTACGGCGTCGAGATCGAACACCAAATCAAAAGCCTCGGGCTCGAAGAGGAAGTCCTTCTTCACGGCATGAAAATGCACGAAGAAATCGCACCGATCATGCGGGCTTCGCGAGCTTTTGTCGCGCCATATGTCGAACTCGAATCGGGTGATAAGGATGGTATTCCTACGGCTATTCTCGAAGCCCTTGCATCGGGCCTACCAATCGTAACAACCGATGCTGGCTCGATCCTCGAGATCGTCCAAGACGGCGTCCAAGCGCTAATATCTCCACAACGTGACAGCAAGGCCTACACCGAAGCCTTAGACAAACTGATCACAAACCCATCCCTGGAACGCCAGCTAGCCAAACAAGCTCGAAAGCGCTTTGACGAAAACTTCGACATCAAGGTAACCGAGCAGCGCCTGCACGAGCGTGTCGCCAATGTGCTAGAGCAGAGCTTCGACGCTCGATAATCGATGCGACTGTGCTTCGTAATTCATCAGTTCTTCCCTTACGCCCAATCAGGGACCGAACAGTATTGCCTAGCCGTGGCACGCGAAGCACGGCGCCGCGGCGACGAAGTCACAATCCTCTCCTTGCACTGGGCGCATGATCGCGAGCATCCCCCGATCAGCGTTGAGGACGAGCCTTATGATGGCTTTAAGGTGCTGCGCCTCAGCCATTGGCGCGGCATCAATCCGAATGACATCCTTCGGGACTACGACAACCGTCACCTAGAGGGATGGTTCCGCCAGGTCCTCGACGATGTGCAGCCTGATGCAGTGCACTTCTTTCACACTCGGCAACTCGGCGCCAACTTGATCCAAGTTGCCAAGTCAGCTCAGGCCCGCGTCGTCGTCAACCTGATGGACTTCTGGTTTCTTTGCCCGCGCTTCACACTACGCAAATCAGACGGCAGCCTTTGTGAGGGGCCTGCAGATGGCGGCAGCAACTGCATCCCATGTAACTATCCTGGGCTAAAAGATGTCGAACCTGCTGCGGGTAATGCTCAGATCAAGCGCGACCAAAGCTCGCGACTTCGCGCACTGCTAGATCGCAAAGACTTCCTGTTGGAGCAACTTGCGCGAGCTGATTCTGTAATTGCTCCCTCGAAGTTCTTAGCGAGTATGTTCGAGAAGAACGGCTTCCACCATCGAGCAATGACCGTGGTCCCTTATGGCCTTGAGCCAGGGCGTGTCGACGCCCGCCCTGTTGAACGCCCGAGGAAACCATTCCGGCTAGCCTTCTGTGGAGTTCTCTCGCCTTGGAAAGGACCAGGCATACTGGTCGATGCAGTGCGCCAAATAGAGGCAAGCCTTGAATTGCGGATCTGGGGCAACACTGAGGAAGCGATGTTTGCTGACTATATCCGCTCGGTCAAACAAGCCGCAGAAGGAGATGAGCGCATCACGTTTGCTGGCCCCTACTCAAGCAAACAAACCTCTGATGTGTTCGCCGAGATGGATGCACTAGTTGTGCCGAGCACCTGGTACGAGAACACGCCATTCGTTGTTCTCGAGGCATTCGCGGCCAACGTTCCTTGCATCGTTTCTGATCTTGGCGGACTAAGCGAAGTCGTCAACCACGAACAAAATGGCCTGCTGTTTTCCGCTGGTAATGCCAAGGCACTGGCTGCAGCGATCAAGCGAATCATCTCCGAACCAGGACTTTATGAGCGCTTGCGACCAGCTACGCCACCAGCCATCTCAGCAAACCTAGATTGCTTCGCGGCGCTCTACGCGGCGCAGCATCAATAGGCCAGCACAGGCCTAACTCAATGTCTGCTGCCAACGCCAGGCATCAGCCATCGACTGCTCTAAGGTGCGCTCGGCACGCCAACCTAAGCCAGCAAAAGCCGACTCAGTATCCGCATATGCCGCAACGACATCGCCAGCACGACGACCGGCGTAATCCCATTTAAGGTCGATTCCAGTAGCATCCTTAAACGCAGTCAAGACCTCGACCACTGTAGAGCCAGTACCTGTGCCCAGATTATAGACCTCAACAGGCTGCTCGACCTTGCCGGCGACTAGCCGATCCATCGCCAGGATATGAGCTTTGGCGACATCAACGACGTGAATGTAGTCGCGCACGCAGGTACCGTCCTTGGTCGGATAATCGTCACCAAAGACCTTCAAAGCACCACGCAAGCCAGCTGCGCTCTGCGTAATAAACGGCACAAGATTTTGCGGCACTCCAAGTGGCAATTCTCCGATCTTCGCAGATGGATGAGCTCCCACCGGATTGAAATAGCGCAGCGCTATCACCTTGAAACCATGAGCCTTGGCACTGTCCTGCAAGATCTCTTCGCCAATCTGCTTGGTGTTGCCGTAGGGGGACTCTGCGGGCTTTACCGGCGCATTCTCACGCACAGGCAACTCATCAGCTTGACCATATACCGTGCACGACGAGCTAAAGATGAATGCGCACTCTGGCTTCTCTTTAACGAACTGCAACAGGTTGACCAGTGAGCCAAGGTTGTTGTGGTAGTAATCGAGAGGCTTGTCAACGGACTCACCTACGGCCTTGTATGCCGCAAAGTGGATGATGCCGTCAAGGTCTTGATGCTTCGCCAAAAAATTTGCGCAGGCAGTGTGGTCGGCTAGATCAACGTTCTCCCACTCAGGTCGCTTGCCACTGATAGCTTCGATCCCATCGAGAACTTCCGGCCGCGTGTTGGCGAGGTTGTCTGCTATGACAACCTCGTGCCCAAGCGCAAGCAACTCGACAGCTGTATGTGAACCAATGAAACCAAGACCACCGGTTACGAGTACTTTGCTCATAGCTATCGCAGACCTTCCTGCTTACTTGCGAACGTAGTTTTCGAAGTCGCGATGCTCTTGCTTATAGAGCACTTCTTTTGGCAATTCCTGGAATGCCTTGTAAGTAACCGCCAGGCCTTCGGACCGTGAAACCTTTGGCTCCCAGCCAAGAATCTCGCGAGCCTTGGTAATGTCCGGTTTGCGCTGCGTCGGGTCATCCTTAGGTAGGTCCTGATAGATAACCTTTTGACTCGTGCCGGTTAGCTTGATGATCTCTTCAGCAAACTGAGCAATCGTGATCTCATCAGGATTGCCGATATTGACCGGGTATGGGTAATCGCTGAGCAGTAGACGGTGAATGCCTTCCACTAGGTCATCGACGTAGCAGAATGAACGAGTCTGACTACCATCGCCAAAGATCGTCAAGTCTTCGCCACGTAACGCCTGCCCAATAAACGCCGGCAAGACGCGCCCATCGTTAAGCCGCATGCGCGGGCCGTAGGTGTTGAAGATGCGGATGATACGGGTCTCGACACCATGATAGGTGTGATACGCCATGGTCATCGCTTCTTGGAAGCGCTTGGCTTCGTCATAAACACCACGAGGACCAACCGGGTTCACGTTGCCCCAGTATTCTTCCGTCTGCGGGTGCACGCTCGGATCGCCATACACCTCGGATGTCGAAGCGACCAAGATGCGTGCGCCCTTAGCTTTCGCTAGACCAAGGCAATTGTGCGTGCCAAGCGAACCAACTTTGAGAGTCTGAATCGGAATCTTCAGATAGTCGATCGGGCTGGCCGGCGAAGCAAAGTGAAGGATGTAATCCAACTCACCAGAGACGTGGATATACGAGCTTACGTCGTGATGGCAGAAGCTGAATTCCGCCTTTGGGAACAGATGCTCGAGGTTGCGTAGATCCCCGGTGATGAGGTTATCCATGCCAACTACTTCATACCCTTCGCGGATGAAGCGGTCACACAGATGTGAGCCCAAGAACCCGGCGGCGCCGGTGATCAAGATACGTGGCATGTCCTAATAATCCTGTTTCGCGATCTGATCAAAGCAGATCCAATCATGGGGTGGTCGCTACTTGGGCGTTGACTTCGCCACACCAATTCCAGTGTAAGTAAATCCAATCGCAGACAATTCAGAACCGCTGTAGATGTTGCGACCATCAAAGACAACGGGCTCACTGAGAGAGGCCCGCAAACGACTCCAGTCGGGAACACGGAACTCTCGCCATTCGGTGACCAGGAGTAGCGCATCCGCACCTTCCAAGGCCTCATAGGCGCCGACAGCGTAACCAATCTTGTCACCTATCGCATGCTTAGCCTCAGGCATCGCAACCGGATCATATGCTGTCACCGTCGCCCCAGCCGCAAGCAATTGCTCGCAGATGACCAATGCCGGCGCTTCACGCATGTCATCGGTGTCGGGCTTAAAGCTCAGTCCCCACATGGCAAAGTGCTTACCTTTGAGGTCGTTGCCGTAATGCGCTTTGACCTTGTCGAATAGCACCGACTTTTGGTCTTCGTTGACATCTTCGACAGATTGCAGGATGCGGAGCTCATAGCCGCTCTCACGGCCGGTTCGCACGAGCGCTTTCACGTCCTTCGGGAAGCAACTGCCACCATAACCGATGCCGGGATAGATGAAGCGGTTGCCGATTCGCGGGTCACTGCCAATGCCCTTGCGCACCATATTGACATCGGCACCAAGCTTCTCACAGAGATTGGCGATGTCATTCATGAAGCTAATCTTCGTGGCGAGCATCGCGTTGGCTGCGTATTTCGTCATTTCCGCTGACGGCACGTCCATGAAGTAGACAGGGTGGCCGTTCAGCGTGAACGGCTTGTATAGCCGTGCCATGACCTTCTGCGCACGCTCTGAAGAAACTCCGCAGACGATGCGATCAGGCTTCGTAAAGTCTTCGATTGCGGCACCCTCTTTGAGGAACTCGGGATTGCTCGCAACGTCATATTCGAGATCCGAATCACGTGCTTGGAGCGCTGCTTTGAGCTCCGAATCGACTTTGGCAGCGGTGCCAACCGGTACGGTACTCTTGGTGATGACGACCAAATAGTCGTTCATGGTCTCACCGATTTCCTTAGCAACGGCAAGCACGTAGCGAAGGTCTGCGCTGCCATCCTCACCCGGAGGCGTCCCTACTGCGATAAATGCAGCTTCGGCACCTTCAATCGCCTCCGTCAGCTTCGTCGTGAAACTGAGGCGGCCGGCTTTCGTATTGCGCTCGACGATGTCGTCCAAGCCCGGCTCGTAGATCGGCAAGATGCCTTTATGCAGGTTGTCGATTTTCGCTGCATCGACATCGACACAAGTAACCTCAATACCGACATCCGCAAGACATGCCCCGGTGACAAGGCCAACATAACCAGTTCCGACTACGGCGATTTTCATGACATTTTGAGGTTTGAAGTCAGCACTGCGGACCGCCCGCCTAGCTGCAATCGTTATCATCGGCCCGAACACCACCAACGCACAAGGGATTGACCAAAACCCTAACGAGAAAGCGACTTAGAAGCTATGCCAGTCTGTGAAAACGCCATCTCGCAAATTCCGAGGCGCTGAAAGGCGCAAACGCAAGGGCAGTTCCGGGACGGCCACTGAGACTGATCTCGAGGCGGCAAATTGGGAATCTTCTGGTTAGCGACCGCCAATCCCACCGTCTCACGCGTAGCACGCGCAGCTCTTGATGGGTAGCCTGCCACACCGTGACAGCATCCGATCAACAACGTCTTAAGTATCTTGCCCAGTTTGGGTTCAACGCCGAGCAGCAAGCAGAATGGCAATCCAAAGTCATCGACGGCACGTTCGCGGCAGCAAACAACCTAGTCACCGAAGAACTGCAACCACCTTCAGCTGACGCCATCCGCCAGCTGCCCAATTCCGGTAGCGCCGAATGGCAGGAGCTTCATGATCTTGGCAGCCAGGCGATCTCTCGGGGAGAGTTTGCCGTCTGCGTGCTGAATGGCGGCATGGCAACACGATTTGGAGGTGTTGTGAAAGGCGTCGTTCCGGTGCGCCAAGGACGTTCTTTCCTTGGCCTTGCGCTCGATAACGCGCGCCAAGCCGCGGACACCGCTAACGGGCGAATCCCGGTCTACTTGATGAACAGCTTCGCGACTGACGCTGCCACCAAGGATCACTTTGCGGAAAACAAAAACTTCGGCACGGAACCTGGCGACATCGAACACTTCACCCAATTTGTTGCCTTGCGCATGACCACCGACGGCGAACTATTCCGCATGGATAATGGTGAGACGTCAGCCTATGGACCTGGTCACGGTGATTTTGCCGCAGCGTTCCGTGAATCTGGGTGCCTTGCCCGATTCGTGGCTGCAGGCGGCAAATACGTGTTCGTTCGAAACGTAGACAACCTAGGCGCTCTTGCCGACCCAATCATTCTCGGCCATCACATCAAAAGCGGTCAACAAATGACGGCCGAACTTGCACCCAAATGGAAAGGCGACGCTGGTGGAGCACCCTACAACTACCTGGGCCGCACCCAACTCGTCGAAGGGTTGCGGTATCCACCTGGCTTCGACAGCAGCATCGTTGACGTGTTTAACTGCAACACAATCACCTTCACCGCATCTGCGCTAGAGCAGCCAATCGAACTTCAGCGCTACTTCGTGCAAAAGAAGGTTGAAGGCCGGCCAGCTGTCCAAATCGAACATTTGATCGGCGAGATGTCGGCTCATCTCTCTACCAACTTCTTAAAGATCTCTCGTGAAGGTGCCTCGTCGCGCTTTCTACCAATCAAGACACCGGACGACTTGATCACCAGCAAACCAGAGATCGACTTGGTCTACGACTCCTGAGGCTGGCAGCCAAGCTTGTAGACCGTCACGCACGAACACCGGCATGCAACAAGAAGTGCGCAACATCCCACCTGCCCCGCGGCGCGCACGCTTTCGAGCGCTGCTGGCCCACCGCTGGCCATTGCTGTTCATCGGTGGAATATTGATCGTGCTAGGTGGCCTGATTGCATGGGCAATGTTCCTGCAGTCAAGCGGCACATTCTCATGGGGCAAACGACTCGATGCTGGTCCGACGCAAATCGTGGACGGTATCGTGCAGAAAGTGCGCCCCACAGTTCACTTCGACGACCAGGACTGGGATGACGTGCACTTCCTGGCAACATGGTATCAACCCGATCTCGGCAGCGAGCAGCAGGCAGTCGACCTCTATGGCTACAGCTTTGCCCCAGCGAACGTCTACCAAGTCGGGGATCCGGTCGCCGTCGAGGTGCTCATTGACTCACCAAACATCCACCGGGTTTTAGGAGGCGTCCTGCGTGCCGACCGTCGCTGGCTCTACGCACAGTTTTGGATTGGAATCATGGTTGTTCCCGGATTCCTCATCTTGCTTACTTGGCTGACAGCAATACTCAAACTTCGCCAAGTATTGGTTCACGGCGACGTCTCAGTTGGACGGGTTCTCGACGTTCGAATCGTCAAAAACATCCTCCCCGAGATGCTCGCGGTTACCTACGAGTTCCGCGATCACCGCGCCACAGTGCGTAAGAATCAGCACTGGGTTCGTGCCCGTGGAGCTCTCGGTCGCCGCCTTCGCAACTGGACAACAAAAAGCCGCAAGGAAGCACTGCCTGTGCTTCATGACCGTAGATTTCCGCAGTGGAACCGACTCTTGTTACCGCAAGACTTCTTGTTAGCCACAGAGACGTTCAGCCCAGAAATCTTTACTAGTGACTGAAGAACCCCTCGATACAGAGGCACTGCTTGGGCCCGACGGCCCAATCGCGCGCCGCTTGCCAGACTTCGAGGTTCGCTCACAGCAACTCGACTTCTCTACTGCGGTAGCCGACGCCTTAGCGAATCGCCGCCACTTGGTCGCCGAAGCAGGCACGGGCACGGGCAAATCCTTTGCCTACTTGCTGCCAGCAGCAATGTATGCCGATCAAAACCAGGGAGAAGGCCCCGTCGTAATCTCCACACGCACCATTGCGCTTCAAGAACAACTGGAACGTAAGGACCTGCCATTCCTGCACGCCGTGCTGCCCTTTGAATGGTCATCCGTTACCGCGATCGGCCGCAACAACTATATCTGCTTGCGCCGCATGCACCAAGCCGAACGCGAGCAGACCCTATTCGAGGATCCAGAACGCCACAAACAGCTGCGCAAGATCGTCGATTGGTCGATGTCGACCAAGGAAGGCACACGGCAAGACCTAGATTTCCCGCCGCGCCAAGAGGTTTGGGAAGCGGTGCAGGCAGAGCACGGCAACTGCCTGCAGCGTGCTTGCAAACACTTCAACCAATGCCATTGGCAAAAGGCGAGAAGACGCATGCAGACGGCCCAGGTATTGGTCGTCAATCACTCGCTCTACTTCGCAGATCTCGCCCTACGCATTGCTGGTGCATCCTACCTGCCAGCACATCGTGTCGTGGTCTTCGATGAAGCCCACCACCTTGAGCGCACCGCCACCGAAAGCCTTGGCATGCGGATTGCACGATCGACTGTCGGCTGGCACCTCAGCCGAATCCACAAGCGTCGCAGCGACAAGTCTCTGCTATCACAACACGTCGGCCCAGCTGGACGGATTCTATGGGAAGAAGCTCACCAGCTAAGCGAGGCCTTCTTTGACTCGCTGCAAGATCGGCTACGAAGCAGCAATTCTCGCGACGGACTGGCGCTGCACGATGCAGACATTGATGAGGGGCTATCCCCAGTCCTACGCGCATTGAGTGGCGAACTCGCAACTGCTGCAATGCGCATCGAACAAGTTGACGCGCAAATGGAGCTGCAATCGCGAGCCAATGGGCTAGATGCGCTTTGCGCAATGCTACGCGCCCTTTGCACCCCAAATCCAGCTGCTGAAACGCAGCTTGTTCGATGGCTCGAGCCATCGCGTAACGGCACGATTTTGTGTGGAGCACCGCTCGACGTCAGCGCCACACTGCGCAAGCACTTGTTCTCCGGTGGCGCGACAACAGTGCTGACCAGCGCGACCCTGGCAACCGATGATGACAATGAGTTCACCTGGTTGCGTGGCCAACTGGGCATAGACCAAGCCAATACGCTGCGAGTTGGTTCCCCATTCGACTACGACCGAGCAGTAGATTTCGTCATCGAGGAAGCGATGCCCGATCCATCGCGTGAGGCCAACTCCTATCGCCGTGAAGTCGGGGAACGCACTCTGCAACACGTCATCGACAATGGTGGCCGGGCCTTGATCTTGTGCACATCGTGGGACTTCGTTCGCACCCTCGCACAAGCCATGCGAGGCCCTCTCAACGCGGAAGGAATCGAACTATTGGTTCAGGGCGAGTCCCCAATATCTCGCCTAATCGAACGCAAGAGAGAAGTCGAGACATCGGTGCTGATCGGCACAGACAGCATCTGGGAGGGCATTGATGTCCGAGGCGATGCCTTAACGCTATTAGTCGTAACCAAGCTGCCTTTCGCCAGCCCGGGCCACCCGCTGACGCAAGCACGCATGAATCTGCTCAAAGAACGCGGCAAGGATCCTTTCGCTGACCACTCGCTGCCAGAAGCGATCCTCAAGTTCCGCCAAGGCTTCGGCAGACTCATCCGTGGCAGTAACGACCGGGGCAAAGTAGTGCTGATGGACCCACGCGTGCGAACCAAGGGCTATGGACGAAAGTTCGTCGGCGCCCTGCCATTTTCTGAAGATTACCAAGGGTAATCACTAGAGACATTGGTCAGCGCGCAGTTGATTGCCTCGACTGCAAAGCCTAGCAAGAGGCTATTGATCCATAAATCTCCCTGACAACCGTCAGGACTAAGCAACACAGAACAGCGGGCATGAAAACCCACCAGCAGCAAATAGCGTCAGCGCGATGCCTACACAGAACAGCACCAAAACAGTGACCGATGGCCCTCCAAATCGGCACAAGCTCTCTTTGCTTCTTTGGATAGGCATCTACCCCACAATCACGGGGGTCTTGTCGGTTCTGCTGCCAATACTGCAGCCACGCTACCCACTGCCGATCATCACGCTCATCGTCACCGTCATCGTGGTGCCATTGATGAACTACGCAGTGATGCCATTCTTGCTTTGGAGATTTGGCTCTTGGGTGCGCAAGTAAGCGAGCGACACGACCTCTAGCTAGACGCACTTGGGAAGTAGCGCTTGAGGGCAAGGAACCACTTCTCGAACATATGCCAACTGACAAAGGCGAGCGCCCAGGTCGTCAGGATGCACAGCGTGGTGAAGGCCAGCACCATCGACAACGAACCATATTCTTGGATCCAACCCGCAATCACCTCAGGATCGGCAACCATCAGATCACGCACGTGCATTGCGTAATAGTCGAAGACGAGGAAGTGTGTCAGATAGATGCAGTAGCTGTACTTCCCTAAAGATCGCAGTGGCCACCACGTAAACACCGGAGCCAGGCGCGGTGCCGAACGTGCGAGAGTGAGAAGGCCAACTCCCAGCAATAACGCTGCCACCAAGCCCCACTCTTGTTGCCCGCGAGACTCGGGCAACGAACTGCCGCCAAAATATGCAGTCGCTAACAGCCCGCCAAACCCAAGAACGGTGGCTACTGTTCCGAGCCATGCTCGAGGTGGCGGCGAGACAGCCAACCAAGCACCAACAGCGAGAGCGTCCATCCGACATGGCGTCAAAAAGTGCGTCCCTTCGAAGCCCTGCGACAACAGCACAAACCGCAACCCAATGGCCGCGACAATCATGGCTGCGCAAAGCCGGCGCAGAGACCGCTGGGACAGCCACCAACAAATCGCCGGCCACACCAAATAGAATTGCTCTTCAATCGCGAGTGACCAGGTAATCAAACGCGCTGGGTCGGTCACAAGCTCGCCAAAGCATGCGTAGCGAATGTTCTGGTAGTAGAGCAAATACGACAGCTTTTCTCCGCCGGTCGACCCTGGACGGTCGAGCACGAAGAGCAGCAAGAACATCACCAGGTAGTAGAGCGGAAAGATCCGCAGGGATCGCCGCATGTAGAAGTTGCGAAAGTATGAACCAACAGGCTCACCCTTGCTCCTCACCAAAATGCCGGTGATCAAAAACCCGCTGAGCACGAAAAAGACATCCACCCCCGCCCACCCCAAAGAACCGAACCGCGCATACGGATGCGTCAGTGGATTGAGTTGGAATCCGGGCGCGATGAACAGGCAGTGAAACACCAGCACGAGCAAAATCGCGAGACCGCGCACTCCATCCAATGCGGCGATGCGTTCAGGCTGTTGCGTGGCAGTCATGCTTAAGAGATGTTGCGTCACACTCCCCGTTCACACAACAACCCCGCCACACTTCGTGCGACGGGGTTGCCGTTTGCGGTCATTACACAGTCCCCGTGAGGCTAGGCTCCATACTTCTTGATGGCCGCATCAAGCTTCGGCAACACCGACAAGATGTAGAGCGCAACGGCACCAGCGGCACCAGCAATCACCAGGAAGAACATCGCTGGGGACATCGAGCCTTGCAGCACTCCGAGGAAACCGGAGAACTTGTTACCGACCGCGGTGGCGAAGAACCAACCACCCATCGTCAAGCCAACGAAACGCTTGGGGCTTAGCTTCGTCACCAACGACAACGCCATCGGCGACAAGAACAGCTCGCCTACGGTGATGATCGCATAGAAGCCCATCAACCACATCCCGCTGACCTTGACGGCCCCGTTGTCCGAAGTGAAGCCGGCAACGACCATGAACAGCGCGGCAATGCCAGTGATGACCATGCCGGCCAAAATCTTGCGGGCCGTGCTGAAATCAACACCTTGCTTCAGCAAGCGTCCGAAGAACAGCATGATCAGCGGCGTGAAGATAACCACGAAGAATGCGTTCCAAGACTGATAGAGCTCAGAGTTAGCGGTCTTTAGGTAACGACCGCCCTCTTCTATTTCCGGCGGGCCACCTTCATAGAGCTTGTCAAACTTGGCTTGCGAGACGAGGTAGGTAGCAAACTGCTTGTCATCCTTACTGCGAACAAACGCTACGCGCTGGATCGCGTCACCTTCAGATTTGACGCTAACGGTTTTAACCCCGTGCGAGTCCGTGCCCTCTTGGAGATTGACCTTCGCGAAGACATCGACACTGAACTTCTTCCACTCGGACTGGGCTTCACTGAGTTCGCCCGTGAGCGGTAGAACCTCGACCTTGACGTCCGGCGGCAAGCTCGCACGCAGCGCAGCCAGGCTCGACTCGCCCATCTTCTTCTGACCAAACATCTTCTCCTGATCCTCAGTAGCGATCGGGAGTAGCGTCGACTTATTGGGCCGCTTGATGTCCTTGCCAGCGTTGTCGTAGTAGTTGGGATAGGCATTGCCAGCAAACACCGTGTTGCCAGCCACCTCAACACCACCAGCAATCATCACAATCGGGTCGTTCTGACCGAGTTGCCGCGCGGTGTTATCGTTGGCCCAGGTCGTCATCGCACTGCCGTTGAGGTGCAAGACCATGAAGAACGTGCCGCCAGCCAAGTAGATCGGCAGCAGCGCCTTCAGACCGGGTTTCTCGTCCTCAGCGGCCTTGTTGGACAGCCTTGCGAAGAACAACAGGATCGGAATCGAACCCAGCAAGAAGCCAAAGTCCGTCGGCTTGACGAGCTTGGTCATCTCAGCCGGCAGCAGGTAGTTGGCAATCGCCCAACCAACGACACCGATAACCAACGCCGGACCGAGGATCTTGCTCATGATCTCGGAGAACGGCGTGTCTTCTGGGTTGGTCTTCGGTGGTGGATCGGCGCGCTCCAGGACCTTCCAGCTCGCGAGCAGGATGGTGACCGAGATCAGCATGCCGATGCCAGCAGCGATGAAGATCGCCTCCCAGAAGAACGCGTTGCGCATGATCGCCGCCAAGAAGTTGGCGATGAAGGCACCGATGTTGATCCCCATGTAGAAGATGTTGAACCCAGCATCGCGCTTGGGGTCTCCCTTCTCGTAGAGGTTGCCGACCATTGCTGAGATCGTCGGCTTGAAGAAGCCGTTGCCGCAGCAAAGGAAGACCAGGCCAACCGGGAATGCCCAAGGCTGCCCAGTTGCCAACAAGAAGAAGCCGGTCGCAAACAACAGCCCCCCAATCAACACCGCCTTGCGATAGCCAAGGAAGCGGTCGGCAAGCAAGCCACCGACGTATGGCGTGAAGTAGACGAACGCGAGGTAGAGACCATAGATCTCGTTGCCCGTGTCCTTCGACCAGCCTAGGCCGCCGGTTTCGGTGTCCGTCGCGTAGAGCAATAGGATGCCGACCATCGTGTAGAACGCGAGGCGCTCCCACATCTCGATGAAGAACAGGCGAAAGAGACCCTTGGGGTGGCCAGTAAACATGGTGCTACGTTCGATAAACTAGAAACGAAAAGGGGAGCGTGCGTGGCCACCACGAGGTGGCCAAACGTCCGATACGCCGATCAGTTGGCGCCGTGCAACCAGCGCTTCAAGACAAGCTGGCCAAGAACAATGATCAGAACTCCTGCCACGATTGAGTAGAGCGTGATCTGCCAGAAGACGTCTGCGTAGATAGGCAGTGTCTCGGCCTTCGTCATGCCTTCCTGGCCAGCAGCTCCGGTCTCTCCTGCAATCATGGCGCCAACCTTGTGTGCCGCAGCAATGGAAAGGAACCATGCACCCATGACCATTCCGGTCATGCGCTTCGGCGCCAGCTTCGTCACAGCAGACAGGCCAACTGGCGAGATGCAGAGCTCACCGGTCGTGTGCAGCAGGTAACAGAACACCAATACCATCAATGGCACCAAGCCAGTGTCTGAGAAGGTCGCAGCACCCCAAACCAGGACACCAAATCCAGCTCCCAACTGCAGCAAGGCCAAGCCAAACTTCGTCGGAATGGTCGGATCCTTGCCCAGCTTGCCAAGTCGAACCCAAAGCATCGTAAAGAGTGCACCGAATACGAGGATGAAGAGAGGGTTAAAGAACTGCCCCCAAGCGGCAGGGAACTCCCAATCACCGAGCATCAAATCAATGTTGCGATCGGTGAACAACGTCAGCGATGTTCCAGCTTGCTCAAAGAACATCCAGAACACCATGTGGAAGAACCACAACACAATCAGCACGAACATGCGCTCGCGCATGATCTTCTCTTCCTTTAACGCGGTGAAGATCAGACTACCGAGAACCACAACGACGGCCACAGCAAGGAGACCCTTGACGGCAGCGTCTTCGCTAAGGAGCAAGTAAACTCCCGGCACCAAAAGCAGACAGCCAACCAGCACCTTGATTAGATTGCCGGTCAAAGCCTCAGGCTTTGGCGGCTCGCCTTGGCCAGCGAGGCGTCGCTTGCCTAGACCAAACGTAACCAGACCGACAACCATGCCGACCCCGGCGATCCCAAAGCCAACGGTCCAATCTTCGGTCTTGGCAAAGTAGCCACAGACCAAAGTGGACAAGAAGGCGCCGACGTTGATGCCGATATAAAAGATCGTAAAGCCGGCATCACGGCGAGGATCACCATCCTTATAAAGACGCCCAACCAGAGTAGAGATGTTCGGCTTAAACATCCCATTGCCGACAACCATGAACGCCATGCCAGCGTAGAAGAAGAACTCCTGCTGGACGACTAGCGTAAACTGGCCGACGGCCATGAGTGCGCCACCGAGCAAAATGGCCCAGCGATACCCAAGCAGCCGGTCGGCAATGATCCCCCCGGCAATCGGCGTCAAGTAAATGAGCGCGTTGTAACTGCCGTAAACAGCGGTGGCTTCGCCATCACTATATTTGAAGACTTCGCTGACCATGTAGAGAGTCAGCAGCGACCTCATGCCGTAGAAGCAGAATCGCTCCCACATCTCCGCGAAGAAGAGCATGTAAAGCGCAGGGGGATGGCCAGTGCCGGAATCATGCTCCGGCTGAGCCAACTCGGGGGAATCACTCAAAGAGGTCTCCTGATTTCTTGAAAGACGAGAAGTTCTACAGAAGGCTACCCATGGGAATCTCCACGGCCAGCCTGAAGGCAAGATCAGGTCACCTACACCTCCCAAGAAGAACTCATTCGACCTCATTTCGACAACTTGTCAGCGTCATATCCCCCGACCAATTGCCAAAATGACGACGTTGACGACCCGTGGAACCGCCGAAGCAGAACCTCCGGCCTTGCCAGACAGGCTGCTGCACGTCATCCTCTCCAGAGGTAGGACACTCCCCCCTAGAAAGGAAGCACCACATATGGGCCGTCAGTGGCTAGAGAAGAACAAGGCGATCACGGCGAATAAACGGGCCAAGATCACATCCAAGCTAAGTCGCGAGATCACCGTCGCGGCCAAGATGGGCACTCCCGACCCAGCCATGAATCCGCGCCTGCAGATGGCCGTCGACTCCGCGCGCAAGCAATCGGTATCGAACGACGTCATCGCCCGGGCGATCAAAAAGGGTTCTGGCGAAGGTGACGACGGCGCCGACTACGAAATGATCATCTACGAGGGCATGGCGCCGCATAACGTGCCGGTTCTCGTCGAGTGCATGACCGAAAACCGCAACCGCACCGCCCCAGAAGTGAAATCGTGCTTCAAGGGTGGCCAGTTCGGCAGCAAGGTCGCATTCATGTTCGACCATGTAGGAATGATCGAGGCGACCCATGAGGACGGCACCAAGGATGCCGAAGAAGCCGCAATCGAATGCGGCGCGCAAGACTGCGAAGCGCTGCCCGACACACCTGAAGAACAGGCCGGCGGTCTATTCCTGACGGAAATCCCTGACCTTTATACGGTCGCTGACGAACTTCGTGCAGCCGGCTGGAATGTCGCGTCGGCTGAACTGGGCTACCACCCAAAGGATCCTGTCGAACTGACTGGCGACGACCTTGCTTCAGTGCAGTCGTTCTTAGAACGGCTCGACGACTTGGATGATGTGCAGAAACTGCACGTTGCACTCAAGTAGCATCCATCGCAGATGCTGCCTCTGGCGGCGATCAGCTTCACAGACTCGCGAACGATCACAGTCCCTACTAGGGCTTGAGCACTAGCGGAATCGAGTTTGTTTGGGCGATCTCGGCAGCGGCTCTAAGTGCCGCATACCCACGGCGCGTTGCGGTCAAGAAATCACCGCCTGGGTCAGCTGGCATCTCACGCCAGCTCGCGATCTCTTCAACACTTGCTTGGAAAGTGCGCTGATTCAACCACTGCAATTGATCAGAGAGAACTTTAAGCGAACCGATCTCAGCAGCATCGCCATCCGGACGCGGTGCACGAATCGTGACGGGAAACTCCCCAGGCAACCACATCTCACACGCGAGCAACTGGCCGTAGAGGGACTTTGAAAACTGCTCCTCCGCCGCGGCCCGCCACATGGTATCGAACTCCGGCAACGCCGGCACTGTGTCGGGCCAGTCGAGTTCTGATCGTTCGGCATAGAAAGCGAACAGCCGCAACGCGATCCAGCCAGATTCACCTAGGTCGCCTTCAAAATGCGTATCGCAAGCTTCATCCCATTGCAGTTGCGCGCCGACCTTCTCGGCAACGCTACTGACGAGGTCCCGACGCCAAGCATTGACCCCAGCACGCAAGCGCACGGACTCTTCTTCGTCACTACCGAAAAAACGCGATAGCGCTCCAGCAAAAGCAATCGCCAAGGTTAGAGGTTCTCCTTGAGGAATTTCAGGAAGCGCGTGAACAGGTGGATTTGCTGCTGCAGGTCGCCGATGCCGTGCCGGACGCGCGGATAGACCATGAAGTCGCAGTCCTTCTGCGCCTGCTGCATCGCGTGCAGGAACTGGAAGCTGTTCTGCATATGCACATTGTCGTCCATCGCCCCGGCGATCAGCATCAGCTTGCCGTGCAGGTCCTTGGCGGCGTTGGTGACGCTACCCAACTCGTAGCCTTTGGCGTTGGTTGTCGGCAAGCCGCCGTAGCGCTCAGTGTAGATCGTGTCGTAGAGCCGCCAGTCGGTGACCGGGTTGACGGCGACCCCCGCCGCCCACTTCTTACTGTGGGTCAGATTGTAAAGCGTCTGGTAGCCGCCGTAGCTCCATCCCCAAATCGCAACGCGCGCGGGATCCGCATACCCCTGCTCGACCAGCCAGTCGACGCCATCCGAGAGGTCCTCGAGTTCGCTCTGCCCGAGTTTGCGCCAGCAGGCCTTGGCAAACGTGCGGCCCTTACCGCTCGCCGAGCGATTGTCGCAGCAGAACACCACGTAACCCTGCTGCGCAAGCAGGTTGTGCCACAAGAAGTCGCGGCGGCCCCACTGGTCACGCACACGCGGTGCGTGCGGCCCTGAATACGTGAACTG
Source organism: Planctomycetota bacterium (assembly GCA_965662465.1). Taxonomy (GTDB): domain Bacteria; phylum Planctomycetota; class UBA1135; order UBA1135; family UBA2386. The sequence goes on along the minus strand of CBFIIO010000003.1, from coordinate 121,805 downwards.
TACCACCGGATACTTCTTGGCCGCATCGAAGTCCTTCGGCTTGATCAGCATCGCCTCCATCTCAAAGCCGTCGCGCGTCTTGACCTTAAGGAACTCGGGAAACTGCATCCCGAACGGCGTCATCAAGTTCGGCTTCGACTTGGCGATCGTCCGCAGTTCCTTGTCTTCTAGATCGCGTAGGTAGACGCATCCCGGCGTCTCCGCGTCGCTCCAATGGGTCACGAACGACTTGTGGTCGGGCGCCATGTCGACGTCATGGGTGCCGCGCCCCTTGGTGATACGTTCGACCTTTTTGTTCCAACCGCCCGAAAGCGGAACGCGGTAGAGGTGCGTCTCGATCTTCGAGTCGAGGTCAGCCAGCACGTAGGCGCAGTCAGCATCCTCGTCGACCGACACCAGTTCCTTGGCCTGCCACTCGCCCTTGGTCAAGCGGCCCTTCGCCTCCCCCGACCGATCGAAACGGTAGAGGTGCTTGTAGCCGTCGCGCTCGCTAAGCCACAAGAAGGCCGCGCCATCCTGGACCCAGACCGGTTCCGGGCCAGCCTCAACCCAGCAGTCGCTGGTCTCACGCCAAACCAACCGCGACTTGCCCGTCGCGACATCGCCAGCGCGCATATCTAGCCAGGTCTGCTCGCGGTTCTGCACCTGGAAGAAGACCTCTTTGGAGTCCGGCGTCCAAGTGACCCGCACGACCAAACGGTCTTCGTCTGGGTATTCGGACACGTCAAACCACTTCGTCTCGCCGCTCTCGACCTCGATCGCGCCAATCTCAACGATCGGGTTCGGCTCGCCGACCTTCGGATAGTTGGTCCGCTCGACCTCGGGTCGCGCCGGCACGTCGCTGACCAGCACGAACTCCTCCACCGGCGATTCGTCAAGCTTGAGCAGCGCGATGCGGGCGCTGTCTGGTGACCACCAGTAGCCCTGGAAGTTGCCACGGCCGTAAAGCTCTTCTTGGTAGACCCAATCGAGCCGGCCGTAGAACAGGTCGCTGTGTCCTTCGGTGGTCAGCGCGCGCACGTCACCACCACTCGATGGCACCACGTGCAGGTTGTAATTCGCGATGAAGGCAACCGTCTCGCCGTCGGGAGAAAAGCGCACGCCAACCTCCTCGACGTCGGGCGTGTCCGTGAGCCGCACGGCATCGCCGTCGAGACCGGCCGCGAACAGGTCACCGCCGACGTTCACGACGAAGCGACTGTGATCCTCGCTCCACGTCCAGCTGGACGCGTCCTCGATCGCGGCGACCGCCTCTCCCACGGCAAGGCTGCGCATCAGCGCCGACTTATCGACGTATTCGCGGCGCTCGCCGGTGCGCGCGACCACCGAGGACCAGCTCGAAGCGCCGCGCGGCTGTTTGCCCGCGTCGAATACCAGGTAGTGCTCGCCGTCCAGCCAAGCGACAGGGTCCTCGGCCCCCATCGTCATGAAGTAGTCGAGGCGGAACATGTCCATAGGCTGCAGCTGCTTCTGCTGTGCCACAGACACCGATAGCAAGCCCAGTCCAGTCACAACGCATTTGACAACATTCATCACGCATATCGTGCCAGAAGTGTGGCACAGATTCTGCCGCCAGAATCGGCCCAACGAGGGCAGCTTGCCAACAATTGATCACCGCAAATTGCGCCGCCCGAAAATTGAACGCCGTAACCGCTCTAACCAGCTCATCTCGCCGACCGAAATCAGGCTTCCGCTTTCGGGTCGCGCTCCATCAACTCAGCAACTGCCTGCTCTGGAGACATGCCTTCATACAAAACACGCCAGACGGCGACAGCAATCGGCATCTCTACACCACGCTTGGCGATTTCCGACGCCAGCACTTTTGCCGTCCAAACCCCTTCGGCAACCTTTGGCGACGAACGGAGTGCCTGCTCAAGGGTCTGCCCCTGACCAATCAGCTCGCCAAACGCTCGATTTCGGCCATATTTAGAGAACGCCGTAACAGCCAAGTCGCCAACGCCCGCCAGCCCGAAAAAGGTGCGCGGGTCAGCACCGCACTCAAGGCCATAGCGCTGCATTTCGACGATGCCGCGCGACAAGATCGCGGCCTTCGCGTTGTCGCCATAACCAAGCCCGTCGGCAATACCTGCGGCCAACGCCATCACATTCTTCATCGCACCGCAGAGTTCTACGCCTAGAAGATCTTGGTTGCGATACACGCGGAATCGATCGGTCTGTAAAGCCGTCTGCAACCTCACCAACGCATCGTCACCAGGCCCAGCAACAACAACCGTCGTAGGCTTGCCGTGGGCAATTTCTTCCGCATGGCTAGGACCACTCAGAACAAAGGCCCGCTGTGGATCGCCTAGCACCGCAGCGATAATCTGCGAAGGTCGCTGACCAGTAGACTGCTCTAGACCCTTAGCCAAGGAAACGACGGGCGCATCCAATCCGAGTTCAGCGGTCATCCCGGTCAAGACCACACGAATATGCTGGGTCGGGACCGCTACCAAAATCACTTCGGCAGAATCGAGCACCGACGCGGCATCACTACTGATGCGAATCGCATCCGGCAACGTAATGCCCGAAAGGTAGCGGGGGTTCGTTCGCGAGGCAGCAATGGACTCGGTATAGACCGAATCATGCCCCCACATCGAGACCGCGTGACCGACGCGCTCAAGCGTCATGGCCATCGCTGTACCAAAGCCACCGTTACCTAAGATCGCAATTCTCATGATTGGCGCGCCGACAAGAACTTCTGCAGGTTGCTACGATGCGTCCAGAACAAGAACGCAGCGATCAACGAACATAGGATAGTAAGGGGTAGCCGTTCACCAAAGGCATTCGCAGGCTCCATAGCGATCGCCGCTCCCGCCAATCCAAGACCAAGGGCTAGACTACCGACAAACACGTGCCCCGAGAGCCATCGAGCCACAAAGAAAACGATCAGGCCAATCGCCGTCACCCGCCAATCGAGCGCTACCAGAGCACCAGTAGCCGTCGCGACCCCCTTGCCACCCCTACCGCCAAGGAACGGCGTGAACACGTGACCGAGAATGGCGCCGGCGGCACAAATCACCGCAGCAACCATCGAACCATCACCAGAACTCCATCCCCAGCCAAGCTGTGCCGCGCACAAGCCCTTGCCGGCATCCAGGAGGTAGACAGCCAAGAACACCGCGATGCGAAGTTTGCCCGAAAACGCTCGACTGGCGTTGGTAGCACCAACATTGCCACTGCCAAGGCTGCGCACATCTATGCCCTTGAAGATCCGAACGATCAGCCAGGCAAAGGGCACAGCCCCCAAGCAGAACGCCAAAGCAGCGCGGGGAGCTAGGTCCAGGAAATCAATTGCCGACAACATGCGAATGACAAGCTAACCAAAGGACCGGGCGCTTCGCCAAGGTCGATATACATTGACGCAACGCGAAACCGTCAAACTCTCCAGCAGACCACGCGACCAGCCCAAGATAGACAGGGATTCACAAGCCCACGTGCGTTTCCTGGCTCTGGTCGCTAACGTCCTAAACAGTGGCTACTAGGATCGGTATAGACACAGGCGGAACGTTCACCGACGTCGTTCGCATTCGCGGTCGTAAGATGGTCGTGCATAAACTGCGCTCGACGCCGGATGACCCTTCGCGCGCCGTCCTTGACGGGCTCAACGCCGTACGCCAGGACTTGGACGAGCAGGTAGACCTCGTGCACGGGACTACGGTTGGCCTGAATGCCGTATTGACCGGCAATCTTGCTCGCACGGCATTCGTAACCAATCGCGGCTGCGAAGATCTCATCGAAATCGGCCGCCAAGAACGTATCGACCTCTACGCACTTGATCCCCAGCGCCCGGTGCCACCAGTCCCGAGACGCCTACGGGTAGGTGTAGCCTGCCGCCGCGGAACTGGCGGAACAGTTATCGAAGCGCTGCGTAAGGATGCAATCGCAAAAACCGTTGCGGCTGTCGTCAAGCTACGGCCCGAGGCAATCGCAATTGGCCTGCTGCATTCACCTGCAGACCCATCGGACGAGCACCGCCTCAAGCGAGCACTCCGGCGCGCTATGCCAAAGGTGCCAATAACTTGTAGCGCCGACCTGCTACCAGCTTTCGGTGAGTATGAGCGCTTCAGCGCCACCATTCTCAATGCGGCTGTCGCACCTGCAGTTGGCCGTTACACCAGCCGCGTCGCCGCCGGCATCGGTAACGGCAGCTTGCGCCTACTGCGATCTAGTCTCGGCATCCTACCACCAAAGGAAGCGACTGAGTTTCCGGGTCGCGCCATGTTCTCCGGGCCAGCTGGTGGTGTTCTGGCAACGGGCCAAGTAGCGCGACGGCTCAAGCTCGAGCGCGCCGCAGCATTCGACATGGGTGGCACCTCGGCAGATGTTTGCCTAGTCGAGCGACAAGCCACAGTTTCGAGTGACGGCACCATTGCGGGACTGCCGCTGCCTTTACCTACTGTTCCCGTACACACAGTTGCTGCCGGTGGTGGCAGCATTGCCTACCGAGATGCTGGTGGCGCCCTACGCGTTGGACCGCAAAGCGCCGGCGCAGACCCAGGCCCAGCGTGCTATGGAAAAGGCAGCGAACCGACAGTAACCGACGCGCACGTTGCGCTTGGCCACCTAGGCTCCGACACGCTGCTCGACGGCGCCTTTCCAATTGACGTCGATGCATCCGTCCGCGCCGTCGAAAGCCTCGGCAAGCAACTTGGCATGCGAACTCGTGCCACTGCTGAGGGCATCCTAACGGTTGCTGATGCAACCATGGCGCGCGCGATCCTTGTCATCACTGCCGAACGTGCCATCGACCCTGCGCACGTGCCACTCGTTGCCTACGGTGGTGCCGGTGGCCTTCATGCCGCATCGCTGATGAAACAACTGGGTATGCCAAGCGCAATCATCCCAGCATTCCCCGGTGCATTTTCGGCAGTCGGCTTAGCACTCGCTGGCGAGGCCACGGAAGCTACGCAAGCGGTGAGCGCCATCGTTACCGCCGACACACTCGCCGACATCCTTGAGCAAGGCCACCAATTGCTGGCGAAATCGCAAGCATTGCTCGATGGCAAACATGGCCGCGGCAAGGTCGAGGCTTTGGTGCGCTACCGAGGCCAGGGCGCATGCCTACAGGTGCCACTTACACGACGCATCGCCAGTATCTTCGTCAAAGAACACCAGAGGCGTTTCGGATTTAGCACAGACTCCCCAATCGAAATCGTGCAGATCAGCGCCCGCTCAGAGTGCCCCGCGAAATCTCTGCCAGCCGCAAGCCTCGCAATTTCTCGAAGCGCTGCCAAGCCCTGCAACACCCGACGCCCTCCGCTGGGTGGCTCATCGCTACCGATCTACGACCGCCGGGATCTGACCAAGCACCCTATTTTCGGTCCAGCAATCATCGAAGAAGCAACCGCGACCACTCTGCTGCCAGCAAAATGCAAACTACAGCCATCAGAGTTTGGCTTACAGATCACCCCAGCAACCAGGGCTAGGTGAGCTGAGAAATACCTTAACCAACTTCATTCAAGCGGGTTGCAGTGCCATTAGCGCAAAAGCGATATGGTTTGACCAAAGTTGATCTTTGAACTATGTTGGGTCTGTTCGCAACGGGATTTCCTGACCATAGATAACTAGAGGCAAGGCCTTTAGGTCACGTCAGAGAAACGGAAGAAACAATTGATCAACGTCTAAACGGCGTCCTCGACAGAGGATTGGCGCTCAGACACTGACACACAGCCGGGGGTTGTCCGCTAGGACGTAAAAACTTGACTCTCCTTCTTCCCCTTTTTCCCGAAGTTTAACCCCCGGCATTTTTTCAGCTGACCCGCTGATGACGGTGCCTTAGCGGCGATATCGGGTCTAGCCCTCGATGGATTCCGCCATCAACCAGCTACCGAAACTTCTTCGCTTGCGCCGATTCCCGAAGAGATCGCGTCACCATCCTCTCGACAGCGCGATTCCCGGGATCCATCTCTAGCAGGAATCGCCAATCGGCGACCGCGGCACCGACTTTTCCACGGCCATAATACATCAACGCCCGCTGATGGAGGAGGCCGATGACGCGACGCCTGACGCGCCGATCATTAGGAAAGCGTCGCAACAGTTCGACGAGATCAAAAATCGCGAGATCTAATGCCCCTACGCCAATGCGGGCTTCAACTAAAACTAGACCAAGCGCAACTGGATCATCGCTAAGCGGCGGGCGTTCCGTCTCCCTAATTGCCACAGCTGCGGGCTTCTCTTCAACCTCTGGCGTTGCCTCAGTAACCGGAGCAACAACGACAGCAGGTGGGCTAATTGGTGCATCCTCAACGCTAGCTAGATCCTCATCAGTCTTTGAACTACTGGGTTCCAACTCACTCCGACGAATCGACACCTCTGGTTCTTCAGCAGGCAGCGCGGATGAGTCCGCAGGCCGATCGAGACTTGCCACTTGAGGGACTGGCGATGCCAACTCCTCCCCATCAGGCACCTGCTCAGGCAGGTCAGCAAGATTGGTAGATGTAACCGGCAGCGACCCGGCTTTCTCATCTACAACTTCCGGCGACACCGGCTCAGGCACATCCGTCGCTCGATCATCTTGGGAGTCACGATCGATGAAACGGAGCGCTGCTAGATCCCCCGGGGAAGACTTTGCTGATGCCGAAGGCGAACTCACGCCCTCCGCAGCGATCTCAGATGGATCGGCCGACATGACTTCCTGTTGCTGAGCCAAAAAGGCTTTGGGTGTGCCATAGCCAAACAGCTCTAAACGATTTTTTGTCGCCGTGATCCACTGATCTAGATCTGGCTGACCTGGCCATTCCAGGCGAGCTTGATGAAGTGCATGAAGAGCCTCAATGTCTCGCCATTCAGCACGCAGTCGCAAAGCCTCTAGGACTGATTCGTGACTGCGGCGAATACGTTGCTCTACTTGACCAGCTACAATACGCGCATCGTGATAGCGAGGGTCATCAACAGGAACTGATTCCAAATGCTTTAGCGCAGCTAGAAGTTGGCGACTCTTAATCGCACTCTCAGCTCCGGCAAATGGATCAACGGGAGGCAGGCTACAAGCAGCGCCTAACAGCAGAGCTGTGAACCCTATTACCGACTTCATTACTGATCCTCACACGGAAGATCATCAAGCAAGAGTTCGAGGTCAACATTTGGTTCGTCCTCAAGCTCTTCTTCCTCACCAGCCTCGGCTCGACGCCAAGGTAGCGAACCGGCAGGTGCCATCATCACTGCAGAGTCAGTAGGCTCAGGCGGGTCACGTTCAATTTCGGAGACAAACAGCTCGACCAGCCAAGGATCAAACACTTCCCCCTTAGCCTTATTGATCTGCACTAAAGCTTCGGTCCAGTGAAGTGGCTTGCCCTCGGCACCAGTGGTCAGTAAGTCAAATGATGCAGCGATCGCAAGAATGCGCGACCCAAGCGGCAAACGGTCACCGCGAAGGCCGTTCGGCGTCCCGCGGCCGTCATAGCGCTCGAGTTGGTGACGTAGGATCCTCGCTACACGACGTAGCGCTGGCACGCATTCCAACTGCTCTGCAGCATGAACCGGATGATGGTCTAAAGACCTAGCCTCGGCCCTTGTGTGTTGTCCTTCATTCACAAGTATCGATGAACGAATCGATGCCTTGCCGAAGTCGATAAGGCGGCAAGCAATCATCAGTTCTTTGCGGTCTGCATCGAGTAGCTTGATTCGTTGAGCGATCCGAGCAGCGAGACGTGCAGTACGCTCACCGTGACCCGGCAGCACTAGACGACGCTTCTCTAGTCCGTCAACCACCCGCAATGCCATCGCAAGGTAACCATCGCCAACGCGATGGATTCCATCTTGCATGCTTCTTTCGAGCTCACGCATTGCGGAGCCCAAGTCCTGTAACTCACTCTCTGAAGCATCAGGAAAGTGGCCAGCAACTTCGCCAGCGGCCATACGAATGAGTCCGTCAGTAGCTCTTCTCACACTCGACGCCCATTGATGAGCGAGTAAAAAGGCAACGACAGCTAGGCTTAGGCAACTGAGCAGTGCCAGCCCAAACCAAGAGAGGTCAAAAGTCGCAGTCGAGTTGCTAGGTTCGACTTGCAGGCGTACTTCGCCGATGGTTTCACCTTCAAAGCTCACCACAGACAGGCTCTCACGAGTGATTGAGCCATCGCCATTCGTGCGAATGCGCTGGGACGGTGCAACTCCTGCAAGGAGCGACATCTTGCGATCACCTAGCACTAAGGCCGAATCAATCATGACTCGTCCATTGCGATCGAAGATCAGGACTCGACCGTCGAATTGATCACATACAGCGGACGCCAATACCGCGAGGCGCATGACGTCACCCTCTGCAAGTAGCGGGGCAGAACGGGCTGCCATACTCTCAGCTGCTACTTGCTCGGCGTCCTCTTGAGCAGTCGTCCGACGCTGGTTGTCGCGATCCGCTCCCATGAAGCCAAGCAGGATGGCTACAAAGAAAGCGCCGATAGAAAGTGCGCAGACTAACCTACGGGTTAGCGACCATCCGCGCGGGCGACGTTCAATTTCAGGTCCCATCTCCCCCTGCTATCGGCTGCCGAGCGGGTAGGGCTTTTGCTTAAGGAGCGGTTCCCTCTGTAGCACCGGGATCACAGCGCCCAAATCGACCTTTAGCTGTCCATACAAAGGGCATTAGGGCAATCCTAAAGAACGCTCGATTGAGTCCACGAGTCGGTCCTGAAAAGGACATTTGTCCTGCGATCAGCCAAAACGCTGGCCCAAATCCCCCCAACCAGCGATGGATTAGGGGTCCGACCTTCTACTTGAACTTCAGTGCCTCTAGCGACTCGCAGTGCAGCTGAAAGATATCGACGCAGTAGCCATCCATCATGGTCGCCTCGACCTTGAACGTGCCGACCAGCTTGAGTGGATCGAAGAAGTAATCCGTCGTCTTATCCTTAGGCATAACGACGCGGACGATGCCATGAATGTCTGGCGGCTGACCGTAGCAGCATGACCACAGCGACTCGACGAGCAAGAACTCCTTGATGTTCTGCACTTCATCGATCGGAAGCATAAAGCCAGTCATCAGCACCTTCTGACCAGATAGCTTCTTGACGCGCTTAGGCATTCCTTTCAAGCCATCTTCGTAGGGCCACGAAGTCAATTCATCGAAAGGAAGAATCTTGTCGAGGCCTGTAAGCTTGCCCGACTTGATCTCTTCTTGCAGCCGCTTCTCGGCACGCAACATGTCTTCCGCGCTCTTCATTGCGGCAATGTCTGCTGGATCGTTGCCAGCCGGCAATGGCTGATCCTTTTCTGGACGATCAATGCGAGGCTCTTCCGTGCCGGTCCCCGCGCTGCCAGGATCGCTCTTAACGTCTACAGGCTTAGGATCCTGTTTGTTCGCAGCTGGCTTCTTCGCTTCCTCAGCGGGCTTAGGATCCTGCTTGTTCGCAGCTGGCTTCTTTGCTTCCTCGGCCGGCCTCGGGTCTTGCTTCTTTACAGGCTTCGGCTCTGCCTTCTTCTCGACCGGCTTTGGGTCTTGCAGAACAAAGTCAACTGAAGAGATTGGATCACTAACGCCAACGAAGGTGCTCATCTGCCAAGCCCCGTCAGAGTCGTTACCGGCAAACGCGAAGGCCTGACAGTGAAGCAAGCTGGAGATGGCAATGGTTACGAGCAAGCTCTTCATAGACTCTAGACCAGTTAGGATCGGACGGACTCATGGTATACGACGATCAAGGGGATCGAACCAACCGAGGCAAGAAATCCCTCGCCCTGGCCGTGATCATGACGCGCCGGGCGTCGACTAGGTGGAAACTGTTGGGCTAACAAATGTGGTCTCAGCTACTACGGAGCAGCGTTACGACCTAGTAATTCTGAGCCAAATTGTCAGCCACCTGCGTCATCGAGCCCTTCACTGCCGGTGCCAGACCAGCAACGGCACCGATCCCAGCAACGCCAAGCACGAGCCACAACTCCCAAGCACGGAAGATAGACCAGTCCAAATACACGCCCGTCATGTCCTCGACGACATCGCGCATTAGATATTCGGCGCCGTGACAAACCACTAAGCCGAGCACAGCTCCAAAGAAGGACAACAATGCTGCCTCAGCCGTGATGATGGTCAGGATCTGGTAACGACGCGCCCCGAGAGAACGCATGATCGCAATCTCACGACGACGCTCGTTCATCGTGTTGTAGATAGCGACGGTGATCGAGACAGCGGCAACCAATAAGACGAGCCAGGCGATGATCGCGAGTGCATCTGCAGCATTTCCGATCTGCTTTAAGAACTTTGGAATTACGCCCTGAGGCCATGCGACCTGCGCCTCTTCATGTGAACCAAACTCACGGCGCAGTATCTGTGAACCCATATGATCCAATGGGTCGGCCAGCACCGCGGTGAGGCCAACGCGCATTGGGTCCACCGGCATATCAGCGATCTGAACTGGACTCTTACCCGGCATGATCTTGCGAACGAAGACACCACCTTCATGCCCGTCGATCAGCAAGTGAATGCCGAGCGGTAAATAGATCGAGGAGTCAATTGGGGAGTTTGTTGCGGCAAGGATCCCGACGACTTTGCATGCAGCCTCAGGATGTTCATGCGAACCGAACTCTCCCGCCTTGCCATGTACCGGTGTGATAATCCCACCCAGCTGGAGACCTAGCGTACGCGCGACGCGAGCGCCAATCACACACGACTTCCACGCTCCTTGTAACATCGGACGTGGCGGCAAATCCTCAGCCTTTGCACGGCGCGCATTATCAAAAGCGGCCATCGCTTGCGACAAGCTGATCAACTCGTCATACGAAAACGTGAATCGCTCCCCCTCAGCAAACTTGAGCAGCTCGCCGTGCCGCTCAAACTTAGTGAACATCTCATCGGTCGTCGCAATGACCGGAAAGTTAAACTGACTCACACTGTCGCCACGCGCCTGAGGAATGGCGTAACGCAAACGACTTCTTCGACCGACACCACGCGCATTGCGCAACTGATCACAGACTTCCAACGGGATAAGCCCAGGCGCTTCTCCGACGTTAAAAACCGTATTGAGCACAAGCTCCAGCTCACTCGCCCCATTGGGGCCCGCAATGGCGCGACAGCCACTGAGACTACCTTTGTAGCGCGCCTCTGTTTGCTCAGCCATCACCAGAATGGCGGCATAGAGAGCAGTGGCTACGATGATCGACATCATCGTCAAAACTGTCGCCACCAGACGAATGCGTAGATTGCGTAAACTAATGGAAACGAGCTTCATCGCTGAGCCTCCTCGGCAAGGTCACTCCGCAGCGAAGCAAGGTCGACCGTGCGCTGCATACGCTTCGCGCTGCCTGGATCGTGAGTGACCATGACTACGGTCTTGTTGTCATCGCTCGCAATCTGCAACATCATGTCGAGCACCTGACCGCCGGTCGCTTGGTCTTGATTTCCGAGCGGCTCATCCATCAAGATCAATTGCGGATCATTGATAAGCGCTCTACAAATCGCAACGCGCTGGACTTGCCCGACCGACAGCTCTCCCGGTCGATGCTGCATTCGATCACCTAAGCCTACCTTGTTAAGCAAGGACTCTGCACGTTCCTTGGCATCGCCACCGGCACCGCATCCAAACAAGGCGCCCAACAAGACATTCTCCAATGCAGTGAATGGCTGCAGCAGGTTAAAGGTCTGGTAGACCATACCGATGTTACGACCGCGATGACGATCACGGGCGGCCTCGCCAAGACGATCTAACCGCTCACCAGCAACCTCAATCTCGCCACAGTCAGGCCGCAAGATACCAGCAAGGATATGCAGCACCGTTGTCTTGCCTGTGCCAGACCGGCCAATCAAGGCGACCTGTTCGCCAGTTTCGATATCGAGCCGATCAACTGCGCATGCAAGCACGCTTTGCTCACCACGGGAGTAGCTCTTCTGGACGTCTCTGAGATGAATCATCTGATTCTGGCTAGACTACCGACCAATGACGCTAGTCGAAACACTGACGATCGATTAGGGCACCCGCAAGATACGCGGGAACCTGTCGATTCCTCAGTTTCCCCAAAACCCAGCGACCCAATCAAGTTCACGCTGGATGCGAGTGGCTAGAGGTGCATTCCCGAACTTATCTCCCAATACCGACCAAGTGTAGGTTTCGACCTCCAGCAATGGCACTCGATCTGGACCCGCTGCAAGCGCTTCGAGCACGCGACGGACCTCCCTCTGGGTCGATCCAAACGGACCGTCTTGGTCCCAATCGAGCGGCACGTGGTAGTGAGTGCGAATACGGCCAGCGCTTTCAAACTCATCCTGACGCAAAGCGACGCCATCTAAGTCGAGCGAGCGAATACCATTCAGGCCGACGGTTTGATGTAGATAGCGCGGTTCTTGAAACATCAAGAGCTCCTCTAGACCTTCTGCCTCTCGCACTTCGAGACACGAGGACACCTGGATCTTCGGCACCTCAATGCCACGCTCCTTCAAATCCGCCAATGCCGACAACGGATCCTCATCAAGCACCGCCAAATGACACAAGTCGACACAAACACCGAGGTGCCGACGCAAATGATCCGCGGGGATGGTCGTCCACGCTCCTTCATCAAATAGCCACTGCTCCAAGAAATCTGCGGTCTGCTGGACTGTTTCGAGCAGGCAATCTGGCTCTGGTTCTAACGCCAAAACACAGCGCACGCCGGTCTTTGCCTCTACGGAGGCAAGCATGCTGGCAGCGCGCGCAAGATTTCGAGCCATCAAACGCAAATCGGCCGGCTTCTCGCCAGGACCCCGATACCCGAGCGGCAACGTAGACATTGGCAATACGTCACCGGCACTCAGCAAAGATGCCCCGACCTCGGCGCATCGACGCGTGTAAAGCAGACGTTCTTCTTCACCCCAGTCTGGCTTGTAGACCCCTGTCTTGACGACCTCGTCATGGAAATCACCAAACGGAAATACGTTTAGCGTCCAAAGCGGCACATCAATCTCCGCCATGGCGGAACGAAGTTGCTCAAAGGCTGTCGAATTTTCAGACAATTCGTTCGCTAACGACATCGGCCACCAACCACCGAGTCCAAAGGACCGACCTTGCCGACGTGCGTTGTCGGCAATTGGCTTTGTGTGCTCGTGTAACGTCAATAGCTGCCTGTCGATATCAGGCGCAGCATGGACGTTACTGCAATAGGTCAGGCGAGGAAGTAGCCCCATGATTGCCACACTAACCCGAAGTAGCAGCGAGTAGTATGCGGAGAAGCCTACTCGAATGCCGATGAAGCAGGTTGCCATCGTTATGCACCCTCATTTCGTGAGCGCCGACCACAACCAACTGGCTAGAAATCAACTCGCGAAATGACCGACACTCCAAGCCCTACCCAAAATGACCCGCAGGCGCACAACTACCGGATCGCGGCGATCCGCAAGTCGAGTTCCTACCGCCAAGCGCACACGGACACCGAGTTCATGTGCCGTAAAGAGCTGCGCCCAGTCCGACTACAGCTGGAACTACTGAAGCCAGAACTAATCCAAGAAGAGCAGGGCGTACGCTCAACGGTCGTCGCGTTCGGCGGTACGCGCATTGTCGAGCGGCAGGAAGCCGAAGCCCGACTTGAAAAAGCAAAAGCAGATCTTGAGCTAGACCCGACAAACGTCACCAAGCAACGCAACATCCGCATTGCCGAGAACGTTCTCAAGAAGTCGCACTACTACGATGAAGCCCGCGAGTTTGCTCGCATCGTGTCCGGTTCTTGCCAGATTGATGATCAGTGTGATTACGTCATTTGCACTGGCGGCGGCCCAGGAATCATGGAAGCGGCCAACCGTGGCGCCTTTGATGTCGGCGCGAAATCGATTGGACTCAATATCACTCTGCCATTCGAGCAAGAGCCCAATAGCTACATCACGCCGCAGCTCTGCTTCGAGTTCAAATACTTCGCCGTACGCAAGATGCACTTCTTGATGCGTGCCAAGGCAATGGTCGCGTTCCCTGGTGGTTTCGGCACCATGGACGAGCTATTCGAAACGCTGACACTGATCCAAACCAAGCGAATGGAACCGATACCTGTCATTCTGTTCGGCCGAGATTATTGGAGTCGCTTGGTCAACTGGGACCTCTTTGTAGAAGAGGGCACGATTTCACCAGCCGACCTAGAACTGATCACCTATGCCGAGACCGCACAGGAGTGCTGGCAATCGATCCGAGATTTCTACAAGGACCGCTCCGGTGAGCCGCTACCGCGCGGCCAGTAGTCAATAATGCTCACGGCCGAAGCGAAGCCGAACGACCCCAGCTAACATCACGGCGTAATTGCCGGGTCTTCGGTCGCAATCAGCAAGAAGTAAGATAATCCCTAAATCGCTGCAGCGAATCTGGTCTTGAGGCCAGACACCAGCAGATTACCGAGATCCGCCGCCCGAGCAGGTAAACCCGCGCTCAACTGCGATAGTATAGGCTCAATAGTCGATTCGCGGCATCGCCTCGCGATTCATGGATCCGGCCTAAACAACCAGCAATTTCAAAATCAGCCTCAATGGCGAAATCGCAGGGGTTACTGCAGGCGCCATAGTGACGTATATTACTATGAGGCAGTCGAATCGGATTGCTACTTCCGGCTCCAACGACTGATCTTCCATGCGAACCATTGCTTTCGACGCTAAGTGCGCGCTGATTCTCGCCGTCTCGGTTCTTTTATGTACTGCGACTTCACAAAGTCCGCAGCCAACGGTGCGCCAAGCGCCGCCCGCATTGCTTTCAAAGTTTGACATCAATCGCGGAACTGTTCAGGTGATCGACGTCCTGCCCGACGAATCGGGAGTCTACATGCTGCCAATTAGCATTGGCGGCCAAGATCGCACGATGGTGCTGACGCAACACGAGATGCGTGACCCAGCGTTCAAGCTAATGATGGAGGATGCTCAGGGGCTACACCAAGTGCCAACCCCAGCATGCGTGACCTTCCGCGGCAGCCTCATCGAAGACCCAACCATCCGCATTGCCGCCACCATTGTTGATGACACTGTCACGGCAACGATCTTCGAGCCAGGTGCTGGTGCTGGACTCCCTGGCAAGACCTGGGTCGTGCAGCCGATCAACTCCGTGCAACCCAACGTCGGGCCATCACTACACATTGTGTTTGAGGTCTCCGACAATGCCCAGTTGCCCTACCAATGCGGCAACATCAACCTTCCAACGCCACCGGCACCCAGTCTTCCCGCTAACGATGTCACGCTCGAGTGCGACATTGCGATTGAAGGCGACCGCGAGTTCTGGATCTTGAACGGTAGCAACGTCACCATCGCGCAGAACGACGTCACCTCGGTGATGAACGCGATTGAGTTCATTTACGACCGCGACTGCGACATCCAATACAACATCACGCAGATCATCATCTCGACGACTGCCGTTTACACTTCTAACGATGCCGGCACTCTGCTCAACCAGTTTCGGAGTCGCTGGAACTCGGTAAACGCAGGTGTTCCACGCGATGTAGCGCACCTGATGACAGGTCGCCAAGTCAACGGCGGCACGATTGGACTCGCATTCCTCGGCGTTGTTTGCAATCAAGGCAATGCCTACGGCCTCTCAGAGTCACGATACACAAACAACTTCAGCCTGCGAACAAGCCTCACTGCACACGAACTCGGTCATAACTGGAACGCAGACCACTGCAACCAAGCCCCAGTCCAAAACCCTTGCTACATCATGTGTGCAAGCAACGGTGGTTGTGGTTCCGTCACACAGCTTAGTCCAAGTGCTGTATCTGAAATCACCAGCTTCGCATCAACACGCAACTGCTTGACCGTGGTCCCAACCACACCAGTGATTTCAACGCTCACTCCATCGCAGGTGTCCGTCTTCTCGCCGGGTGTAATCAGCCTGACAGGCAGCGGCTTTAATGGAGTAACGAGTTACCGAATTGGCAACCAATCCTACACGAGTGGATTTTCGGTATCGAATGACTCCACGATGACCGTGAGCATCCCGCAAGGACAAGCCCTGGGCTTCTCTCTGCTGAGTGTAACCAATGCCTCGGGCATCAGTAACGTCAGAGTCTTCTTCTACAACATCACATCACCACCGAAGCTCGAGCTGACGGCGTCCGTCCCAAGCTCCGGCGGCATCGCCAACTTCAACTACGGCGGCACTCCCGGACGTCAATGGTTCCTGGTGCTCGGCATCAGCAGCCAAACGACGCCATTCCAGGGCTACCCGCTGCTTAGCAACCCACTGCTCTTGACGCAGGGAACGTTCAGCAGCCCGCTTGGTATCGATGGCGTGCAAATACCGGTCCCGCCAGGACTAGGACTGCTGATCTTCCGTGCGCAGATCCTCGAAGCCGATCCGACCGCAGCACAGGCAACCGGCACCTCTAACGTGCGCGTGATCGTCCTGCTGTAGACGGTGTCGGAGGTCCAAAAATGGACCATCCTGACCGAGCCGTGAACCGGGGCGAAAAAGCCCCGGAAGAATGGCTATCGCGAAAACGATTGCGATGCTGACACCTAGCTGTTGGCAGCAACAATTGCAGACCTCCGGCCTTCCGCCTGTGGCACTACAACGACGATTTGCCTCAGCCCAAACCGGATGAGTGAATACTTCGTCACACATTCGCTGCGAACTAGACTTTGAAGTCACAGACCATATGTTTGCGCTCATGCACCCGCGCCAACAACAACAACTGCCGCAAAGAGCAACTGTTGCGCCCGGTGCAATCCGCTTCACTTGACCGACACTCGACGTAGTGGCACGGTCGTGCTGCGCTCGCCGGTGAAACTTCTTCGGTGAGTCGCGTGACCTTGGTCAAATGCGCCGACCAGATGATCACCGACCCCATGGAAGACCCGCGCAATTGCAGCAAAGGAAGCCAGTGTTCCTGCGCCCCATCAAGCTCGCCACAGACCCCCGCATCGTTCACAGCCACACCGGCAACGGACAAAACTGCCGGGGTTGATCGTCGCAAATTCCTGACGGGGACAGCGGCGGCCGCTGCCGTTGCAGGCAGTGCCGTCAGCCAAGATCCAAAAAGCACGGTCCGCAGCGACCTATTCCTGGCCGAGGAGCATTGGAAAGATCGCATGCAGGCACCGGACGACGGCAAAAAATATGGTTGGGTAATCGACGTGCGCCGCTGCTTTGGCTGCCACGGTTGCGAAGTCGCATGCAAGTCGGAAAACGACATCCCGCTCGGCAACTACATGCGGCAGACCATCTACCACGACTACGAAAAAGAGCAGGGTGGGCTCGCGAGGATCATGGTCCCGATGGCTTGCCAGCACTGCGAAGACGCGCCATGTATCAAGGCATGCCCATGCGGCGCGATGCACAAAGGCGCAGGAGGCTCTGTTCAGGTCGACTACGACAGCTGCTCAGGACATGGTGCATGCAAAGAAGCTTGTCCCTATGGCGCCATCTACATCGACCCAGTCGCCAACCAAGCCATCAAGTGCCACAACTGCACGCACCGCGTAGATGAAGGCATGGATCCGGCATGCGTCGCAACCTGCCCGAGCGATGCGCTCTACTTCGGCGATCTAAATGATCCCGAATCCAAGGTCTCCAAGATGAAGGCGCGCCTCGAAGTCGATAACGATCTAGACCAACTGCGCCCAGAGAAAGGCACCATGCCGCGCGCCTGGTTCGCTGGCAGCAAAGATCGTCCAATCAAGGAATGGGAACCCAAGGTTCCCGGCGAAGGCAAGAGCTACCACAACGACGCATACAGCGTGTATGAGTGGCAAAAGCGAGGTGCGAAATGAGCGTCGATCACAGCCGCAGAGGATTCCTACGTCTTTCCGCTGTGCTCGCAGCAGGTGGCACCGCAGCTTCTTGCGCTGGTACCCCGCAAAGCAAAGGGACAAGCCAGCCAGTATCGAAAGAAGACAGCTACCTCATCTGGCAGAAGGGCAAAGGCGAGCCATACGCACTCGGCGACAACCATATGCCTGGTGTATGCCAACTGCCCGGCCCGAACCGCAAGGTGCGCTTCCCAGATCCCGACAAGTATAAAAACACCACCAAAGTGCACGGCATGTGCCAACTGTGCTCAACAGTTTGTGGCATCACTGGGCACGTCAAGGATGGCCGGATCATCAAGGTCGAAGGCAATCCAACTGATCCAAACTCGCGCGGCAAACTGTGCGCGCGCGGCCAAGCGGCCCTCAATCATCAGTATCATCCCGAACGCTTGCTCTACCCACTCAAGCGGGTTGGGCCGCGTGGCTCTGGCAAGTGGCGCCGCATCACCTGGGACGAAGCCTATGACGAACTTGCCAAACGCTTGCAGGACGTCAAGAAGACTGGCAAACCGGAGGAGTTTGCGTTCCATCAAGGTCGGAACCGGAGCAAGGATGCGGTCAAACGATTCTTAGCCGCTTTCGGAACCAACACTGCGCTCAACCATCGCGGTCTTTGCTCGGCATCGCGTCGTGCCGCAGCCCTAACCTATCTGTTTGAGAGCGACTGGGACCTTGGCGATTATGAGAGTTCGAAGTACATCCTGAACTTCGGTTCAAACATGTTCGAGGCTCATCAGGGCCATGTCGCCGGTGCCCAACGCATTCAGCGCGGCCGATTTGAGAACGGTGCCAAGTTGGTCACGTTCGACGTCCGCATGTCAAACACCGCCGGCAACAGCGACGAGTTCTACATGCCTGCACCAGGAACTGACGGAGCAATCGCGTTGGGCATGGCGCACACCATCATTAGCGAGAAGCTATACAACGAGGAGTTCTTCAAAGAGTGGGCCAATGTGCCACTCGAAGAACTCTGGCAGCAAATCAAACAGTACACGCCGGAATGGGCTGAGAAGACATCGACCATTCCAGCCGCAACAATTCGCCGCATCGCCCGCGAGTTCGCTGCAGCAGCGCCTGCGGCAACAACCATGTGCAACCGCGGCAGCAGTGCCCACGTCAACGGCTACACCAATGACCGATGCATCATCCTGCTTAACGTGCTTGTTGGATCCGTAGGAAAGAAAGGTGGCCTCTGCTGGATGTGGACTGGCGGTTATGACAGCAAGCGCTTCAAGGCACCAAAGATGCCACCGAAGCCAAAGGTCAAATCGCTACTGGCCGACCCACCTGAGTTCGTATTGAGCAACGTCTGGAACGGGATGAAGGTTGGTGAAATCATCTATCACTACCTGCAGCAGGAGCGCGCCAAGATCCAGGTCTATATGACCTACAACTTGGACTCGCCGATGACGTGGCCAGAGATGAACGTCACTCGCAACGTGCTGCTTGACGAAGAAAAAATCGGGTTCCACGTTTGCATCAACCCGTTCTTGAACGAGACCGCCTCGTTCGCGGACATGGTGCTTCCTTGGGCAACCTACATGGAGCGCTGGGACGTCGATGCACGTGGTGCTTACAACCTGAAGCCATACGTTTCGATGCGCCGGCCCATGATTAAGTCGCTGGGCGAGGCCAAAGATGTGCGCGAAATCTTCGCGGAAATTGCACATCGCGTCGGTCCCGAAATGGCGAAGTGGTATCCCCACGGAACCGACATCCGTTCCTACATGGAGGAACACACCAAGGACGTTCCGTATGACGAGTCCAAGTACGAGTCAGCAATGGACTTCATGGAGAAAGAAGGCGCCTACGAAGACCCCGAGCAAAAGCAATACTTTGAGCCCTACATGGAACCGCTAACCGCCGCACAGATGGAGGGTAGCGAGACCGACCCCAACACCGGCATCATCATGAAAGGCGGTAAGGGCATAGGCATCATGCACAGAGGTAAGCCAGTAGTCGGCTTCAAGACGCCATCACGCAAGCTGGAGGTCAAGAGTGACTTTGTGCCGATGCTTGGCCGCAACGAAGATGTCACCAAGCTAGCTGCGATTGCGAATAGCAAAGGTAAGAACCGCGGCAGTCACCACAAGGGTCACGAATATGACATCGCTGCCTGGCCCACATACACGCAGATCGAAGAACACGTCGGCATCAAGGACGACGAGCTGGTGATGACATCGTTCAAGTGGAACGTTCACAACCATGGCCGGACTGCAAACCTAAAGTGGTGTAGTGAGATCGTTCACAGCAACCCCGCTTGGCTGCACCCAGACACCGCTGCTAGGTTCAATCTAAAGGATGGCGACTTCATCGAACTGAAAGGCTACCGCAGTAAGCACATCGACAACATGGCGCCAAAGCTCGGCCTCGGTCAAGGTGAAGTCGATGGTGTCTTACGCCTGCCAGTAGTCATCACCAAGGCCGTCCATCCAAGAGCGGTAGCGATCAGTAACTCCCTGGGTCACTTCGCCTACACATCCGTAGCGCAAGGCAAACGCAGCCGCGACATTACTGGCGAAGAAACTGGCTATGAGAACCAAGCGATGCGCGACGCCGACTGGGAGCGCAACATGTGGTGGGAAGACAAGTCTGGTGGCGACCACAAGAAGTGGATCCAAAACACCGGCAACGGCTACGCTCAAAACAGTGTGCTGCCCATCTGTCCGGATCCAATCTCTGGCCAACAAGCTTTCAACAGCACCGTCGTCAAGGTCAAGAAAGTCACGTAATGCAGCCACTTCCATCGCCAAACGAGCCAACAGAGAACCCGCTCGAAACTCTAACTGCAGCCGCCCGATTATTCGGTCGACTACTCGTCCGCGAGTTAGATGCGGAAACATTAGCTGAGCTTAGCGCACCCGATATCCGGGCAGCCCTAACTGCGACCGGCATCGAGCTACCAACTGCGGAGCAGCTACCTGATCTAGCTAATCGCTACTTCGATCTACTTCTGCATCCGACCGGCGCGCTACCACCAGTGCAATCGCTCTGGCGCGATGGCCAATACGAAGGCAATCATGCTGCCGGCGTGCGGAAGATTGCAGAATCCGCAAACCTAGAGCTTGCCAACAGTGCCCGCAGCGCCGCTCCCGACCACATCGGCTGCATCCTACTGCTGTGGGCTGAACTCGACGGCGAAAGGCCTGAACTCGCCAGCCTCCTAACTGAGCACCACGTAGCATGGAGTGACTTGGCACTACAGCACGCTGGACAGGACGATGGCTTTTATGGAGGCGTCGCCCGGGCAACCATCGCCCTCGTTCGCGAACTGCACGCGACCAACGGTTAAGCAATCGAACAGTCTTTGGATGGCCGCTCCAGTGCGGCAAACTCGTGGAGCCTCCCTCGCCAATGAGCCGCGGCTCAGATGCGCTTTGCAGTCCAGATTGCGCGCCTCGCACCCTTCGTCCGACGAGCTTTAACGTGCCGCAACTCGACACTGAACCGCTCCGCCCGGATACGGGCGTTGAACTTCGCGTGATCTCCCGACGACCAGACCGCAAGCACTCCATCCTGACGCAATGCGGTACGGATCATCTTCAAGCCGGCCTTGTTGTAGAGACTGTCATTGCTGGGTCGAGATAAGCCTTCTGGACCATTATCGACATCCAGCAATATCACGTCATAGGTATCCGGTGATTGCTCGATCAATTCTCGGACATCACCAAGAATCAAATTAGCGCGAGGGTCCTTAAGCGGATGACCAGCGCAATGACCAAACAGTTCTTCGTTCCACGTCACGATCTCTGGAACAAGCTCCGCGACATCAACGATCGCACGATCAGCGACCAGCGCAAGAGTTCGCGCAAGAGTAAAGCCCATGCCGAGTCCGCCGATCAAGATCCGCGGGGCCTTTCGATGCCCAAGACGCTCTATCGCCAACTCAGCTAGGACTTCTTCAGAGCCAAAGATCCGCGTGCTCATCAACTCTGTGTGGCCCACCCAGACCTCGTAAGAGCCGTCATGGTGATAGCAACGCAGTTCGTCTTTGTGGCCAGGGATCGTGGCTGTGCCAATCATTTCACGAGGTTTCACGCTCGCAGTATGCCACGGCGAGCCGCACATACAGCGACTGCTTGTCCAAGATACGATCTATCCTTGCACATCAGCCACCAAGCACGACGAGATCTCCGCATCAGCGAAATCCGAACAACACCCCCATACCGCCCTGGCGACAGTCACTAATTGCTTGGTAATTCTGGATGCATCGAGAGGCCCGCTAAGCGAGGATCTTTAATATGAAACGCTCAACCATCACTACCAAGCAACGCCTCGTTGACTTGTTCCCCGAAATTGAACCTTACAACGAGGGGAAGCTAAAGGTCTCTAAGCTGCACACGATCCACTACGAGGAGTGTGGCAACCCGAAGGGCAAGCCAGTCGTGTTCTTACACGGAGGGCCGGGCGGCGGCATCGACCCAAGCCACCGTCGTTTCTTCAACCCGAAAAAGTGGCGGATCATCCTATTTGATCAACGTGGCTGTGGTCGCAGTCGACCATTCGCCGAACTGCGTGAAAACACAACCTGGGACCTCGTCGCAGACATCGAGAAACTACGCGAGCATTGCGGCGTCGATCGCTGGGTTGTGTTCGGCGGCAGTTGGGGCAGCACCCTCTCACTCGCATACGCTGAAACTCACCCTGACCGCGTCAAGGCGCTCGCACTTCGCGGCATCTTCATGCTTCGCCGTAGCGAACTCGAGTTCTTCTACCAAGACGGCGCCAGCCATATCTTTCCTGAAGCTTGGCAGCCATACCTCGAACAAATCCCCAAGCGAGAACGCGGCGACATGATGAAAGCCTATTACAAGAGGCTCACCAGCAAAGACAAGGCAGTCCGCAAAGCAGCAGCCAAGGCCTGGTCAGTCTGGGAAGGCAGCACCAGCAAACTCTTCACGAACCCAGAACTGGTCAAGAAAATGGGCGGCGGGCGTTTCGCCGATGCATTTGCTCGCATCGAGTGTCACTACTTCACAAATAAAGGGTTCTTTAAGCGTGACGACCAACTGCTCCACAATGTCGGCAAGATCCGCCACATCCCAGCAATCATAGTGCAGGGTCGCTATGACGTTGTTTGTCCAGCACGATCCGCATGGGACTTGCATAGTGCATGGCCGGAATCGAAGCTAATAGTCATCAATGACGCTGGCCACTCAATGTCAGAGCCAGGCATTCGCAGCGCGCTAATCGAAGAGACCGATCGCTTCGCAAAGCTATAAGGGCGAGGCGATAAGCTGTGTGACGGTGGATTTCGGATCGCATCGTCACACAATTTTGACCTGACAAGATCAGGAGAGCAGCCGCACTGTCGGACCGTCTAATTGACAACTACCGTTGGCAAGCAAATCTGCCAATGCCAGCTCTGTCACCTGGCGGACCACACTACCGAGGCGCTGGATCCCAAAACATCGCGCCGTTTCACGAGCGAGATCATCACGCGCCAGCGCATGATGCTGCCGCAAGGTCCAAGCCATCGCGGCCGCTACCTCTACACTAGGTAATTCATCGGCACTGCGCTCTTCACGCTCACTGCTGGGGACACGGAAGCCCCTAAAGGAATCACGCTGGGCGACGCTAGTCCACAACACACCGTGATCATCAAGCGCAGCCGTCGACAATGCCGCCCTAACTCGATCACGAAAACGGTCCGTCACTCTTCCAACCCCCCAGGCACTGGCAAGCGTGCGTGCCAATCGGTCGAACACAATCGGCGCCTCGCTTTCCAACACTGCACACGCCATCTCGCGATCACTATCACCGTCGACGAGTTGCGCCAACTCGTATGGCCGGGGCCCGTCAGGATCGACCGGTCGCTCGAACTTAGGTTCAGGTTCGTCTTTTTCGACAGGCTGATCGACCCGCTGTTCAAGGTCCACTGCCACTCCATCAACAACCTCCTCCTCAGCAGGGATTGAAGGTTGGGCCTCGTCAGCAACCACGACATCCAACGACTTGTTGGCCCCGGCATGGTCACTACTAATCACAGTCCGAGCGAGCTCGATTTCACCTTCTATTCGATCAAGCTCACGCTCAGCATCGTGCCAGTAGTCGGTAGACCAAATCCGCGCAAGCTGCCAACCAAGGCTACGTAAAACTGATGCCCGGATGCGGTCACGATCACGTGCAGTAGCCGCCGAGTGATATGAAGCGCCATCGCACTCTATGCCAATCAGGTAGCGACCAGGCGCAGCAGGATCGACTACGGCAAGATCAATCCGATAACCAGAACAACCTATCTGCGTATGCACTTCGTGGCCACGCGCACGGAGAGCGTCACGCACCGCAGCCTCAAAAGGAGAGTCAACTTCACGCGACGGATCATGCTCGACCGCCCCAACCAAAGCCGACTCCCCACGGATCGCGTAGTCTAAGAAATACCGTAAATGCCTAGCACCGACAGCTTGCGTTCGGTTTGCGATTTGCTCCGGGCCAACCGACGAGAATACGATGAGTTCGCGCCGGGCACGAGTCACTGCAACATTCAGCCGTCGCTCTCCGCCCTGCTGATTTAACGGCCCATAATTCTCGTAGATCTTGCCTGCCGCATCTGGTCCATAACAAATCGAGAACAGGATCACATCGCGCTCATCGCCCTGAACGTTTTCAAGGTTCTTTACGAACAGCTCTTCCTCTGCGCACAAAAGCGCGGCCTCAAGCGATGGATCTGCACGGCGCTCCGCGTCGAGCAAGTCTTCAATCAACTTCTGTTGAGATCGACTGAACGTCACGATGCCAATGCTCAGCTTGCATTGCTGCGGATCGCGCAAGCGCTTAAGAACTGTTGCAACCAGCGCATCTGCTTCGATTCTGTTTTGCTGCGAA
This sequence comes from Planctomycetota bacterium, assembly GCA_965662465.1. Lineage (GTDB taxonomy): Bacteria > Planctomycetota > UBA1135 > UBA1135 > UBA2386. The sequence goes on along the minus strand of CBFIIO010000003.1, from coordinate 97,315 downwards.
CCAGCGCGATCATAAACACCATTGACACGCACACAGCGAACGCCAGCACCATCCGAAACGGCTCGCGGCGCCGGGAAAGTCAGCAGCCGATTTTGGTAGTAGTAGTGGTTACTGAATGCAATTAACGACTCGTGCCGGCTGCGATAATGCCAATCGAGATGCATCCGTGGCAAACCTGCAGCCCCACACTCGTCTAGCACACTTTCTAAATCCTCTGGGATCTGTTCATGCTCCAAATCATCATCGTCCGCCGAGCGCTGAAAGAAATTGGTTGGTGGCAATTGCTTACTGTCTCCTACCACAATCAACGAATCGCCACGACCAATCGCACCGACTGCATCCCACATTGGAATCTGAGAGGCCTCGTCGAAGACGATCAGGTCAAAACGCTGGGCATCGCGCGACAAAAACTGCGCGACTGATAACGGGCTCATCAAGACACATGGCGACAACCGCGGCCACAAGCCGCGAATCTCTTCTAGTAAACGTCGGACCGGCTTGTGACGACGCTGCTTCTTTAATTCGCGTTCAAGAATCCCAAGCTCACTGCTGGCAACCTGAGTGTCGCGTAGTTGCGGCAACTCTGCTGCCAATCGCGCAACAACAACCTTGGCGCTGAGGCTGATAGCCTGCTGGTCTAGCTCTGCAAACCGTGCAATTGCAGCTTCATGATCTTGGCCACGGAACAAGGCCAATGCAGACTCCTGGCGATGTATCTGATCAAGCCAACCTTCGTAGATCGAACGTTCAAGTGCTGGACGCAACTCGTGAACCAACAACTCACCAGATGCGTGCCGATCAACGATAACAGCCAGTTTCGCTTGTGCTGCAGTCACTGCTGCGCGGCGATACGCACAATGATCACGCAGAGCAGTGCGATTTTGTAACCAGCCAACGACACGTTCCTCCGAACACTTTAGATGGCCTAGAGCATCGTCTGCTCCAAAAGCATCGGCCAATGAGAGATCTAAGAACGCGGTCACTTCCGCCCGCGCTGCTAACCACTCATCGTGTGCGCCCAACAACGTGCCGCACATTTCGGGCAAGGGACTAACTCCGTCAGCCAAAGCCAACAGGTGCTGACCAAGAGCTTCGAGTATTGAGCGGTCTGGCTGCAAAGATCCCGGCAACAGCCTCAAGATGAGTTGTCGAATTACTCGCACCTGCTCCAGTGAGCGATGGACGCCATCCCAATCGACGTCACGACCTCCCCCGTCAGCACTGAGGCCCTGCATGGCAATACTGCAAGACCGTAGATTCTGATCCTCGTCGCGAACTTGCAGCGCAAGATCGAGATCATCACGAACGGTTACGGCAGCACCTAGCGCCACCGACGCCACCCCCACCAGAATTGACTTATGCGACCGCAATCGCCACCAGCGGAACAAACCAAACGATTCCGCATGCATTCGATAACCAGCAGCAAGTGTGCCGAGATCTAGCTCCAACAGGTCGCGACGCCACCGCGGCGCAAGTTGCTCCCACAGCTGATCACGATTTTTCCCATAGGCGATGGCACGCTCAAGATCAGCGTCGAACTCTCTCCAATTAGGCAGTTGCAACCAAGTGCCTGGCGGCAAGGTAGGAGCTTGCAGCACTCGCAACAAATCCAGCAGCACCTCGATCTGGTCAGCTGATGGCCCCTGGTCCTCCTGATCAGCATCGACGAAGGTTCCCGTCATGCCTAGCGCAGTCACGATTGGCAATAGAGCTTCGTGCATACCGGTAATGGCGACACGCAAACGCTCAACCTTTGGCACAACATCACGCTCAATCGCCGGCGTCCAATCGCCGCGCTGCACACCCCACCACGGGGCCTCTCTCGGGATGCCAAGCCTGCCTGAAACAACAACCAACGCGGCAAGCGCCTCACGTGCATGGACCACATCCGCGGCAGAACCCGAAAGCAACTCGGGCAACAGCAAGCGCTCAGCATCTCGTAGATGCACTAGCTCGGCCATGGCTTGATGCACTGACCACCCGTGCTCGCGCCTCCGATGCAACGCCAACACAAAATCATTCAGTGCGGTGCGCTGCTCCTGCAGTTCGCTTGCAATCTTATGCCACTCAGCTGGTGCACGACGATGACCTAGCTCAAGCGTCACACGCAACTGTTCCAGGACGGCCTTCGGCCCACTTTTTCGAGAGTGAAGCTCTAAACAGAATGGACCGAGACCGACATCGGCTAGGCGCTGGTAAACAACTTCGAGGGCGGCGCGTTTTTCCGCGACGAACAGTACCCGGCGGCCATTCGCGATGCTCTGCGCAATCAGATTGGTAATTGTTTGCGATTTGCCGGTGCCAGGAGGGCCCTCAAGAACAAACGATCGCCCGAGCGATCCAGCAATCACAGCCGACAACTGTGAGCTGTCCGCATCCTTGGGACAGAATACGTTCGCAGGGTCCAGATCATCAAGCTCATCACGAGCATACTCGGGCACGTCCTGCGGCAAGGCGCCTCCCGGCGCATCTACAAGGTGTCTCAGCACGCTGCTTTGCAACAGCGTGTCGCGATTCTTGAGATCGAGCCACATCAAATACTTCGTGAACGAGAAGAATCCAATGCAGGCAACGTCTTCTACTTCCCATCGCGGAACTCCCAAGACCGCGCGACGGAAGATATCGAGCACCCCAACGACATCGACCCCATGCTCATCTCCAGGTAACGATTCTCCAATCGGTACAGTCAGCTCAAACTGTCGCTCAAGCATCTGAAGCAGCGTGGTGTTGACGCGCACTTCGGCATCATCCATGACGAACCGAAACCCATCCTGCACAGACAGTCGTTCGATCACGATCGGAACCAAGAGCAACGGCGCGCGGCGCGGCCTTTGCGACTCCGGACTTTCATACCATCTTAAGAAACCGAGACCTAGGTAAAGGGTATTGGCACCGCTCTCCTCCAGCGAAGTGCGCGCGTGGCGAAAAATCTCGATAAGCCGCACATCGAGATTTTCGTCGTCATGCTCACTGCGCCACCTGCCCGCCCGCAATTCGGAGGCAAGATACTCTGCCATCGAATCGTGACCAGATCGCTGAGCCTCGAGGGCTAAGTCACGCGGGTCTTGGCTATCGCCTAGGGTCGGTTTGCCATGAAGATGCATCCTTGCACCCGCCTGCAGACGATCTTCTATGGAACCTAAGTTATGTGCACATAAACGGACGGTCTTCTTGGTCTCCACGAAGTTCAACAAACGATTGAACATCGATAGATCGAGCAACTTTTGCTGCCAGTGCTCAAGACGATCTTGTGGCGTCGTGTGTGAAAGCACCAGCGCTTCCGGCACATCCGCAACCTGGTCTATATGCCCTTCGTCACTAGCATGAAGTGGCGGCAACTCGCCAACCAGCGCTTCATAAGTAGAAGTGCGCATCGGCAGCGGCTTAATCCCCGTCCGCCTAGCTGCAGCAACATCGATTGCGATACGAAACTGCTTATCGTCCAATAGTCGCTGCTCGGCAGCAGCAAGCGCACGAGCACTCGACTGAGCCGGAACGACTGTAGCAATGGTGCTTTCCAGAACAGTCAACGAACCTGCTGCGACTGCCTTTCGCACCTCAACACCGGACCCAACGGTGACCGTCTTGCTGTTCTCAGCTGACAACCAAACACCTACGAATGCGTGTCCGTTCTGGATAATCAGCAGCGGTTGCAGACCAACATGCTCAAGCAATGCCGCATAGAGCAAAGTTAGATCCAGGCAAGTAGCTAACCGCTCACCGAGCACTTGCTCCGGCATACGGATTTTCTGGCCGATGGCTTCAAAACTGCCTGGCGGGCTTACGTAGCGGATACCGACAGCGCAAACGGCATCGTGCACGGCAGCGAACATGGCCCGAACGCGAAGTGGGTCACTGCTCTGGTATCCATCAAGCGCAGCATTTCCGGTCAACTGCTCCAGACGCTCAGCAGCCGCGTGCAAGGCGGGTGTTAGTGCCGGATGGTTCGGCATAACAAACGAGGCCAAAAGCCCAGGGAGATCTTGTAGGCCCGGCCACTCGTTATAGGCGAGGATCTCGATCACTTGCACTTGGCGCAGCAACAACTCATCGCCAGTTGTCACGGTGATCACAAGGTCAGCGCGCGAACTCTCAATCTGGTTAGCAAATGCTTCCGCTGACAAAGCGAGATCTGGAACATCGAGTTCGCGACGCTCACCGATCTGCAACACATCCAGACGCAATTCGCTGGGTTCAACAAACCCAGCGATTTCCATGCGAATGATAAGGTTCGCTAGTTCATGAATGCTGTCATTGCGCAATGCCAACGCGTGCAGCCAAGGGACCGCACATTGCTGCATCGCAAACGACAGCTTTGGCGCGCATTGGACCTCAAGGTTAAGGCTAGAACTGCTCACATCTGCCACGGTAAGAAGGACGACGGCAGCACTCTACTGCCAAGCAATAAAACACTCTCCCAGTGCCCAAGCTTCTGGGGCCACTTAAGACGTCGGCAATGATCAAAAGGCATCCCTTGGACCGCCAAATATGGCAACTGCGAATAGATTCGGGCTGTTGGCATTCGTCGGCAGACGATCATTTCACAGCAACAGCGGGCGCAAGGCCTCGGTCATTACCTTAGCTTGACGAAGCATTCCGAGATCGCTGGGGTGCGAGCCATCCGTCGCGGCTTCGCCGTCATCACCCAGAAGGTTGTCACCGGCAAGGTAGTGGATGCCTTCAACACCATTTCTCTTTAAAGCAGCAAAGGCATCGCGCAGCGCCTGCCGACGCTGCCGATGATCGTCGGCTCGATCGGTATGAAACCAAGCATTCGTGAAGGTGCGATCCTCGACTAACAATATAGGTGTTTTCTTGTGCGCACCCCGCAGCTGTTGCACGAGTGACTTAGCACGTTGCGCCACCTGCTTCGGCGTCATGTTTGGCAAGCAATCAATCACGAATGCAGAAGCCTCTAACTCGGCAAGAAACTGTCCTACTTCGAGTTCCATCCGACCATTTCCCGAAAGCCCTAGATTGATCACTTCGCGATCTAATTCGCGCCCCATAATGGAAGTCCATGCCATGCCAGGTCGCGACGCGCAGGCGCCCTGCATGATCGAGGTGCCATAGCAAACAATCGGTTTCTGAACCGAACCGCGTGCGACCAACGGCGTTAATTCGGCACCTTTTGCCGTTCCAACTTCAAGCTTCTCAATGCCGTTATAAAGCGGCAAATAGAGCTGGAACTTACTCGCCTTGTTCATCTTGCGCCCGGTAAAGAAGCGCTTCTGCACATCACGCTTGGTAGGTCGCGTAACGTCGATCCAGCGCCAATTCTCGCCGTCATGACCGTATAGGTCGACGCCGCTGACACCGGTTGCGGGCATATGAAACATCGCCAATCGGTCGCTGGTCAAGCGATAGCGTACTCGTAGTTCTGGACTGTTCGTCGCAAACCGAACCAACATACCCGCACTCTGGCGCGACAAATCCCAAACGATATCACGAACAACTCCCTGCGCTCGCCCTGGCAAACGATCGTATGGCGCAAGCCTCTCGGCAAATGCGCGTCCTTCTAGCGGCCAGTCTTTAACGTCGGTCCAAACCAGGTCTTCACGCGGCAACAATTGCCCAACCGACGCGGACGACAGCATTCTTGTGGCAGCGACTGTGGCGCCAAATGCTACAAACGATCGACGCGTTAAATCTCGCATGGGCGCCGAGTATACGCGAAGCGATCAAACTCGCGTGGAACAACTCAGCGACCTTTGTATTCACGCCAATCACGCCACAACCAACGCAAACTAGACGGCAGGATGGCACCACCGTGCTTGCCATTGTGACCACCATCTCCCCACACTGCTTTGTAGTCATAGCCAGCCCACTCAAATGCAGCTGCCATCTGCTGATTTGACAGGAACCAATTGCCATGCGCGTTATCGAGGTCCTTCCGACCGTCCTGCAAGAACACTCGAATCGGCAGCACCTTTTTATCTAACTGCTTCATCTTGCGAATCAACGCGGGATAGTTGTGGCCGCCAGCTTGGCGTGAATCCCCATGCGCAATATTGGTGAAGCTTCCGACGTGGCTAAGCACCTTTTGGAACGCATCCGGGTCTTGCCATGACGCGGTGAAGGCGCATATGCCACCGGAACTAATGCCGCAAATAGCACGGTTGCGTGAATCTCGACTCAGGGCTACTCGCTTACCCACGTCAGGAAGAACTTCGGTGACCAACATGCGCACATACTGATCACTCAATCGATCGTATTCGAAACTTCGGTTGTTGAACTTGCCGGCCCAACCTCGCTTCACGGGCAATGTTTCTGACTTGTGGCCGGGATTGATAAACACTCCGACAGTGACTGGCATATCGCCTTTTGCAATCAAGTTGTCGAACACCACCGGGACGCAAAAGTCGCCCTTCTCCCTGAGGTAGGTGTGACCATCCTGAAAGACCATCACAGCCGCTGGCGTTTTGCCGTCGTATTGCTGAGGCACGTAGACCCAATACCGACGAATTGTGCCGGCGAATACCTGACTACGAAAGATCTCTTCCGTAATGACACCACGCGGAACACCAGCTTGACGCACGGAATCGGGTTCACGTTGGTAGACCTCCTGGGCGACCAAGGAGGCCGTTAAGAAGCAGCAAATGACCGGCACCAGACAGCGATCTAACATATGCGCGATAGTAGCAGTACCAGACTTCGATCAAGATCGAACTGCACCAAAGACGCAACTCAAAACAAGGTGCATAGACGCACCATGAGTGTCGCCTTTCGTTGGTAGCGATGGACAGCTTGGAGCCAATCGACACCGCAAACGGACAATGAACTCCAGAAACCAAACGCGGAGCAAACGCGCTGCTTGAGGCTAAGGATTTGACATCCGGCGATCCAAGTGCGTGTAACCGCCGTCTACGTGCAAGATCTGTCCAGTCGTATGCGACGATCGCGATGATGCTAGGAACACGACAGTATTCGCAATTTCCTCGACGGTCGTAAATCGGCCCTCTAGCGGAATCGATCGCGCAATGCGCAACTTCTCTGCGACGGGGTCAGGCTGCGCCTGCAGCCAAGATTCATACAGAGGCGTCCAAACTTCGGCCGGCAGCACTGCATTCACGCGCACCGAATGCGGCGCAAGCTCCAGGGCCCACTCGCGCGTCAACGCCAGCACTCCACCCTTGGCCGCCGCATATCCAGATGTGCCACCCTGACCCGTTACTGCGACCTTTGAACCGATGTTGATGATCGCTCCATGGCTGCGCTCGAGATGTGGCCGAGCCAAGTGCGCCATGGTGTAGTAGTGCACTAGGTTAGACTGCATCGATGCAGCGAACGCTTCCGGTCCTGCATCTAATCCAACGTTGTCGTTGCGGCCTGCATTGTTGACCAGCACGTCGACTGCGCCGAATTGACTTACTGCCTCATCAATGGATCGGCGACATGTCTCGGGATCTGTCAGATCGCCAACACACGAACGCAACTCCGCGCACTCGTCTGGACTGGCGTCACGATCGGCACAAATGACTCTCGCACCCTCAGCCAAAAACGCGACAACCAGCGCTCGCCCGATGCCGCGGCTGCCGCCGGTAACGAGAACGACCTTGTTCTTTAGACCGAGATTCATGATTTGTGATTGTGCCGCAAGACTCGCAGTGATTAGCGCAAGTCCGCAAACCGATCTGGATGTTGCCGCTGCCAACGAAGCAAAACATAGCCCCCGATAACGCAAATACGCCAATAATGCATTATAGTGCATCGTCGACATCATTTTTTATGCGTTATCCTGCTTGATGTGAGGGCAATCTCATCCCAGACTGTTATGGATCCACAAGAAGCTCTCTGATCCCAGACTGAATGACTGACTTCAACAGACACCCAGACAGCTACCACCACTGGGAGCTTCAAATCGATGGCGAGATCGCGCACCTGCGCATGAACGTCAACTCCGACTTTCCATTCAAGGAAGGCTATGAGCTCAAGCTCAACAGCTACGACCTTAGCGTGGACATGGAGCTCGCCGATGCCGTGTCGCGGCTGCGGTTCGAACATCCCGCTGTCAAGACGTTGGTTGTTGGCAGTGGCCAGGAACGAGCCTTCTGCGCCGGCGCGAACATCTTGATGCTGAAAAGCAGCACGCATCCGTTCAAAGTAAACTTCTGCAAGTTTACGAACGAGACGCGGCTGAGCCTTGAGGACTACAGCCAAAAATCAGGTGTGAAATCGATCTGCGCGATCAACGCAGCTTGCGCCGGCGGCGGCTACGAGCTCGCACTCGCTTGCGACGAGATCCACCTGGTTAATGACAACAACTCCGCGGTTTCACTGCCAGAAGTGCCACTACTCGGAGTTCTGCCGGGCACCGGCGGATTAACCCGTATCGTAGACAAGCGTAAAGTGCGCCGCGACCTCGCCGACGTGTTCTGCACGATGGCCGAAGGCCTGCGCGGCAAGAAGGCGCTGCAGTGGAACTTCGTCGACGCCATTTGGCCGAAGTCTAAATTCCAGGCCGGCGTCGAGAACCGCGCAAAAGAATTGGCAGCTGAGTCAACTCGAACTGGAGGCAGCGGCATCAAACTCGACGCAATCCACGCCGAGAAGACTGACGAGGGCTACTCATACGAGCACGTGCAGGTAGCTATCGAGAAGGATAAGCGGCTGGCAACTCTAACCATCCAAGGCCCCAGCGGCGATCAGCCTAACGATGGTCCAAGCTACGAAGCCGCTGGCTGTAGCGCATGGGCGGTCAAGGCATGGCGCGAACTAGACGACGCTTTGCTGCAGCTCCGCTTCGACCACGAAGAGATTGGTCTCATTGTGCTGCAGACGCGCGGCGATCGTGACGCCCTCATCAAGGTCGAGAATGACCTGATGGCCAACCGCGAACACTGGCTCTGCAATGAAATCATTCTGTTGATGGCGCGGGTTTGCCGTCGCTTCGACCTGATGGCACGTTCTACATACGCAATGGTCGAGGCTGATTCCTGTGCAGCCGGCGCGTTCCTGGAGCTATCGATGTCGAGTGATCGCATCTACGCCTACGACGGGGACGATGTTGCCATGAGCGTCGGACCACTGAGCGATGGATCGCTGCTAATGAGCAACGGCCTCACTCGCCTACAAAACAGATTCCTCGCTACGCCCGACCACGCAGCCACACTCGCGACGGACAAGCCAACATTGGTTGCGACCGACATCGATGAGCAAGGCATGTGCACCTACCTGCTCGACCCTGTTGACTGGGAAGATGACATTCGAATCGCACTCGAAGAGCGCGTCTCAATGTCACCAGATGCTCTCACTGGTATGGAAGCATCCCTCCGATTTGGTGGTGCTGAGAATTGCGACAGCAAGATCTTCGGCCGCCTCAGCGCGTGGCAAAACTGGATATTCATACGCCCCAACGCCACCGGCGATACCGGTGCACTCTCCCGCTACGGAGCTCCTGAAGGCGCTCAGTTCGACTGGAGAAGGACTTAACTCAATGAACAACGTCGACCTCGAAGCAAAGATCCCCAACAACGTTGGCCTGCGCGACAACAAGCGCCTCACCATGGCGCTTGAGAAATGGCAGCCGAAGTTCCTCGAATGGTGGCAAACCATCGGCCCGAGCGACTTCAACAAACACGACATCTACCTGCGTACAGCAATCGGCGTCGGTCAAGGTGGCTGGGCACACTTCGACTACGTCAACATGCCGGACTACCGCTGGGGCATCTTCCTCGCGGACGGTCCTAAGGATCGAAAGATCCACTTCGGCGACAACATGGGCAAGCCGTGCTGGCAAGAAGTGCCCGGCGAGTTCCGTAATCGCCTACGCCGCCTGATTGTGACCCAAGGCGACACAGAGCCAGCCTCAGTCGAGCAACAGCGCTTGCTTGGCCACTGCTGCCCCTCGCTCTACGACCTGCGCTCACTGTTCCAAGTCAACGTAGAAGAAGGCCGCCACCTGTGGGCAATGGTCTACCTACTCCAGACGCACTTCGGCGCCGATGGCCGCGAAGAAGCAGAGGCTTTGCTCGAACGTCACAGTGGTGATGAGGACAACCCTCGCATCCTCGAGGCCTTTAACTACCCAGTCGAAAACTGGCTCGACTTCTTCTGCTTCACGGCATTCATGGACCGTGACGGCAAATACCAACTGGCATCGCTCGCCGAATCGAGCTTTGATCCGCTGGCACGCACGACCCAATTCATGCTGGCCGAAGAAGCCTACCACCTGCAGACGGGTGAGAACGGCGTCGGACGCATCGTCAAGCGCACTGGAGAACTTCTGGCTGAAGGCACGGACCCGAAGACCGTCGGCGCCATCCCGCTCGATACCATCCAACGCTACGTCAACTTCTGGTTCACCGGTTCACTTGACCTGTTTGGCGGCGAAGACTCGACCAACGCAGCAGAAGCATTCGCAATGGGCCTCAAGGGCCGCTACCGCGAAAGCGACGGCATCTACAAGGATCCACTGGCGCTCAACGCGACCTACAACCTTGAGATTCCAACGGATGACGGCAACGTCGAAACCAAGGAGATCCCGCTTCGTCGCGCCATGAACTCAGTGCTCCAGGATGCCTACATCGCTGACTGCACGAGAATCGTTAGTCGCTGGAACCGCGACCTCAAGAAGCTTGGCGTTGATCACCAGATCAAACTGCCTAACCGCAAGTTCAATCGCAACCAGGGCGTTTGCGCCGGCTATCGATTCAACCCGGAAGGAGAGGTCATCGATGAAGCAACCTGGACCAAGATGCACACTACTTGGTTGCCAACAGCAGCAGATCGCGAATACGTAACCTCCTGCATGGTTCAAGTAACCGAGCCTGGTAAGTTCGCGAACTACATCGCGCCGCCGCTAAAGGGCCCGAACGACCAGCCAATCGACTTCGAATACGTCAAAGCCCACTAACTCCATGAGCAACCGACTCTGCTATGTCTGTGAAGGCGGCGACTGCACCGAAAAGGGTGGCGGCGACCTATTTGACAAGCTTCGTGACCTCGTAAAAGAGTTCGATCCAGACGAAGAACGCATCAAGATCCGACGCTACCCGTGCTTTGGCGCGTGTGAGCAAGGCATCAATGTGACCCTCTATCCTGACAAGGTGTTCTACAGCGAAGTCACCGAGGGCGACCTCGGTGAGATTGCCAAGCACATCAAAGGCGAGGGCGAACCGGTCACTCGCCTGACCGGCAAGTGCGAGCCAGATGTTGAACAGATCATCTGGGACATGCTCGATAGCCCTTATTAGGGCCGTGTCGCAGCGGGACGTGTCCAGCGGCCGGTGTCGCAGCGGGCCGTCACCAGCAGATGCCGCTACTTGCGACTTGGAACAACTGGTTTCTTCGCTGGAGTGCTGGCGTCGCTAGCAGTTGGCTCAAAGGCAGCCGGCATCTCAACCATACCCTTCAGAGCAGCCTGCACGAACAGGCGGAAGCCTCGTTCGTAGTCGTCAGTGCCAAGCTCAACCCCTTGCGTCTTGAGATACGCATCGTTCAGGCTAGCAGCCATGTTAGCAGCCGAAGCGCTTGTGTAGCGACGACGCGAGTTCCTTAGATCTTCCAGATCCCCAAGGGCACGTCTTGGCAAATTAGCGCGAAGCCACAGATTATCTGGGCGGCTCGACCCCGCCATGGCATACCGGGTCATTTGCAGCGCGGTGCTATAACGCGCAAAAGCATCCTTAGCGCGAAGGCCCGCCACGAAGCTAACTAAATTGGCATCGGCCTCGCCGCAGTAGCCAAGGACGTGTGCAAGTTCGTGGCCACTTATAGCTAGACGAAACGGAGATGGCAATGCGGGGTCAACGTTTGCCTCGAGCGTGAACGGATAGCAAACGCCGTTAATGCCAAAGAACATCAATGCACCTGGTGGTGGGAATTTGATGAAAGCAGGCAGCGCAGGCGACCATCCTTCTAACTCCTCAACCAACTCCTGCTCGGCTTGAGCAATCGCGGCCCAAGCGCGTTCTTCGTCTAATACTTCTCCGCTCTTTGGAGCATCACGGTGAAGAATTGACAGCAAGCGACGCCCGACATCACGAACGTCGGCATAACTGAGTTCACGTTCGTTTAGCTGCCACCGGTCTTCCACCGGTACGCGACCATAGCCGAAGCCCCAGAGCAATAAGAATGCAGCGGCCGTATAGAGCAAGACTCGGGCAAACCGCCACCAACCCGCCCACAGTAGTGACAAACGCGCCACGCCTTGACGGCGACCTTTTCGCCATCGAACAAACATCAGAAGTGGCAATGCAACTGGCAAGGATGCCAGCACAGAAAACGTCAATGGCCACGGAACGAGCCCAGTGAGAGACACCAGTCCATTCTGAATCCACGGAAACAGACCTCGGCAGTAAACTGACTCGACCCACGCAGCGGGGGAACAGAAACTAAGAGCCAGTAGGGTCAATGATCCGATGACCAGCCATGCTCGCAACGTTTTCGGCGCTTCGCTACTCACAGCACTAGCGTAGTCCAGCTATCTCCCAGCTGCACGAACGTGGATCCACATCGAGCCATCTCACGACGGCTGCAGCCTGTGGCCTAGCCATAGCCAGGCTCACCAAGTAGATGGCACCACGACGCTAGCTTTGCCGCCCTAGCGCAAACAAATAGTCGCCAATCGCCGCAGCTCTCAAAAAAGCCACTGAATCCACGCTACATCACTCCAGAACTACCAATGGCTGCCTCAGGGGCTAGCCACTGCGCCACATAACCCGTACGACAGGATATCTTCAGAAGATTTCTAGTGGGCCCTAACGCCTCCTAACGTCCTCTCAAAGACCGAATCCAGCCTCAGCCAGCATCGCCCCAATCTTTCCAGACACACTATGCGGTTCCTAGCTTTCGCGGGCTTATGCCTCGCCACCTCATCCTTTGCTCTCTCACAGGAGAGCAAAGAAATTTCTCTCGCCACCCGGGCTGCATTCACCCAATTCCAGCAAGACAACGGCGGCGCTAGCAGCTGGATCGCACGGTGGCACCCAGCCACCGGCACGCCAACTGCAATCTACGGCACTGGGCTGAAGATCGACGACTGGCAAAAGAACTCACTCGAAGAAGCGCGCAGGCATGCTGTTCAGGTCCTAAAGGACCGGGCAGACATATTGGGGCTCGGGGAATCGGATTTCATCGAGATCATCGGATCGCGAATGGGCCGAACTTGGTCGTTCACTTTTGAGCAATCGTTTCGAGGAGTTCCGGCCGTCTCAGGGCGCGCCGATGTGCGCATCAACATGGCTGGAGTCGTGGCGATGATGGGCAGCCAGGCGTGGCCAATCCCAAAAGACTTCAACACAACACCAACCATCACCAGCAATGTCGCGATCGGCGCCGCATGGGCATCACTAGGTGGCGAGCCATCCAGCACACAAAGCCCAGCGCGCCTAGTCATTTGGGGCAATATGAACAGCCCGACGCTTGCGCCATTTTCCCTCGCCTGGGAAGTGGCTGTGCACAGCGACTCACCAGAGGGTGAAGTAACCTTCGGCCGCTACTACATCGATGCAATCACGGGTCGCGTACTTCACTTTGCCAACGACAAACATGACTGCGGCTTGGCCAATTGCCAACCAAAGAGCTTGGCAAGTAAGGCGTCGCCGACACCGACTACCGCAGTTGCTGCTCCATTGGTCACGCTGACCGAAACTCCGAGCAACAACACCATCATGCCAACGTTGACCACAGTCACGCTGATGGCCTGGACGCGCACCGGCAATGATGCCGCTAGCGCACTGCAAAATGTTCCGCTGCCAAATATCAATATCAACATCGCTGGCATCGGCCCTCAAACAACGGATGCCAATGGCGAATTCGAAATCGACATCACCGCCCCAGTAACCATCAACATGACTGGACTCGATGGCACGCATTTCTCGCCGATTACAGGACCGGACTCCCCATCAGGCAGCGTCACGGTCAACCCGGGCGTCAATGCAACCATCCAGCTACTGAGTGCGAACGCATCTACAAACGAAGCGGCTCATACCACTGCCGCATATTGGACGGACCGCTCGAACACCTGGGCCCGCTCAATCCTCGGCAACTCGCCAGCACTTGATTTTGCGAGCAACGTCAACATCGCGGTCAACATCCCAAACACGTGCAATGCCTACTACACGGGCAATACGATCAACTTCTATCAGGCTGGTGGTAGTTGCTCGAATACGGCGTTTTCATCCGTAATTGCTCACGAATGGGGTCACGGACTTGATGACCACTATGGCGGCATCTCAAACTCCAACACTGAGGGACTCAGTGAGGGATGGGGCGACATCATTGGTCTCTACCAGCTTGACAGCCCACTGCTTGGCAGCGGCTTCCAAAGCTCAGGGGTGCCGCTTCGCAACGGCAACAACAACTTTGTTTACCCATACTCGAGCGGCTCACCACACGGTGCTGGGCAAGTATGGATGGGGTGGGCGTGGCGCTTCCGAGAGATCCTGCGAGCGTCTATGGGCACACCTGCAGCGATCGCACTAAGTGAACAACTTGTCATCGGATCAATCGTGGCCAACGCTGGCTCTCGCCCGCAAGCGGTGCTTGAAGTGTTCATCGCGGACGACGATGACGGCAACGTCCTGAATGGCACGCCTCACTATGCGGAACTCGAATCAGCATCGATTCAAAAGGGAATCCCTTACCCTGAGATCGTAGTCATTTCGGCACAACACACGCCCCTCAGTGACACCAGCCTAAGACTTCTGGCACGCCAAGTTGCAGTGACGGCGTTTGAGGTTAGCGAAACGATCACATCAATCACCATGACGTTTGATGACGGCACTGGTCCTGTGACTCGGGATTTGAAGCCTACTGGCTTCACCAACCAATACCTCGGGATGCTGCCTGGTCTCGACACCGGCTCGATGAGCTATCACATCGACATCGTGCACACCGGCGGGTCGCTTTCGTTTCCGGAAACAGGTGACTACACCTACTCGATGACTACCGGCTTGTTCTCCGGGTTCTACATTGACACGCTCGACAACGGCCAAGGTGCATGGACTAGCGGCACCAATGCCGGCACCAACGATTGGCAGCTTGGCAATCCTGCCGGTGACTCGGGCACATCAGGTGGCATTGCTTGGGCCGATCCAAGTAACGCCGCATCCGGCAACAACTGCTGGGGCAATGACCTCGGCAATGGCTTTGGTCCACTTGGCAATGGCCGCTACGCCTCGAACGTCAACACCTGGCTCCGCTCACCCATAATTGATTGCAGTGGACGCACTGGAGTTCGACTGCGCTTCCGTCGCTGGTTAACGGTGCAGGACGCGGCCCAGGACGTTGCTTCCATCTGGGTCAACGGACAACAACTGTGGCAGAATCCGGTTGGTTCAAACCTAGTAGACAACGGCTGGCAAACTGTCGAGTATTCGGTGCCATGGGCAGATAACAACCCAGCCGTGCAAGTCGAGTGGCGACTAGTAACGGGCCAAGGCACCAACCTTGGTGGCTGGAATATCGACACATTCGAGATCGGAGAATCTGTCATCCCGACCGCTGATGCGGAGCTTCGCTTCACGCCCGAACAAGTTGTGCAAGGCGGCGCAATGAACCTAACGGTGACGACGCCTGGCAATTCTCGGCCGTACTTCCTGTTCGTTGGCGACAACATCGGCCTAGTCCAAGTTCCCGACCTGCCGCCAATTCTGATTGGAGGAAACTTTGCCATCATCGGCGGCACAACCGACGCGAGCGGCAACAGCACCTACTCATTCAATGCACCGCTCCTCGCCAGCGCATATGGCCAGTTTTTCTACGGTCACGTGCTAACGGTCGACGCGACATTTACAGACTTCGTCACGTCAAATCGCAGCCTCAACTGGATCACGCTGACCCCATAGTCGGCGGCAGTTGCGGGCACGACTCCAAGCTGAAAGCAAGCATTGGAGATGTGGTGACCACGGCATTGCCCGCCGGCCTAACAGACGCACCACTGCCAGCAGCGACAAAAAAAAACGGCGCGAGCAATCAAGCTCGACGCCGCTTTGTCGCTGCCGCTAGTTGCTGGAGCTACTTGGTTGCCATCAACTCAGCTACGAGATCAGTCTCTTCGTAGATCTTGCTTAGCGCCTCAATCATGATGGCAGTGTGAACACTGACGGTGCGATTGATCTCTTCATCAAACCAGTAGTTACCCGGCAGTGATTCGATGTTGCCATCGAAGACGAGACCAACAACTTTGCCATCACGGCTTAGCACTGGACTGCCAGAGTTGCCGCCGATGATGTCACACGTGCAAACAAAGTTGTACGGTGTGTTCCAATCCATCTTGCCCTTAGCGTCAAGCCACTGCTTTGGCAGATCAAACGGGTGCTCATTATCAAACGCAGCATTGCGCTCGTAGAGGCCGTGAACCGTGGTCTTCGGTGAGACCTTCGTTGTGCCAGCTTCGTAGCCCTTCACCGTGCCATAGGTCAGACGAAGCGTAAACGTCGCGTCCGGGTAGTTGGCCGCACCGTAAGCCTCAAAGCGAGCCTTGTTGATGGTCGTCTTATGGGAAGCAACAGCTTCAACTGCCTTGCCCATGTCACCCTGCAACTTGCGGAAGTCGACACGACCTTCAGCATACTTTGCCTTCAGTGCCTCCATCTCAGCGCCGATTGCGTCGAACGCTGCCTGAACTTCCTTACTGCTCGACTTCTCAAGCAGATCCGCGTCGCGCGCCTTGATTAAGGCCATCCGCTCCGGGTCGACCAAGCCACTCAAGTGACCGGAGAACGCCTTGAGGCTGTTCATCATGCCAAAGTAGGTATCACGAAGTTCGAACGCTTGCTTCTCGTCCGCCTCCATACGCCGCTTGATGACCTTGCAGTTGTTGGTCAACAAAGCCACAACTTGCGGCACCCACAAGTCGCGATGCATGACCATCTCTTCGTAGGTCAACGAACGTTCCGTGCCACCTGGATGGCCGGACACGAATACTAGGTCACCGTTTTTGGCACCATCTGTCTCGAAGGGGAAGAACCACTTCGATGAATCAACTGGCTTGCCATCTTCATATACGCGGAAGAACGCGCAGTCGAGGCACCAGCGTGGGTAGGTGAAGTTGTCGTAGTCACCGCCGTAGAATGCGACCTGCTTAGCGGGCGCAAACACGAGCCGCACGTCGTCAAACTTGTGGTAGATGTAGATACGGTATTGATTGCCGTCGTAGAGCGTCACGGGCTCTGCATCGAGATGCTTCTCTTCGTTGGTGTCGGCAGCGCAAAGCTCGGTCAACTTAGCTTCGACGTCGCCGCCATCCGCTTTCACCGCGAGCACTTCTTCCGTGACGTCTTTTACGTCAACCAGTTGGCGTAAAACCAAGCCGGTGCCCGGAACTTCGCTTCCGTATAGGCGCGAGCTGAAACCGGGTTCCACCCAGTCCTTCTCCGGCGTCGAGACCTTTTGGATCGTCGACAACGCTACGTGGTGATTGGTCATGACAAGGCCGTCCGCGGAGACGAACGAGCCTGAGCCACCGGTGTCGAATCGCACCGAACCCAAACGGACATGATCGAGCCACTCCTTAGTGGGCTCAAAGTTGTATTTCTCCTTCAGCGCTTTAAGCGGAAGGGCTTCGAACAACCACATGCCCTCTTCAGGGCGGGTCGTCGATTCAGGGAGACTCGTGCCGAGCGCCAACAGCGCCAGGGCGAAGGGGATGACGGGAGTAAATTGCATTTGAAGATATCTACGTATGCCGTGCAGGTCTGCGAGCGGCAGGCCGAAGATCTTAGATAGTTCCTGGACGATAGGCACGCATCAGCTAGCCATTCCATCGCCTAGTCGATAGCAGTCTCCCGTTTTCTCAGCCGCTAAAGACCTCTGTACGTGCAAAACGCGACGTCTCCGACCGAAATCGAAGACGTCGCGCTTGCAGTCGTTGATGATTGCAATACCTGATAAATCAGGCAGCTAGCTTACTTGCCAGCAGCCGTCATCTTGGCGACTAGCTCTTCAGCGATCTTCGTCGCCTCGTTGCCGTTGTGTCCGCGGTAACGGATCTTCATTTCGCTATCGAGAATGACCACCGTCGGCCAACCCTTGACAGCCCAATCCTTGGAGATCTCGCCGCCGTTCCCCTTGTTCTGGAAACTGCGCCAATTGAGGTTGTTCTTGGCGATAGCAGCCTTCGCCTTTTCTACGGTGGAGTCACTGTTGACGCCGATCAGAGCAAACGGCTTGTTCTTCATCTCTTCCACGAGCGACCGCTCGTGTGGGTACATGGCCCGGCAAGGGCCTCACCAATCGCCCCAGAAGTCTAAGAAGATGACCTTGCCCTTGTAGTCGGACAGCTTGAACTCGACGCCATCGAGGTCGATGCCGGCGATGTCTGGCGACGTGCAACCAACGCCAAACTTCTCGCGCTCATCGATTGCACCCATCATTTGTTGAGCTAGGCGCTGGTCTGCAACACCTTTGCTGGCAGCCATCAGGGCCTTCTTGGCGCCGATGTATTCCTTGCCTTCAAGATCCGCGGTCTCAATCGTGGACTTATGCATTGCCAAGAGCGCCCATCCGACGACGTCGGCGTTCTTGCTCTCCATCATCCGGCTCATCGTCGCCTGCGCAAAGTCTTCGTCGATCATGCGCGGCAGACTCGGAAGCATCCGACCCATCTGGGCAAGTTCTGGGCTGTCGATATGTGACTTAAGCAACTCGGTGATGCCAGCCTTCTGGTCCATCTTGTCAGAGCCCATCATCACAGCCATCATCAGAAACTGGACAGCATCATCGGTGCCAGCAAACTGCTTCGCATAGACGTTTGCCTGCTTAGCGACAGGACCGAAGTCGGGCCGCATCCGCACGGCCTTAACCTTCTGCCCCGGCTCTGGATTGCTGGCAGCTTGACGAGCGGCACGCCAATCAGCGATCGCCTTTGTCTGCATTTCTTGAAGTTGTTCAGCGCACTCAGCAGCTGACACCTTCGCTTGGGGTTTGGGATCGACGGGATCTTGAGCGGCAAGAGAGCCGAACAGCAAGGTACCCACCATGACGAGAGCAATTCTCATGATTGGAGTCTCTAAGGAGGAACAAATAGGACACCAGGAAGATGTCCGCAGGTTTAGCAGCATGGCCGCTTAGCGACCTCCTGGCAACCGACGCTATCGAGATCCCGGCCGGTGTTACATGGATGTGTAAGCTTGAAGGAGCCGCAAAACGCACGCCCGCCCGTAAAACTCAAAAAATCCAGGATTTTGCGGTATCCGGTAGCCGCGCCGATTTTGGCCATTCATCACGGTCGCAACCAGCGCCCTCATCATTCGGCCAAACCGCAATCGGCGCCGTCGCCACCCAACTAGTGACTGGCGATCCAGTCAAGCAGGACTGCTGGACCTCACCAGAACTCGATTCACGATCCGCTTGAGATCAAAGCCTTGGAATCAATAATGGTGGGGTCGCCGAGGGTTTGGTCACCCCCCTTACCCGGCAGCAAGCCGATCATGGCACCTGCTCGCAGAGCCCTACTGAAGACCTAAGGTGCTTGGTTCAGAAGGCGGAACTCGCACAAGAACCAAAACACGTCTAGGATCCGCGCGTGCAATCGCCCGCCCTATTGCTGCCTATCCGCTCATCAGACCAACCTGAAGGCCTTGATGACTACCGCTCGCGCGGTGGCTACCAAGGTTTGGCTACCGCCATAGAAAAAGGCGCAACCTGGTTGCGGCAGGAGGTTGAGACCTCAGGCTTACGAGGCCGAGGCGGTGCAGCTTTCCCTACGATTAGAAAGTGGCAGTTGGCTGCCGATGCAACCGACGATCAAAAATATGTGGTAGCAAACGGCGGCGAACATGAACCAGGCAGCAACAAAGACCGCTACCTCGTAGAAAGACACCCCCATGCCGTCATCGAAGGGCTCGCGTTAGCTGGAATCGCGACGGGTGCAACTAAGGGCTACCTCTATCTGATTGAGGACATGGCGGGACCGCTTGCCAGCGTCGAAATGGCTCTTAAAGAAGCTGGTGATGCAGGGCTACTGCCGTTCGCGATCGAGATTCACTGTGGACCAACAACATATGTCGCCGGCGAAGAGACGGCGGCGCTGAACTCGATCGAAGGGCAACCAGCGAAGCCACGCAAGAAACCGCCATTCCCCGGTGAATCCGGCTTGTTTGGCAAACCAACCACCATCAATAACACCGAGACCCTCGCGCACGTTGCGTGGATCGCACGCAACAGCGGCAGCGAGTTCGCAGCAATTGGCACCGAAGAAAGCAAGGGCACCTTGCTGTTCACGCTATCCAGTCAAGTTGAGAAACCTGGAGTCTACGAACTTCCGTTTGGTGCCACATACCGCCAATTGATCGAGGACTGCGGCGGCGGGCTTAAGGACGGCCGTAGCGTCCGTGCGATCCTTCCTGCGATGTCGGCTTCATTCCTTTCCGCTGACCACCTTGATGTGCCAATCGCATACGAAACTCTACGGCCACTAGGTAGCTCACCCGGCTGTGGCGGTGTGCGCATCATCGACGAAACAACCGACGTCCTCGCGCTAACACTCGAGATCGCAGAGTTCTTCATGAAAGAGCAATGTGGGCAGTGCCCACCATGTCGCATGGAGACAAACCAATTTGTTCATATCCTCCGTGCAGTGCAAGCAGGGAAAGGCCCAGGCTACGAAGCCAAGATGACGAAACTCGCTGAATTCACTAAGAGAAAGGGCCACTGCTCAATGATTGAAATGGCTGCAGCGCCCGTAATCAGCGCGCTTTCATGCTTCCAAAACGACTTTGCTGAGGCCGCTGGCCCTGGCGCTGAGGACTCCTGAGTTGGGCCATTACTACGTCGCCTGCACCCTCGGCCTCGAAGAAGTTCTCGCCTACGAATTGCGGGAACTCGGCGTCTATCACGTCGACATCCGGCGCGGCGCCTGTGCCTTTGAGAGCGAACCTGCACTCGCCTACAAAGCATGCCTCTGGCTGCGATCAGCCATCCGCGTACAAGAAGAAGTCGTACGCGGACCGGCACGTAATCGTGAAGAACTTTACGACCTTGCTGGCTCAGTCGACTGGTCCTTGTTCATGGACGCAAAGGGCACCATCGCAATCGATGGCGCAGTGCGCGATTGTAGCTGGGCTAATGACACACGCTTCCCGGTCTTAGTAGTCAAGGACTCGATCTGTGATCAGTTCCGGCACTTCGACGGGGCACGCCCTAACGTCGAACGCGACCGCCCTGACCTGCCCCTGAAGCTGGTGCTGCAGCAGGATGAGGCAATCCTATACCGCGAACTTGGTGGCGAACCGCTTCACAAGCGTGGCTACCACGAAGTCCAACACAAAAGTCCACTCAATGAAGCGCTGACCGCAGGCCTCGTACAGCTGAGTGAGTGGGATCCACGTTCGCCGCTAGTTGACCCAATGTGTGGTTCAGCGACGTTCTTGATCGAAGCAGCGTGGCTCGCGATGGATCGAGCACCTGGTATGGGTCGTGCATTTGCCTTTGAGCGCTGGAAGGATACCGACCAAAATGCTTGGCAAGCCATCTTCGACGAAGCCGAAGCTCGCGCGGCTGCCAGCCAAGACAACTGCCCACAACTATCAGGCAATGACAACCACGAAGGAGCGATTGCGATCTCAAAGATCGCAATCAAAAGCGCTGGCTTGACGGACAAGATCCACCTCAACCTTGGCGATGCCCGCGACTACAAGCCGCCATTCCAACCAGCAATGGTGGTCACCAACCCGCCATATGGCGAACGCCTGCAAGCCGACGATCCATCGCTGACAGATTCCTGGGAATCACTTGGCAACTTCCTACACACCCTAGACAACACCGAAGCCCACGTTCTATGTGGTGCGCCAGAGTTGACCAGGTATCTAGGCTTGCGAGCGAGCAGAAAGTTTCCGGTCCGCAACGGGCCGATTGAGTGTCGCTGGCTGCGCTACCAGCTTGGGCGCCACCACTAGATTTTGCTTTTGGACACCCCGCCGGTCTGACTGCGACCAAGCATGCAAGCGACACCGATCCAAGCGCATGCAAACACAATGGTCACGGTCACGATCGCGGCTACTCCAAGACCCTGCTCGCGAAGCCACACCTGCATTAGCGCGCCACTAAGATCACCAAGGCGCAGCGCAAAGGTGTCGAGCAAGAACTTGACCTTGTGCTTCGTGGCCAAATCGAGCGGCGTATAAAGCACTTCACGCGCCGGCTTCTCAATGGCGTAATTGGCCCCACGCCTACCGACCTGCAGAACAAATATCACACCCGCTGTCGGTGCAACCGAGTACAGCACTAGACCGATGATCGACACAACCGGAAGTGACGACAACAGCACGACCGCGGGCATCCGAGTCAACAATCGCCCAGTGCAGAAGATCTGCAGTAACAGCACCAGTGCATTGCCATACAACCCCACATCTGCCAAGAACGTCATCTGCTGACGTGCGCGGCCAATTTCTTCGCCAATTAACTGGGTTTGCCCTGCCTCGAATGCAGTTGCAACAAATCCTACAAGCATCATGTAGATGGCAATCTGCAGTGCGCGACGATCACGGGCCACAATTGCCAAGCCCTGCAGGATGCCGCCCTTGGCGACCTTCTCCGTGGTAGCACCGCCTTCCAACTGATTGCAATGCATGCGCGATCGCACAAATGCAAAGAGGGCAAGTTGCAACAGCGCAGCTGACAGCAAGGCGATAGTCCAGGTCGGCAAGCCATCGGTCGCTGCCAGCCACGACCCAAGCATTGCCCCTAAGGTCCCACCAACGGCGATCAAACCAAACAGACGCTTGGCTTGGCCCTTGCCAAAATGCTCAACCGCATGGATCCAAACAAGAGCCGGCAAGGCAAGGTTAAGGGCCGAGAACCCACCCCAAAAGACTTTGCCTATCCAAGGCTGCTGCTGCCACTGGTAGTCACCAATCCACCAGAACGCAGCCGCCAGCAGGACCAACGCGAGAGATCCTAAATGCAATGCAATCGGCACAAACCGCCTGCTAGACATGCGATTGGCCAACGACCAAAACGGCAAGACCAGTGCAACTGTCGCCAAGAGCGTCAGGGTATAAAGCTCTGGCATACCTTCGACGCCCCGCGCAACGCCAAATTGGTTGCGAATCGGACGCAGCAAGAACATGCCTGCCAGCGTCGCAAAGAACATCAACGCCAACCAAAAGGTCGCATAGCGCTCCGCCTTCGTCGCCGTCTGCAGTCCTAAATAGCGCCAAAGCATCGCCGCTGATTACGCGGTTCGGAGGAAAGAAGCGAGAGTTCCTCGTGACAATCACCTGTGGTCAGAGCGAACAGAAGCCCTACAATGTTGTTTGCTATGCCACAACCCGGCAAGTCCTTAGCCCCCTACGCCTGGATGACGACACTGATCGCCATCTGGGCCGGCAGCTTCGTGGCGTCGAAAATCGGCCTTAAGTCAATCACCCCGTTCGCTTTGGTCGCATCGCGCTTCCTGCTAGGAGCGCTGTGCATGCTGCCATTTTTCTTGCGGTCAACTAAGCAAGAACGCCGCAGCACCTTTGGCCCCGGCGTTCTCGCGGGATTGGTATTGGCCGTCCCCTATTTCTTGCAAATGTATGGTGTGCGCGAAACGACCGCATCCATGGGTGGATTCGTCTCCGGACTGATTGTCCTGCTAGTGGCGATTGGCGGACACTTCTGCTTTGGATCACGCATTGGCAAGCTTGCATTCATTGGCCTGAGCCTCGGCCTCGCAGGAATCATCATTCTTTGCCTCACAGGCGACCCTGACCCAGGCACTGCAGCTGCGCTTGAAGACAGCGCAAGACAGAACACCGTGCGCGGCATCCTCTTGCAGGTTGGTTCAGCCATCGGCTTTGCCGCGCACATCCTCTTGCTATCGCACTACGGCAGCCGCCTCGCCGTCGGCCCATTCACATTCTGGGAACTGGCGTTCACCGGCGCACTCGCGGCTGCAGGCACATTCTTCGTGGCCGGCGTCAGCATCAATGAAGCGGAAGTAATTTGGACGACCACGCTAATTCTGATGGTCGCCTACCTAGGCATTCTTGCGACTGGCGTCGCGATTAGCGTACAGGCGAAGGTCCAGCACCGGATTCCGCCTTCACACTTAGCGCTTCTATTTGCGCTACAGCCACTCTTTGCGGCAATTGCGGGTTGGGCCTTTCAAGGCGAAAGGCTCGAACCACTCGAATGGTTCGGAGGCGCACTCATTGTCACCGGCGTCATCGTTGCAAGTCGCGACCGCCCCTGATCGCAACCAAAAGCGACAGTGTGGCCACTCGCTTTCAGCTAGATCTAACTCGCGTAGCTAATAGCCATACGGGTTTGCTTCAGGTTGGGCCATCCACATCGCGAACACAAGCGGGGCGACGAGCAATAGGCCTGCCACGCATAGCCATTGCCACGACTTCTTCCCTGAGACTAGGCGCGGCAGCAAAAGCAGCAAAAATGGAGCAGCTAGAGCAATGCCGGCCGGCCACCAATCCAGGTAGGACAGGTGCACACCGGCGAGGATGAACAAGGCATGGGCACAACCAATCCAAATCCCATCGGCCTTATGCAAAGTGAAACTCCGTCGCCACAGACAGGTTCCGACTGCTGCACCAAGCGCTGCTGCAACTGCACCGCATAACTGGCCCAAGAACGCACTTTTGCCCAGGACCATCAGGGCTGCATCGAGCGACAGCATCACGGAGAATAAGACTCCTAGGCCAATGCCAGACTGTGCGGTGTCCGGCCGGCGCGCAATCACATCAAGAATTGCCAAAACTGTAGTCGCGGCAAGAAAGCCACCACCGCCCACGTTCCATGCGAAATCGATACTCGACCAATTCGCAGCAACCTTACCAAGCATCAGCCAAACCGTCGCGGATGCAATCACTAGGGAAAGAGCCGAGGCAATGCTCTCCGGCAGAAAACGAAACTGCCGCGCAGTCGAAACCAACGCTGCTGCGATGATCCCCCACACCAACCATCCGACACCATTCGGCTCACGCCACAGTTCGTGTGGCCAGGCCAGCCATTCTTTGAGCAGACCATGCGCCACATACAAACCGACGGCCATGGCTATCGGCAACAGCCTAGTGCCGGCAATCGACACAAGTAGCAACGCCAGCAGAATCGACGGCAGAACGCCCCTTAGAACGACTTCGTAGTCCACTAGTTGGGGTGAACTAATTCGAGGCTAACAGTGAGATGCACTTCGTCTCCGAGCATGTTTTTCTGCACGCCATAGGTCATGCCGAAATCGGAACGCTTTACCGCGAATGTCGTCATGTAGCCGCGTCGGGTTCCACGGAACTCGCCTTCGCCAACATAATCTACATTGATCGTGATCGAGTTCTTTTTGCCCGCCATCATCAGATCCCCGGTGACCTCCAGGTCTTTGCCGTTCGCCTTGATCTTCGTGCTTTTAAAGGTGATCTCGGGATTCTCTTTACCGTTGAAGAAGTCCGGCGACATCAAGTGCCCGTCGCGCTGCTTGTCGTTGCTGTCGACGCTCTCCGTCGGAATCGTCAGCTCTACACTGCCTTTCTCAGGTGCAGATGGATCGATCGTGACTTTGCCCGCCACCTTGTCAAAGGTGCCGAGAAACCAACTAGCATTTGCATGCTTCACGCGAAAAACACAGCCGCTATGGCCGGAATCGACGACCCAATCGTTTTCACCAAGCGGCTCCGTGACCACAACTGGCTCACTAACTGGTAAAGAAACGGCAACGAGAATAGCAGGCAAGAACAGAAGACTTTTCATCAGATTAGCTCAGTAAAGTGGGGTCCTACGATATTGGATCACCGAGGTTCCTATGCAATGCGATTATTCGTGTCGCCGACGTAACAAGGTGAGGCCACGCTTATCGAGCAGCTCTTGCAAGTCGGCAATCACCACAGCTCGTTCATAGCGCGAAGCCAGCAGTGCACGCAACGACGTGTCTTTGCCTTCAGCGGCAGTCATGACAATGCTGCCGACATAGTTAGGGGCAAGTGGCCCGGAAAGTTCGCGACACATCTCACGAAGCGTCTGCTTCACAGAGCTTGGATCTTGACCAGCAGCCCATCGCAAGCGCGGGATGGTGCTAAGCATTGATTGGCCGGCTTTATGGACATTCCTATCTAAGTAGTCTGGCAACACCCGCTCCACGACTGCGGCCTTCTCTTCTCCCAAGGTCCATGCGGCATGACACTCACCGATCACAATCAAACAAAGGCAGAGATCACGGAACCTGACCGAAACCCGCGCAAGCGCCAGCCCGCAAAGAACACAAAGAACCGCGGAATACATGGGCAACAAGGTCACCCAGCCGTTGGTAGATGCAGCGACAGCCAATACGGCGAGCAAGATGCCCACTGGAACAAGGAACATCCTGGATCGCGGCGGCAACAGCAGCAATGGCAAAACTACTGCCGGCACACCGACACCAAGGCGCAATTGTTCAAAAGTCGATAAAGACGGCGAGGCCCACTCGTCGAGCCCGCCAGCTACGACCACAGCAAACAACAAGCCACTCACCACAAAGCGCCGCGCCGTGAATGCCCACAAGCTAGATGCGAAGGTCAACGCGAACAAAGATGTTGCAGCACCTGCGCCCGCGGCGACGACAGGGCCAGATGCGACCATCGCAACCGCACCAGCCGACACCCCAGCACCTTCCCGCAAACGCTCGGCCGCCAACGCAATCGGCACAATCGCAAGACCGCCAAGTAAACATGCAGCCACTTGAGCCGCCACAAACGGAGTTGCTCCTAGAGCTAGAGACGGCGCTAGCAAAAGCCCATATAGCGGCTCCCATACTCGCCCTAGAAATGCCTCAAAGTGACCCGAAGCAATTTCCTGTGCCAACCACAAATCGCGACAAGCATCGACACCCGGGGCCGGCGCACGAAGACCTACAAACCAACGCCAACAGACAGCAGCACAACACATCCACAGAATTGCACGGCGATCAGCAGAACTCATGGTAGCGCTCGCCCCAACTCTGGCTTTTCGCCGTCACTCTCATAGTCACCAATACGAAAGACCAAGTCGCGATAGTTACGAACATCCAATACAGCTAACGACTGAACAGCACGCAAGGCCAAGATATCCCGTCGCACCGCTGGTCCATTGCGGTACACGCGCCTCAAGGTGTCTACCGCTTGATCTGAGGGGGTCACATCCTTCGGCAAACACTTCCAGGCATCGATCACCTTGCGCGTATCGCGATAATCGCAGGCATATCCATCGAACAACAAGCTGCGAACTCTCTTCGACAAGCCTTTGCCATGCCTCTCAAACCATAAATCAACCGGGTGCTTCACGAAGAGCCCTACCGTCGACCCCACGATTCGCTGCATCCATGATCGCTGCTCGCTGAGTTCTGACAGTGCCGGCACGACTTCCGCCCGCCACCTTTCAGCCCGCATCAAAATGCGGACATCGTCCTTATTCGAGATCCAGGCGCAGGTCACAGCCAACTCCCCAGCCCGCCGACGCTCACGATCGGGCAAACCCTGACTCTCGAGATGCAACGGCGGCAAGCCACCAACCACCGAATGTAGCGCAGCAACATCTCGACGCACACGCTCAGCATCATCTCGCATCTGCACGACTTCTCGTTCGCGTAGGTGCAGGAAACGAAGATCACGTTCAATCTCTGGCTCCCCTAATTCATCAACGTCAGGCGTCCAACCAACTGGTGCACCGGAATAGCGCGGATCGATGCGAAGACGCATGCGAACTGCCTCGAGCAAACCTGGTGCCTTCATGCGATGGATTTTCCTTAAGGCAACCGCAAACGGAGCCTCACCAATCTCATGGCGCTGCATAGCAATATCAGGATCCAGGACTTCTCGAACGATCTGACGAACTCGACCGACAACCCAACCAAGCATCCGGGCAAACCGCCACAACAACAGAATCGGTGCCAGCAAGATTCGGCCGTGTGACAGGTGCTGCTGATAGAATCGTAATGGATTGAAACTGCGCTCCTGCTTCGACAAGTGGTTAACAGGACGAGTCCCAAAGATCTCGCGCACCATCGTCCTTCGGTCGAACTTCACCACAGCGAGCACATCGTCGCCGAAAACAGCGGCTAGATGGCGATCGCGCTCTGGATCGCCACCAACAAAGTCGAGAGCCGTAAACTCGGTGGTTGGATATTTGGTGATGACGCCATCCTTCTTACTGTCTTTCTGCGAACGACCACCGCGAGGGTCGCGCCGACGACGCAACCAGTTGTCCATGTTGTCAAGCGCATCTGGATCCGCATAGGCACGCTGCGCCAGTGGCACACAGAAGTTGTTGTAACCAACAATCCGTTTCGCAGTTTCAACAGCGACGCTCTCAGTAATGAATCGGAACCAAAGGTAAGGCCCACTGAAGATCGTGCCGTCACCAAGACGGAGCTTGCGCAAACGTTTTTTGTCCCGGCTACCTACTCGAAGAAACTCACGCCGCAAATTTTCGAGCGACTGGTTCGCCAATAGTTGCTCGGTCGTTTTCACATCGCTCATATGGAGTGGCGCTCCATCAAGGAAGTGTAGATACAAAAGCGCCGTATGATTGCAGTCGAACGAAACACTATCGGGGGCTTCCACGGCGCCAACCGGCACACCAGTACGCGCTCCTCGTAACTGCGTTGCTAGCATGCTCCGTGCGCGCACACGGTTAGCCGGATCGGCGAATACACGCTGCACCAAGAAGTCGAGATCTTCGTCCTCATAGCGTGACTGAACGCGCTCGAGTTGAGAAATAAAGTGCGCTTCGCTCGTCAACCGGTAACTGTCGGACGCCTGGCCGGCAAGACGCTTCAACCAATGGCCGAGGATCAAGAACACTAGACAGAAGCTGCCCAGTATCACGAGCGGCAGACCCACGATCTTATTGATGAACGTGTCAAGCATGCTGAACGTGACACCAGCGGCCTTCAGCGCTTGGTTCAGCCCCAAGAACACTCCGCCAAACAACAGCAATCGCACTGCCGGGCGCTGGGTTGCCTTGACGATCCCAGATGCAACTCGATCAAGAATTTGCGGCCCGGTTACAATCCCGTGCAAGTCGGCAAAAAACAGCATCCTGCTGTGCCAAGACTCAATCCAATCCGCGATGCGACGACCAAGCTCGACGATGCGCTCCTCTGCCGTCTGCGGCAGAGGATTCACAGCCAATCGCCGCACCAGCGGCAGCCATCGCACAGGTGCTGCTGACAAGACACGCACAACGCGATCGAGTGCCTGCACATCTGTAGGCTTCAAATAGCGACCAATATCTTGCGTGCGCAGTGCCCACAACAATTCGACCGCGTCGCCGATGGCTACGTCTCTAGCGCCAGGCTCGTAAGCATTCTGAGCGAACTCTGATGGCTGCAACACCAGCATTGCTTCACGCGCGCCGACGATACGCTCGCGCAAGACTGCATGACGTTCCTCACGTGGGAGTAAATCCACCAACTCATGCTCGCGACGCAACGAAGAGAACAGCAGATCTCGCAAGTCTTCTTCGACTACCGTTCGGTTAACTTCAGCTGCTGCAGGAACGAATACAAACTCGCGGTTTAGGATCTGTGCGAAGCGCGACGCCAGACCGTCCAGTCCACGCACCAGAAACAGCAGTAGCCGCGCCGCACGCAATAACGGCCGAAGCGCCTGCACGTAACGTGCTGCCCAGGTCACGCGCAAAAGCCGAAGCAATCGCAACACAAGCAAATTATCAGCCGCAGCGCCAACTGCTGCATGCGGCCACAAAAACAGCACCGACGGAATCGCGGGCAACAAATCCGTAAAAGCATTCCGCCAAAACCAAGACCAGCGCGACGGATGCAAGATCAACTCAAAGACAAAATC
Organism: Planctomycetota bacterium; assembly: GCA_965662465.1. GTDB lineage: Bacteria > Planctomycetota > UBA1135 > UBA1135 > UBA2386. The sequence continues at coordinate 67,622 of CBFIIO010000003.1, read as the reverse complement.
AGCGACAAAGAACAGACAGGCAATCGCGTCAATCCAATGGAAAACATGGGCCTGACTAGGAGACAGGGTCACCGCCGCCTCAATGACCAGCGTGGCCAGGACAACGATCAGCAAGACGAAGTTGGTAGTCTCTAGAAAAGAAACCCCACGCCGACCTAATCGCCGCTCGAGTCGGCGTGCCAACTCGCGGTCATCGGCGGCACACAACAGGCGCTTGCCGAAACGACGACAACGACGAGACCCAGTCTTCTTCGACAGACGCGACAACAGCTGACCTGTGCAGCGCATCAGCTCAATCTGCTGCTCAATCGACAACTCTTCAATTGCAGTAGTTAGCAACGCAAAGCGCTCAGCAACGTCATTGCCAACCAAGGTCTCGGCTGAAATCACCTCGAGGCCGCGATCAATCGCTGCTTCACAGAGACCTTCGAGCTCTTCCTCGCCAGCAACCCTGGCCATCGACTGGGCCTCGGCCAAGTCCAACAACACTGCCGCCTTAACGTCAGCCGCAGACAGATGACGGATCCGTAGAGCCAACCAGTCACGCCGAATCGCCAGCAGATCCCCACGTAATTCGGAGGATCCCTCTCGGTGATAGCCTTCCAGCCAACGCTGCTCATGGCCAAGCAACTCAGCTCCGATGTGACTTTGAGCCTGTAGACGACCCCGCTCTCGCGACAATTGACGAACCGCCGACGCTGGATCGGTGGAGGTCTCCTGCAGTATTTCGCGCAGAAGTGTCTGGTCAGGTTCTGGAGTAGAGATCGTCATGCGACCCGCATATGGCGGGCCTAGATTGTAGGAACGCGCAGCCTGTCGTCACGAGATGTCTTGATTGCAGCGCGAATACCTAGGCAACCATTACCAATAATCAGATCGGCCAGTCATACCAGTGCGACACCAGCAAGCTGAAATTGACCCCACACTACCAAGGCCGCGAATAGTCAACGGCCCCCACTGTAGGCTGGTCAAGGTAGTCCATTAGGATGTGACGGATTGAGCCGCCAGGCAGTCGGAACGGCACGTCTAGGTGAGTGACCACGCCGGTCAATTCATCCAAGGTTAATTCCGCCGACCGCCAACGGGAAAGGCCTGACTTAGAGCGACGACCCGACCGACGGGCCCCGATATGCAATAGGGGCCTACCGTTAGCATCCTCTGATCGCCCTGACACCTGCAGCTCAAAAGCTTTCGGCATGCGCTCGATCAGTGAGTGAAGATCCAGATAGCCATCATCTAGGATGTCACCAAAGTAATCGAAAACCACCTGACGATTAGATAGCGGGCAATGGCGACGGCGACTGCCATCATCGGCCTCCGACCACAAAGTCTGACCGTCACAACCAACCCGCCCTTTGACGCCGTCTAGCGCAGGAATCGACAAGTAGCCCTCGATCAGAAACCGCTTGCCTGGCCGCACGGTCAGGTCGAACTCACTCAAGATTTTCTCCGGCCGTATGCGACCCGCTCTACTGATCTTGATGTGAAATTTGCGGTCGACATCGAGTGACATCTGATTGACTACGCGCGCAATGGCAGCCTCAGCGGTCGGCAGCGACGAAGGTGCCTCGATCCACATCGCAACAGTGGCAAAGATCAAGGCTGCTGCCGCAACGACCAGCCAGTGACGTCGACTCGCCTTTGCGCCATCCTCGTCAATGCACCCCAGTACTGATTCGACGCGAGCTTCTCGCGCCGCGGCGTCGACAGTATTGGCCGCTCGCAGCAGACCGTGCATCAGTCGCTGTTCGGCAAGCCACTTGCGAGCCTCCTCAGGCACATTCGCCGGGCTCGGCCCATCAGCTAGCGTGTCATCAACTTCATGCCAGCGACTATCATTGATTGGATCGTGCTCGTGACGGCTCATTAGAAAGTCTCCGAATTAGGCTTGGAGTTGGACACAAAAAGCTCGGCCTGCTCAATCTTGAGCAGCAAGCAACGATGCAATTGGGCCCTGCCACGTTGTAAATGCTTCTTGACGGCCTCCAATCCGATGCCGAGACGTTGGCTGATCTCTTTGCAGTGCAGACCGTTTTCGTAATGAAGACGAATCGAATCTCGCTGCGGACCGGTTAGTTGCGCCTGGCAAACGCGCAAAGCCTCGATTTTTTCATCAAACGTATTGCCGGGTAATTTCTGGACAGAAGTAATCCCACCCTCAATCCGGCCTAGTAATTCTTCATCGCAGTAATGCACCCGGTTCCGACCTACTTTGCGTCGGTGATTCAACAAGAGCTTACTGGCAATACCTCGTACCCATGGGCCAAACGGTAATTGCCGGTCATAGCGATCCAAGATCTTCCACGCAGTGAAGAACGTCTCCTGAACGAGATCCTCGACAGCGACGGAATCCCGCAACGAAGCCAGCAGGAAGGCGCGCACTGGCTCAATGTGCTCGCGCATCAGGATTTCAAAAAGGTCGCGGGTCTCCACAGCCAATTCATTGTCGCTCAATCAGGCTGCCGGGACAGCCAAGAAGGAGAATGTCAGCATTCCCAGCAATTTTTTGCCCGCAAGCTGGCCCACCTGAACGCTGTATTGGCATCGTCGGCAAGGATCCCTTAACAACCGCTCGACATCTGACTCGCCTGTGACAGCATGGATCCATGCGCACCGCGGCATACGTGTATACCGGCTGGCACCCGATTGCTGAACGCGACGAATCGTTCCATCCAGGCTTCACGGAATGGGAGCTCGTACGCAGCTGCACCCCCAGATTCGACGGACATGCACAACCCAAGGTGCCGCTACTCGGAGAATACGACGATCGAGATCCAACCGCCTTCGGCGAGCGGATCGCGCTTGCTCACCAGCACGGCGTTGACGCCTTCGTCTTCGGCGTCTTTTGGTGCCGAGGAAAGCGTGTCTTCGAAGCTGGGTTAGACCAAGGGTTTCTAGAATCAGCCTACAAGGACACCGTGCCGTTTGCCTGCATGTGGGCCAACCGAATGCCACGTCGAATCCTCCCGGTGAAGCGTACCGACACTCCCGTCATCGACCCATCGCGCGTGGTCCCAAGCGACCAAGATGACTTCGTGCAATTCGTGGCGATGCTTGCCACCCAGTACTTCCATCGCGACAACTACATCACTGTCGCAGGGAAGAGCTACCTTTCTATCTATGACTCGACATTCTTCGTCCAAGAACTGGGGATCAGTGGTGCCCGCGCCGCAATCTCCGCAGCGAGACGATGGCTCAGAGACAACGGTTATCAAGGCCTGCATCTCGCCGCAATCGAGCCAAATGCAGACGTGCTGCCGTTGATGCGTGAAATAGGTTTTGACAGCATCACCCACTACGTATTGCTGCCGGACTGGAAGGGACCGTTCGAACAGGACTACCGCGAATACGCAGCGTTGCGCGCGAGCCAATGGCAGTCATTCGGAGAAATTGCCGGCCTCCCTTACATGCCAGCTGTAGCCCCGGGCTGGGACGCAAGCCCCCGCGGTGCAGACTTCGGCAACAAGCACCCGAATAAGTACCCCTGGTCGCCGGTAATCACTGGCGAGCACCCTGATCTATTTGGCGAGGCCGTCCAACGAGCGCGCGCCTTTCGCAGCAAGGCAGCAGTCGATGACCCACTCATTCTGATCGCGTCCCTGAACGAATGGAGCGAAGGACATTACATCGAGCCTGATCAACGATTTGGCAGAGGTTGGCTTGAAGCGATCCAGTAACCTATTCTACTAACATGCTGCAACCTGGTTCTCCCGCTCCAGACTTCTCTATCCACGACGACGAAGGCAACACTAGAACCCTCAAAGAGTTCGCCGGCAAGTCACTCGTTTTGTGGTTCTACCCCAAAGCCGACACCCCTGGTTGAACCATTGAAGGCAAGGGCTTCCGTGATTTGAAGCCCAAGTTTGACGCGAAGAACGCCGTTGTCTGCGGAGTCTCGTTTGACTCAATCGACGAGAATCATGCATTCCGCCAGAAGTTCGATTTCCCCTACTCGCTGCTCTGCGACACCGAAAAGCAACTAGGTATCGCCTGTGGCGCGGCTGAGGATGACGGTGCAGCCTACGCCCAACGGATCACCGTACTCGTCGGACCAGACGGCAAGATCAAAAAGATCTTCGATGCCGTCAAGCCAGCCGAGCACCCAGAAGAAGTCTTGGCTGCGATCTAACTGAGACTCGTTTGCGGAGCGATCAACTACGGATCACTCAGGCGTCTCTGGGCCCCAAGGGTTGGTCGTGCCGCGCTTGCCAGCATGGCGCACCGCATCCTCACCGTGACGATCACGGATCTTGTCCATCGCCTGTAACAATCGGTCGCGCTGCTGATGGTCTACTAAAGGCTGCACTGGACGTTCCTCGAGGTCAAACAACGACCCTTGCGTCGCTTGTCGCGGTATGACTGAAGCACTGGCATCGACCAAATCAGCACCGGTAACCCCAAGTAGCCGAACCGGCTGCTGCTGATCCCAAGCCGAAAGCAGCAGCGCAGTCGCAACGCGATACAATTCGAGATCATCGGCAGTCGCTGCAACCTTCTTCTGTCGCGACTTGGTTTCGAATGGAGGATGCCGGAGCTTCAAACGAATCACACTCGCACGCTGTTTCGCTTGGCGCAAACGTCGACCGACCATCTCCGCAAGCTGCAACAAAACGCCTTTGACATCGTCGACCTCAATAAGATCTTCGGCGAAGGTCATTTCATGACCGACTGATTTCGCGATACGTTCACTGACTACCGGTCGTTCGTCGAGACCATTCGCGAGCACATACAAATGCTCGCCCAGGTTGCCACCAAAGGCAGACACCAACTGCTCACGAGACCGCGACTGCACATCCTCAATGCCGCGCAAGCCAGCGCGCTCCAACGTCGCCCGGGTCGCCGGGCCAACGCCCCACAACTTCGACAGCGGTAGGCTTGCCAAAAACGCTCGCTCAGTTCCTGGCTCGACGACCACCAGGCCATTCGGCTTGTCGAGATCACTGGCAACCTTGGCGACATATTTTGATGTCGCTACCCCGACCGAAACCGCAAGCCCAGTGCGCTCAAATACTTCCCGCCGGATGCGCTCGGCAATCGTCCGGCCATCACCAAATAAGGCCCGGCTACCGGTGACGTCCAAAAAGGCCTCATCCAGCGAAAGTGGCTCCACCTGGTCGGTAAACTGGGTAAATACCGAGTGAATCTGCCCCGAAACCTCAGCATAAACCTCCATCCGGGGCTTCACAAAGACCCCTTGGGGACACAACTGACGCGCCTTGCGCCCCGGCATGGCCGAATGAACCCCAAATTTTCGGGCCTCGTAGCTGGCTGTGCTGACGACCTGCCGAGTGCCGTATCCCCCAATAATCACAGGCTTACCGCGTAATTCAGGCCGGTCACGCTGCTCCACCGACGCATAAAAGGCGTCCATATCGGCATGTAGTATCGTTCGCTGGGCGGGAGCCACCGCAACATGATACGCCGTTCTGCCTGCAATGCCCGTGGCGGAAACCCACTCAGATCGCTAGCATGCTCCCCCCCATGTTCGAGGACTTCAGCGCAAAGACTGTTTTGGCCACCCAGAAAGCCGAGGAGCTGGCCAAGCTACTCAACGATGAGTCGGTTGCGACCGGCCACCTGATCTATGGACTGACGATCGATCAGAGCACCTGCCTACACCACATCTTCCTGGATCTGAATGTCGACCCGGAAATGTTCTCGGGCTACGTGCAGAGCTTGCCACGAGAGCCGGAAGAGCCAGATGGTCCTTGGAACCGTCACTGTCGGACCGTCTTTGGTCGCGCCACCGACGCGGCACAACAACTGGGAAGCAAAGCCGTGCTACCAGAGCACATGGCCTTGGCCTTGCTATCCATCAAAGCCGGATCGTGCTACGAGACCCTCAAGGAGTTCTCGATTGACCCCGAGTATGTGCAGCAACTGATTTTGCAGTCGATGGGGCTCGCTCCGGAAATGGTTCCGGAATGGTTCTAATCGCCGTCTTTGCGGTGCTCGTGATTCCGAAGTGCGGATAATAGCACTAGCCGCGCACCGTTAAGGTCGGCTGCGGCAGCATCACTTGCGCAGCGCCAATCGCGCCTTACGGCGCGCCTCAGCATCTTCATAACGACGCTGCTCCTCATCGGTCTCCGGCTGAATTGCGGAGACCGCTTGGGGCTTTCGCGTTTCGGGGTTGAGCGAAACAAAGGTGAGGTAGGCAGAAACCACGTGGGTTCGATCGCCTGTCGACCTTTCCTCCTCCCAGCACTTCACACCGATCTCCATAGATGTGCGACCAGTGAAGTTCACGGATGCCCGCAACACCAAGATGCTGCCAACCGGCACCGGGTTGAGGAAATCGACATTATCGACGCTGGCGGTGACAACCGGCGTCCGGGCATGACGACCAGCGCAAACCGCGGCACAAACATCAATCCAATGCATCACCCGCCCCCCCATAGCATTGCCAAGTGGGTTGCCATCGTTAGGCATGATGATTTCGGTCATCTCGACGCGACTCTCCGCCACTCTCCGGCTTCCAGGTAGACTCATTATCAGGCAATGTAGACCGGCGCGCCGCGGAGCCAAGACAGAACGTCAAACGGCTGCGACGACAAGCCCCATAATTACCTAGCGCTTGCCCTGCAACTTGGGCTGGATCTGCACATCAGCATCGACCGCCACTGGCTTTAGACGCACGGAGCTCTTCGCCTCAAACAGCAGCTTGACACCGCTGTTCATCGAAAAGATTCCGAGGTCCAAATCGCCATCAAACGGCGTTCGGCGGGAGAAACGGCCATTAGAGGTCGCCTGCCCCACCCAGCGGCCAGCATAATCGGTCACCCGAAAAAACTGCTCCGAGGACGAAGCTCCGCGAACTTCATACTTTACGACCTGGCCCAGCACCTTCTCCTCGGACTCGACGGACCAGCGCGCCAATTCGACGACTTCACGAGCAGAATAATCGACAGGAATGATCGTCTTGGTCGTTTCGCACGCTATCAACGGAATGAAGGCCAACAAGAGGCAAGTAAAGGCAAAGAAGCTTTCAGTTGTTCGTGCGATCAAGAATCTCCTTAGTGGCGCTGACAGCGTTGTATCCGCAGAATACAAACCCCGCCACTCGCGGCTACAAACCACATGACGTCGATGAAAGGTATACAGCTCACCACCCCAGGTCAGTATCGATTGCGAACCGATCTGAAGGTGCCGGAACCCGCCCCGGGTGAAGTGCGACTGAAGGTAGCAGCTGCCGGCATTTGCGGGACCGACGTGCACATCTGCAGCGGCGATCCCTCGATGAACGCATTGATCGCGCCACCAGTAACCCTAGGACACGAGTTCTGCGGTCACATCGACAAACTCGGTGATGGCGTCGACGAGAGTCAATATCCGCTCGGAACGTATGCCAGCGCCGAGATGCATGAGGTCTGTGGTGATTGCGCGGCATGTCGTGTCGAAGCATTCCACGCCTGTGCAACCGCGCGCATTCGCGGCATCAACCTTGACGGAGCCTTCGCCGAGTATCTCGTCGTGTCAGCGGGAAATATCGTCAAGCTCCCGGAAGACCTACCACTCCAGGTTGCTGCAATTCTCGACCCGCTCGGCAACGCGGTGCACACGACAATGAAGGTGCCAGTCGACGGCAAAACCGTTGCGATCATCGGCTTCGGCCCAATCGGCGCGATGTGTGGCGAAGTCGCAACCTTCATTAACGCGAGCCACGTCTTTGTTGTAGACGTCGCCGACAAGGCACTAGCTCGAGCACGCGCCTGGGTCATCCGTCGTGGTTTGACAGATAGGGTGACCGTCGTCGATGGCCGCGAAAAGCCGGTGCAAACAATCGTCGACGCGACCAATGGCGGTGTCGATGTCTCGCTAGAAATCTCGGGTCACCCGATTGGCATCAACAACGCGATTGCAATGACTCGCCCTGCTGGTCATGTCGTCAACCTGGGCCTTCCAAAGGGTGATTCTGTATCAATCGAAGGCTTCTCGCAAAACTTCATCTTTAAGGGCCTCACGATGCACGCGATCATCGGTCGCGAGATGTTCCGCACCTGGGACCGCATGCTGGAGCTATTGAAGAACGGCCTCGACATCACACACTTGGTGACGGCCGAGATGCCAATCGAGGACTTCGGCAAGGGCATGGATCGCTTCGGCGGCGGGCTCGAGCAAAAAGTCGTGCTGTATCCACACGCGACCAGCTAGGCGAGAGCCAGTCGATTCGCTTCACTGCGCCTAGCCCTAAGGCACTGCCGAACGCCTGCCACTAAAGCGCGCGTTCTTGCGCAGCCCGAACGCGCCCCAGCAAGCTGGCAAAGGATCCGGGCAGTGCCCGTGCCAATTAGCCGTGCCAGTTAGCCGTGTCCGTTAGCCGTGTCGACAAGCAGCAGCTATGACTTGGCGCGCCCGAGACACTCACCAGTGCGAGTGTCCACGTTAATGCGCATTCCCTGCTCAATGTGCTCAGCTACCTGAACAATGTAGCCAGTCTCGACCGTGGCTGGCTTATTGCGCGAGGTCGCTGAGTTGCCCTTAACTCCAGGAGCCGTCTCCGTGATCGTCAGCGCCACCGACGCTGGCAGCTCAAGCGCAATGGCGCTGCCATTGTAGAACAGCGCCCGAATGTCCTCGAGGCCATCGATCAAGAAGTTGTATTCCCATTCGATATCGGTGCGGGCAAATGCAAACTGATCGAACGTCTCACTATCCATGAAGTGGGTCACGTCCGTCTCGTTGTATAAAAACTGGACCGGACGCTTTTCGACATCAGCTGGCGAGAACATCTCACCAGAACGGAAGTTCTTGTCGATGCGCTGACCAGTCTTCAAATTACGGATCCGGACGCGATAGGTCATGTTGCCACCACGGCCTCCTCCGGATGCCGCATGCGTCGTCTCGACGATGTGCGGACCACCTTCAAAGTCAATGATGACACCTTTCTTCAGCTCGTTGCTCGAGTACATCGCGTGAAAAGTTAGATAGTAATCGGTCTCAAGAACAGGGCGAGGTGATCGATATCTGCGCAGAATCCGCACCGAAACGACCAGCAACTCGGGTAAGTGCGGCCATAGCGGGCTCCGAAAGGTCCCTCAGCGCAGGCAAGACCATCATTGATAGTAGAATTGCCATCGTATGATGCACCCAACCAGAACCTGATGAATCACGATTCTCATGAGCGAGCGCTCGCAGCAGCACAGCATTTAGTCGATGCGATCACCAACGAATCCAGCCTGGTAGCCTGCCGACAAATGGCTGATCAAATTGCGGTGATCAGAACCCAATTTGACTCAAGCGATATTGCGTTCGAGCACGTTTCTGCATTGGTCAGCATCAGCCTCATCGAGGATGATCCACGCGCCTGCCTAGCAATCGCTAATGAGATTGGAGCAATCCGCGCGACCTATGACGAAGAGGATCTGGCACTCGCCCATGCAGATTCGATTTTCCATGCGACCATCGGCCAAGACGACGCGGACTCCTGCAAACAGCTCGCGGATCAAATTCGAGTAATCCGGCGATTACACGACTCCGAAGACATCGCAGTTGCACACGCAAAGGCATTGTTCAACACAGCCGCCAAGTATCCCAACGCAGCATCACGCCGAACCTGCAGCGACGAAATCGCTAGCATTCGCAACAAACGTGATTCGCTTGCCTTGGCAACACAACACGCCAACATGCTCGAGCTTGTGGGCTCGGTAGAGCCAACTGCGATGGCGCGCCGCAAGCTAGCTGGTGAAATCGCCGAAATCCGTTCTAAGCAAGATTCGGAGGAGATTGCCCACGCCCATGCATCCATCTTATTCAGCGTGACGAGCGTGGAACCAGACGCCAAAGTCTGCCATCAAGTCGTCAGCGAAATTCAGGCCATCGGCAAACGATGGGACACTGGCGACATCGCCGAAACTTACGCACAGGCAATTCTCAACACAGCTGTCGCAACCCAAGACCCCAGTGCGCGACGACTGCTTGCAGATGAAATCGATGCAATCAGATCACGCCATGATTCGAGGCCGATAGGGCTTCTCCATGCACAGGTCTTGGCGCTACCTGCATCCCCAGCCAAATAAGTTAAATCTTTCTTGAGCTAACCCCAAGGCGTCTGGCGGGAAACACGCCCAAGCCCTAGGCAATTTCAAAGTAAGGCAATCAGGCTCCCCTACCAAGCCGGCTAATCGCAGCCGCCAGCGAGCTCATTTGCGTCCAGCATGGCTCAGGAAACTTTGCAATGATGCATGACAAGGCTCTCTGGGCGGTCCACAGACACAAATGCGTTGTAGACTTTAGAATCGCCTAATCTAGGCGATCTACGCCATCCGCAACCAGCAGCATCTAAATCCAAGCTGCGGCACTCCCCTAAAATTCATCAAGATCGCTACAGCACCAGCAACTGCCGCCGAGAGTTGCTGGCGCAAACGCAGCCAAACGGGTACCTACTTCTGGCTTATGTTCGACAACGTCAAGGAACGCCTCCAGCAAGAGCTCAACGACATCCGCGAAGCCGGACTGTGGAAAGAGGAGCGCGTGCTCCAAGGCCCACAGGGGGCGATCATCCAAGCCAATGGCAAGGAAGTGCTCTGCCTCTGCGCCAACAACTACCTTGGCCTTGCGGATGACGCCGACTTGCAGACGGCCGCGAAAACATCGATCGACTCGATGGGCCTTGGCCTTGCAAGCGTACGCTTCATCTGCGGCACACAAGCACCCCACAAGGTTCTCGAGCAGAAGATCAGCGAGTTCCTCAGCCTCGAAGACACAATCCTCTACTCATCCTGCTGGGATGCTAACGGTGGTTTGTTCGAGATTCTGATGGGGCCTGAAGACGCAATCATCAGCGACGCACTCAACCATGCGTCAATCATTGATGGCATTCGACTAACCAAGTCACGTCGCCTGCGCTATGCCAACAATGACATGAAGGAGCTGGAGGAAAGGCTCAAAGAGTCGCAGGACTGCCGCAACCGCTTGATCGTAACGGACGGTGTTTTCTCGATGGATGGCTTCATTGCCGACCTGCCAGCGATTTGTGAACTGGCAGACAAATACAAAGCAATGGTCGTTGTCGATGACAGCCACGCCTCCGGCTTCTTTGGACCAACGGGGCGAGGCACGGCTGAATACCACGGAGTTCAAGATCGCGTCGATATCGTCAACTCAACCTTTGGCAAAGCTCTAGGCGGTGCATCTGGCGGTTTCACATCGGGACCTAAAGAAGTCGTCGATCTACTGCGGAACAGGGCGCGCCCGTATCTGTTCTCGAACACTTTGGCACCTGCAATCGTCGGCGCGACGATTGCGTGTATCGACAAACTTTCGGCGACGACAGCGCTTCGCGACAAACTCGAAAGCAACACGAAGTTCTTCCGCGAAGCGATGACGAAAGCTGGCTTTGACATCGTCCCTGGCGACCATCCGATCTGTCCAATCATGCTCGGTGACGCGAAGCTCGCAGTAACCATGGCCTCACGCATGATGGACGAAGGCATCTACGTAATCGGATTCTGCTACCCAGTCGTCCCAAAGGGCAAAGCACGCATTCGCGTGCAGATCAGCGCTGGACACGAAATCGAGCAGCTTGAAACCGCTGTGACAGCATTCACCAAAGTCGGTAAGGACTTGGGGGTCATCAAGTGAGAACCGACCTCGAAAAATTGCGCAAGTCAGGCCGTATCAGCGCAACAGCTCTGGCGCACGGCCGCAAGATGATTACGCCAGGAGCCAAACTCGAAGATATCCAACTAGCTGTCGAAGCAAAGATTCGAGAGATGGGTGGCGAGCCGGCGTTCCCAGCTCAAACATCGCGAAACCATATCGCCGCACACTACTGCTCACCGCCAGGTGACAAGTCAGAAGTGCAGGCCGGCGACATCATCAAATTGGACTGCGGCACGCACGTCGATGGCTGGGTTACGGACAATGCAACGACGGTTGATCTACGTGACGGGGACGATTCTCTACTGCTAATGTCTAGCAAGATGGCGCTGGAGAATGCCATTGCGATCATGGGACCAGGTGTATCCCTGACCGAAATCGGCAGGACCGTGGAATCGACCATCACCCAACTTGGCTACCAGCCGGTCCGCAACCTTTGCGGCCACGGCGTCGCTCGCTACACGATTCACTGCGCGCCTTCGGTTCCCAACTACGACGACCCTACGGCTGCCAGACTGCGCGCCAACCAAACCATTGCCTGCGAACCATTCGCATGTGACGGCAAGGGCATGATCGCGGAGGAGGGCAAGGGTGAGGTGTTCATGCTTCGTCGTGAAGCAAAGCAGAAGGACAGTTTGCCTGCAGACATACTCGATGCGATGCAAGCGAGCGAACGGCTACCCTTTGCCCGTCGCGACATGGTCCGGTGGCTTGGCAGTGAAAAGCGGTGTGAAGAGGCACTCAAAGTCCTTCACAAGAAAAAGCTGGTGGATGACTACCCGCCGCTAGCAGAAAGGCAAGGTGTGCGTATCGCACAGTTTGAGCACACGATTTTCATCAGTGAAAATGGTCCAGAAGTCATGACTCGGATTCCCGAGTAAGCCACACTTCTTCCTCCATGCGAATCGGCATCGACGCACGCGAAGGCTTTCGCGAACAACCGCGAGGTATCGGGCTCTACGTCCGCAACCTAATCCGCGAGTTCGCAAACTTAGCTGCAGACGATGAGTTCTTGCTCTACCACCAACTGAAGTTGGCTGATGATTCCAAGAACCCATTCCACCTAGCGGCGAATCACAAGGCCGTACACACCAACATACGCGGCGACAGACTGCACGCCTGGGAAAGGCTGCAGATGCCCTGGCGTATCCGGCGCGACAAGCTTGACGTCTATCATGGCACCTACAACACACTGCCGCCGCGATGGCCGCTGTGGAAAGGGCCACCGATGGTCGTAACGATGCATGACGTATTGGTCACATGGTACCCGGACGACCTCGACGACCCATTCGTTCAATATGCGCGTAAAGTCACACAGCGAGTGCTTCGCGACGCTGCCGCCGTGCTCACAGTCAGCGAATGGAGTAAGCGCGACATCTGCGAACGCTTTGATTGCGATCCTGGCAAGGTACACATCTCACTGAATGGCCTTCACCCCGAAATACTCAAGGGGACACCCGACGGTGCAGGTGACCGGGCGCGCCAGCTCTACGCCAACAACCGCCCCTACCTATTCGCGATCGGCGCAACTCTCGAACGAAAGAATACAGGCCGAATGATCGAGTCATTTGGTCTTGCACGCGAACGCCGGCCCGACCTCCCGCACCTACTGCTGATCTCCGGAGTCGGCGGGAAGATCGACAACTTCAAAGAACGTGCCCAAAAGGCCGGAGTGCTCGATCACGTACGCTTTCTTCCTTACCTCGATCAACAAGACCTGATCGCGACCTACGCCGGCGCTGAGATGTGCATCTATCCAAGCATCGTCGAAGGCTGGGGGATCCCGATCACCGAGTCACTCGCCCTGGGGACACCGATCATCACCAGCAGCACCTCTGCCATGCCGGAAGCAGGTGGCGAGCATGCTCGCTACTTTGATCCACATGACATCGACTCGATGGCAACAGCCATAATCGACGGGATCGAGAGCTATGTCCCGGAGTGGCCTAAACTGCGTGCAGAAGCAATCGCGACCGCACGTCAAAGGACCTGGGCCAAGACCGCTCAGAGCGTATTGGCGACCTACCGAGAAGCGGCCACTCGCGGATAAAATAACGGTTCTCGGCGACCTACCGAGAAGCGGCCACTCGCGGATAAAATAACGGTTCTCGGCGACCTACCGAGAAGCGGCCACTCGCGGATAAAAATAACGCTTCTCGGCAGTCGATACCGATGGTTGCCAGCAGCTACCCCAGCGCTCTCTCAACCGCAGACATGACTCGTGACTCGATGCGGAGGCCTTCCCCAAACATCACGATGCCGATGATCGCGATTCCCATCATTAGCAGTAGGTCCACCTGTTCTGGTGAAACACTGAATCAAGTAGCCGGCCCCGACTCTGAAGCAACCAAACAGGCCTGGCCAGTCACTGACCCACCGCTGCAAAAACTAGGTCGAATCCGACAGAATGCATGGTGGCACACATTGGCGCAGCAAAATGCAGCCGCAATCAAACTCATCCAGGCTACGAGGCTCAGCAACAGAATCTCTAACCTACCTACCTAGGCATTGGCAGACCGAGCTTCGCTGACGATGCGCTGAGCTAGACGATCAGCAGCATCGCTAGGTGGAAGATTCTCTTCCTTTGCGATTGTCCATAGTTCCTTAAGAGCCTGCGGGATGCGCTCGATCTTGCTCAGCGCGACATCTTCCTTGTATCCACCATCGTGGAACTCCACGGAGACATTGACAATGCCACCCGCATTGATGACGTAGTCTGGCGCATACAGAATGTCGCGGTCGGCAAGCGCTTTGCCATGCTCAGGCTTGAGCAATAGATTGTTCGCGGCGCCAGCGATCGCCTTGGTGCGCAGTTGCGGAATCAAGTCGTCGTTCAGGATGCCACCAAGAGCACATGGCGCCAGCAGGTCACACTCCATGGTCAATATTTCGCTGGCTGTGACCTGGCGAACACCATGCTTTTCCGTCAATTCGTCAAGCCGTGCCTGATTGCGATCGGCTGCATAAACCGTCGCCCCAGCCTCTGCCAAACGCTCAGCCAGCGGGCCACCGACAGCACCAACACCTTGCACGGCAATCGTGCGACCCTTCGGGTCATCATTACCAAAGGCCCAGCCAAGCGCCGCGCGAACACCTAGGTAGACACCGTAGGCAGTATAGGGAGACGGGTTACCACTGCCGCCATCGGCACGCGACAGCCCGCTAACATACTTAGTCGACCGACGCACGATCTCCAGATCAGAGATACTCGTATTGACGTCTTCAGCAGTCGTGTAGAGACCTTCTAGCGAATCAACAAGGCGCCCCATCGCAAGGTAGAGGCCTTCCGACTTAATCGCCTTCGAGTCGCCGATCATCACGGCCTTGCCGCCACCGAGCCCAGTCTTGGCAACAGCTGACTTATAGGTCATGCCTTTTGCCAAACGCAGCACGTCGAACACAGCGTCTTCTTCCGACGCATAGTTCCACATCCGCAACCCGCCCAACGCCGGGCCAAGGGTTGTGTCATGGACCGCAATGATTGCGTGCAGGCCAGTTTGAGGGTCGACGCCACGAACGACTCGCTCGTATCCCTCGACCGGGATTTCAGTAATTGTAAGAGTATCGCTCACAGTAATCGGGCTGATCGCCACAGTTTCAAGGCAAACAGGGTAGCAGCGAATTGATCCAGCGCCACTGATGCCCGCCCTTGGCTGCAAGGACCGGCAAAAAAGATCATAACTAGGCCTTACTGACCACCACGACTGCCGACCTGAACCTGCAAATCGACCTCGGCGCTGGCCTCCGTCTCGGCTTTGTGGACCCGCACAGTGACCGTGCTACCGATGATCTGTTCGTCCAGAACTTCCGTGTAGGTCTCGATATCGGGAGTTCGAATGCCCTTCAGCGCAACGATAACGTCTCCCTCCTCGATTCCAGCCACATCAGCCGGTCCCCCCTCCCGCAGGGTGCCAACTCCGACTCCGGCAACTTCGGCGCCTGCATAATCCGGCATAAAGCCCAACGCAGGGCGCATACCTTCCGGATTCGCAGTTGGCAATGGATCGGCCTTAGCGACTTCTTCAACTTTCTGGGCTGATTTGACCTGAGCCGGCATCGATGGTTCCTCACGAACGGGGGCTTCTGCCACGATCACGAAGTCGGCGAGATCATTCGGAACCTCGTATTGATTCGCCCCAAGGTCATCAACGGTCTCAGCTGACAGGATTCGAATGGTCAGCTCCGGCATGCGATTCTTGATGCGCTGCACTGCACCCCACCCGTGATCACTGTGAGCGCGACCGCAAATCAAGACCGCCAAAGGACGATCACCCTCAACCCGACGCTTGCCGAGGTAGTCGGTCAACGACTCCGCCATCGTGTCATCCTTGAGGCACTGCGACGCGTAGTAGCGCTCCATACCACCTGGGCCAAACATCCCAGCATGGCCTGCCATCATCTCATTGAAGGCATCCCAGTATTCATCTTGCGGAGCGGTCGTCTCGCGAGCGAGATTGGCGTCCCCCATCACCGCCGAAAGGCCTTCCTTAGCAGCCTTGCGGGCCAAAGGCCTTGGTGCGTTCGCGGCCAGAACCACGATGCTGTTCTGCTTGGCGAACTCAATCACCGGGCGATAGTCGCGCGCATAGTCAGGCCATGGCCGTGACTTAGAGCGAAAAGTCCCCTCATCAATGACACCACTGAGATACTGCAGGAGCACTGATTGCACATCGCGCTCAAACATCTCCATTGCAATCACCATGTTGGGCCGACGGCTATATAGCTCCTGGATCAGCTGGTGGTGGATCGCATGCACATCGGGGGTTTGGTGCAATTCGCCTAACGCGACAACATCTGCGTTAGCAACCTCGTCAGCCACCATCGATACGGAAAGATCGGCGGCGCCACCACTAGCGAGAATACGCGGGCCACTAGCACAGGCGGTCAGACACAGAAAAGAGATCAGCAGTCCATACAATCGCATCGCACAATCAGAACGTCCACAGCCTTTGGCGGCAAGCATCGGACGCGAGCTAGCCACATCTTCCTGCCCGATAGCACGCACTTTCAGATAGCAACTCTTTCGCTACAGCGCTGGGGTGCTTGAATGCAGGGGTAGCGCATGAAAATAACTACCTGGAACGTCAACGGTATCCGTGCCCGGCTCACGCACATCATCGACTTTTTGCGTGAACACGAGCCCGATGTCCTGTGCCTGCAAGAGACTAAGGTGATTGATGATTTATTCCCGCGCGACCTAATAGAGGACGAGGGCTACGACGTCATCTTCACCGGTCAAAAAGGCTACAATGGAGTAGCCATACTAGCTGCGCACAAGATCGAAGATGTCGTCATGGGCATGCCTGATGACCCGCCGGACGCCGACAAGCGCGTGATTGCTGCGACCGTTAACGGATTCCGCGTACTCAACCTTTACGTAGTCAATGGTCAGGAAGTGGGTGCCGAAAAATACACCTACAAACTGGATTGGCTACGCCGCCTTCGGACGTACTTAGACACAGACTTTAAGGCTAGCGATGACATCGCGGTCGTCGGCGACTTCAACATCACTCGCGATGACCGCGATATTCATGATCCTGTTTGGTGGAAAGATCGCATTCTATGTTCGGACAAAGAACGCGATGCGATGCGTAACATCATGGCCTTCGGCCTAGAGGACAGCTTCCGACAGCATCACGAGGGTGCGGGCTTATACACCTGGTGGCACTACACCGGTGGTTCCCTTGAGAAAGACGAGGGCCTGCGCATTGATTACGTGCTCTCCTCAAGCAGTGCCGGTAAGCGCTGCACAGAGGTGATCGTCCATAAGGATGAACGCCACAAGAAATCCCCGAGTGATCACGCACCAGTCACGGCAATCTACGCGGACCCGACATCGTGAACGACTCTAACAGTAGCGATGTCTCGCCGCCTGCAGGGGAGACACAACAAGTAGATCGTAGCTACAGCATCGAAACGACTGGTCTATGCCGCCAGTTCGGCAGCAACTGGGCCGTCAGCGACCTGAATCTGCGCGTATATGCCGGCGAGCTGTATGGCTTCCTTGGGCAGAACGGTGCCGGCAAAACGACAACCCTTCGACTACTTGCAGGACTGTTGCGCCCGACTACTGGCGAGGCGCGTATCGCTGGGCTAAGCCACTCCAAGGACTCACGAGCATTAAAGATGCGTCTCGGCTTCGTGCCGGACACACCTCCACTGTACGACTATCTGACTGGCCGCCAATACATCGCACTGGTAGCAAGCATGTGGCACGTCGAACGCAAACTGCGTGATGAGCGAGCAGACCGCCTCCTGGAATTGCTAAACATGTCCGATGCAGCGGATGACCTGTGCAAAAGCTATTCACACGGCATGCGCAAGAAGGCACATCTCGCTGCGGTCTTGTCTACGGCCCCCGAAGTGCTCTTGCTCGATGAACCGACTACCGGATTAGACCCAGGCAGCACACGCCGCCTAAAAGACTTGCTTCGCGATGAGGTTGCTCGCGGCACTACAGTTCTATTCAGCACACACGTTCTCGACACGGCTGAAGAGATCTGCGATCGCGTTGGCATCCTAGCTAAGGGAAAACTACTAGCTGAAGGCACAGTCGAAGACCTGCGTGCTCAGCATGACAACCAGACACTTGAAAACGTGTTCCTTTCGCTGACTGACGGGGCGAGCCACTAGACATGGGCTTAATCGCCGCAGACCTGCGCGCTTTAGCCAACCTGCCTACTAACGCGGTTGGTCGACGCATGACTCTGGGTCTGGTAGCGGGCCTTGGACTCCTGTCACTGTTGTCGTGGTGGATGGCAGACGCTGTCATGAACAGCACCGAACTGCGGCAAGCAATGGGCCTCAACCGAAACCAAGATGTCATCGCCCGACTACTCGGCTACGGCTTGATGACATGCCCGATGGTTGCGACTTGGCTCGGCCTCGCAACTGCGCAGAAACAACTTTTCGAAACACCTGAACTAATGCTCTGGCGACAAGCGCCAATAGCGGGGTATCGAGGGCCGGTACAGATTTTCCTTCGGGCTGGATTCATCTCGACACTATGGGCAACCGCGCTCTCAGCGCCGTTCGTCGTAGCGGTGATGCGTCAAACTCCAGCTCCATGGACAGCTTATGCGCTTGTTCCATTGGGCGTAGTGAGCTGCACGGTGCCATTGCTGGCTACCTTGCTATCAGTGCAGATCATAATGGTGCGCTACCTTGCCGGTCGCTGGCTGCGCATCCTCCTATCAGCAATTGCAGCACTTGTCTCGGTTGCCTTCACGATTTGGTTGCTGCTAACCATGTTCACTAGTGGCGGCGACCGCATAGAAGAAGTCGCCGCCGCAGCGAATAACTCGCAGCGCTTGCCAATCACAGTGCATGCAGCAGCCAAAATGCTGAGCGATGCCGTCAACCAACGACTGACTTTGGTGGGAGTCGTCCCAGTCTTGTCTTGGACTTTGGCTGCTCTTGGTCTGTTCGCTTGTGCAGCGTTACTTCACCCAAGAGCACACGAACGCTTCATCGAATCGGACCGACCGATCTGGCGACGCAGCAGTCACCGCTGGCCCACTTCACTTTCCAGTAACGTACGCAAAAAAGAGTTCGCGCAAGTACTACAACAACCCGGTGCACTAATCGGATTCATAGTGTTTGCGGTATTGGTCTTCGCCCTTGCCCGTGAACGGGTCCTAGTCGAAACCATCCTCAACAGAAGCCGCCTGCCACAGGAAGTGCGCAACCTTGCGGCCCTGCTAACATGGTGGTTTCTCGCCGTTTTACTCGTGCTGTACGCACATATGGGCAGGCTAGCATTATGGGATGGCGCCCAATGGCCGCTCTATATTGCATCACCGACGAAGCCGAAATGGATTCTACGCGGCAAGCTACAGGCCGTCGGCATCTTCTTGCTATGGCCGCTAGTCTTGGTCGCAGGCGTTGGCGTGCAGGCGCTTGACGTTGCGTTTCCGACAATGATGTGGTTCTTCGGCTTTGCGTCAGCGGGGACCTTCATTGCTTTAGCGGTAATCGCTGTAGTCGGCACTTGGCCAAGACTTATGCGACCGGACACCGAAGGCCAGATCATGCAAGGCGGCAAAAGCTTCTTTGCGGCGATGATCATGGTCTGCCTATTCCAAATCACAATGATCCCCGCTGTCTATGTTTGGACATGGGTTGCCAACCCACGCCATCGAATTACACCCTATGTAGTAGACCAAACTCTGCCGTCGCTACTCGGAATCGCAATTGGCTATGCGGCAGTAGTCGCGATCATCGGGTTTGTGGTTGGTGGCCTGAACTACAGGCGCCTGCTAGCCCCTCGCTAGCAACTACAGAAAGCACTTTTTTTGGCCGCATAGGGGCTGAAATGAAAAGTCAGGTGACCCAAATCGTTACCTACTGGATTTAGCGACTACGATGATTACATGGTTTGC
Organism: Planctomycetota bacterium; assembly: GCA_965662465.1. Classification (GTDB taxonomy): domain Bacteria; phylum Planctomycetota; class UBA1135; order UBA1135; family UBA2386. The sequence goes on along the minus strand of CBFIIO010000003.1, from coordinate 47,640 downwards.
CAACCGTCCTTAATCCGTGTCGCATGTGCAGCGGCGCTTGCCTGCCTTTCGCCCGCACAGGACGACATGCGCGACAGACTGACCCTGACCAACGGCAAGGTCGTCAACGGGCGCATCGCCTCACCTTACAAATCGGGCGAACTACTTATCGTCCAAGGCGGTAAGCGAGTTCGCATCGAAGCATCCAAGATCGCCAAGAAAGAGTTAGTCGCCGACTCGATGGTCGAGTTCTTCAAGCGACGAGACCGACACGGCAAATCACGTCGCGCGCTTCGCTACCTAGTCGACTGGGCAGAGACCCATGATCTAAAAAACATGGCCCGCTTGCAGGCAACGGAACTCGTGTTGCAGGACGACACCGATACTGCAATGCACGAGTTCCTTGGCCACAGATTGCGCAGCGGAAAATGGCTATGGCCCCACAACGGCAAACAGATCACGCTAGAAAAACTGCAAGCGGCACTCACCAAACGCCCGCTCAAGTTTGCCGGCGAACGGTTCACACTGAGTTGCGACGCCGCGTTACTGACCAACCTGCATGCCTTATTCGACCTAGAGCGGCTTGGAATCACTTGGTTCAAAGAATTTGGCGAAGACCTAAGCCTAAAAGAAGTACTCACACCAATCGCGATTCGAACCTATCGCAACTCAACAGAGTTTCCAAAGTGGGGATTTCGACCGCGTCCCTTCTTCGAACCTCCTCCCCACGACAACCTCGGACGGACCTTCTACTCTGGCGCGCTGCCTACTAGGCCCCAGGACTTATTTTTTCTTGGCACCCAGGGGTTGCTCTATCGGACATTGATTGGCGAAGGCGATCAATTCGACAATCGCGGTCGAATCTGTGCATGGCTCGAAATCGGCCTAGGCATGCACATGGAAAAAGTCATGCAGGGCCCCGCTGGGTTTGCCGCGCCCGGCAAACCACAGCAACTTGACCTACTTGCAATGCGGGCACTTGGTCGCGGCTATCGCCTAACGCACCTCGTGCATTTACCGATGTATGGAAGTTTCTACATGACTGACAGTACGACGACGCAGATCAATTGGAGTGCTGCGTCGATGTTCACAACATGGCTACTCGATGACACCAAGATCATCGACACCACACGGCCCCAGTTTCTGCAATACATTCGCGCTGCACTTGCCGATCGTCAGGGCGACAGTAGCACGACATTCGATCGCATAATGGGCAAGCCAGTAGAACAGTTTGATGAGCCTTGGCGGGCCTGGCTAAATAATTTAGCCGGCTACTAATGCTCGGTCGTAACGCGGCTATAGCCAGTTGTCCGAGCTTCACGGCAACTGAGGGGGTTTTCACCTTCACTGATAGCACTGACAATTGATCCGTAGCCTCACTGCGACAGCGCGGGGGGGCAACGGATGAATCTCAACTCAAAACAAGAGGAGTCAGATGAACAAAATATTTTCCTCCAACACGAGTCGTCGACAATTTTGATCGCACACGACTCATAGACCCCGGCTCGCGCCCGCACACAATTTGCGACTGACGGATCACGGCTACTTGATTGCCAGCGATCACCGAAGTCGTCAATGCCTTCAGAAAGTTCTGATGCACGCGCGAGCCGGCTGCATGTACTGATCAAGCCCGCACTGCGATGAACCACCGAACGGCCTTGACTCTACTTACGGGCCATCCGCTGCAATGCTTCGCCATCCAATCGACAGGTCCGCCAGTCCGGCATCACGGGTGCCCCCTGACGCTCATAAAAATCGATCGCCAGCTGATTCCAATCGAGAACGTGCCATTCAAGCCGTGGGTAGCCGCGCCGCACAGCTTCAGCCGCCAGCTCCTTTAACAATCCGAGGCCATAACCTCGGCCACGGAACTCAGGATCGACATATAGGTCTTCCAAAAACAGGCATGGGGTCGACCAAAACGTCGAATAGCTAGTGAAGAACAAGGCAAACCCCACAGGCTCGCCGTCATGTTCGACAATCAGCGCCGAACATGCCGGATCTTCACCAAATAGGTGTCGGTTAAGTCGCTCTTCGCAAACATCAAGATGATGCTCTAGCTCTTCGTAGCGGGCTAGATCCCGAATGAAGCGTGCGATGTGAGGTTCGTCCCCGATTTGGGCCGCACGGATCGATGCGCTTGGTTGCGCACCAGGCGAAGAGGCAGACATATATGGCAATATCTTGCCGTAGATCAGAGCCAGAACGAAGCGGTCAGCCATGATCTCATCGCGAACTTCGCCTCTCGAACGCCTCTACGAGCTATCGTAACCACCGGCGGCACTTGTTTTTCGAACTACTGCCGCTCCAGGCGCTACCACACTCCCCCGAAACTGGGAGCCACATAATGCTCAGTCAAAAGTGGCAAGCACAGCTCTCGGCTTAACTCAGAGCACCCAAAACTAACGGTAGATCACCTGCAATCTCGCGACCTCCGCCACGCTGCCAGATCAATCTCGATCATGATGCCATCAAGCAATGCATCACCTTGCTTTTCACATAGCGCTGCTTGCCCGACTCGGCGACGATCTCAGTCTAGCAAGCCATGCCTAACTCCCCCTCTCACAATAGCGACCCCAACGAAACGGAATCGTTCGGCGCGGAATACTACCAACGCTTCTACGACGACGAACAAACCCAAGTCAGCAATGTCGACGAGATCCGCCGGCTAGCTGGCTTTGTCGCCAGCTATCTAGCCTATCTACAAATTCCGGTTCGATCGGTCCTCGACATTGGTTGTGGCGTCGGTCACTGGAAGACCGTCAGCAAAGAATTATGGCCACGCGCTCGATACTACGGCGTCGAATACAGCCAACACATGTGTGAGCATTTTGGATGGTACCAAGGTTCAATCACAACACTCAAGCCAAAGGCCAAACTCGGACGGGCAACGTTCGACCTCGTAATCTGCCAGGGAGTGATGCAGTACTTGGATGACTCAGCGGCAACGAAAGCGATCAAGAACCTAAGTAAGTGGAGTGATGGCGCGCTCTACCTCGAAGCCTTAACAAAATTAGACTGGGAGCAGAACTGCGATCAATCGGTTACCGATGGCAACGTCTACCTGCGTGAAGGTTCATTTTACAAGGAACACTTGAGCCAGCACTTTCAAGACTGTGGCGGCGGCGTCTTCTCTAGTCGACGGGCTGGCATTTCATTGTTTGAACTAGAAGGCCAATAGCAGAGATGGATTTCTTTGGTCACCAAGATCAAGCACGACGCGCATCTGGCCGACTGGTGTGGCTATTCATCGCAGCTGTCGTATGCATCATCGTATTAATCTACATTGCAGCACAAGCAACGCTGATTGCCACCAACACCAGCGCCGGTGAGCTAGTCGACTGGCCTGTATTCGGCGCAGTTTCGGCGATTGTGATCACCATCGTTGGCGGTGCAATGCTGATCAAGACAGCACAGCTACGTTCTGGCGGCAGCAGCGTCGCAGAAATGCTGGGCGGTCGCCTGGTAGAGATCGACACGAAAGATCCCAAAGAACGCATCCTTCGCAACGTCGTCGAAGAGATGGCCATCGCCTCAGGGGTTCCGGTACCTGACATCTTCGTTATGGATAACGAGGATGGCATCAATGCTTTTGCGGCGGGCTGGTCTCCTGCTGACGCCGCTATCGCAGTGACACGCGGCAGTCTCGACACCTTTACTCGAGATGAGCTACAAGGGGTAATTGCGCATGAATTCAGCCATGTATTTCATGGCGACATGCGCCTCAACATCCGCCTAATGGGCGTCCTCTTTGGCATCATCTGCATTGCTGTCATCGGTCGTATTTTGACACGTGGCGGGCTATACAGCGGTGGTCTGCACCGCCGCTCAAGCAGCCGTAGAGACAATGGCGGCGCGCAGGGCATCATGATCTTCGGCTTCGCGCTCGTGATCATTGGCTACGTCGGAGTTTTCTTCGCGCGCTTGATCCAAGCAGCCGTTTCCCGACAGCGTGAGTTTCTCGCTGACGCAAGTGCAGTCCAATATACACGCAACCCACGCGGCATAGGATTAGCACTGGCCAAGATCGGCGGCCTTACAGGCCGCATGAAGAATCCACACGCCGAAGAAGCAAGCCACATGCTGTTTGCCGACGGAGTTTCGCGACTAGGTGGCGGCCTCGCAACTCATCCAAAAATTGAGTCGCGCATCGAACGCGTCATGCCAGGCTTCTTGAAGCACCTGGCGCCAGAAGGGTCGATGGTCGAAGCTGTCCAAGAGACACCTGTTCCGGCGCAGTTTGCTGGAGGTGCTACAGCTGGACTTGTTAGTGGTAGTACGCCCGAACAACTACTTGCCACCGTCGGCGACCCGCAGCCCAAACACGTTGCGGCAGCGCAGCAATTGTTCGAATCACTGCCACTTGACTTGATGGTCGCTGCACGTGATTCTGGCCGAGCACCCTTGCTAGTCTACACACTGCTTCTCGATGAAAAACGCGATGTGCGAGACAAACAACTGCAATTCCTGACGCAAGAAACCGACGATGATTCGGCCATCATGCACGAGGTCCAAGCGCACTATCGTGAAGTCGCACGCCTCGCGCGCACGCTAAAATTGCCGCTATTGGAATTAGCAATGCCGGCTCTTCGCAGCTTATCGAATGATGACAGGTCGATTGTGCGCCGCCGTGCACGAGCACTAGCTATGGCTGATGACGATCTGTCGCCGCTTGAGTTTGCGATGCTCAAGTCGCTCGAACGGCACATCCGGACCAGTGACCAGCCGACGCAACGCTCAACAGGGCGACCGGTGTCTTTAAAGCAGCGCTCTGACGAGGCGGCGCTGGTGCTGTCGGTGATCGCGCATTCTGGCGCCCCCGACGACGGCGAAAAGTCCGCAGCAGCATTTGCCCGCGGCAAGCAATCGCTCAAGATGCCAAACCTGCAACTTGTTCCACCAGACAAGGCAAAGCCAGCACAACTGGACAACACTATCGAAAAACTGGCATGCCTTTCGCCGAATGCGAAGAAGAACCTGATCAACGGATGTGCTGAAGTTGCCGCCAGTGACGGACATCTTGATCCGAATGAAATTGACCTAATACGCGCGCTAGGCGAACTGTGGGACTGCCCATTCCCGCTACCAGCTGGGGCGTAAGACCGATGACCACTAACGAATTGATCACTCAGTGGGCCGATAGATATCGCAGCCAATTGCTCGATTATGAATCGCCTATCTCGACTACGTCACCTTTAGCAAACGAGCTAACAACGGCGCTATTTGCGCCTCTAACGCGATGATGCCAACCATGATTGTTCGGCTCGCTACTGCAGTTTCTTTGTGCCTCGCCGCAACCCAAACCACGAATACCGTCACCGGGAAGTTTGAGAACTACAACCACACCTTCCAACTAGAGTTGCCAGATGGCTGGCGTCAAATAGCCCCTAATGAAGCAGTCGCATTAAAGGATCAGCCGAACGCAGCGCCCGGCCTTTACCCGACCCAACCGAGGCTAATGTATACAGTTGGTCCCATTGATGACTGGCTCAATGGCGATCTCAGCGGCGCATGGCTACGTGTAATCGAACGTAAAGACACCTGGTATATCGGGGATGACTTCGAAAACTTCATTCGGGAACACTGGCGACAAGAATCGACAAATACAGATGTCGCCCACCAGATTGATAACGTCAGTCGTGAGAAGGTTGGAACCCAACAGGTCGAGTGCATTACCGCAATCCGGACCAGCACGCCGACTTCCCCGCACCCAGCCACTCGATCACTCGACATCCACATCGGCACCGCAAATCAGCAGCTAACGCTCTCATTTGGAGCTGCGTCGGAAGACTTCGACGAATGGCAACCAAAGTTCCATGACTGGTTGGAGTCTCTGATACTTGCTCGAGTCGCCGAATCTCCTCAGACATTGTCTGATCGATTATGGACCCCCTTGCTGGTAGGTGGGGTAGTTGGTCTGGTTCTACTATTGCTTTACAAGCACACTCGCGCACGCCGTTGAGGCGGGCAGAGCGATTGCTAGAATGATTTCGGTCTCCCCTGCAGGACAACCCGCTCAAAGCCATTCATTTTGAAAAAGTCCGCCAAACCAACAGCCTCAAAAAACCTCAACAAACACCTGTTTGAGGCGGGGCTACAATGCCACAAAAAACTGTGGATCGACTACCACGAGCCTTCAACGGAAAAGCCTACAGCTCGAAGAACTGAGATGTCGCGAGTTGGCGACGAGCTAAGAGACCTTGCTCGCTCAGCATTCCCTATGGGAGTCCTCATTGAGAGCGAAGACGCCGTAGAGGCCGCGGCGAAAACGAAGCAATTGATTGAGGCCACTACACCGGCATTGTTTGATGCGACCTTCATCGCCAACGGGATTGAAGCCAGGTGCGACATACTGATCGTCCACCACAACAAAGAAACAGACGAGAAGTTCGTCGACCTGTTTGAGATTAAGTCGGGCACCAAAGTTAAACACCGCTACGTCCACGATCTAGCGCTGCAAGCCATTGTGCTTGCAGCCTCTGGATTCCAGCTAAAGAGCGCATTCCTGCTGCACATCAATCCGAAGTATTCGCACACCGAAAACAACGAATACCCGCCTATGGAGCTGCTCCGCAGCGCCAACGTCACAGCAAAAGTCGAGAAGCAAGTGCCCGTCGTTGCCCGACGGCTGAAGCGCTTGCGCCTTGCTATCGACGAACAAGACGTACCCAAACTACCTATGGGGACGTTCTGCAAAACACCGTTCCCATGCCCGCATAACGCGCGCTGCCAAAAAGACGCACCGGTCCTACCACTGTTCGAGCTTCCAGAGCTAACGCGACAGCAGGAGATCGAAATGCAGAAGGACGGCATCAAAGAGATGATGGGTGTTAACGACAAACGCGAAGGACTGTCTTTTCGCCAACGTCGCACGCTTGCTTGCATGCAGCAACAAGAACGAATCCTCGAGCCATTCGTCGGGGAAGAACTCGCAGGCTGCGCAAAACCTCTGCACTTTGTCGCCATTGCATCGGTAACGGAACCACTCCCGCAGTTTAACGATCAACGCCCGTGGCAACTGACGCCGTATGCATGGGCAGCTGTCACTCATCACGAAGATGGGAAAATCACATCTAACGAGTGGGCCTGCGTAGATCGCAGCGATCCACGCGCCCAATTCGTCAAGACCCTGCGCAGGCATACCGAAATTGGTGGGACGATTCTGTGCTGGCAAAGTGAAATGACCAGAGACTTGCGGGCACTCCTAGACTCTGTCCCCGGCGGCAAGAGCGACATCCGTGCACTTCTCGGCACCGAACATGTCAACATGATGCAGCTGCTCGAAGCAGGGGTCTTCGATCCAAAGCTACTCAGTTATGCAAACTTCCAAACGGTTGTCGGCACCGTGCTAAACGATCAAAGTGGCGACAAGCTGAAGGCCCTTGACGTCAACTATCAGTATGAAGTCTTGCAGAAGGCCCGCGCACCACGAGCTCGATCGACCACGCGCAACAAGATCAGCGCCGAAATCCAAGAGGCTCTGAGTTGGCAAGCACATCGACTAATGGATCTATACAACGTCTTTGCAGTCACTAGCGACGAGACGGAAACAGACAGTGAATCGAACACCGCTGCGCCCCAATAAAGGTCAGGCCGCGGCGTAAGCTGACAACAAGGACTGAATCTCATCCGCCACTCCAAAGCGGCGAGCGAATTCTTCGCCGATACGCACACCTAACGCGCCAGCAGCAGCGCGGTTTCTGTACAAGGCTAAGATCTGCTTAGCCATCTCATCTTCATCCTTAAACAGCAAGCCAGTATCTTTATGGCGGATGAGTTCGCGGTTGCCTGGGACGTCACTCGCAATGACGGGCCGCCCAAGAATTCCCGCTTCTAAAATCGTCGGAGCCGCACCCTCGCTGAGCGAGGTGTTCAGCACAACATCCGCATCAAGGTAGGCAGCCCCCATCCGTTCGCCGGCCAAAGTAGGCAAGACACGAACACCTGGATGCAACCTGCACAACTCGTGAACCTTGGCTGCATAAGCTTCATCTTGCTCAGGGCCAGCCAAGATCATTTCGATATCAGCGCCAGCAGCACGCAATACACCTATCGCACGGATCGCACGATGCTGTCCCTTGATTGGTCGCAGGCCACCAGGCAGAAACACCAAGAACCGCTTTCTTGGTATACCCAAAGAGCGTCTCAGATCCGTTCCACTTGCTGGCAACCTCGTAACTGCGCGCGCTACCACATCAATTTTGCCAATGGCGTCAGGGACTCGCTCTTCGACAACCAAGCCTGCTTCTGCGCTTGGAACCAAAACCCTATTTGCCCGCCGGATGACTTCACAGACGATCGGGCCATGTGCAGGATCAAGCGCATCGCTATGAAGATCTTCACCGCTAAGTGAAATCACCCAGGGAGCTCGTGAACCGAGCAATTGGGTGCCACAACGGTAAGCATCATGTGCGTGAACGATATCTGGATTGAATCGTCCAATCGTGCCTTCGAGGGATTGCTTTAGCCCACCCTCATCAGCACCACCAAACAGCTCACACAGATGACCACAATTCTGCAGCCCCTCACGGTAGCGGTTCACGGTCGCAATCCCCCCCAAGTGCAGGTGGGCAGGCGCCGGCGTCATCAACAAGACCTTCACACGACTATCTTCGGCATCTACATGCTAGCTGCCTTACCCACGCGGACAGGCATCTCGTAAAATCCTGGCACGGTCAGCATCGACCGCGTTACCAGACTTGCCATCATGCTTACACCAAGTGCCCACGATTGCCCCATCGCACCGAGGCCACAGGTCCTTAGCGTTATCCGGATTTAACCCAGAACCGATCCAGATTGGGAACTCACCGACAGCCTCACGAACCTGCGTCACAAGTGCAATATCTACCGGCTGTCCAGTACGCGCTCCCGACAACACAAGACCATCAGCACCTGATCGCTCCGCAAGATCACGAGCACCCGTAGCCAAATCAAAATCTACGAGAGGCTTGGCGTGCTTCACCATGAAGTCTGCCAGCAAAGTTGTCTCGATATGTAGCTGTCGCCGGTATGCGGCAAGTTTGGCCGCATCACCAGCGATGATCCCTTGATCAGTGACGTACGCTCCGGTCAAGACGTTCACGCGAACCCATTGCGCCTGCACCGCTGCTGCAACTCCCAGCGCAGCCATGCCATCGTTACGCAGGCAATTGATAGCCACTGGCAATCCCGTGCGCTCCTTGATGCGGTCGGCCGCGACAGCGAGTGCAGCAGGAACATCGGGGGTCACGGGGTCGTCAAAAGTACCGCGACGAAATGGAACATCGCCGAAGTTCTCAATGACAAGTCCGTCAAATCCTGCATCAGCGTAGGCTGTCGCGTCGGCTAGTGCAGAATCCAAAACAGCCTGCATCGACTGATGCCGAGCAGCAGACGGCAGCGCTCCAAGATGCACTACGCCAAGTAAAGGTCGTGGTATCTTCATCACCTCAATGAGCAACGCAGCTGTATCCTTGTCATTTGCAATTCGGAGCCAGCTGCTGCCCTGACTGAATCAATTGACGCACCTGCGCACGATCCTCGCGCACAATCTGTAGTTGTGTAGCTACACATCTGATACCGAGCTTACGGAAGCACAATGATAATGCTATGCCGAGCGATCGACGCTGGTTTCCAAGGGAGTCATCGCGACACCAGCAAGCGACGCCCGCAATCTGACTTGCGGCCTCAACATTCGACTACAGGTCCTTTACCAGCGGGCTCAGCCCGCCACTAGAACCAGGATCACCAAGGCAATACAGATGCCGCAAAGTCATCGGCGATCGCTGGCAACAGCTCTTCGACCTGCTCATGACTGAGACCGACCCGATCATAGATAATGTGATGCAACGGCGGCAGAGCAACACCGACAGCCGCAGTGCCTTGCGCCCGACTGGCAAGATGACTGGCCAAGCAGATGAGCGCAGACAGCGGCGGAACCAAGGAATCACCTGAGGGAGACTGATGATTCTTAAACGTGTCAGTGAGAGCCGCTGGCAAAGACCACCTAGCAGCCATCGCAAATCTGATCTCGGCATGCACACTGCCAAAGTGATCATCCCCACATCCCGCTTCAAATAGGCTCGCCCGATCAGGCTTCTGTAGCTTGCCTAGATGCTGCGCACCTGTGCTGCCAATCAGGATGATCTTGCCAATATCGTGCAGCAAGCCAGCCATGAAGACATCTTCCGGATGCATCTCGGCAAACACCGCCGAAGAAGACGCCAGTGTTCGCGCAGCAACTCCTGCGTAAACCGACTCCTCCCAGAAAGACAGGGCATCAAAATCTCCGCACTGCTCGCGACGCTCGCAAAACGCCGAGTAAACGGCAGCCTGTAATGCGACCTTCTTGGTCATCTTGAAGCCGATTATCGAGATCGCCAAGCTCAACGAAGACACCCGGACCTGCAGTCCATAGTATGCCGAGTTAACGATGCGCAGAATGTTGCTCGAAACCGCAGGATCTTCGCACACAACCCTCGCGACATCCTCCGCAGAAGCTGTGGGGTCAGCTATGATCTCGTCAAGCCTGATCAACACCTTCGGTATTGCCGGAATATCGATCGTGCTATTGACCAGCCTCAAGGTGCTGGTCGATGTAGTTTTACTCTGCGGCATGACTCTCTCCGCCCCTTGTATCGGGGGCTAGGAGTAGGAAGCTTGACCAGAACCCTTAGCCAAAAGCCGTGCCGAACCAGCCACATAAGCCCCGCGTCGTATTCCTGTGCCAACGGGTGCCATGGCCCCCGGATCGAGGAGACCGCATTACGACGTGGCACTTCCTGCAGCACCTCCTAGCCCGAGGTGCTGAAGTTTTCATCGGTTGCTTCCAAGAAGAAGATCGCGATCAACAAGCTGTCGAATTTCTCCGCACACGCTGCACGCAGGTCGTCGCGCCCAAACTATCTCGAGGCACAGCCAAACTCATGAGCCTAAGAGGCCTCGTGACAGGTGAGCCGTTGACGCTGCCGTTTTTTCGAAACGTCGAACTTAAACGCGCCATCAATTCTTGGTGCGAAACACCACCGGATCTCATTTACGTCTACTCATCTTCGATGGCTCAGTATGCACTTCAGCCAAACGCTGGCGCGAAGATCATGCAGTTCGCCGAGCTCGATTCTGACAAGTGGCGCCAATACGCCAGCGTCAGCGGTCCTCTTGGAAAAGTCATCTACGGCCGTGAAGCAAAACGCTTACTGGCATTTGAAGCAGATGTCGCCCGAGCTTGCTCGCGCTCTCTAGTGGTAAGTGAAGTCGAAAAATCTCTGTTCCAAGAACTCATCCCTGGAGTTGTGCCAGATGTTCTGCCAAACGGCGTCGACACCGAACACTTCTCATCAACTGGAGATGAAGATCGCCATCCACAAACAGCGATCTTTACCGGCGTGATGGACTACGAACCGAACATCGATTCCGTTTGTTGGTTTGCCGAACACTGCTGGCCAACTCTGCGTGAAAGATTTCCGGACGCGCAATTACTGATCGTTGGCAGTAAGCCGACCACGAAAGTCACAGCACTCGCTTCGTTGCCAGGGATCACGGTCACTGGGCGGGTTGAGACAACCCCGCCTTACTTTGACCGATCTTCGGTCGCGATCGCACCGATTCGGCTAGCTCGCGGCGTGCAGAACAAGGTTCTTGAGGCGATGAGTATGGGCTTGCCAACCGTCGCGTCACCACAAGCATCACAAGGACTCGGCGCAGTACCTGCCGAAGCACTGGCAGTTGCCGACGGCCAACAACAAACGATTGAAGGCGTTGCGAAGTGGTTTGCCGATCCGCAACGAGCACGGCGCGATGGATTATCAGCAGCAGAGTGGGTCCGATCCGAATGGCGTTGGGAACGCATGTATGATCGGCTCGACAAGATCCTTGCTGAGCTCAAGGTGCAGTTTCCGTCATCGGCTCAATAGCAGAGAGCGAGATGCAAACGTAACGACTGCGGGGATACATGGCAGCCGATCAATACGGCAGCCAAACGAACCCGACGCCTATCGATCGGTTAGCTGAAACACTACTTCGACATGGATCTCGCTGGCGACAGCAACCCCATCCTGCGTTGCCGGAGCAAAGACCCATTCACGAGCTGCCTGGATCGCGGCGCTGTTGAAGCCCTGGAAACGTGATCCCTCGACGAGCGCAACGCCTAGTACCTTGCCATTCTCGTCGACCGAGACGCTAACGGTCACGGAGCCCTCACGAGATAAGCGAAGCTCCTTCCTCGGGTAAGCTGGCGGTTTGTTGTCCGACCGCTGCGCCTCGACGTAAACCTGCGGCTCGGAAACCTCGACTGGCTGAGGTAATTCTTCCTGTCGCGTTTCCAAGGCCGGGTCAGGTGACTTACGACGAATCCGCTCGGTCGTCGCAAAGCTCATCAACTCAGACGGCGATGGCTCTACCTGCGCCTCGAAAATCGTCGGCTCGACGGGAGCCTCCGGAACCGGCTCCTCACTGACTACGAGCTCGTGAACAGCGACCTCCTCGACCACTTCCTCAGCCGTAACATCAGGCATCTTAACGACATGAGTCGGCGCGGGGGCCGAGGCCTGCTGCTGCTGGATCTCGATATGAGCCAAGGGCAATTGCGAGCGAGGCGATGCGTACGCACCGAACCCTACCGCTGCTGCGACAGCTGCGCCGTGGACGGCGATCGATACCAATAGCCAAGAAGTACGCACGAGTTCGATGTCAAACGATACCCGAACTCCAGTGGTTCATCAGAAGGGAACTTCGACCAGAAGATGTGTCAGATCCCATCATTTTTCCTGGAGGCGCCCCGGACCGTCGTCACCGGCCCGCTCCATTCTCGCCCCCACCTGCTTGGTTCTGACCACAATGCTGGCCCGAAGCTGCTCGGATGGTCAAGATGTCTACATGCTGGCAATCGCCAACTTACGCAAATCCTACGGCAGTTTCGTTGCCCTCGATGGCTTGGACCTCTGCATCAAGCCCGGCGAGATCCTCGCCCTTCTCGGACCAAACGGCGCTGGCAAGTCCACGGCAGTCAAATGCCTAGTTGGCCTGCTCAAGCCAGACACCGGTTCGGTGACTATTGATGGGCAGGACGCCCTGGCAAACCCTTCTGCTCGAAGGCTAATCGGCTACCTGCCAGAGGTCGCACGACTGCATGAAACGTTGACGCCATGGGAGTTCCTGCTGCTTAAGGGTCGGCTGTTTGACCTCGACGATTCTACCGTCGCTGAACGTGGAGCACGCTCCCTTAAAGGCTTTGGGATCCACGACCGCAAGGACGAACCGATGGTCGCGTTCAGTAAGGGAATGCTGCAAAAGGTCTCCATCTCGGCAGCTTTATTGACGGATCCCAAGCTCCTAGTTTTCGATGAACCACTATCGGGTCTCGACGTGACAACGACCTTGACCGTCAAGCAGCTGATGCATGAGTTTGCTGCCCGAGGTGGCGCGGTTCTCCACTGCAGCCACATGCTCGATGTCGTCGAGAACACCGCAGATCGCATAGCAGTCCTAGATAAAGGCAAGTTGCTCGCATGCGGAACCGCATCCGAACTACGCCAGCAAGCAGGGGCTGGTGCCGACGAACATCTAGATGATGTGTTCCGGTCGCTAGTCAATGCGAGCGATCCAGCGGCAGCTGCAAAAGCGATCTTGGGCAACAGCTGAAAAGGCGAAGCCGATCGCTGCAGCGGGGACCACTGCAGCGGATCCCCAACCAAAGAAAAGTGACTGCCGCTGACTTAACGGGCACCAGCAGTAGCTCGACGGCCACCACCTGATCGGCCGCCACCTGATCGACCACCACCTGATCGACCGCCGCCCGACCTACCGCCGCCAGCACGCCCCTTGGGCATGCCGTAGCCGCGGCCAGGAGCACTGGGCTGATCGCTGACTTCCTTGCCCGACAGATGCGCCTTGACCACTTCGTAGAGTCGCTTTTCAGAAGGCGCAACAAACGAAACGGCGCGACCCTTCTTGCCGGCACGACCGGTCCGTCCCGAGCGATGAATGTAGTCTTCTAGTGCGAGTGGGAAGTCGTAGTTCACAACCAACTCCACATCATCGACATCGATACCTCGGCCGGCTACATCGGTGGCAATTAAGAACCGAGTCCGACCCCTGGAAAACGCTCCCAGACACATATGACGTGCTTCAGCGCTCTTGTCACCGTGGATTGAGTCAGCCGGTAAGCCAGCACGCTTCAGCATGTTGCCAAGCTTCTCGCAGCCGATCTTCTTATTGCAGAACACGAGGACCTTGCCGGTCTCGTTAAACAACAAGCGCTCCAATGAGCTGGGCTTGTCGGAAACACTAACTGCAGCAAAACGATGAGTGATGGTGCTGGCAGATTGGCTACGCGAACCAATCTGTACGCGTTCGGCGCCCGGCAAAAAGTCTTCGACAAGCGATTCGACTTCCTTGGGTAGCGTTGCCGAGAACAGCAAGTTCTGCCGTTCGTCAGGCATCCGCAAGAACACGCGCCGAATCTGCGGCATGAAACCCATATCGAGCATGCGATCGGCTTCATCGAGCACAACCATCTCGATGTTTTCGAGCGAGATATTGCGGCGCTCAAGGTGATCAATCAGTCGGCCAGGACAAGCGACCAACACATCGAGACCGCGCTTAAACGCGGACTCTTGAATGGACAGGTCAATGCCCCCAAACGCGGTGCATACGTTCAAACCAGCGTGCTTGGCATAACCGCGCAGGTTCTCTGCAACCTGCACGCACAACTCGCGCGTAGGTACGATGATCAGACCACGAAGGCCTGGTTCACCACCGACGAGGTTGTGCAGCATCGGCAAACCAAAAGCCGCGGTCTTGCCGCTACCTGTCTGGCCAAGGCCAATCAGTTCGTCGCCAGCAAGGATCTTGGGAATGGTGTTCGCTTGGATGTCGGTTGGCTTTTCATAGCCGGCGTCGCGAACGCCCTTCAGGATGGACTTATGTAGTCCGAGGGATTCAAAGCTCACTAAGTTGTTCTTCTCGGCAGCGGCCACCAAACGTGGCTACAAACTGCTCATAGGATGTGTAATTAGGCTAGTTGGCTTACCCGCGATCTCTCGTCCCTACTGGACATTGGGTCGACCTACTTGGTCGCCGCCCGTCGCGTCTATGGCTTGCCTGATAACGCTAGAAGTTAGTCAATCGTGTTGGCTGCATGGGCGACAGTCGCAAACGGCATGGCCGCTGACTGCCGATTCTTTGCACAACTACAATGGCATCGACTTGTTTATGCCTCGACTTGAGACCGGAATCCGTTCCGGATGGAGGCGATCGATACTCGGCGTTCCCAAAAACTGGGTTACCGACGACCAAGACAGTAGCCCCGAAAGGTCCATTGAACAAGCACCAGTGATTGCCAGAAGCCGTTAATGCTACGGCAAAGCCAACCTGTATATGGCTTTAGGACCTGCCGCCGGAGCTCTCTGGCCGCCGATCAAACGGACGCCGACAGCAAATCTGAGGCAGATCGAGCAAGGAAAGGGAACGACCTCAAAGCACACTGGCCGATGCTCTGAAGGTGGCAGAAACACGGAATCCAGACAGTCGAAGGCTTCCTAACTGACTTCCTAACCCAGCAAAAGCCAACAGCTCAAATGCCCATGCGACGCGAGAGGTCTGTCTGCAGGATGCGCTGTGGATCCCACTTTTCCTTCAACGAGCGGAACTTCTGGGCCGCATCTGCGCCATGCATGCGCGTGAATGATGACTCCAATAAGACAGCATCCTTTGCGTAGTAGAAGCGCCCACCAGCATCGAGCACGACCTCAACCATCTTCCGACACAGACTCCAAAGCGATTCACGGCGGCGACGGTTCTTGCTAACCGGGATGTCCATCGCCAAGGAGAACCCATCGACCGCGTGCGTCATCAAGAATGGGTCGGGCTTGTGCTTCTTCAAAACGCCGAGATAAGGAATGTGACCACTCTTGTGGCACATCTCGATGAGCAATCGCAAGACACGCGCGGCCTCTTCCTTGGGCACGAACGGCTGGAACTGAATCAGTCCACCGGGCTTGGTCATCCACTGCCAGCGCGGCACGTAGTCGAGCAAAAAGTGGAACGCGCCGTGAGTCTGCAAATACGGCGATTGCTTTTCTTCGCGGAAGCCGGCCTGGAATTTCAGCCAGTTCACTAGCGCTACCTGACGCATATGAACGGCACACCACATCCCCGGCCATAGCCATGCCTTTGGAATGACTCCGAGCAAATTTGGCGGCACGTCCTGCAAGGACGGGTCAAAATATCGCAGACCTTCAGGGTCCTCTCCAGGCTTCATCTGGTCGGCGCGATGCATCAAGCCGCGGCCCAGAGACTTGCCTTTGGCATGCAGATCAAGCCACGACACGAGGTAGTCAGCCTCACCGCACATATCATCGATGATCTCGAGATTATGCTCGAGGTCGCGCGCAACAATGCCATAGACCCTCAGGCGACCAGAGTTGACGCGCTTGGTTTGTATCTCGATCTTGGTCATGCAGCCAAGCATGCCAAAGCCACCGATCGCGGCATGAAACAGCTCCGGCTCGGTTTCACGCGAACATTGCACCAGCTGGCCACCCGCAGTCACCAACTCGAATGAACGTATCCCTTCGCCAAAAGAACCGAGAGCGTAGTTGTTCTTGCCGTGGATGTTCATGGCAGCAGCACCGCCCATGGACACGTCCATGGTGCCGCTTACTACCCGCGGCCAGTAACCACTGCTGACTGAGCGACGCCATAAATCGCGCACTGTGACACCCGGTTCGCAGATCGCAATACCAGTCTGCGCATCAAATGACAGGATGCGGTTCATCGCCGTCATGTCGAGCACGCGGCCATTGTTGTTCGTCGATGCATCCCCGTAGCTACAGCCGGCACCGCGCAACGCTATCGAACTGCCGCCACGTTGAGTCGCATCAAATACGTCGACTAACTGCTCTGCACTTGTCGGACGCATGACCTTCGCCCGGCCACCCACGGACATGCCAAAGCCCATCACTGGCTCGTCCTGAAACGTTCCTCCTGTGGAGGGTTCAGCAGTTTGGTTGTAGGTCTTGGTGGTCATAGAGGTCAAAAGACCAAGGTCATGCGATCAACAAGCTTTCGATCAGATCGACAGCTTGCGGAACACGAACGATGGGATGCAACGAATCACGAACATGATCAAGCGCCATTTACCAGGCACATAGGCGACTGCTTTTTGCTTACTGCACGCCTTCAAAATCAACTCGGCAGACCTATCGGCAGAAATCGCACCCTTCAACTGAAGTCCCGCCGTCATCGGCGTAAGGACAAATCCAGGACGGATCGTCGTGACCCTGACTCCATGTCGCCACAGACGATTGCGCAGCGCTTCAAGGTAGGTATCCATGCCCGCTTTGCTGGCGTTATAGACTGGCCGACCAACACGGCCACGATCCTGCGCAACCGACGACACGCCGACGATCCTGCCAGCCTTACGTTCTTGAAACCGACGTGCGGCAGCATTGCCCCAAGCAATACAACCCAGCATATTGACCTCGACCTGCAGACGATCCTTCTCAAGGTCGAACTCGTCAGGGCCAACTTCTGGCATGACACCAGCAACAAAGTAGAGCTGAGCGACTAGCCCAAGGTCCGCTTCGATTTTCGCAAACAAGGGCTCGGCGGCATCGATTTCGGCGGCATCGTGGACGTATGCGAATGCAAGCTCGCGCCCAAGCGTCTCGTTGATCAACGTAACTTGCGCCTGAAGCTCACCTTCACGGCGCGCCAACATCGCAACACGCCGACCAGCCTGCGCCAGCCTTCTCGCCAGAGCCAGGCCAATACCGGATGACGCGCCGACCACGATGCAGGAACCGGACTGGGAACTCATGAGATCAGGAGGAGAAGGGTCCATAGCTGGGATTGCAATCGAGCACATATGGCGAATCGTCACACTTGCTCGATCGCCTCTGCGCTTGCATTATCATCGTCATGAGAACGGCGCTTCTTGGATTCCTTCTTGGATTTCTAGCTCTGAACAGCGGATTGGTAGCCATTGAAGACTCGGCGACTGCGACCAGCAGACTCGCAACCCCTCAGAAACAAGCAAAGAATCCCGCTAAGGCTCGCAGCGGCACCCCCTCGTCTGCCTCCAAGGTATTGTTCATCGACAGCGTTGTCGCCAGTGTCAACGACAGTTCCATCCTTCAGAGTAAGCTGTTTAAGGCCAGTCTTGGCGAGATCCAGGGCGCCATCGCCGAGGGCCTCAAGCCAAGCCTCAATCAGATCAAGGGACAGACCATGATCCAGCTGCGGAAGCTGGTAACCGACTACCAGATGGCGCAATCGGCGCGTTCGTTCGGCAATTTCCCGACCGACCGCTTCGACGCGATCCTAAAGAGCGAGCTGGACCGCGACCAACAAGATCGAGTGCGCGAGCTAGGCACAGAGTTCGCATACAGCGAGGAATTAGCTCGAACCGGAGAGACCTGGCAAACGCACCGCGAGGAACTTCGCCTCGAAAAGCTCACCATGCTCGCTGAGCAGTTTGCTATCTACGAGCGCCTCCGAAAGCAATCGAACCTCTACCTGACGCCTCGAATGCTGCGAGAGACATACAAGAAGTATGAATCCGAGTTTGTCACCCAAAGCCGGGCCAATGTCGCAATGATCGTTTGCAGCGGGCCAGACGCACTCGCCAACGCATCCGCCGCTGCCGAGTTCTGGCAGACGGGCGATTGGACAGCTCAAGAAGTTGCCGTGAAGTGCAAGGGAGTCACCCCAGCCCAATCTTTGCCCGCAAAGCTGCTAGAACCGAAACTGAAGGCCTTTGGCTTAGCAGGTCCGATCGGCAACGTATCCGCCCCAACCAAAGGCATGAGAGGCACTTACAAAGTCGTTAAGATCATGCAATGGCAGGCAGCCAACGAAGGCCGCTTCGAGGATCCAAGGGTGCAAGCCATCGTGCGAAACATCGCCTCCAAGCAGGTGCAACTTGAGTTTCGTCAGCAGGCTCAAGAGCGGGCCCGCGACCGCACCAAGGTCTGGATCTATGAAAACGGTCGAAGGAAGTCCCTCGAAAGCCGGTAAGTAACTACCGTAAAAGTTTTTATGGGTGAATCAAGTGACTGCTGCAGGCTTGTCAGCAGTCGCAAATCTACCGTAATCAACGGGCTATAGCGCATCCCTTAGCCTGCCACAGTTAGAGTTTTGTGTCGGTTCGAGAGGACAGGCAGTTGCGGCGACAGCCAAAGCTGGCTCTACTTTTTCGCCCCCCCTCTGAACCTCCCGGCGAATGTCTTCGTTCGACTCCCTACGCACGTCGATTCGGCGCGCAGCGAACCCGCGATGTCCGTCAACCGACAGCCAGGCGTTTTCGCCTAAAGCCCTCGTAAGCAAACTAGGTCCCACAGCATGGCCCAGCTAGACCCAACCAAAATTGTAGTCTCGTCCAACGCAGCTCCCTCCTGGGATCAGAACGAGAGCTTCCAGGACCTGATGGCGGAACGTCTCCGCCAAGCACCCTGGTTAATCCTCTCATTTGCGCTGCACGCCGTCCTCCTCGTGCTCGTGTGGGCGCTCTTCCCGCCGGAAGAACCGCCGAAGGCGAAGCTGAAGGCTGAGATGCAAATTCAGGATGACACCCAGGTGGAAGAGCCGCCACCTCCACCACCGCCAGAAACCAAGGTGGAAGAGGTAGAGGAAGAAGTCGTCATCACGGAAACAACTGTGACGGAGACGGAGGAAGCTCTCGACACCACCGAAGAAGACACCAGCAAGGAATCGGCATTCGACTCCAACCAGTGGAACTCGGCTGTTGGTCTCGGTGGCGGTGCCGGTGGCAAGTATGGCGGTCGCGGTGGCGGTCGTGGTGGCAAGGGCGGTGGCAAATCATACGCAGCCGCCATCGATGCAGGACTGAAGTGGCTTGCAGCTCACCAGGACGAAGACGGCAAGTGGGACTCTGACGGTTTCATGAAGCACGACGCCACGGACTCCGAAATCTGCAACGGACCTGGCAACGCTGTGCACGACGTTGGCAACACTGGCCTCGCGCTGCTCGCCTTCCTCGGCGATGGCAGCACGCTGCGCTCAGGCCCCTACAAGCAAAACATCAAGAACGGCATCAAATGGCTGCGCTCGCAGCAACAAGAGAACGGTCTCTTTGGTGGCAACGCGTCGCACGACTTCGTCTACGATCATGCGATCGCTGCCTATGCAATGTGCGAAGCATTTGGCCTCTCTGACTACAAGCTGCTCAAGAAGTCCGCGCAAAAGGGCCTCAACTACCTTGAGTCGCATCGCAACCCCTACTCGGTGTGGCGCTACCAACCGCGCGACAACGACAACGACATCTCTGTCACCGGCTGGGCCATCATGGCCTATGAATCCGGCAAGTTCTTCAAGCTGCAGGTCAACACCAGCGCCCTGAAGCTCTGCGAAACCTTCCTAGACCAAGTTTCTGATCCGACCGGCAAGCACGGTTACACCAAGCAAGGCGAAGGCAGCTCCCGGAAGCCGGGCGGCCATGACGTAAAGTTCCCAATCGAGAAGGGAGAAGCACTCACAGCCGTTGGTCTCTTCTGCCGCTTCTTCATGGGCCAAGACCCTAAGGAAAAGCCAATCATGAAGGCCGCTGCCGACCTGCTTCGCAGCAAGCCGCCTGTCTGGGATGAGAAGAGTGGCGCCATTGACCACTACTACTGGTACTACGCCACCTACGCACTCTTCCAATACGGTGGTAACCACTGGAAGCAGTGGCAGAAAAAGCTCGAGACAGCAGTCGTCAAAAACCAGCACCGTGACTCGGCCCAGAAAAACCTTCTTGGTTCGTGGGACCCGATCGGCGCATGGGGCGAAGATGGAGGCCGCGTCTACTCGACCGCTATCCTGACGCTGACCCTTGAGGCCTACTACCGCTACAGCCGCCTCGTGCGCTAACGAGCCTGCTCGGCAATAGGCTTGGGCTACCCCAATCCGAAAACGGCCCGCGATCACTGATGGTGATCGCGGGCCGTTTTTCGTAACAAAGCATGTGATGAAACCACATCTAAGAAGACTTCATGCGTGACGAAGCTAGTTATGTCTGTGACTCATGCGGCGAAGACATCGTCGTTCCAATTGACTGGTCAGCAGGCAGCCGACAAAAATACGTCGAAGACTGCCCCGTCTGCTGCAACCCAAACATCATCTACGTCGAGATCGATGACCAAGATGCCTATGTCCGTAGCGAGCCGGAACAGGACCGTTAAAGATCATCGACGGCGCGCACTGTAAATCGCCGACTTGAACTAACGGAACCGCTGCCGTGCCGCTTGGCGCACAGACTCTGCAGCATCCTCGAACAGCAACTGCAGCAACTCTGCGGATGGACTCGGGCCATTAGGCGGCCAGTTCTTGATACTCACGTAGCGAACAACGGGATCTGGATCGCGCAAGCCCACCTTGCCGTCGTAATTGCCCACCCTGGTTCCGAAGACATTCAACATACCGACGTGTAGATCCGCACGCCGTAAAGCATCGGCCGACAGCGCGGCACGCATCGGTTCATGAAAGCTCTCATGCCACTCAACAACACCTGAAGGTATCGACGAAGCACTAGGCTCCCGCAGCCAAGCAATGAACGAATTGCGCCTTGCAAGCTTTGCCACCACTGCCCGACGGCGCCTCTCTGCGACCTTTTCCGCTGAGCTAACAGGCTTCTTTGATGCTGGCAGATCAAACAAGCAACGAGCCAAGAAGGACGCTGAGAACACCAGCGGGGTAGCCACTACCCGACCCGGCACAGTCGCCAACTCAGTGTAGTAAGCATGCTGGAAATCGAACGAATCAGGATCCCAAGCCACGCGAGCGTCATCGTACGCATCATCAACCACCTGAATCGGATGGGCGATCACCGTATCCACAACGATTGAAGCCAAGCCAACCGGAATGGTCACCGGCAACGAGACAACGAACAGTCCATCACCTTGAGGAACAAGGTGCTGCTCGAAAGCGTTCCATACTGGACGATTGTCAACGTTCGACCAAGCACAGGAGGAAAGCGTCGACATCGTCATGCCAGCAGCCCAGAGGGTCACGCGAGTAAAAGGCATCACTGACCAACCTCGCCTGAATCGGCCTCTTCGAGTTGCAGACCGCCATCTTGATCAGAAGACGTCTCCACTACCGAGTCTGTGACATCAAAGGATGCCCGAAACAACCAGGTCACGCTAAAGACAACAGGCGTCGCAACAGCCGACAACGGCATCAGCAACACCTTGCGGAAATCACTGCTGCCTTCAAAGTCCCAGATCGCAGTGCGAGTATCGCACCAGGCATCATCTATCTGACTAAACGGATGCAAGATCACTGCGTCGGTCGCAGCAGCGACCAATGCGACTGGCAGCGCAACAGGAGCAGCAAGCCAACGACTAGCAGTCCTCGTCGGAGCAAGCGTTGCGTCCAAGTAGTTAAGTAGGGGGCGACGATCGCTACTGCTGATAGCACAGCTAGAGGCGCACAGGCAAACAACGACAACCCACAGTAGTCGGTTCACAAATCGGACCTTTTGCATCGGGAAAATAATAGTGCAACCAATCGGACAAGAACTAAGCAGAACAGTGATCCTTTGCCGCTGCTCGCTCGTTAACGAAAATAAGCGGTCACGACTCCGACCAACACAGTGTTCCTCGGCTAGTGACCTAGACGCCATTCGCGCCAGCAAGGCGCGAGGGAAGGAACTCTCCCATGCAATCGTCCGAGCCACCGGTCCGTATTCATCGCACGTTCGAAGAGAACGCAACGTTTCAAGAAATGATGGGAGAGCGATTAAAGCAGTCGCCATGGCTCCTGTTGTCGGCCGCGATGCACGCAGTGCTACTGATCATGATCTGGATCTTCTTGCCACCTGAGCAGCAAAAGAAGTCGACCGTCGCGGTACAGATGACTGACACAGCCAAGGAAGATGTGTTGCCACCTCCACCGCCACCACCGATGCCAACACCAATAGCAGAGACCGACCCAGAAGTGACTCCAGTCGATAACCCTGTCGTTTCGGACAATGAAACCGACAGTCCAAGTGATTCAGATCTTCCAGACAGCGCGATGGACTCAAGCGCAATCCCAACTGAGTCAAGCCAAGCCTTAGGCCTAGCCGGCGGCGGCCTAGAAGGTCCATATGCAGGACGGAAGTCCGGCGGTGGACGACGTGGCGGACACCGTCCTTCGCCATACGCTAAGAACGGTTTGATCTGGCTCGCTCGTCATCAAGACGAAAACGGTCGCTGGGATGCCGACGGATTCATGAAGCACGACGACCTCACCATGGCACCAAGCGGCGGACCTGGTAACGCAGTGCATGACGTTGGCGTCACCGCACTGGCGCTACTGGCCTTTCTCGGTGAAGGCAACACAATGCGCACGGGACTCTACCAAGACAACGTCAAGCGAGGCGTCAAGTGGTTGCTCCGCCAACAAAGGGTAGACAGCGGGCTCATCGGAGGATGCGCTTCGCACGACTTCGTCTACGACCATGCAATCGCTGCCTATGCGCTTTGTGAGGCATACGGCTTGTCAGGATACAAGTTGCTCAGGAAGCCAGCGCAACGGGCAATTGAATACTTAGAGTCGCACCGCAATGCGTATTCAGTATGGCGCTACCAACCGAGAGACGGCGACAACGACATCTCCGTCACTGGCTGGGCCATCATGGCCTACAAATCTGCGAAGTTCTTCGACCTTGCGGTCAATGAGGAAGCCCTGCGATTAGCTGGCGTGTTCCTTGATCAAGTGAGCGATACGACTGGTTTGCATGGCTACCAAAAAGCAGGCCAGCTATGCGGACGTAAGCAGGGTCAACATGCTCAGAAGTTCCCAGCTGAAAAAAGTCAGGCGCTAACGGCTGTCGGATTGTTCTGCAGGTTCTTCCTAGGGCAAGACCCAAAAGAGCGACCGACCATGCAGGCAGCCGCCAAGCTACTGACAGCGACCTTGCCGTCATGGAACGAAAACGACGGATCGATCGACCACTACTACTATTACTACGCGACCTATGCATTGTTTCAGATGGGTGGCAAGCCTTGGGCTCAATGGCAGAAGGCGCTTGAACGAGCAGTCGGCCCCCAACAACACGTGGACGAGCAAAACTCCAACACATTCGGCTCTTGGGATCCGGTCGGCGCATGGGGTGATGATGGTGGCCGCGTCTACTCAACAGCCATCCTGACACTGACCATGCAAGCCAACTACCGCTACACCAGGTTGATTCACTAACCAGAACTGCAAGGTGACAAGTGAACGGCCGCCGAGTCTGCACCTAGGCTCGGCAGCCGTGCTCTCGCCCCGGGCAAACAGTGCATGCCGACCCATTGCCTGCTAATCGAGGGGCGGTTGTGGTTGCAGACCACGAATCGGCCTTCGCATCGCACAATCCGAACATCCTGCGGAACTTTCCCTGCAGCACGACGCAACCAAACGTCGATGATTGGCTGTGCACGGCACGAAGGGACTTCCCCGGACAACCGAAAGCCGCAACATCAGGAATCAAAATGGGCTTACGGATCAATTCAAACCCCGCATCCACCACCGCTCCAACGTCTTCGCCGACAACCACAGAGCAACCAAAGGTCAAAGCACAACGACTGTCGGCAAGCTTGCGCATCCCATCCGCAGAAGATGACGCCACTTGCCTCGCAACATCCGAATTGCGTCGGTCAGAACTACGACTCGCCGACGAAGCAACCCGCAACGCTGACGATGCCATCCCGCTAATCCAAGCAGGGCTAGAGGCGCTCAACGGAGCCTGTGCCAACCAAACATCGCCGAGTGGACAGCGCGCCTCAGAGGGCAACACCACCGTTGGTCATAACGACCTCAGCCGAGAGAACCGCGAGTTCACCGACCTCATTGACGCAATCGATGCGTTCAGCCGATCGGCATCGTCGACGATGCCGCGCAGCTAGAAAGGGCCGAGGCGACTTCGCGAACTGCTTCTTTCGCAAGCTAGGCATTCTTACCCAACCAGCCGAGCTTCAGCCTGGACATGGAGCTGCCCAACGCCACTCGCGTGGTCGTTAGAACTGGTGGCACCACCTGCAACGGGTGGCGCTAGACGGAAGTAGCCTTGTGGCTCAGCGTAGCTTCCTAGCACTAAGCCCGTCATGGCACTAAGCCCGTCGGGTAACTGCGGCCAAAGGCCGCGCTACTTCATCGACGACACAGCGCGCATCACTTGGCCCTTACGGCGCGATGCGGTGCGTGCATGGAGGATGTTTTGCTTGGCGCACTTATCGATGCAGCTGCACACGAGTGGCAGCATCTCGCTTGCCGCACCCTTGTCGCCAGTCGCCACTGCAGCCATGAGCTTCTTGGTCTCGGTCTTCAGGCGACTCATACGGGACTTGTTCATCACACGCTGCTTGTCCGACGTGCGGATGCGCTTCTGTGCTTGCTTGCTGTGGGCCATCTTTGGGTATCTCGGTCTCTATCTCAGTCGTTAGGGAGGTCAGTATGCTAGTCGGCGAGCGCTCAGTTTTTGAGTGCTTCTACCTTTTTGGCAACATCGCGGAAGCCAATATCTTGTTCGAGGATCTTGGTGAAGTGTCCCAGAGCGGCCTCTCGACTGCCCTGAGCCTCACAAATTACGCCCATTTCATACAGGGCTTCTTTGCCCTGAACGCCAGAACCGGCTGCTGCCAAGGCCTTTTCGAACTGGCCAAGGGCTAGATCAGGCAGGTCTTTTTGCTGGAATGCGCGCCCCAGCTGGAACATCGCATCGGTCTTTCGGCGCGGATCTTTTACGGCCTGCTGTAATTCAGCGATTGCCTCATCGGTCTCGCCTGCCTCGAGCAGGCCAGCGCCCAGGTCAAATCGAGCGCCCAGGTCCGACGGGTTCCGCTCAACCCGACGGCGAGCTTCCCCGACTCGAAGTTGTCCGAGAGCCTTCCGGGCGCGACTCGCCGCACCTTCGTCGCCACGCTTGATGGCTTTCTGCACCATCTGCTCCTGCAGACGAATGCGCAGGTCACTAGCGATCTCGAGCAACTCGGAATCGGTGGGGTTCTTCGCCAGCAGCTGATCAATTAGGTCAAGTGCACCCTGGAGATCCTTCGACATCTCACGCAACCGCGCCGCACGGCGAAGAAGCTTTTGGTCGCCAGGATTCTCTTGGAGCTTGGCCTCGAGTGCCGTGAGCTCATCTTCGACCTCATCCGATGACAACTGCAACCGATCAGAACGCTCAATCTGCTGCTGCTTGTCCTTGTCCTTGATCAAATCTCGCGAACTCTCAGCCTTCTCGATGCCGGTACTGGCCAAGGCGCCTTCGGCAGCAAGATTCTTACGAGCCTTCAGGGACTCTTGATCACGAGGATCCACCTTGAGGGCTTGCTCATACATGGCTAACGCCTCGCTGACCTGACCCTGCTCGTAGAAAAGCGCGCCAGCTTCGCGGCATGCCTCCAGGCAACGTGGCTGATGCTCGGCGTAGGCTGCATAGACAGCGAGAGCAGACTTGCTAAAGCCAGCGCGCCGTAGCGAATTGCCGAGCTTCAGGTTGCAGCCCTCTGCTGTAGGGTCGTATGCGAGATATCGCTCATAGCCCTTGGCGGCCGCGGCATGCTGACCCAGCAAACCCATCAGGCCAGCAATTGGCACGTTGAGGCCGCCAAACAGCACCGCGGTCAACTTCGACGCAGGCTTTTGCGCGACCTTTTGGAACAAAGCCTTACGCAAGCCGCTGCGCGCCTCACCGAAGTCAGGCTGGATGGCGAGCACCTGACCGTAAATCTTCACGGCCATCGCGTAGTTGCGACGCTTTACCGCATCGGCTGCCTGTTCTAGGTACTTGGTAAGATCCACCATAGGATGCTCAAACGAATTACCGCCTTAGCCAAAGGCAGCCGGGGGACTGCTTGACGCGGACGAAAGGGCCGAACAATCTAACGGACAAGCCCGACCCCCGCAACGTGGCAACTGCCCCGACACAAAACCGAATGGACGTTCTCATCTACCCTGACCCCATCCTCCGCCACGGCGGCCAGCCCATAACCGAGTTCGGCGAGGAGCTTCGCGAACTCTCAACCCGGATGATGGAAGCCATGTATGAGGAGGGCGGAGTCGGCCTAGCGGCCCCCCAAGTCGGCATTGAGCAAAAACTGCTCGTCCTCAACCCCAGCGGCAGCAAAGAGGATCGCTCAGGCGAATTGGTGATCTGCAACCCGAAGATCGTTCGAAAAAAGCGGAAAGAATACGGTGAGGAGGGCTGCCTGTCCTTCCCAGGCATCCAGGCCGACGTCGAACGCTCCGTTGAGATCACGGTCGTCTACCAGGACCTGAAGGGTGAAGAACAGTCCCTAAAGTGCGACGGCTGGCTCGCCAGGATCGTCCAGCACGAAATTGACCACCTCGAAGGCGTGTTCTTCGTAGACCGATTGACGGCAACCGAGAAATTGCGAGTCAAAAGCCAACTGCTCGAACTCGAGCAGGGATACCAGCGGGGCTAGGCAAGGCCAGGCATGCCGGATCTCGCAGTGAAAAGACTGCGACCCTCTCAAAAGCTCTCCACCTACCATGCGACTGATTGAAGGCCTCGACGCTCTGCTCGAACTCGACCTTGTGTCGATCTATGGCGAAGAAGGCCAAAGCAGCCACTCTGTGGTCGCAGTTGGGGTGTTTGATGGCGTCCACCTCGGCCACCAGCGACTGCTCCACCAGCTGCTCGAGATGGCCTCTTCACTGCAAGGTATCCCGACCGTAGTAACGTTTGCCAACCACCCTGACCAAGTCCTTCATGGCTCTTCGCCGCCGCAGATTATCAGTGTCCAACACCGCCTTCGGATGCTGCGTCGCGCCGGCGTCTTACGGCTGGTAATCCTGCAATTTGAACCGCGACTGCAAAACATGGCTGCTCGCGAGTTCGCCGAAAAGCTGCTGGTAGAAAAGTTGCGCGCACGCGGCCTCCTACTCGGCTACGACTCCGCCCTGGGCAAAGATCGACAGGGCACTCCGTCACACTTTCAGGAGTTAGGCAACGAACTCGGCTTCCAAGTGGCAACCGGCGTTCCTTTCGAGGTTGATGGCGAACCCGTTTCCTCTACAAAAATCCGCGCTGCCATTACGGAAGGCGACCTGCCGCGCGCACGACGCTTCCTTGGCCGCTTTCCTGGCGCCCTGGGCAAAGTCATCCAAGGCGACGCCCGCGGCCGGACACTCGGATTCCCGACGGCCAACATGGATGTCACAACCGGCGCATTGCCGCCGAGCGGCGTCTACGCGGTCGATGCGGTTGTCGATGGAGCGACATTTGGGGCAGTAGCCAATCTAGGCACTCGCCCGACCTTCCATGCGGGCGGACGCAATCTCGAGGTGCACCTACTCGACTATGAAGGGGACCTATACAACCGAGAACTCGAAGTCACTTTCCGACAGCTATTGCGCGACGAACGCAAATTCGACGGCCCTGATGACCTGAAGATGCAAATCGAAAAAGACGTCGCAGCGGCCCGCGCATACCTACGCGCATGAGGACCAGATCGTCTAGCTGACAGGCTTGATGACAGGCCCAAGCTGGCTTTTGGCAGCAGCCTGCAAGCCGCCATGACACTGCGACCCCCCGTCATCTGCCGCAACTCCACCTCGGCGCTGCTTGCAAATTTAAGCCCGCCCATTGATCGCGGCTCGGTGCCAATCCAGGCACAACACGGAACCCAAAACCGACAACGAGAGCGACAATGCCAGCATCGACATAGGGTTCTGATTGTGCCGAAAGTGGCCACTGCCAAGCAAACAACGGCGCAAGTCCAGGAACGACCCAAATCTGATGCTTGCCAACTCCAGCACCAGTGGCTACCGTCCTGCCCGCTGAACCCGAAAGGGCAAAGCGAGCTCGCCGTCAAAAGGCAAGCTGTGGCCCGGGTAGATAGCTCAGTTGGTAGAGCATGGCATTGAAAATGCCAGGGTCGGCGGTTCAAATCCGCCTCTGCCCACCACTTTTAAGCCCCTGCAAAAAAGAGGCTTACAACCGCAAGGTGCAGCATCCTAAGCGCGCCAGCGACTGCACACGACGCGATGGTTGCTGCCCAAGGCTCCCCGCCAGCTCAACGCAACCGCAGACTCTCGCGCGAGGCTCTCGCGCTACGGTGACTGGGGCACCACACCGCGATCACGGCCAGCTGCAATTAACCATCTACCATCCTGCTTCGTTGCGGTCAGCGTAAAGAAACCGCGAACCGGCTGGCCCGAACGTAGGCCGCTCCATGTCCCATCCAACAATGCGACATCCTCCCGCAACAAGCGAACCTCGATCGTGGCATCAAATGCTGCGCTCGTCGGATCTGCCGCGCGCCGCGCCAATAGCTCTGCATAGGCGCTCTGGATCGCGTCGCGCCCGACAAATTTCTGCCCACTAGATCCGATGCGATCACTATCGGGGGCATACAGACTGGCTGCAGCAACAGCGTCCCCAGCGTTAAAGGCCCGCTCAAAATCATCCCATAGCTCATGCAGAGCGCGCTCGTCGGCAGCTGGGTGCCCGACACAGCCTGACAACGCGAAACTAAGCCAGAGCCCAAAGACAGTTAATGATCGCATCCAGAGTTCATCCTACCGCAGTGTTGCGAAGCAATTCTGCCATCTCTTGAGAGCAAAAAACATCAAGCTGAAGCCACAGACCTGCAACCGTCACATTCAGCACGACAACCGAGTCGCGCCTTGAAACAAATCGCAGACATCGCGACGGGGCGACGGGGCGACGGGGCGAATAGACAACGCCCAGAAATCGACATGCGGCAACTTCCATCATGGAGTCAGCAACACCTTCGTACAACCATCGAGCCGCTTCTCGAAAAGTTCGTAGCCGCGCGCGGCTTCTTCAAATGACATCCGGTGCGAAAACAGCGCACCAATCGCCAACGTCTGCGACGCAACCAATGACATGGTGTCGTTCATCATTTCCCGCGCCGAGCAACGACCGGCTCGATACGTGAGATTCTTGTCGTAAGCAGCACCGGGCGAGAACGCAAAGTGAGGCTCGCAGTGAACACCAGCAGCAGCGATCGTAGCGCCCGGGCGCGCGAGCTCGTAAGCAGTACGAGTCGCCTGCTCACTGCCAACGCATTCAAGCACTACGTCAGCACCCCGACCTGATGTCGCATCACGAAGCTGCTGCAGGGCGACCAAGTCGGTGGCAAGAAGCGGGATGGCCCCATAACGCTGCACCAGTGATAACCGCGTCGCATCTAAGTCGAGACTGAACACCTTAGATGCGCCCATGTGTATGGCACCAATCGCCGCACAAATGCCAACTGGCCCCGCACCGATCACTGCGACGACAGCACCTGGCTCGATGTTGCCAAGGCGCGCGCAATAGAAACCAGTCGACAGCACGTCGCCTGCAAGAAGTGCTTCTTCCTCGTTCGCACCATCGGGCACCTTGACCAACGATGCGTCGGCAAACGGCACTCGCACGAACTCTGCCTGGCCACCATGCAGGCCACGACCATTCTCTACCCAGCCAAACAATTCGCCGTGCACGCAGCGAGCGGTCAAACCTCGCTCGCAGTAATAGCATGCGCCGCAATTTGTCGTAAACGGACTGACCACACGATCGCCAACCTGCAAGTTCTCGACGGCACTGCCAAGCTCGGTGACTTCGCCCAAAAATTCGTGCCCCATAACCGTCCCGACATCTATCCCAGTTTCGCGACCGAGATAGGGATGTAGGTCTGACCCGCAGATTGCAGCCATCTGCACGCGCAAAACAACATCACGCGGATCGCTTAGGCTAGGCTCGGCAACATTTTGAAGTGCCACATCGCGGACTCCGCGAAAGGTGATCGCTCGCATGGCCGTATTCTAAGGGTCTATCTGCAGGAAAGATGCTGCACACTCGCATGGTGCAACCGCCATGCTTACGACATGGCTCGACTGTCTATTCCACTTATGTTGTTTGCAGCCGTTAGCGGGTGCCAGGTGGCACCTTCTGACCACGACTACGTCACTCCGAACGTAGTGATCATTTTCACTGACGATCAGGGCTACGGTGATCTGTCTTGCAATGGTCACCCGACCATCGACACACCGAACATTGATCGGCTGGCAACTGAGGGGATCAAGCTATCGCAGTTCTATGTCGCGTCGCCAGTATGTTCGCCGTCGCGTGCAGCCCTACTAACGGGCTGCTATCCAAAGCGAGTCGGCATGCACAATCATGTGATCTTCCCTGAATACGACTACGGGCTACATACCGACGAAATAACAATCGCCGACATGCTCCGCGCACACGGCTACCAAACAGGTTGCTTTGGTAAGTGGCACCTTGGTCATCGACCAGGACTCATGCCATTGGATCAGGGGTTCGACGAATACGTCGGCGTGCCCTACTCCAATGACATGGCCCAAATCCACAGACCGGAAAGCAACAAATACAAATGGCGCCTACCGCTGATGAACGACAACCAAGTTGTTGAGTGGGAGCCAGACCAACGTGAACTGACAAAACGCTACACAGACGCGGCGGTCCGCTTCATTGAGCGCAATAAGGACCAACCATTCTTTGCGTATGTGCCACACTCAATGCCTCACATTCCGCTCTACGCATCGGATCAGTTTGAAGGCAACAGCCCGCGCGGGCTGTATGGCGATGTGATTGAGGAAATTGACTGGAGCGTCGGACAAATCACCAAGACACTCGATCGCCTCGGCCTCAGCGAAAACACCTTGGTCATCTTCACCAGCGACAACGGTCCTTGGCTGCAGTTCAGGCTAAATGGCGGCAGTGCAGGCCTGCTGCGTGGAGGTAAGGGCAGCAACTGGGAAGGCGGTCAACGCGTTCCTTGCATCGCGAAGTTACCCGGCCGGATTCCAGCAGGGCGGCTATGTCGCGAGGTCGCAACCACGATGGATCTGCTGCCAACAATCGCCGCAATCACCGGCGCGAAGCTTCCTACTGACCGCACCATTGACGGGCGCAACGTGCGCTCGCTGCTGTTTGCCGACAACACGCATGTCCACCAAAAGCCGTTCCTTTACTACACTAGCCGTGGTCAACTCGCAGGCATCCGCCGCGGGCAATGGAAGCTGAAGCTAGATCCTTTGGAACTGTTCCAAGTCGAGCAAGACGTCAGCGAGAAATGGAACGTAGCGAAAAAGCATGAAGAGCTAGTTCAGACGCTAAAGACACTGGCGACGCAACTTGATGCAGAGATCACCACAAATGCTCGACCGACACGTACAGTTGCCACGCAACTGTTTGACGCAGCCAAGTAACGCCACTCCTCAAGGGCTCGTACGCAAAAACGCCCCCGCACTAACAAGTAGTGCGAGGGCGTCCCTGCTTATGACCAGAAGTAGTAAGAACTACTTCTTCGCGGCAGCTTCTGCAGCTGCGATCATTTCCTCAAGCACCTCTTCCATCTCGGTTTCGCCGCGGATGTTCTTGTGCTTGATCACACCTTCGTGATCGATGTAGTAGAGCGTTGGCCAACCACGAACTCGCCAATCATCGCTGATGTTCGGAGTGTTGGCCTCGTTGCGGAAGCTCCGCCACGTAACGCCCATTTCCTTTTGCTTCTCTTTGTAGAGAGCCATGCCTTTGTCCGTGCTGGTGTTGTCACTATTGACACCCAGAAGAGCAAAAGGACGGTCCTTCCACTTATCCACGAGCGACCGCTCGTGCGGGATCATTGCCCGGCAAGGTGGTCACCAGAAGCCCCAGAAGTCGAGCAGCACGACTTTGCCACGGTAGTCACTGAGCTTGAAATTGACGCCATCGACGTCAACCCCATCAATCTCAGGAGCAGCCGTGCCGAGCGCAAGCTTCGTCACTTCGGCAAGAGCTTCCTTGGCCTCATCGAGAAGATCGGCATCCTTCGTCAGCGTCATGACGATCTTAAGATCGGCAACCGCCTTATCCGTCTTGTCTGCCGAACCGCTCTGACGAGCACGCGCCAGCAGAGCCTTCACTCGGACCGTAGTGTCCTCATGATTATCCGCAACATCGTTAAGCAAAGCACTGGCCGAACGGCCAGCCATGCGAGAGACCTTGGGCAGGTAGTCGACAACATCGCCGATCGCCTTGCTCTCAACATGATCAGATGCAAGCGTCTTGACGGTCCACTTGACCGCGTTTCGCTCGCGACTGGCATTCTTTAGAATGAAGCAGAGGAACGGAACAGCATCATCCGTCTCCGCAAACTCCCTAGCCAGCTCCTGAGCTGAGTCGATAAAATCAGCAGTCGGCGGGGCGTAGGCAGAACGCGGCGGACGATTGCCTTCCTCGCGAGCTTTGGCGATCTTCGCTTGCAGGTCGGCTTGCCAGGCATCCATGGCCTTAGCGAACGACTTTGCGAGCTTGTTGTAGGCCACTTGTGGATCCTGCTGCGACCCAGTTGAGGCGTCGCTTTGGGCGACGACCGCTACCGGGATCGAAAGCAGAAGCACAGCGGCGAGAGCATGTCTCAACATTGCGGGCTTCCTTAGGGTTAGTAATGACAACACTGCCACGAATGACAGCTTTGAATCACCGACCACAATACCCGGAACGGATCCAAAGTGCGGCTGCGGAACCCGGCGCAACGTACCAGAGACGCAATTCTCTAGACTGCGCCTCGGAGTATCCAACCCGCCAATAACGCGTTGCGCCGAAACGGGTTTGAGCCTACTGGCCAACGAGGGTGGCCGATTGCTGGCCACCCATCGTCATCTATGGGCTCTACTTCGGCGAACCTGGCAGAGCGCCTGCCGGCTTTTCCTCTTCAGATTTTGGCTGGACGAGGTCCGCACGAGTCGGCTTGAGCTTGTCAAACAGCGTCTTATCAATGACGTAATACCACGGCCCAAAGCGCTTGGTCAGGCCGTCGGCCTCTTCTCGGCCGGTCTTGACTTTGCTGTCGTAGGTCTGCCACTCGGCTGCAGCCTGCGCCATCGCATCCTCAAGTGGCAACTGGTCACTGCGAACATCTTGGTTCTCAGCTTCACCAGACGCTTTGCCATCTGCACCGTAACTGACCAAGACATACGTATCGCCGGCAGGGGTGAACTCGTATTGGTTGCCCCACGGATCGGCGGGGAGCTCCGCAAGCAAAGCCTCGCCTTCGGCCGGCTTAACGGTGAGATCAGCAAGGCTGCCAGGCAGCTTGCCTTCGTTCGCCGTCATGTAAGATGCCAGAGATGCCTGGATCGACTCGATCATCTTGCGAGCCTCGGCACGCTTCGCCAACTCTCCCTCACTGATACGAGCACCAGTTGGCTTACCAAGCAGGTCTTCCACGAACTCAACGGTGACCATCAAGTAACGGTTGTTAGCGCTCTTATTTGGATCAGCATCCTCCTTAGGAGCGTCACTACCGAGGCCGGCAGAGACCTCGTCGCCATCACCGGAGACAAGCTCACCAAACCGCAAGGTGTAGCGAACACCACTAGCGGTATCGAACAACAAGTCACCTTCGTTACTGAAGAGCTTGCCGCCCCGCCCCATGAAGTAGCCCTTGGCTCGCAACTGGCTGCCAAGAATCGAAGCCTCGATGCCGTTGGCCCGCTCAAGCCGCGCCGTCAAACCAGCTGGCTTGGTGCGGACACCGACAATCTTGATGTCACCCAGCGTTTGCGTGATCTCGTTGTAGCGATTGGTGTTGGCCTCTTCCTTCGTAGCATCGAGTCCCTCAAGCAGGAACTTGCCATCGTCACCCTTGGCGATAACCAACTTTTCACCCGGAACGATCTGACCCTTGGCCTCATCGATCGAGTAGTTGTCGAACATCACCTTATTGATGTTGAATGCCTCAGCTTTCAACAAGTCGGTCTCAATCCAATCGGCAAACTGCGTCGAAAGCGAGCCATCCAGCTTGGTCTTGTAGATGCGCTTCTTCTCCGGCAAGCGGCAGTAGTAAGTTCCGGTCTTACCCTCAACTTCTTTGCCGACAATCAGGTCAGTCAGCACGTTGCCAGCGCTGTCCTTGAGCTTGACGCGGGTGCCACGACCCTTGGTCTCGACACCTTCAGCAAGTGGGTCGACGACGTCGTAGTCAGCATGATTGCCCTTGCTATCACCAACGACGGACTCCTTACGGAGGCCGATCATCATCGCAGCAGCCTTACCCATTTGGTCAGCCGCATCAGCAGGATAGTTGCCGTGCGAAGGAATCGTCCAGACCCCCTTGTCGTCACGCTTGACGACAAAGGCATAGACGCTGCTCGATTCCGGCCGAAAAGCAGTCAGCTCCAGCTCAGCAATCGCGGCGCCATCGGTGAACTCTGGAAAGTACTCTTGGCCCTGATCATCAAACAGGTCGAGGCGCACTTCGCCCGGCTTCATGGATATAGCCAGCAATGTAAGCACTACGGCAACGCCGACAGCGGCTCCGGTCTTTACAATATCGATCATCAGTTGCTTCCTCCGACCTGACGGTTCTGGGGAACAATGGACGCCGCACGCGAGCTGCGACGGAAGTAAGTAAACAAGCCAAGCAACAGCCCCGGCAGACCAGCAAGCAACAGCGTAATCAAGCGATAGCGATCATGGATACCACTCCGAGCGGCATCACGATCATGCGTTGCTTCCTCAAGACTACGATTCTTGCGTTCGTCAATTTGCGCAGTCTCAAGCTCCAACTTGCGGTTCTCATTTTGCTGAACCTCAACGATCTTGACCTGCTTGGCTTGGGCATCGAGCGTGATGTCGTCACGAATCTTGCCAACGGCGGTCTCTAGTCGCGCCTTCGCAGCAGTGAGCGACTCAGCAGCCGCAATTTCGGCCGCAGCCTTCTGCTCTTGCCATTGGTTCTCAAAGGTCGCTTGTGCCTTCTCAACCGTGGTCAGCTTACGCAGGATTGGACGCCGCTTCCGCAGGTCAATCAGACTCTCATCGGAGACCAAGGAATCGATGCAGTTGAGAGCGAACGTGACGTTATCGAAGCGGAAGTTCGGATCTGTCATCTGACTGCGTAGCCCGAAGAACTGATCGCCAATCATGTCGAGGTCCGCAACGTAGATCACGTTGACCCCCTTAGCTTGACCGTCAGCCGGCTTGCTAACAACGCGCGCTGCGATCGTCATATCCTCTTGGCTGGGATACTGGCGTGCATTGGGGTTGTATTGCGGTGGCATGAACGGGTTCATGGCTTGGAACAACTCAGCCTTCTTGACGAAGCCGTTGTTCTCATTCCGACCTGAGCGAGGGCCGCCGGCACTGAGCAATGGTGAGAACGTAAAGCCATCCATACCCGAGGACTGCACGTGGCCACCCATCAGACAGACAATGTTTTGTAGACCGCTAGTCAGATTGCTATCCGCAGCCAATCCATTGCCGCGAACAAACACGATCTCTGGATTGACCTGACCGCCAGGGAACGTCCGGTAAGACAAATCCCAAACGATCTCGCCAGCGGGAGCTGACAAGCCGACAGCCGACAGCAAGCCGTTCCAATTGCCCTTCTCCGGACCGCCTTGCCCCATCATGCGGGCTTGCGCACCGCCCTTCTGGTCGTCAGCAGCAGTGCCAGGAGCACTGATAGGATAGGGGTCCTCGAACAAAATGGCCGGGCCACCAGCGACCAGCCAGCTCTGCAGGCGCGACATTGGCTCTTGCTCCAACGAGCTACCTTGCGGCACAACCAAGCAGTCGATGTCCGCAGGGTATTCTGCAGCCGGGTCGACGTTGACGATGTCGTACTGCTGATCCAGCTCTGCAGAAATCGCCCAACGCGGCTTCTGCTGGAACGTCTGCATGTCGAAACCACCAAAGATCTCGACATCCGTTTTCAGGATACCGATCTTCTTCTTCGTGGCATTGGACACGGCCCGGATGCTGCGCATCAACTCGTATTCGAGTGGCACTGCCGGGCCGAGGAACGGTGTCACGACCTCTTCGGTGCCACACTGAACCGCGAAGCCGAGATACATCTGGATGTTGCTCGTAGCGCCACCAGGCATCTGCATCATGACCTTCTGTGAACGAATCCCGAAGTCGTTCTCAGCCTGCCGGGCTTCCTTTGAATATGCCTTTGGTGCAATGACCTGCTTCTCAACGGCAGCACCACCGATCGAGTCAAACTGGTCCAGCAAGTTCAGCAACAGTTGCTTTTGCTGAACAAACATCTCAGGAACCTGATCACTCGCAAAGACGGTGATGATCACCGGCTTTTCAGGCTTGAGGTCTGCGAGCAGCTCACGCGTTTCTTCGCCAAGTGAGTGGATGCCTTCGACCGTCGCGTCGACGCGCGGCAAGGATTGCACCCCAATGATCGTCAAGGCACCAGCAGCGACTGCCATGCTAACAAAACGAACACCACTGTGGACGCCCTGTGCACCGTCGCGCCAGTGACGACGACCGAGCAGCGCGAGACCAAAGTAGAAGAATGCGATCGTCAAACCGACGAACAGCAAGATGCCAGAGAATGGAATCTCACCGCCTGCAAACAGCTTGAACTGACCGATTGGACCATTGGTCTCCCAGCTCATGAAGCCGAAGTAGCCCAAACAGGTGCCAAGGTAGATGACTGCTGCGCAGAGCAAGATCGACAGCAGCAGCGCAACCGTGCTGTTTTGGGTCAACTGCGAGCCAACCATCGAAACCGCAACCAGCATCACGCCGAGAAGCCAGTAGCCAATGTAGTTGGCAAATAGCTGCCCGATGTCAGGGTTGCCGAGGAACATCAACGCGATCGGCAGGACCAACGTGAAGGCCAGCGAAATCGTGTAGACCGACACTGCCGACAAGAACTTGCCCAGCTGTAGGTCGAAGTCACTTCCGGGCAACGTGAACAACAGTTCTTGCGTGCCGTTCGAGCGCTCACTAGCCCAGATGTTCATTGTCGAAGCCGACACGAACACCATCGCCAAGACTGGGAACCACGGCGCATTGAGCGTATCGAGGTTGGCTAGGTTGTTGTTAAAGAACGCCGCCGAGAACATCAGCGCAGCAGCAGCGAACACCACAAACAGAATGATAAAGACGTAGCCCGTCGGATTACCGAACCAGCTGCGAAGGTCGCGCTTCCATACCGCGCGCACAATGTTGAGATTCATCTTAATGCTCCCTTATGCCTGCTTGGATTTGGACGTGGACGTCAGATTGTGGAAGGCCTGGTCCATCTGACCGCTACCTTCCGATTTGAATGCCTCGGGAGTGCCGTCAAAGGTCAAACGACCTTCATTGACTAGCATCACCCGACCAGCCATCGCGTCGACTTCCTGGAACAGGTGCGTCGACAGTAAGATCGTGCGAGTCTCGCCAAGCTTCTTGACGAGGTCGCGCACGTGGCGAATCTGATTGGGGTCAAGACCCGTAGTCGGCTCATCGAGGATCAAGACTTCAGGATCATGCAGCAGAACTTGCGCCATACCGACGCGCTGCTTTTGACCCTTACTGCATTTCCCAAGCGTCTTGTCGAGCAACTCTGCTAAGTCACATTCTTGCGTGACATAGTCAAGTCGCTCGCCGAAGCGGCTACCGATCAGGCCTCGCGCCTCACCAAAGAACTGCAGCATCTCGCGAGCTGTCATCTCCGGATAGAGGGGACCGTTCTCCGGCAAGTAGCCAAGCTTGGCTGCTGCTTTCACACGGTCTTTGACAACATCTAGCCCGCACAGGCGTGCGTTGCCAGAGGTCGGTGCGAGGTAGCCAGTCAACACCTTCATGGTCGTTGACTTACCGGCACCGTTGGGACCAAGGAAGGCGACAACTTCGCCTCGCTTGATCGAGAACGACAAGTGATCCACTGCAGCGAAGGACCCGTAGTGCTTGCACAGGTCGACCGCTTCGATCATTGGTTCTGCTTCAGTCATGAGATCAGAATCAGATAGACACAAATAGAAATATGGCGCTGACGCAGATTGCTATCATGCAATGCGCCCTAGCCGAAATCGGGGCAAAAGGGATAGCGGTCATGCCCAGGTCATGCAACCATCCCCCGGCAGGACAGCCAAATCCCTGTAACTGGCAACGCACATTTGGACGCCCAGATCCGGCATCGACGGCACGCTTCAGCTTCAAACTGCCCATAAGACAGCCAACCGGCATGAAGCGCTGGACCACGGCTCACATGGCTAGAAACTCCCTATGATCCGAAAATCAGCGGCAGATACGGCGCCTAGACAATGACGGACCGCCCCATAATCCGTAACCACCGTAAATCCCGTAGTAGCCTCCCCAACGACCGCCATAGCGGTAGCCCCACCCAGGATCCCGCTGCCGCCAGATGCGAACGGGCTCAAAAGGGGTCACTTGCGCAACTGAGTTGCCGGCACCATCACGCATCACAAAACGGACAGAGAAAGACTCAACACCCTGTGGGCAAACATTTTGGGGACAAAATAGCAAATCAACACGGCCGGTGCTCCCAGGGGCAGCAACGCCAGTGCCCGTTACCTCAACAGGAGATATCTGATCCTGCATTTGGCCATCGACGAGCAATTCTTCCACTGCAACCGACTCGAGATCGAAGTGGAGCGGGGCATCGCCAGTGTTCTCCAATTCGAATCCGACATGCAGTTCGACAATGCGCTCATCGGCTGCCGTAGTGCGGGATTTAGCGCCACCCGACCAGATACGGACTTCGCCGATCGCAGGCCCTAACTTCGGATCGGCTTCGAAAGCGACCTTCACCTTGGCTGCGCTTTCACTAGGGACGGTTCGAACCTTGTAGACCGCCGCCGCGTCGCCATCCGGACCACGTCCGTTCAGGTTTTCGCGCGGCGTGAAGTAACGCGGTTGCGAACACCCAGCCAACAAGACCAATAAAGGAACGACAATTAGGCCGCGCATGGCATCCGTTTTGACCGAGAAGCCCGTCAGCGGCAAGTCCCTAGGATTGCTCACAAAAGTCGCTAGCGGCCTAGCTCGTGCACAGTGATCGGCATAACACCGCCAATGCGCTCGACAACCCTGCTCGATACCGTCCGGAGCAACGCACGGGGAGAGCCAAATACCGGCTCCATATCACCATCGAGGGCAGTCTCGAGCAAATAAACCCGACCCACGTCACCCTGACGCTGCAGGCTCGCAATTCCCTGCCCCATGCGCTGATAGGTAGCTACCGATATGGCAGCGTATCCCTTGATGATGAGATGCTGTGCAGGTGCCCCCACAAACAGAGTCGTTGCTGGATCACCAGGCAGGCGCTTTAGGAGGCGATCCAACTCTGCGGTAAGCGTCGCAGTTGGCAACTGCGGAAAGACTGAGCCATCCGCAACGCGAGGCAAGCGGATGGCGAACAACGCCACCGACACGACCAGCAATGCTGCCGCAATCCGCTTCGACCGACGCCAAGCAGCGATCGGCACAACCAACAGCGGCAGCACCGAAGCCCATGCCAGCGGCAAGAACAAGCGCAACGCCGTCACTTCGCGAACATCGCCGTAGAACCAAGCAAGGACTAAGACCGTCAAAGCAAGCGGCACCAGCATGAACAGATCCACGACGCTGGCCTCACGACGCCATAGCCGCACCACCCAAAACGCAACGGCCACCAGCGCCATCAAGCCAGGCAGTGGATTGTCTAAGCTGATCGCAAACCAACCCAAGATTAAGGGCCCTGTATGGCTGACTAGGTGGGCAAACGACACCAGCGACTGACCGCCTGCTTCGGGTGTAAAATTCGGCGCCTGCGCATGCTGCAGCAAAAAGAACAGCGGCGTCAAAAGCGTCGGACACAACGTCAACATGCACCACACCCATCGGCTTGGCCGATAGCGTCGAAATGTACAGGCTGCCGACAAAGCGCCTAACAGGGCCACCGCTACAATCGACTCGTAGCGCGATTGGGCGAGCAACATGGCTGTCCCGAGGAATGCAGCGCAGCGTGCGTCGCTCGGCTTTTCGACAAATCCGAGCGCGGCCACAGTCGCCGACAACAGCAACACAGTGGCCAATAATTCGAAGCCCGCAGAAGTCGCAACGACGCAAGTCAGCGGCACGGCCAACACCAGCAAGGGAGCACTCAACCCAGCTAGTAAGCCAAGCCTCTGGCGCGTCCCGACAAACAACACGAACAGTCCTAGTGCCAGCAACAGACCATTTACCAGATAGGCGTTCTCAATGCGGTAGCCGCGAACGTCATGCACGAGGCTCACCAAGAACGCGAACAAGGTCGGGCGCTTATCGACCATGCTTTCTTGTGGCACAAATTCGCCGCGGTAGGGCACGGCGCCAGTCGTCATGACCGCTAATCGCTGCTGATGCATGTTCTGCGAGACGCCCACGATGCTGGTCTCATCAAACTGCACGCGCATCTGCGGCGGAGCTGCCAAGAACACCACGACCGTTGCAACGATCGCTAGCGCAATGCCCGGCCACCAAAGGCGCAAGCAGTCGCAAAAGCTGGTTTGACGCGCGGTCCATCGCCAGCTGAAGCACAGCACAGCAAACCCGCATACAAGCGCCATCCACCAGTAGAGCCAGGATGCCAAGCGAGCCAATCGCTGTTCACCGAGGTCATTAAATCCCCAACCGAGCATGATCGGTGGCACAAACGCCAGCAATGTACCAACGAGTAGCAGCCACCAAGGCGTCGACTTTGGCTGATCTGCTGTTGGTGTACTCATAGAGAACAGGTGACCCTAACGATTCGGCGCGAAATGTGCCCGCCTGAGCTCACAGACGTTTCGGATGATGACCCTCGAAACCACTGCCTGCCACATGCCCCCAAAACGGCCACCAGCAGTCATGCAAGCCGAAGTCAGCCTGTTCGGATTCGCTTGCGAAATTTGAGAGTGCCTGCTTTGGCAATGGGCGACTGAAAATCACACCCAGCTCCCGGTATCAAGTCCACCAGCAAATCGACGTAAGCCATGCCGCGACACCGCCCCGACGAAACACCGAAACAAAGTAGTGAGCCGTTTCTTAAATATTCATCTCTTTCATGCGTAGTAGCTGCTTTCAGATCGCCCGCCAAAGTTAAACTAACCAACACGAATGACCAACCAAGCGACTCGCATCACGGTCCGCCATAACGACGAAAGTTTTGGCCCCTTTGGCCTAGAGCAGATCAATTCGCTGTTGGTTGCCGCACGCATCGACAATGACGATTTGGCCTGGGTAGAGGGCACCGAAGATTGGGTCAAGCTATCGACTATCCCTGGCGTCATCATCGTCCCGCCACCGCCGCCACGCAGTCACACTAGGAAGATTCGCGATAGCAAAGCGAGCGACCGAACGATCTTGCCTGCATTCTTGCTGGCATTCTTCTTA
Organism: Planctomycetota bacterium; assembly: GCA_965662465.1. Lineage (GTDB taxonomy): Bacteria > Planctomycetota > UBA1135 > UBA1135 > UBA2386. The sequence goes on along the minus strand of CBFIIO010000003.1, from coordinate 5,591 downwards.
GGCATGTTTGGCGCACACCGCTTCTATGTCGGCAAAACAGGATCGGCGATTGCCATGCTCGTCCTAACCGTGACTCTTATTGGAGCCTGGGTTTCACTGATCTGGCACATCGTCGACTGGATCATGATCATCACCAGCAACTTCCGAGACGAGAACGACAAGCTTCTTACGGAGTGGACCTAGTCTCAGAGCGACCACCGCCGAGATAACCACTCTCAACAGTAGTCATCTGAACAATACTTAGGACACTGCACTTCGGCCACTGCACTTAGGCCACCGCACTTAGGCGACTGCACTCAGACCTTGCGCACGACGCGGGCTTCGAGCCATTTACGCGCCCGCAGCAGATCTTCTGGCTCTTCGCGGGTATCGATCCACTGCCAGCGATCCATCCAACCGCATCGCCTTAGACAATCAAGCTCGCCTTCGCTTGGCTCATTGTCAAACCAGACGAAGTCCCCGTCTTCGGGCAAAGCCTCAGTGCGATCATCATCAAAGTTGGTCGCACGAACCTTGGATGCGGCACTCATCAGCCGCTCTCGATCGCTGAGCTTTGCATGACGCACGAGGTGCGCGACTGCTGCGGCTGCATCCCCACGGCATTCTGGCGCCAGCCAGTAGACCTCAAAGTGGGCCGTCACAAACTCGAGAAAGGGCACCGCATGATCTGCGAGAGAAGCGCGATACGACTTTTCGCGATCGGTGCCAATCAGCACGCCGTCTATGTCGAGGTAGACCTTCAAGGTGCCGTCATCATAGCAGTAGATACGCCTCCTAAAATCACAACGCACAGAACGTTGGCAAAAGTTTTCCGATGACAAGATGACTCGAGGGTGGCGCCTCATCCAACGGCGCACCTCGCCTTACTACAAAATCCTTGTGATGCGAGTCCACGGATCGTGACGTATTCGTCCGCAACTCCGGATACCGTGCGCCACATGCTCAAGCTTCATACTGCGCTACTCGCTAGCTTCGCGTTATGCGCCTGCTCAACCCCTCCGGCAGCGGAACAACAGGCACCCGCAGAACCTGGCCATCGCGTCTTGACGCAGGGCAAAGGCAAGCTGTGCCTACTCGAACGCAATGGCGAAGTATCGTGGCAAATGCCCTGGGGTGGCATCCACGACCTCCACGTCTTGCCTTCGGGCAACATCATGTGCCAGCGCGGCGCGGCTACGATCGTAGAAATCGATCGCGACACCCGGCAAGTCGTATGGGAATACGACGCCAGCAAATCAAATGGCAACGCCGGCAAACGGGTCGAAGTGCACGCCTTCCAACCGCTGCCCAATGGTCGCGTCATGATCGCCGAGAGCGGTCCAGCTCGCATCCTCGAGATCGACCGCGAAGGCCGGATACAAAGCGAAACCAAACTCACAGTAGATCGCCCACATCCACACACCGACACCCGACTCGTGCGCAAGATCGCGGCGGATCGTTACCTCGTTTGCCATGAAGGCGATGGCTACGTGCGCGAGTACGAGCAAGGTACTGGCAAGGTCGTATGGGAATACGACGTGCCAATGTTTGAACGCACATCCAAGGGTGGCCATGGCTTGGAAGCATTTGGCGACAAGTGCTTCTGTGCACTTCGGCTAGCAAACGGCAATACCCTGATCGCGACCGGTAACGGCCACAGCGTGTTGGAGGTAACGCCATCGCAACAGATCATCTGGCAGCTGTCGCAGGATGACCTAGAAGGCATTCGCTTTGCCTGGGTAACCACGCTGGAAGTTTTGGCGAACGGCAACTATGTGATCGGCAATTGCCACGCAGGCCCCGGGCAACCCGTATTGGTCGAAATCGACCCGCGTAACAAGCAAGTCGTGTGGCAGTTAGATGAGTTCGAACGGTTGGGCAACTCGGTATCCAACTCCGCGTTGCTAGGTCCAATGACGCTGCGTTAACCAATCGAACGGCGCACTATTCAAGCTTTGACGGAACACTGTAACGAGAGCGTTCGTCACGATATTGCGACGCAATGATTGCGCCGCTGTTTACCTGAATGTTCGCGCGCCCCTCATACGTCCAAGCATGACATTGCTGGAGGCATAAGAGGCGCAGCAGTTGCGCATCACAATCCAGGATCCTCGTGAAACTTGACCCTGTCTACTTGGTAGCACCCGAGCCGTCCAAAAGACCAACCCGGCGGGCCTTTATGTTGACGAGTGGAACGCTACTCGCAGGATTTAGCCTTGGTGGAGCATGTGGATATGCGGCCGGTTCTCGTGCTGGCGCCAACGGTGCCGAAAACCAACAGGCGTTCGAACCAACTGGGGATGCGGACCTCGATGAATTGCGGGAACTCAGCAGGAACGGATCAATCGAAGAACTCCTCGCGGCAAGATTTAAGATCCGCCACTTCGTCATAACACGCTACCCAGACGACCCGGTGCTATGGACCGGCATCGAGAGACTTGCGCGAATTGTGCTGCAACGACCAGACTGCCCAGACCGCCGCCCCCTCGCACGAGGATTAGGAACCATGATTGAGCAATCCGGCAAACCTGCGGAACACCTCATCGAATTGGTTCCTCGCCTTAAAAGCGTTCGGTAATCATGCAAAGCAGCAACAGAATCCAAGGACCGTCTACCGCTGCTGCTGGCGGAACCGTCGAGATCACGTTGACACGTGGAGATCGAGAAGTCTGGGTAGACAACGGCGGGCCAAACACCGTCGTGCGGCTCCAAGTAGGTCCTAATCGAAAGATCACGGTGCCAGTCCCCAATACTCCGGGAGAGTATCTATTCATTACTGTGAGACATGGCCCCGACGTCACAACGATAACAATCCCAATCATTGCTCCCTCACCCTGACCACCCCACTTGGCACACTATGAAGATCCTAATACCCATTTTGATAGCCAGCGGACTTTGCATGACGGCGCGGTCTCAAAGCCACCATGTCATTCCATCGGCCTATGCCTCTATGGACGCAAATGCACTGGCGAGCATTCCAGGTGCCAACCTAGAGCTCAGAGAGCAGACAATCATTGGAGCCGCCCACCTGACACAACTCGTCGGCAAGCAACTGACTGCAATCGAGTTTCGTCGCGACGCAACCTCGACGAACTTCGACGCTGGAGCAGCGCAACTTACGGTCTCGATCAGCTCCATGATCGCGCCTACTTACGATTGTTCTCGCAACTTTGCCCTAAACGTCTCAGGGAACGTCGTTCAAGTATACAGTGGCCAGGTCACGCTACCGACTTCGCCGGCGGTGGTTGGCCCTAACGTCGCGTGGAGCGCAACCAACACCATCAAGATCGCCTTCCAAACGCCGTTCACCTACAATGGTGGGCGCCTCTGCGTTGACATAAGTGGTTCGGCAGTCCCCGGCCTAGAGGCCGAAAACTGGATAGCTGACGCTCGGGGCGAAGACGCGCGTGGAACTGTTCAAAATATTGGCGGCGGATGCGGCAATTACAGCCACCACGCATACGTCGACGAATACAGCCTAGTTGTTGGCAGCACGGCCAAGTTCACAACTCTCGGCACCCCAAACTTCTTGAGCTTAGCCATGACCGGTCATGCGGGGCCAAGTATGCCGCTAGCCTTGCTCGGCTTTGGTCCACCTGGCAACTGCAATCTAATGCTCTCAACGTTAGACATTGTGGCACCAGTCGCATTGACGAACTTTCTAACTCCCACCATTGGCTACGGTAGCTGGACACTAGACCTTCCCAACAACCCGGCACTACAAGGCCTTGGCTTCACGACGCAATGGTTTGACTGGGCAACTGAAGCGACCACCGATGCACTCTCGTGGACGATCGGGGCATCTCCATCCCTGGACATGGCGACTATCGAAGGCAATTTGCAATCAGCATCTGGACGCGTGGTCTCCAACATCGCCCACGTATTGCGCTTCGAGTATCAATAACCAGCGAAGCCATGCGGGCCAGTTCATCTTCGCTACATCGCTACCTCATTGTGGCTCACAACACCCGCCCGCATGCTTGACGTAGCAGACCCAATGAGCGACCATCAGGCGCTGGTCTAAGCCAACATCTGAGCGGGTGTAGTTCAGTGGTAGAACGTCAGCTTCCCAAGCTGAATGTCGTCGGTTCGACTCCGATCACCCGCTCCATTCTTTCCCGTTAGCTCCCAAGCACTTGGGCACTTCGCCTCTTCGAGGGGAACGCACTGATCACCTTCTAGCTGCTGTAAAAATACAGCAGGAGATCACCAGTGAGTTCCCAGAAGCTGCGTATCCCAGCACTCGTCCACCACAAAAGTAGTGGTCAGGGCGTCGTTCTTCTCCGTGACAAGTCCGGCACCCGTCGGATGGTCTACCTAGGCAAGCACGGCTCGACCGAGTGTGAGCGACGCTACCGCAAGGTGCTCGCTGACTACTTAGCTCACAGGCCTATCACCACGCGACCGAAACTCATTCGGCACCAAAGTGAATGGCCCACCATTGCACAGCTGAGCGCCGAGTTCTTGACTCATGCCGAGCGCTACTACGTCGGCCCCGATGGCAAACAGTCTGGCGAAGTTAGAAACTTCCGCCTCGCCCTACGGCCACTGTTGCAACTCCATCGAGACACACCCACGGACGAGTTCTCGGTAACCGAACTCAACGCCGTCCGCGAACTGCTGCTCGACACCGAACATCGCTGCGCCAAAGACAACCAAGGCAAGCCGATCCCCGGCACCGGTAAGAAGCGTACCCGTAACTACATCAATGCATCCGTGCGCCGCATCAAGCAGGTGTTCCGCTGGGGCACCGAGCGCAAGCTGCTGCCTGGATCGATCTGGCATGAGCTATTGGCTCTACGCAGCTTGCCGATCGGTCGGTCCGGTGCGCGAGAGAACGATCCAGTGCTGGCAGTCCCGTGGTCAATGGTCGAGCCTGTCCTTGCACACCTAGCCATCCCACTTGCGGCATGCGTGCGACTCCAGTGGTGCACCGGCATGCGTCCGTCTGAGGCTCTAAACATCCGCATGTCTGACATCGATCGCAGCGGCAACGTGTGGCTCTACACCCTCCCTCAGCACAAGAACTCATGGCGAGGGAAGCATCGCGTAGTTGCACTAGGTCCAGAAGCACAGGCCGTCCTGAAGCCCCTGCTGCGAATAGATGGTGGCTACCTATTCTCACCCCGCGACTCGATGGCAGAACAGAAGGTCAGACGTCGTGCCGCACGTCAAACGCCACTCACTCCCAGCCAACGCGCACGCGATGCGTGCAACCAGGCCAAAGCACAGCCAGTCGGTGACCACTACGGCAGAGACGCCTACCGCAAAGCCATCCATCGAGCATGCGACCGCGCTGGCATCCCGCGCTGGTCACCGCATCGACTACGACACGCAAAGGGCACCGAACTTGCTCGAAGCGAAGGCATCGAAGTCGCACGCATTGCCCTCGGCCACAAGGATGATCGGGTCACGCGTCGCTACGCGGCAAGTGCGGAACTCGATCTTGCAAAGGAAGTGGCCCGCAAGCACGGATAGCGCAGGATCGCGGGGCGTTTATCGTTTGCGACTAAACGTGGATTCGCAGGCGCGTGGCGGGCGTTGGCTACTTGACGAATTCGCCGTTCTTCCACACGACTGTGTGCGTCTGCCTGCCGTTTTTGTCGTAGACC